>NZ_JAEMNX010000031.1 GCF_016463975.1 Marinomonas transparens | reverse complement strand
CAATGGTATATACATTACATTATCCAATGGACTCAGAAGTGGCCCTTTATTCGCCGCAGGCGCTCGCCATCTCCGGTGGTAATCCCACAAGAGAATAAGCATCATAAAGCTTTATATTAAGAGGGCCTGATAGGTTATCCTGTCAGGTTTTTCCGTTTGGAGGAAAGTCCAGACATGCTTTATGTTATAGGCTAGTTGTTTTTAGAAGGGGTTATTTATGCTGGGTCTGAGGATGAAAAATTATTTATTATCTAAGCCTGAAGCAGAGGAGTCTTATCCATTTGGTCCAGAGCCTTTAGTATTTAAGGTTCAAGGTAAGATGTTTGCTTTATTCATGGTTCGTAATGGAAATTTTTGTCTAAATCTGAAGTGTGATCCTGATGAGGCGGTGCAATTGAGAGATATCTTTCCCTGTGTTCAAGCCGGTTATCATATGAATAAGCGTCACTGGAATACGGTGGTGTTGGATAATTCTCTGCCGATGGGAGAAATAGAAAGAATGGTTGATAACTCATATTCTTTGGTTGTCAAAGGGTTAAAAAAGTCCCAGAGAGAGGGATTAGAAGTTCGTTATGGTTCAAAGATTATTTATTCTTTACGAGATAAGAAAGGTTTGTAAAACGACAAGTATTTCTCTTACTGTCTAAGTACCTGAAATTCTGCCTTTTTGTTAACTTAGTGTAAGCCGTTTTATGACACCTGAGATTTTTATTAAGCGCCAATGCAAGGCGAATACTGTTAAGCGACATGAAGTAATTCAGTCTTTGTGGAGTGGTTACGGTGAAATTGCTCGTTATTCATTAACCGAAAGTCCTGTCGCCTCTTTTGTTATTGCTAAGCATTGCTCAATACCTTTAGACGTTGAGCACCCTAGGGGATGGCAGTCTGATCATGCCCATCAACGTAAAGTCCGTTCCTATGCGGTAGAGCAAGCCTGGTATCGGAGTTGGGCTTCCCGTTGTCATGTGTCGGCCCGTGTTGCACTTTGTTATGGAAATTTTCATGATGAGCAATCAGGTCAACGATTAATCTTATTAGAAGATCTAGACGCTGCTGGCTATTCCAATCGATACGATGTTAATAACAGAGACCATTTAATTTCCTGTATTAATTGGTTAGCTGCCTTCCATGCAGGTTTTATTCATCAAGATCCGCCACTAGATTGGCCAAATGGTCTTTGGGAGAAAGGCACCTATTGGCATCTTGATACTCGCCAAGAAGAGTGGACAGTCATGCCGGAGGGTGAACTGAAATCTTCAGCCTCGGTTTTGTCTAAGTGTCTTGATCAAGCTCGCTTTAAAACGATGGTTCATGGCGATGCAAAAGTCGCTAATTTCTGCTTTTCATTTGTTGATGATCAGGTGGCGGCGGTTGATTTTCAGTATGTGGGGGGCGGCGTTGGAGTTCAGGATTTAGCCTACTTGTTGGGGAGTGCTTTGGGTGAATATGAATTGGAAGAAAACCTGAGTTATTTGTTGGATCATTATTTTGCTGAATTAGGAAGGGCGTTGATGGCCGAAGGAGAATCTCAGTCATTTGCGCAGGAAGTCATAGAAGAATGGCAGGGCTTATTTGTCATTGCTTGGGCTGATTTTCACCGTTTTATTATGGGCTGGGCGCCGACCCATAAGAAAAATACGCCATTGAGTAATCGAATAACGGAACAAGCCCTTGCGCAATTAAGAGGCTCTTGATTAAGAAGACCTTAATGCTCGGTTGGTTTTTGCTGTGGCCTGAGCCTTCATAGGATCTTCGGGCCAAGGGTGTTTTGGGTAACGACCACGTATTTCTTTACGCACTTCTGGGTAGGCTTCACGCCAAAAGAAGGCCAGATCTTGGGTGACAGCAAGAGGTCTTTTTCCCGGTGACAGCAATTCAATACGTATGCGTTGATTTAAGAAAACTGGACTGGTGGTGCAGCCAAACATTTCTTGTAGCTTTACACTTAGAGTGGGTGGTTGTGCGCAGTAATCAATAGCATGAGTTGATCCTGAGGGTACTTCGATTCGTGCTGGTACTTTTTGATTGAGAGTTTGCTGTTGGCTCCAATCTAGTTGGTTCAGTAAGATATCGGCTAATGGCAATTTGTTCATCATTTGTTGATTAGTGACTTTACCAAGGTAAGGGGCTAACCATTGCTCTAGTTGGGCTAATAGCGTTTCATCAGAGCAGTTGGGCCATGAGTTGTTCATATCATTTTGATAAGCAAATTGAAGACGTGCTCTTAGTTGTTTACTCATGTCATTCCAAGGTAAAACCGATAGACCTTCTTGCCGAATATATTGGCAAACAGCTTGGCTGATGTCTTCTTCGGAAGGCACTGTGTTTCTTTTTTTATCGATACACAGCCTACCAACCCAGCGTTGTGATTCACTCAATAGTCGAGCGTCTTTCTTTGACCAAGCAAGATGCTGTTTGACGCTTACTAATTCAGGGAAGTCGTTTATAAGGCTATTGAGTTTAATCGGATAGGCGAGAAAAATACGGTCTTCGTTTTGTCCGTGATGTCCGCCAATATCTAGAGCGATAAGCCACTCACTTTGCGCGCAAGGATCTTGGGAATTAAGGCTTGCCATGCGACCATTAGCAAGTTTGTAGCGGACCTTTTCGTGGTCTTGGGTGATTCTTTGTCCCATACGATCAGCGAAAGCGCTGATTAATAGCGGCTCTATAGAGTTTGTATTATTGGCAGAAGTTTCCACTTGATCTGTTAATTGTAGGCTGCGTTTTTGCCATTGCTGCTGGGCCTTCAGGTAGCTCTGTTTTGGTCGCTTACTTTGGACGTTGTGGTGACCTTCTAGCCAACGAAGCCGGTCGGTGAGGTCACTGTGATGTTGAGAAAAGGGGTCACCTTCGGACAAAATAGCGCAAATATTACTGGCTATTTTAGTGTTATTTCTTTGCTTTCCTTCGATCAGTATTCTTGCTAAACGTGGTGCTATGCCCAAGTTACTCATTTGCTCTCCAATAGCGCTTAGTTGCAGCGGCTGCTGGGTTTTTAGGGCATTTAGGCTAGTCAGTATGTCGAGAGCTTGCTGCCAGTGGCTATTGAGTGGTGGTGTTATCCAATCGAGTTCTAAACGTTCTTGCACTCCCCATTTGGCTAGATCCATCACCAGAGTACTAAGGTCACTGATTTCAATCTGTGGTTGGGCTTGAGGGGCGAGTTGATGTTGCTGGCCTTCGCTCCACCAACGGTAGCAAACACCGTCTTCAGTTCGGCCTGCCCGTCCCATACGCTGGGTGGTTTCAGCTTGCGTTGCCCGGCGTGTATGGAGTCGTGTGGTGGCGGTATTGGCATCAAAGCGTGCTTCTCGGCTTAAGCCCCCATCTACTACAACACGGATGCCCTCTATGGTTAAACTGGTTTGGGCTATGGCTGTCGCGAGTACTATCTTGCGAGCAGGGGCTGTGGCAGGAAGAATTACCGCTTCTTGTTCTTTTAAACTAAGTTCGCCATATAAAGGCAAGATATTTAAATGAGCTTCATGACCTAACTGTTGTTGAAGCAGGTTAGCAGCCTGACGAATTTCTTTTTGACCAGGTAGAAAGACCAAAATGCTGCCCGGTTCTTCTCGATAGGCTTGGCAAGTTAAGCGTATGACTTCATCTATTACTTGGAAGGCTTGCAGAGATTTATTGGAGTAATGGGTAGCGACGGGGAAGCTTCGTCCTTGGCTGGTTAATGTCGCACAGCCAAGCCTTTCTTCGAGTAAGTCAGTGTCGAGTGTCGCTGACATGACTAATAATTTGAGTGGGTTCTCGTCGCGGTATAAGTCTCTTGCCTGTAAACACAGGGCAAAGGCTAAATCTGAGTGCAGGTTTCGTTCGTGGAATTCATCAAAGATAACTAAAGCAACCTCTTCTAAACTCGGGTCGTCATGTAGCATACGGGTTAATACCCCTTCGGTGACGACGAGTACTTGGGTTTCTTTACTTTCTTTTCCTTCATGACGAATACGATAACCTATGCGTTTACCGAGTGGTTCTTGTAATGTATCAGCGAGGCGCTTGGCTGCGGTTTTAGCAGCTAATCGTCTTGGTTCTAACATGATGATTTTGCGATCTTTACACCATGCTTCACCCATCAGCTCAATTGGAACAACCGTGGTTTTACCTGCGCCGGGTGCGGCTTCTAAAATGGCTTGGTGGTGTTGCTCTAGTTGGCGTTTTAGATCTGGGATCAGCTGATAAATGGGTAGTTTGATAAACATAGGGACACTCGTTGTGATGCTGTGCCCATGATAACTTTTTTTGTGCTCTAACGCAGTTTCACTTTAGGCGGCCCAATACGAATCGCTGTTTTGCATTTGGCAATGCAAGGGAGAAAGTAGCCGTTTTGTTTTTCTTTTTCATTGAGACCGCGGGGAATTCTATCTGCGTAATCTATTTCTCCTTTTAGTAACGGGGTTAAACAGACTCCGCAGACGCCATTTGTGCAGGCCTGCTTAATAGCGACACCATGCTCAAGTAAGGCCTCTAAGATAAGCTCATCCTGATGTACCAAAAGCCATTGATCGTTATTGTCGCCGCTTAGATGCAGGATGTTATGTGTCACGTTGACTCTCCGTTAGAGCGGATTATTTGATTAAGTATTCGTTGTTAGGATTTTTCATCTGTTAATTTTATATTAACTTTAGCATGATATTGCTAGCATGCAGCTTGTAACACTTTGTGCCGACTGGCTCATTTCATCTTCATCATGAAAAGTGGACTTCGACTTAGATAATGACAGAGCAAAATAAAAAAACCTTATTAATCGTCGATGACGATCAGGATATTCGCCAATTGCTTTGCGATGCTTTTTTGCAAAAAGGCTATAACGCATTCGCGGTTGAAAATGGCATTGGCATGTGGGGCTATCTGGATAAGGTTCAGGTTGACCTTATCTTGATGGATTTGTACCTACAGGATGAAGATGGGTTACAGTTAGCCAGAGAAGTACGTGAGCGTTTTTCCATGCCTATCATGATGTTGACAGGTAAGGGAGATGAAACGGATCGTATTTTAGGTCTTGAACTTGCCGCTGATGATTACATGATGAAGCCATTTAATCTACGAGAGTTGATGGCTCGTATTCATGCTTTATTAAGAAGGGCAACCCAGCAAGCGCCAGTGCTATCGAATGTGATAAATGAAGCCCACGAATGTTTGAGCTTTGGCCGTTGGACTTTGGATATCACCGCTCGACAGTTGCAAGGCCAAGACGGGCATTTGGTGTCGCTAACCCTAGGTGAGTTTTCTCTATTGGAGGTATTAGCACGACACCCCGATCGTATTTTTTCCCGTGAACAATTAATTGATCAAAGTCGAGGATTGGAAACAGAAGTATTTGATCGTACCGTTGATGTGCTTATTCTCCGGCTTAGACGTAAGATAGAGTCGAACCCTAAAACACCAGAATTTATTAAGACACAGCGCGGACTTGGGTATTTTTTCCAAGGACCAGTGCGGACCAATTAAATGCGCTTTATCAGTATTCGCCAAAAAGCGTCGTTAACCATTCTTGCCATTAGTTTGGTGGCGTTTTTTATGGTGGCAATTGGTTGGCAGTCCATGCGAGTAAGTGAAGCTTCCTTATCAGAGTTTGAATCTGAAACCCTGCCAGAAATTAGTACCTCATTGACCTTGGCCGAAGGGGTTGCTCAGTTAGCAGCGATTGCGCCCTATACCGCAGGTTCGGGTCGGCCATTTCAATTACAAACCGAGTCTGAGCGTATTCATCAGCGTATTTTAGAGTTACGTGGTGTGGCCGAGAGTCTAGTGGATTCAAGGTTTCGTGATGACGTTGATGAGCGTTTAGATGACCTGCAAAAAACCTTAGAAGAGTTGGTTTCTTTGGTCAGGGAAGAGCTTTATATTCGTGAAGACAGTCTTGCTCAGCAATTCCATATTCGTCAGCTATTACCTAATGATGAGGTCACTTCAACGGTGAATAATCAGTTAGGGTTAGTTTGGTTGTTGCAATTGCTTGAGTCTCCTAGCTTGGTTCCAGAGAATATGGAAAAAACCTTGAAGTTAAGTGAGCAAAAAGGACAGGTCGCCGATATCGCTCATAATCTATTAGCGGCCCATCGTCGCCTGAATAGCATCAAAGAAAGAAAAAACTATTTATTGATTTCCATTCGGGCTAAGTCCGAACAATTGAGTCGACAAGTGAGTAAATTTGTTGGTGATTTGCAAAAAAAGGTAAGTCGTCAACGGCAGGATGTATCATCCTTTGTTTCTACTGGACAACATTGGATTATTGGCATTTCTGTGTTTCTGTTGTTGGGTTTAAGTCGCTTGTATTTTTATAGTCAACGCATGACAAAAGATCTTGGCGCAGTAACTTATGATATGGAGCAGTTATCTCTTGGTCGAGTCGATTCTAAGAATCCTGCAATACGCCGTAATGATGAAATAGGTACGCTTGTTGATGCATTTGAAGTATTTCGTCGAGATGCTTTACGGCGCTTGGAGGTCACAGCCGAGCTTTCAGAGCAAAAGCGATTATTAGAAACCATTTTCGATAATATGAATGATGGCCTAAGTGTTTTTTCTGCGAAAGGCACTTTATTAGCGTGGAACTTAGGCTATCAAAATATATTTGATTTGCAGAATGATGATTTGCGCGTTGGCATGTCCTTGAAGGAAGTTCAAAGCTTGATTAATCGGGGGCAGCATAAAAACCTTAATTTAGAAAATCAGCAAGTTTATATGGAAGAGGTGAATGTCTCTCGTCATCTGCGTTTCCAAAGTTTTGAGCGGCACTTTGACTCTGGGAAAATTGTTGAATTTCGCTCTAAGCCTATGCCTGAAGGGGGGTTTGTTACCCTGTATACGGATTTAACTGAGCGTAAAAGTGTGGAGAGTCAACTGCGCCAAGCGCAAAAAATGGAAATGTTGGGGCAGTTAACCGGTGGTGTCGCCCATGATTTTAATAACCTATTGGCGGCGATTATGGGTAATCTGCAAATGTTGTCGGATTCACGACCACAGACAGAAGATCAAGCCAGATACATAGAGCGGGCTTTAGTGGTTTCCGAGAAAAGCAGCAACCTAGTGCAGCGATTATTGGCCTTTAGCCGTCGTCAGCAGCTTTTCCCAGTGTCTATTGGTATCGATGATTTAATCGAAGGTATGCTGGATTTGGTGGAATACAGTGTGGGTTCACACATTCAAGTAGAAAGTGACTTACAGTGTCCTGATGCAGTTAGTTTGATTGACCCTTCCCAGCTTGAAAACGCCTTGCTTAATTTAGCCTTGAATAGCGCCAGTGCGATGCCAGAAGGAGGGCGTTTGTCCTTCTCAACCAAGTATTGCTGTTTACCTGATAGCGATGTGCCTGCAATTAGAATACGAGTGGAAGATTCTGGGGCAGGCATTTCGGAGGAGGTTATTGGTCGTATCTTCGAACCATTTTTTACGACCAAACCCGTTGGTAAGGGTAGTGGCTTAGGTTTGAGTATGATTTATGGCTTTGTAAAGCAAAGCGGCGGTGAAGTCGTCGTGACATCTGAATTGGGTCAATGGACCCGAGTCTGTTTGTTTTTACCACAACAATTGGCAGCGATTGAAAACCTTGATAATGATATTAGTACCCACTCTGAAGCCATGTTATTACCTGAATTGAGTACGGTTTGGCTAATTGAAGATGACGTTGAGGTGAGTCAAGTGATGCGTGAACAACTAGAAAAAATGGGTTTTTTTGTACAAAGCTTTGATCGTGCGGAAGCTGTGGTTGATGCGTTAGGAAAGTCGGTTCTACCTGATGCTATCGTATCTGATGTAAACCTAGCCGGAACCATGAATGGCGTCGAATTGGCGCACCTTATTCGTAGTGATGGGGCTTCTTTGTCTTTTTCTGGTCCTGTCTTGTTAATGTCTGGTTTGCCTCAAGAAGAGCTAAAACAAAAATATCATCTTAAAGATGATGATTTATTTATATCAAAACCATTTACAATCAAAGAGTTAGAGAGAATATTTCATATTGAAAAATAAAATATTACAAATATTACAAAAAAAATCCTCACTGTGAAATTTTCCATTAGTTTTTATTCTCCATAGTCGTTTCTTAGAAACAGAGTTTGGCTAATTTGTTTCAATGGCATTACAGCCAATAATAAAAACAAAAGTGGAGTTATAAAACGATGAAATTCTCTTACTGCATTCCTTATAAAAAACTGGCTTGCCTTGTGGCGGCTGGAGCCCTTTCTTCTGTCGCTGCGGCAGATACTACAATCATTGGTCTTATCACCAAAACAAACACCAACCCATTCTTTGTTAAAATGAAAGAAGGTGCTCAACAAAAAGCGGAAGAGCTTGGCGTTGAACTACGTACTTTCGCTGGCCGTTACGACGGTGATAACGAAGCGCAAGTACAAGCCATTGAAAACCTAATATCATCTGGTGCGAAAGGTATCTTGATAGCCCCAAGCGACCCATCTGCTATTGTTCCAACGATCGAAAAAGCACGTAAGGCCGGTCTATTGGTTATCGCATTGGATACGCCTCTTAGCCCTGCAAATGCTGCTGACATGACATTCGCTACTGATAACTTTAAAGCGGGCGAAATGATCGGTAAGTGGGCGAAAGCACAAATGGGTGATAAAGCAAAAGATGCAAAAATTGCTCTGCTTGACCTAAATACGAGTCAGATCACAGTGGATGTTGCCCGTGACCAAGGTTTCTTGAAAGGCTTTGGCATTGATTTAAAAGACGCAAACCGCATGGGTGATGAAACGGATTCGCGCATTGTGGGTAACGATGTTACTCAAGGCTCAGAAGAAGGTGGTCGTCGTGCGATGGAAAACCTACTTCAAAAAGATCCTGGCGTAAACTTGGTTTACACCATCAATGAGCCAGCAGCGGCAGGAGCTTATGAAGCGCTAAAAGCGTTTGGTCTAGAAAAAGATGTGATGATTGTCTCTGTTGATGGCGGTTGTCCTGGTGTTCGTAACGTGCAAGACGGCGTTATCGGCGCGACTTCTATGCAATTCCCTCTAAAAATGGCTTCTGAAGGCGTTACCGCCATTGTTGAATTCGCTAAGTCGGGTTCACGACCTTCAGCATCGGATGGCCTAGATTTCTTCGATACTGGTGTACAGCTAATCACTGACCAGCCTGTTAAAGGTGTTCATTCCGTTGGGTCTAAACCTGGTTTGGCTATGTGCTGGGGCTAATCGCCTTTTGTAATATAAGGGGCTAAAAGGCGCCCCTGACTTGCTACTAGCCAAGCCATTTGGCTAGTAGTCTTCTTTTTGCCTGGAGTAACCTATGAGTTCTACTGATCCAAAACCTTCTACGGCTGTGCTTGATCACGATAAAGTCGCGGATCAAGCAACAAGTTATGTCGCACAATTTGAAAACACCGATACCTTTGTTCAGAGTTTTCAAAAGTTTCTGCATAAATACCCTATTGCCGCACCAAGTATTGTTCTTTTAATTGCCGTTTTTGGTTTTAGTTTAATTGTTGGTGATCGCTTTTTGTCACCGTTCAACCTGTCTTTGGTATTGCAGCAGGTGACCATTATCGGTGTGATAGGGGTTGCTCAGACTTTAATTATTTTAACGGCCGGTATCGATTTGTCGGTTGGTGCCATTATGGTATTGGCGTCTGTTGTGATGGGACGCATGGCTATAGATTATGGCTTTGATGCTTGGTTGGCTTTGTTGATCGGTATGAGTGTTGGTGCTTTGGCTGGTTTTATTAATGGCTTGCTGATTACGCGTATGAAGCTGCCACCTTTCATTGCGACTTTGGGTTCATGGAATGTCTTTTTTGCATTGAACCTCTGGTATTCGAAAAGTGAAACCATTCGTTCGCAGGACATCAGCACGATGGCACCTTTATTACAGTGGTTAGGTGAAACCATTAATGTCTTTGGCGCGCGCTTAACCTATGGCTCCATTTTGATGTTGGCGATTTTCTTTGTCATTTGGTATGCCTTGAATTGGACCCCATGGGGACGTCATGTTTATGCCACAGGAGATGATCCTGCTGCGGCAAAGCTTGCAGGTATTCGTACAGATCGTATCTTGTTGTCTGTTTATGTGCTGGCGGGTGTGGTTTGTGCAATAGGTGCATGGGTATTGATTGGTCGTATTGGCTCGGTGAGCCCTCAAGCAGGTTATACCACTAACTTAGATAGTATCACGGCCGTTGTTATTGGTGGTTGTAGTTTGTTTGGTGGTCGAGGCTCGATCTACGGTACGCTAATCGGTGCATTAGTAGTGGGGATCTTCCGTAACGGTTTAGCTCTCGCTGGTGTTGATGTTTTATGGCAAGAATTCACCGTGGGTATTTTGATTATCGTCGCCGTTGGTGTCGATCAGTGGATCAGAAGAGGGACTGCATAATGGTAGCTCAATACGATAAAACACCCGTTATTCAAACAAAAGGCTTGGTTAAACGTTACGGTAGTGTAACGGCTATTGATCATGCAGACTTAGAACTTTATCCGGGTGAAATCTTAGCCATTATCGGTGATAACGGTGCTGGTAAATCGTCTTTAATCAAAGCGCTATCTGGTGCCTTGATTCCTGATGGCGGTGAAATTCTACTCGACGGGGAACCAGTACATTTCACGTCTCCCATGGAGGCTCGTGCATTGGGGATTGAAACGGTTTACCAAAACCTAGCGGTTTCCCCTGCATTAAACATTGCGGATAACCTTTTCCTTGGGCGAGAAATCTTGAAGCCGGGTATCTTGGGTTCTGTTTTTCGTATGTTAGACAAAAAGGAAATGGAAAAGCGTGCCCGTGATAAAATGATTGAATTAGGTTTGATGACCATTCAAAACATTAGTCAAGCCGTTGAGTCTTTGTCTGGTGGTCAACGCCAAGGTGTGGCAGTTGCTCGTTCGGCGCTATTTGGTAGTAAGGTGGTGATCATGGATGAACCAACAGCCGCTTTAGGGGTGAAAGAATCTCGTCGAGTATTGAATTTGATTAAAGAAGTTCGTGATCGAGGCTTGCCAATTATTTTGATAAGCCACAATATGCCCCATGTTTTTGAAGTCGCGGATCGTATTCATATTCATCGTTTAGGTAAGCGAGCAGCGGTTGTCACTCCTCAGTCTCATAGCATGTCTGATGCTGTTGCCATTATGACGGGGGCAATGGAAGTCGACGCTTCAACAGAAGCCGCCTAATAAAAGGAGGCTTCTGTCTTAGGTGTTAATAAATAGCAAGATGGAAGCCTATTTGGCCATTATTAGGGGAACTCAATGCACGTAATCAAGTTATTCAATTTAGCTACTGGGAAGTTGCATCAACTTGGTATGAAAGCGCATCTTATTCAGGGGCTGATTGCCGCTTTTTTAGTCGCGGCCTTGTTGCTCCCTATATCCTCACAATCCTCGGAACCTTCTAATTTAAGATCCATCGGTATTAGTGTAGCGGATCTTGGTAATCCTTATTTTGTCCAATTGGTAGAGTCTGCAACGGCAAAAGCGCAAGAGCTCACTGGTGGTCCAGTGAAAATGCTGATTCGCTCGGATGCCTATGATTTGGATCGACAAATCGAGCAACTTAATGATTTTATCGAACAAGATGTGGATCTTATTGTGCTGACGGCGGCTGAAGAATATAAGGTGGCGGCGGTTGTTGCTAAAGCACAGCGTGCTGGCATCAAGGTTATTGCAGTTGACGTAAATGCTAAAGGTGCCGATGCAACGATTACTACAGATAATGTACAAGCTGGTGTTGTGGCTTGTGAAAAATTGGCTGAAAAAATAGGCTACAAAGGAAATTTCGTTATTGTTAATGGCGTTTTAGTCTCTTCTGTTGTCGAGCGCGTGGCTGGCTGCAAATCTGTTCTCAATAAATACCCAGATATTAAGCTGTTAAGTGATCGAATGAACGGCACAGGCAGTGTTGGAGGAGGGATGGAAGCCATGACTTATTTGATGGAAAGTTATCCTCATATTGATGCGGTATTTACTATTAATGACCCGACTGCTTTAGGGGTATTACGTGCTGCAAAACAAGCTAAGCGCAATGAGTTTCTTTTGGCATCTGTGGATGGAGCACCTTTTGCTGAAAAGATGATTAAGCAGCAAGGTAGCCCTTGGATTGCAACCGCAGTGCAAAGACCCGCATTGATGGCGGAAAGAGCCATTGAAATTGCGATGGCCTTGTTAGAAGGTCGGGAAGTGCCCCAGCGTTTTATTTTGATTCCTTCCGTACTTGTTGAAAAACCTTAGTTTTTATCTTATTCAAAGACCTAGCAACCGTCCTCTATTTTTCCGTAGCTGATTTCAAGTTTTTCAAGTTCAGGATGAGCTTTTAAATAGGCTTGCCATGACGCCTCTATGGTTTTTGTTTCCCCTTTTAGCCAGCTAATAAAGGTTGTCACTTTATGATGTTTAAAGTGAGGCGCTGGTGCGACTAAGTAAAAGCTGTAATAGGATTTTACATAAATAGGTAGAGGGCAAATTAATTGACCTTTTTCTATTAATTCATAAACCAAACTAAATCGTGCCATGGTGATACCCTGACCAGAAAGGAGTGCTTCGATTAATATGGTTGAGTCTGAAACATGCAGGTGTGATTTTAATGGTGTGTTTGTTGAGCCTAAATAGCGTTGAAACTCTGGCCATACATGTATCAGATCTGGACCGCCGTCGGTAATCACTGGCAGAGCGGCAAGCTGTTGCTTGATTTCTTTTGTATTGTTTAACAGAGCAGGGTGGCATACGGGTAATAAAAACTCATCAAATAACAGGTCTGATCTTAAACCAGCATAAGTACCTTGTCCTAAACGGATTGATAAATCTAAATTTCCATCTGAAAAAGACGCCAAGCTCAGGCTTGGGCTGAGATGAATATTAATGTCTTTTTCTTTTTCTTGAAAATGGCCTAAACGAGAGACTAACCAGCGACTGGCAAAGGATGGCAGAGTGCTAATTACCAAGGTGTTTGGGTTTGGGTCATCGATAATGCCTTTTACACCCGTTTCTAACAGCTCAAAGGCTTTCTCGGCATGCTCGAATAGATATTGGCCCTCATGGGTTAAGCTAATCTGTCGTGTATGGCGTTCAAATAAAGGCACACCTAATGTTTCTTCTAGCGTCTTTATTTGTTGGCTGATGGCGGCCTGGGTTACATGAAGCTGGCCTGCCGCATCTTTAAAGCTCAGACTTCGGGCAGCATGACGAAAGGCTAATAAGGACTTTAGTGGTGGTAAACGGAGGGGAGTATTACTCATTGCTCAATCTCTATGGTTAAGTATTTCTTAACTATGGCGTAAATTTTCTCGTTTGTCAGTGTTTCTTTTTTGATCGATTATGAGTCCAACGCTTAGCCGCGTTTCCTCATAAATTAAAAGGAGATTTAGCATGACCACTCATTTATCTAATCACCATGACGCAGACTTAATCAGCCAGTGCTGTCAGCGGATAGAAAAAAAACTGACGTTTAAAAATGTCTTGGCCAAGCTTAGAAAAGCTTACCGGAATTGGAGAACACGCCGCCAGCTTATGACTATTTCAGAAACGGATATGAAGGATTTAGGCTTAACAAGAAGTGATGTCTACCATGAAATAGAAAAGCCGTTTTGGAAGTAGTTAAGGGGGATTGGCAAGTAACAAGGAGGTTGCTTGCATTGCCTATTTCTTGCTTAAAAAATTATTTGTTCATTGGCCTTTATGGCGAAGCTAGGTAAGCTAATGGCCTTCGTTCTTTAAGGTTATTCATGGACACATCAACGTTATTTTCTCAAATTCTTAATACCGTTTTTCCCTTAGCGAGTATCGTCTTAGTGGCGTTCCTTTACGCACGGGTAAGGCCAACCGATATGACGGTGGCGAATCGCTTAAACATCAGTGTATTTTGTCCTGCTTTGATTTTTTCTGTTATGGCGTCGAAAGAGTTTCATATTTCACAATACCTTGATTTGATACTTGCCGCAGTAGTCGTGGTTTTAGGATCAGGCTTACTCGTTTGGCCATTATGTAAATTGCTTAAAATTGCACCGAAAACCCTAGTGCCTCCTATGATGTTTAATAACAGCGGTAACTTGGGTATTCCTTTGATTCTGTTAGCCTTTGGCGAATCAGCTCTGCCCGTTGCTGTGGTGTTATTTCTAACCGAAAACTTACTGCATTTTACGGTTGGCATGTACTTGCTTAACCCAAAATCTAATTTATTAAATACGTTAAAAATGCCGATGATTATTGCCACTATTCTGGGGGTGATGTGGAGCTTACAGGGTTGGGTATTACCCACTGCGATTAAGGTGTCGGTTGATATGCTGGGGCAGATTGCGATTCCCTTGATGTTGTTTGCTCTAGGTGTGCGTATGACCAATGTCGATTTTAGTCATTGGAAACTGGGTGTTATTAGTGGTTTTCTTTGTCCTTTAAGTGGTTTAATTATTGCTGTTATTTGGCAGTTCACAGTGGGCATGTCGGCAGAGTATTTTGGTTACTTATTGCTATTCGCTTGTTTGCCGCCTGCTGTGCTCAACTACATGATAGCTGAGCTTTATCAACAAGAGCCTCATAAGGTGGCTTCTATTGTATTGATTGGTAACTTAATGAGTTTAGCTATCGTGCCTTGTGTTTTGTTTTACGTCTTATAAACTAAGCACAAATTTGAAGAGGGGAGTTATGGTGCTGCAAATCGGTTTGACCGTTTTATTAATTATTGGCTATGTCATTTTTTCACGTTTTTTAAAGTCGAGCATTGCTTTGTTGGGCCAGAAGAAATCGATTAATGAAGTGCGCATTACTTATGTTTCTAAAATGCTTCATCTTGGTCTTACTGCCCTATTTGTTTTGCTGATTTGTTTGGTGCTAGGGGTTGGTTATGGGCAATTTGCGATTTTCTTCTCCTCTGTTTTTGCTGTCGTGGGGGTTGCTTTATTTGCTCAATGGTCGATTTTAAGTAATGTAACAGCGAGCTTGATCATCTTTTTCAGTTTTCCCTATCGAGTCGGTGATTGGGTTAAGGTGGTGGACAAAGATGATGAAGTTTTAGGTCAAATTATCGAAATATCGACGTTTCATGTGATTATTCAGCGCTTATCCAGTGATGTGGTGACTTACCCAAATAGCTTAATTCTACAAAAAGCTGTGATTCGCTTTGCTAACAAAGAGGCGGCTCAAGCGATGAGTCAGTTTAATGAAAAATTAAAAACGGATGATTCATAAGCTTTATATTTTGATATCGCATAAAAAACGATCAAATTTTCAAGATTCCGTTTATTTGTGCCATAATGAAAAACTCTCATCTTTTCGAATGGAGAGTGTTTTGTGAAATCGGATCCTGAAACCCTGTTAAAGAAAAACGATGAGCTCATTCATTCGGATGCGCTGAAAGTGAAATCCCACGTACAAAGATCTCAAGAAGATTGGATACTTCATACCTTGATGATTGAAGGTTATGACGTGCCATTTCGCTTCAAACGTCAGGGTAAGTACCGTACATTGAAGGGTGCACGGGTGAATTTGACCTATTATCCAGCGCAGGAAATGGTGGCTGGCATAGCAGTAGAAATCATGAAAGTCGTGCGGGTTAAGCGTACTTAAAGACTATTTTCCTTATCTATATCATTCGTACTTTTCTTATTCACTATATGAACTTAATATGGCGCATTATGTCTCCATGTAGGTTTTTCTCGATTATAAATTAGGTATTTTGAATAATGGAAATGAGTCGTTCGAGTAGTCTTTTTACCATGATGAAGCGCGTTGAGCGCAGTGTATGGTTCCAAGGCTTTATTATTAGCATCATTATTATTGCGGCATTAACTGTTGGCGCTAAAACTTACTCTTTACCCTATGGTGTTGAATTAGCTATTAACTACTTAGACAGCTTTATCACTGTCTTTTTTCTTGTAGAAATCACTCTGCGTTTTATCACTCATGATGATAAACGTCGCTTTTTTGCAGATCCTTGGAATATCTTTGACGTTATAATCGTCGTTGGCAGTCTGATTCCAACATCGGAATCCGATATGGTTTTAGTGGCGCGTTTACTTCGAGTCTTTCGTGTTCTGCGATTGGTTTCTATTATCCCTGATTTACGTTACCTCATTAATGCCTTGCTTAAAGCGATACCAAAAATGGGCTACATTGCATTGCTGATGTTTATCATTTTTTATCTTTTTGCCGCAGTGGGGTCGATCTTTTTTGATCATGTAAATGAAAAGCTTTGGGGTGACATTGCCGTTTCTATGTTGACCTTGTTTCGGGTAGCGACTTTTGAGGATTGGACAGATGTTATGTATGAGACGATGGAGGTTTATCCATTTAGCTGGATTTTCTACATTGTTTTTATCTTCCTAACCGCCTTTATTTTCTTAAACATGATGGTAGGTGTTGTGCTCGATGTGATGACTCGAGAAACCGCTGAAAAAGATCAAGAAAATCAGGATAACCACCACCATGCTTTGGTGGCTCAAATCTCAGAATTACAAGCTCAAGTGGCTCGGCTTTCCGATAAGATAGATGCACAGCAAAGTAGGAAAGAATAGCTCTGTATCTGAATTTAAGGTGTTTGCTGGCTAGCCCTTTTTAGCCAGCGGCCGCCAAAAGTGTTTAATATCAATCCTAGTAATACAATAAAAATGCCTACCCACTGCATTAAACTTACTATTTCAGATAGAAATATTTCGGCGGATGCTAAGCCAACCACTGGTACGCCTAATGTTAGCGGTGCCACGGTAGCAGCAGGGTAGCGAGATAATAAGTAGCTCCATAAACCATACCCGGCCAATGTCGCAAACAGTGATAAATAAGCCAAGGCAGAAAGCGTTTTGATGTTTAGGTTAACGATATTGTTCCACATAACATCACTGCCATCGATAAAGTACGCGCATAAAAAGAATGGAATAGGTGGTATCCAGCTCGACCAAACAATAAGGTTCAAGTTAGCATCGTAGCCCTTACTACTAATTTTTTTTGTGAGAATGTTTCCAAGAGCCCAGCTTGATCCCGCCGCTAAGGTTAAACCGAAGCCAAGTGCCGTCATTGTGGCGTTATCATTTTCTAAGCCAATGACTGCCAAGCCGCCAATCGCAATTCCAATAGCGAGTACTTGATAAGGACGAACCGCTTCTTTTAATAATAAAACGGCGAATAGCAGTGTAAAAATAGCTTGAGATTGTAGAACCAGTGAGGCTAAACCCGCAGGCATGCCAAACGACATGGCGCTGAACAAGAAAGCAAATTGCCCAAAGTTTAATAATAAGGCATAACCAATACACCAAAGCAGTGGCGTATTAGGGCGGGAAAAGAAGAAACAGCCTAGCATTCCGATAACTAAGAACCTTAGTCCTCCGAGCATCATTGGCGTTAATTCATCCAATCCCCAGCGCATGACAATAAAGTTAAACCCCCACGCAATAATGATAATCAGCGCTAAAAACATATCCTTACGAATCATAAAGAACCTTGAACCGAGCAATGCATGGAAAAGTTGATTACTCTACGTGTTTTATAGGCACTTGAACATGGACAGATTAAGAAGAAACAGAGGACACAGATCGGAATAAATCTAGCGAGCTATTCCTATCTGTGTGTAGAATTTAAGGTAACCCAGTCATTAAAAGCTTAATACCGTAAGAGGCGGATAGTACGGTGATAAAACCGCCTAGATACAGCAATAAAAACCATTGCCATGATTTTAAGACGGAGAGTTTGGCTTTAATTCGTTCCAAAAGCATTAGTACCCTTCCTGATAATCTTCAACTTTCCCTGCAAAGACGCGATAGCCCCAGAAGGTGTAAGCACAAATAAGGGGAACGAAAATGCATACGCCGGGTAATAAAAATAACAAGCTGCTGTCTGGTGATGCGGCTTCCCAAAAGGTGAGTTGTCTAGGGAGTAGGAAAGGGAACAATCCAACTACCAAGCCTGAAAAACCAAGTAAAAACAGCATGGCAGCACACCAAAACGGTCGGCCTTCAGTGCTGGCTTTTCCTGTAGCGTGGTTATTCAAGTCTTTCCAAGCAATGGCCGCTGCTATTAGGGTTAAAATAGGCAGCGGTGACAACAGCAAAAAATGGTAGCCAGAGAACCAGCGTTCACGAATTTCAACTTGACCTATTACCGTCCACAAACTAACCGCTACCATCGCCAATAGAGTGATAACTAATAGGCGCTTACCCAGCATGGCGGCATGTTGTTGAATTCGTCCTCGGCTTTTCATAAACAAATAACAGGCCGCTAATAACGCATAGCCTGCCATGACGGCGAAACCTGTTAAGACGGAAAAAGGGGTTAGCCAATGTAAGCTGGACATACTGTTTATGCCAACTGGAATCCCCTGCACCAATGAACCAAGCAACATGCCTTGGCAAAAGGCGGCGATGGCGGATCCTGAGCTAAAGGCGAAGTCCCAATAAGGTCGAGAAGTATCAGATTTAAAGCGATATTCAAATGCCACGCCTCGGAAAATTAAGGCGAACAGCATGAGCATAATAGGTAAGTAAAAGGTGGACGTGATTTGTGCATAAGCGATGGGGAAGGCGGCGAATAAGATCACACCACCAAACACTAACCAAGTTTCGTTACCATCCCAGACATGTGAAATAGAGCGCATCAAATGATCTTTCTCGCCCGTTTGATCGAACCAAGGGTAGAGAATACCAATACCCAAATCAAAGCCATCAAGCAACACGTACATGAAAATGGCAAACCCCAATAGAAGGAAATAGAAAAAGGCTAAGTCCATTATTTCTCTCCTTGTGCTTTATTTTGTAAGTTTTTAACCCAAGCCAGCGCGTATCCTGGTGCTTTCATACCAATTAGCTGTTGCTCTAGTACTTCCATTGTTGGAGGACCTTTTTTAATAAGCTTACGCATGAAGTAGAGGTAAACACCGAGTAATAAGGTGTAAATGATGACAAACATCATAAAGGTAAAAAGTACTCGCTCGGCAGGTAATGGTGAGACTATGTCGGCGGTACGCACTAAGTTATAGACGATCCAAGGTTGACGGCCTACTTCAACCACATACCAGCCAGCAAGGACGGCAATGACACCTGTTGGTGTAAATAAAGTGAGCAAAGCAAGGAAGGGCCTGTTCTCGAATAAACGGCCCTTGCAGCGCAACAATAAAGCCAAAAAGGCAATGCCAATCATGCCGACACCAATTCCGACCATGACTCGGAATGACCAAAATACTAATGGCACGTTTGGTCTATCTTCTGGAGGAACGGCTTTTAAGCCTTGAACGGCACCATCCCAAGAATGGGTTAATATCAAACTACCTAAATTCGGTATGCCGACCTCGTAATCATTTGATTCCGTTTTCATATTAGGCATAGCGAACAGCAATAAAGGAACGTTTTCTTCTTGCGCAGGCCAGATACCTTCCATCGCGGCTAATTTTGTTGGTTGGTGCTCTTTCACATTTAAGCCGTGCATGTCGCCGATCCAAGCTTGTACTGGTGTTAAGACCAAGGCGAACCACATGCACATGGATAAGCCTTTTTTGGCAAAGGGAATGTTTTTCTTTTTTAGTAAATAATAAGCGCTAATTCCGGCCACAACGAAGGTTGCGGTTATTAAAGACGCCATTACCATGTGAGTGAGTCGGTAGGGCATGGAGGGATTGAAGATAACCGCCATCCAACTTTCGACTTCAAATTTTCCATTAACTATTTTGTAACCTGCTGGGGTTTGCATCCAAGAGTTTGCCGCGATAATCCAAAACGCAGAAAACCAAGTGCCCACCATAACGACGATAGTCGAGAAAAAATGAAGCTTGCGCCCCACTCGTTGCCAGCCAAATAGCATAACACCAAGAAAGCCTGCTTCCATAAAGAAGGCCGTTAATACTTCATAAGCCATCAATGGACCTAAGACGGCACCAGTGATCTCGGAAAACTTAGAAAAATTGGTGCCAAACTCGTAAGACAAAACAATGCCGGACACGACGCCCATCCCGAAGGTGATGGCGAACGGTTTGATCCAAAACTTAGCCAGTTGCAAATAATAAGGATTATGGGTTTTCAACCATAAACCTTCCCAGATAGCGATGAGGGTTGCCAAGCCAATGGTGATGCTTGGGAAAATAATATGAAAGCTCACAGTGAAAGCGAACTGGAGACGGGATAATAGAGCAACGTCGAGATCCATGTACGTACCTAATTATGTGGTGATAAAAATCTTTTTGGATAATCAGAGTTCACAAACTAAAAAGTCTTAGTCGTCTTTATTGATTTTAATTGTGCGCATCTTTTGCAATGCCAAAGGAAATATTGCTAAGCCTACAATGCAAAACAGTGCGATGATTTCAGTCATAAAAAAGCCAGTATTCATAAGGTCTTCTCCATTAATAAGTAAAAGGTTGAGTTAGATCAAAAAAAGTTACTCTTCTAATAGCAATCCGTAGGCCAATTTTTCGATGGCTTTATCTGTTTGATTTTAAAAGGATAAAATATATTCTTGCGAAAGTTGTAAAGTAGCTTTACGGTTTATCAACTTTTATGTGTAAACGAGGTTTACAGTGTGACTGTCTCATTGATGTTCGAAATGGCTATGTCGATATCCAGTGTTTGCGGTGTTCTTGTCGCAGCTTGGCTGTTGTGGCGAGCTAGGAATCAGGGCGATTTACAAGCGTTGGCGGGTTTTGCCATCATGATGGCGATCTGGTGTTTTGGTCATGTGGTCTTGTTTCAAGGATATGAAAAAATTGGGATCAACATCATTCTTGCAAACCCGTTAATGCCAACCTTTTTTCTGCATTTTGCTATTGTCTTTGTGAATTCTGGCCCTGCAAAAGAGAGAACACTCGACCGACTGCATCTGGCGATACCTTGGTTTTATGTTGCCAGTGTTGCCGTAGTGTTACATAGCTGGTGGATGGAAGCGGGCGATGCAATTAGTACATTGGATACGCGTTCCTTCTTTATTTTTACGGATGCTGGATCGTGGAATTTAGCCTATACCGTGTTGATCGGTATGTTGGCTCATGGCGTTTTGTTATTTGGCTGGTATCGTCACTCGGGCAATAAAAAGCGTTCGATACTTGCCATGTTTGGTGTGGGGGCGTGGGGACTTTTACTGGCGACAAGCTTTGTGTTTCCGTCTTTTGGCATTAGTTGGTTTCCTTACCCTATGTTGTTATTGCCAACCTATTTGTTGCTTTTGGTTTATGCCGTGGTGAGGTATCAAATCCTCTCTGTTAATGCTTTTGCTAATCGGGCCTTGCTTTGGTTGGCGATGATGTTAGTAATTCTTTGCTTGATTGCTGTCATTAGTGTGGTCTCTGGTCGTATCGGTTTGCAGGCCTTAGCCGATGTGCCAAGCTGGCAATTATGGTTGTACTCTTTGTTAATGTTACTCATGTCTGCGCTCATTTATCAGCCATTAAATCGTCTAATTTCTCGACTAATTTACCCCGGAGCGGTCTTGAATGAAACCGTGCTAGATACTTGGTCTAGTCGATTAAAAGAAGCTCAAGATTGGGAACAATTAACGGCTCTCGGAGAAGATTTACTGTCATCTCAAATAAGACGGAGTATTGAGATTAAGCTAAATGTTCTTCAAAGCGACAGTGTTCTTGATGATCGTGATTTGGCCTTACAAGTATCTCGGTCAGACTCCGGTTGGCGTTTTATGCTGTTAGGCTGGGAAGATGCAAGCCCTGGAATGCGATTAACAGCCGAGGTATTTGGCTCCTTGTTTTCCACCAGTTGCGGTTTGCTGGAACGGTCATTGGCGTTGGCTGCTACGGAGCGAAAACGATTAGACGAAAAGCATTTGGTTGAGTTAGGCGGACTGTCTGCGTCAATGGCTCATGAGCTTCGTAACCCACTTAATATTATTGCCATGGCGGCTTACGATACGCCTCCAGAAACGCGGCAACATATTCAAACTCAACTCAAACGAGCGGATCGCTTAGTGAGTGATATGTTGGTTTACTCGGGTGGCTTAACGCTGCAAATAAGTACCACACCATTGCGTGCTTTGGTATTAGGTATTTTGGCGCAAGCTCAATTGGATGGTGTGGCTTATGAAATAGATATTGATGAATCCATTGAGCTTGAAGCTGACCCGCAACGGCTGCAGCAAGTGTTTATTAATCTGATTGATAACGCGGTGGCATTTTTGCGTAATCAACCTAATGGCAAGTTTCTTATTGCAGCGAGAACGGATGACAAGACAGTTGTGATTCAAGTGCATAATAACGGCCCAGAAGTTGATGCTAGCTTACAAGGAGAGACCTTGTTTCAACCTTTTGTTACGAAGCGGGCTGGTGGTAGTGGTTTGGGATTGGCAATTGTACGTCGTATTGTCGATGCCCATAACGGGAAAATCCAGCATCGTTCTGACTCAGGTTGGCCGGTAACCTTTGAACTGTTTTTACCGCTTCATTCTTCTAGTACTTCTATTTCGAACCGAGACCCCTATGACACAAAATAAAATTTTATTGGTGGATGATGAGCCCGCTTTTCGTGAATTGGCTAGCCGTTGGTTGGCGCAACAGAATTATCACGTTAAAACGGCAGGAAGTTTAGACGAGGCTCGTCAGGCATTAACAGCATTTGATGCGGATTTAGTCCTGTTGGATTTATCTATGCCGCCGTATTTTGATCCTCAAGTGACGCTTGATGCAATGGCCGATTTTGATGGTCGCCCAGTCATCATCATTACAGGCCATGCGGATCGGGATCTTGCTCTGAAGGCTATTGATCTTGGGGCGTGGGATTTTATTGCCAAGCCGATTGATCCAGATATGCTAGCGGTGGTGGTACGTCGCGCTATTACGAAAACGACGCTAGAACGAGAGCTGAACCAACTAAAGCAATCTGTTAGTCAGCCGGAAGGCGCTTCAGCCTATATTGGCCATTCGGTGAGTTCTCAGAAAATACGTGCTTTGGTTGAACGAATTGCGCCAACGGATGTTCGAGTATTGGTTACCGGCCCATCTGGAACAGGCAAAGAGGTTATTTCACGAACCTTGCATGACCTGAGTCATCGATCTGCTAAGTCGTTTGTTTCTGTGCATTGTGGTGCCATTCCAGCGGATTTGTTAGAAAGCGAGTTATTCGGCTATGTAAAAGGGGCATTTACCGGAGCAGAAAAAGACAAGGTCGGCTTATTGAGTTTAGCCAACGGCGGCACTTTATTTTTAGATGAAATTGGTGAAATGCCCTTAGCGATGCAGGTGAAATTATTGCGAGTTTTACAGGAAGGAACCTTTTTTCCAGTTGGCGGAAGAGAGCAGAAGTACATAGATATTAGAGTAATTTCCGCCACCAACGCTGACCTATTAGAAAAAGTACAAGAGGGCAGTTTTCGAGAGGATTTATATTACCGAATTAAAGGCGTTAATATTGAAACGCAATTACTTGCCGAGCGTATCGAAGATGTCCCTATTTTATTGCAAACGTTCTTATCTCGCTTACAACATCAACAATCTAAGCGCTTACAGCTTAGTCCAGAAGCTGTTCAGTGGTTCCGAGATCAACCATGGAAGGGAAATGTCCGTGAATTAAAAAATGCCCTCGACAGTGTTGCTTCCATTTGTCCTGAGGGAGTGATTACCATGGATGATATTCAACTTCTGTATCCAAGTGTCGATCGCTCTAGTTTAGTTTTTCAGCATGAGCCTAGTAATAGCGATACATTGGACGAGCAGGTGCGAGCGCTTGAGATCCGATTGATTCACCATGCGTTAGAAGCGAATAAAGACAATCGAACCCAAGCCGCAAAACAGCTTGGTATTTCACGGCAAGGTTTGATTAAAAAGATAGAAAGGTATGGATTGTAAGCGGTTTATTTTCCAATCATTCCCAAGTGTGTGTAACGAAAGCCAGATTGATATTTGAGCCCATATCCTAGGCCGCGATCAAAACCTATGTGAGCAGACCAGATTAGTCCTATGGCAATAGTCAGACTGTTTTCAGAAAGAAGGCCTGCGCCAATACAAATGAGTGGGCCGATTAATGAGTGAGTGATGTTGTATGCAATCGCCCCTGTTTTACTTCCCAGTAAATAGCCTATTAAGGAAAAATCTGGCACTAAGAAAAGTATGGCAAATAACGTCCAGCTAGCCTCGCAGTGTGCAAAAGCGATAGAGGATAATGTTAAAATTGCTACTCCTTCAATTCTTAGTACCCATCTGATATTACCTGCTGCTTCTTTCATTTAAATGATCTCCATGTTTGTTGTGTAAATTTAAAACTTCCAACCAAGGTGTACGGTTGGAAATAACGAGACAGGTTGGCTATCAAATTTTTCCCCGTTGAGATCGACGTCGTCATGGTCGAGGTTTAAATCGATTCCTAACCATGGTGTGATAGTGATGTTTTTGTTGTACATGATGCGATAGCCAATTCTGGGACCTAGAGAGATTTGCGTTCGGGTGGCTTTTTGGTTGGTTGATTTTAATGTGTATTCTACCTCTGACGAACTGGCTTCAACGCCTATAAATACACCATCATAACGTCCAAATAGGTAGTCTAGTTTAATACCATAGCCCTTAAATTCTAGATCATAACGTTCGTCGCCATGGAAGGCTTCAGGCGATTCTAGTCCGAATGTACCGATATCAAAACGGTACTGATTTCCTCCAAAGCCAAAGTGTACAGAGTGTCCATTCAACGCGTAGGCTAATGGGTCTATTTCAATATCTAAAGCGTGAGCTTGGTTGAGAGATAAGCAGGCAACACAACCTAATAAGGTATTCTTAGTAAATGGAAATAATCGTGTCATGGTTGTTTCCTTTAATGATTGGGTTGTGACAATTATGTGAATTTTTATAACAAATAAATAACAATCATTTTTTATCTTTGATTAAAAATATTTTGTGCTAAGTTGAGGGTTCTACTCGTGTTTTCGCGATGAGGTATACAATGCGAAATTTAAATAATTTGGCGACTTTTGTTCAGGTCGCAAAGCATGAAAGTGTGACAAAAGCATCAGAAAAGCTGCACTTAACGCAGCAGGCCGTTTCTTACCAAATTAAGAAATTAGAAGATGAATTAGGTGTGCTGCTGTTTAAAAGAGCGCATCGAAAGATATATTTAACTCAAGAAGGTAGGTCGCTATTAAAAACAACAGAAAAGCATTTGTCCGCTTTAGAGCACGATATTTTCAAAGTAAAACATGATCATTCCACGATAGTTGGACCAATCAAAATAGGCACAACGATGGAGTTGGCGAACTTGATTCTAGTGCCAATGATTGTCAGTTTTAAGAAGCGTTACCCACAAGTTAATGTAGAGCTGGCGTTACAAGATGATGCTGCAACTGTAAAAAATATTATTCACAGTGAGGCTGATTTGGGCGTGGTTGTTTTCTCATCAGAAGCCCAATTATTACATATCACCCCAATAAAAAAAGAACGGTTTATTACGCTGGCAAGCACGGAATTTATGAAAGCGCATGGACCCTTCAATAGCTTTAGAGACGTTATCGACAGCAATATTATTGATTACCATCCAGATTGTCCGTCGATGAAAACTTGGCTTAATAAAAACGACAAGACGATGGTCAAATACTTGGAAATAAAAACCGCCTCAATGTCCGCCAATGATGATAGGTTGATTAAACAGCTGGTGATGTCGCACCTTGGGATTGCCAATGTACCAGAAGCATTATTTGAAGAAGAGTTAAAGAAAGGTACTGTCGTTGAGGTACTTCCTCAGGCTCAATCTATCACCGCGGGCATTGATTTGATTTCGATGAAAGGTCGGGTATTACCTCCACAAGTTGAGGCCTTTATTGATCATCTAAAGGTATTTTTTGCAATTTAGTCGATCATAAGAGAGCCACCTTTTATGGTGGCTCGAAAAGTCGTTTTGTTTGAATGTATCTTCGATGAATGCATAGCTAGGCTTTTTATTAATGGGTGACCGTTTTCTTTGTTGTCACGGCGCAGCGTATTTCCCCATCTTGAACTCTGACTGAAATAGCATCCCCTTTTTCAACGTCATGAATAGATCGAATGACTTGTTTATCTTTCGTCGCAATAGAGTAACCACGGGATAAGGTGTTTAGAGGGCTGACTAAATTGAGCTTTTCGATGATACGAGCAAAGGTGGTTTGCTTACTTGTTAGAGTGTTACTTAGTGCACGAGCTAGTCGAGTATCCATGTCGCTCAGCTTTTGCCTGTCTTGAGATATTCGGCGAGCAGGGCTGTTTTTTTCTAATCTGTGGGCAAGGTTTGTTGTCTGTATTTGTCGATCAGATACTTTGCGTTGCATACTTTGTTGTAAACGTCGTATTAATTGGTTTAGCTGGTTTTGTTGTTGCTTGATTCGCTCCTTAGGGTGGCGAATGCGCTTGGTCATGAAGTCGAGCTGTTGTTGGAACTGTTCTAATAGTCTATCCATGCGTCGTGTGAGTTGTTTTTCTTGCTGCTCAATTTGTCGACTAAGCTGTGCTTTATCTGGGCTAAGTAGCTCGGCCGCGGCTGTGGGAGTCGCGGCGCGAATGTCGGCGACAAAGTCGGTAATGGTGAAGTCTGTTTCGTGACCGACGGCCGAGACAATGGGAGTTTTTGCATGAAATACGGCTCGTGACAGGGTTTCGTCGTTGAAACTCCATAAATCTTCTAATGAGCCGCCACCTCGACCAAGAATAATAGCGTCGAAGTGTCCGCTGCTATCAGCACGTTCTAATTGTCTTAGGATATTTTTTGCAGCGTCTTGCCCTTGAACTAAAGACGGTAAAATAGTCAGCTCAGTTAACGGAAAACGGCGACGAAAGGTGATGACCATGTCTCGAACCGCGGCGCCAACAGGGGAGGTGATAATAGCGACACGTTCTGGTTTGGTTGGCAGCGGTTTTTTATGTTTGGAATCGAACAGTCCTTCAAGCTGTAGGCTGGTTTTTAATCGTTCATAGGCTTGTTGTAGTGCACCTTCGCCTGCGGATTCCATGCTTTCTACACCGAGCTGACAATCTCCGCGAGGCCCATAGAAAGTGACCCGTGCACGTAAACGGACCTTGTCTCCATTTTGTGGCTGGAAGCGTACTGCTAGGTTGCGGTTTTTAAACATGGTGCAGCGGATTTGAGCTTTATCGTCTTTAAGAGAGAAGTACCAGTGGCCAGAACCCGGTTTGGCCAGATTAGATATCTCTCCCTCCACTAAAATCCACGGTAAACTGGCTTCTAAAAGTTGTTGGATTTGTCGATTAAGTTGAGAAACGGTGAAGGCGGTTTCTTGTGCAGTAGAAGTTGTAAAGTTTTTCATTAATCTCTCGTGGTTTTGATTTACCGAGTGCAACTATTAGAGTAGAATTACTTGCCATCTTAACACCCTTGTTGGCATTGGAAACTCCCCATTATGTTACGAATCGTGCAAGAAGCTTTGACGTTTGACGACGTATTGCTTATCCCCGGCTATTCCGAAGTTCTCCCGAAGGATGTTAGCCTCAAAACCAACATCACTAAAGACATTGAGCTAAATATTCCACTTATTTCTTCAGCAATGGATACGGTAACTGAATATCGTATGGCGATTGCTTTGGCTCAAGAAGGTGGTTTAGGTATTGTTCATAAAAACCTGACTGTCGAAGAACAAGCGACAGAAGTTCGTCGTGTTAAAAAATATGAGAGCGGTATTGTTCGCGATCTTGTTACTATTAGTCCAGACGCTAGCATTAATGAGCTGATGGCATTAACGGCGGCAAATAGCATTTCCAGTGTGCCTGTTGTTCAAGGTACAGATCTTGTTGGTATCGTTACCAGCCGTGATGTTCGCTTCGTAAAAGATTTCGATAAAAAAGTGTCTGACATCATGACGCCAAAAGAGCGCTTGATTACAGCCCTTGAAGGTTCCTCTTCAGGTTCTATTCGTAAACTACTCCATGAAAATCGCATTGAAAAAGTGCTTATTGTCAACGAGCAGTTTGAATTGAGCGGAATGGTCACGGTAACTGACTTTACGAAAGCGACCACATACCCAAACGCTTGTAAGGATGAAGAAGGTCGCTTACGTGTTGGTGCGGCTGTTGGAACTGGCGCGGATACAGAAGATCGCGTTAAGGCTTTGTCTGATGCAGGTGTCGATGTAATTGTTGTTGATACCGCGCATGGCCATTCTAAAGGCGTTATTGATCGCGTTCGTTGGGTAAAAGAAAACTTCCCTCATATTCAGGTAATCGGTGGTAATATTGCAACGGCGGAAGCGGCCATTGCTTTGGCGGATGCAGGTGCTGATGGCGTTAAAGTGGGTATCGGTCCGGGTTCTATTTGTACCACTCGTATTGTTGCGGGCGTTGGTGTTCCTCAAATCAGTGCGGTTGCTAACGTAGCAGAAGCGATGAATCCCCGTGGTATTCCTGTTATTGCTGATGGCGGTGTGCGTTTCTCGGGTGATATTAGTAAAGCGATTGCCGCTGGTGCTAGTGTCATCATGGTGGGTGGCTTACTGGCGGGTACTGATGAAGCGCCGGGCGAAGTGGTTTTGTTCCAAGGTCGTTCATTTAAATCGTACCGTGGCATGGGCTCGTTAGGTGCGATGTCTCAGTCTCAAGGCTCTAGTGATCGCTACTTCCAAGACTCAAGCAGTGTTGAGAAGTTGGTGCCAGAAGGTATTGAAGGTCGTGTGCCTTCCAAAGGGCCAATGGCTGCGGTGGTTCATCAATTGATGGGCGGTGTTCGTTCTTCAATGGGGTACACTGGTTCTGCTGATATTGAGACCATGCGTACTAAAACGCAATTCTCACAAATCACGGGTGCTGGTATGCGTGAAAGTCATGTTCATGATGTGACAATCACCAAAGAAGCGCCAAATTATCACGCGGGTTAATCGCGTATAAATGGACACTGAGATGGGGCGATGTTATCGCCCCATCTTTATTTTTTGCTCTTATTATTTTCAATACAAAAGATACGCTCTTACTGAGTAAGGGTGAAAGGACTGGCTTACAATGTCGCAAGATATCCACGCTCATAAAATTCTCATTCTTGATTTTGGCTCTCAGTACACTCAATTGATCGCACGTCGTATTCGTGAAATTGGTGTTTTCTGTGAAATTCGTGCTTTTGATATGGAAGATCAAGAGGTTATCGACTTCGCACCTAAAGGTATTATTTTAGCGGGTGGTCCTGAGTCTGTGCCAGAGCCAGGTTCTCCTCGTGCGCCAGAGGCTGTCTTTAATTTGGGTGTGCCTGTTTTTGGTATCTGTTACGGCATGCAGACGATGGCCGAGCAACTGGGCGGTAACGTTCAAGGTTCTGATCTTCGTGAGTTTGGTTACGCACAAATTCGTAAGCATGAAGGCCCAGCTTTGTTTGAAGGCATTGAAGATCATGTTGCAAACAACGGTGTGGCTTCTCTTGATGTGTGGATGAGTCATGGTGATAAAGTGTCAGCTATGCCTGAAGATTTCGTATTGATGGCATCGACTGAAAGTTGCCCGATTGCAGCGATGGCGAATGAAACGAAAAAGTTTTATGGCGTTCAGTTTCACCCAGAAGTTACTCACACTAAACAAGGTGGCTTAATTCTGAATCGTTTTATTGTTGATATTTGTGGTTGTGATACTTTGTGGACGCCTGCAAACATTGCAGAAGATGCAATCGAAAGAATGCGTGCCCAAGTAGGTGATAAACAAGTCTTGTTGGCTTTGTCTGGTGGTGTGGATTCCTCTGTCGTAGCAGCCTTGCTTCATAAGGCGATTGGTGATCAGCTGACTTGTGTGTTTGTGGATAATGGCTTGCTTCGCTTAAATGAAGGTGATCAAGTGATGAAAATGTTCGCTGACAACATGGGTGTGAAAGTAATCCGTGTTGATGCCGAAGATTTATTCCTTGGTAAATTAGCTGGTGAAAGTGACCCAGAGAAAAAACGTAAAATTATCGGTAATACCTTTATTGAGATTTTTGATGAAGAATCATCAAAACTTAATGAGATTGAGTTCCTTGCACAAGGTACGATATACCCAGATGTGATTGAGTCTGCGGCTTCAAAAACAGGTAAAGCTCACGTAATTAAGTCTCATCATAATGTTGGTGGTCTGCCGGAAGACATGAAAATGCAATTGGTAGAGCCGCTTCGTGAATTGTTTAAAGACGAAGTGCGTAAATTGGGTGTCGCTCTAGGTTTACCTCACGATATGGTTTACCGTCACCCTTTCCCTGGGCCGGGTCTAGGTGTGCGTATCTTGGGTGAAGTGAAAAAAGAGTACGCTGATATTCTTCGTCGTGCGGATGCCATTTTTATCGAAGAGTTACGTCGTTCTGGTTGGTATGAAAAAACCAGTCAAGCATTTGTCGTTTTTTTACCCGTTAAATCAGTCGGTGTGGTGGGGGATGGTCGTCGTTATGAATACGTTGTCGCACTTCGTGCGGTTGAAACCATCGACTTCATGACGGCTCGTTGGGCTCATCTTCCGTATGAACTGCTAGAAACAGTGTCTGGCCGTATCATCAACGAAATCGAGCACATCTCTCGTGTGGCTTACGATGTTTCTTCTAAACCACCGGCGACGATTGAGTGGGAGTAGTTCAAATAACTTAACTTATTGATTTTATTATTATTTTTAGTTAGTAAGTTGTTAAAAAGTTCGAAAGCCAATGGTTGATTCTGTTGGCTTTTTTGTTTAGTGTTAGAAAGAAAGTTAGAAACTACATCAACTATTACAAAGCGTAGATTTTGAGCACTGAACGGATAGACATATACGGCGGCAAAGCGACTATCAAACAGAACAAGTTTGATGTGTGGCAGTTTCGTATGTGGGTAAGCAACGAAAAGCGTTATTACGAAAAGTCTTTGCGTACCAAACGTAGAGCAGAGGCTATCGATAAAGCAGAAGAGATGTACTTTGATTTACAGAATGAGTTGAAGGATGGCAGAAAGTTATTTTCTGTATCGATTGCTGAAGCCGTTGCTATCTATTTGGAACACAGAAAGATTGATGTACGCACTAAAGAGATTGTAGAGGGACGTTGGAATACGATACGTGCTCATCTCAATCACTTTATTGAGTACGTTGGCGAAAAAGAAAAAGCCGCAAACTTGGGTATCAACACACTTGTGAAGTTTGAGTGGAAAGGCAAAGAAACAAACTACGTGCTTTTTCGAACTGAACAAGGTGCTTCAAAACAAACCGTTCGCAATGAAATGGCATCAATCAATGCGTGTCAGCGTCATCTTTGCGATATCGAACAAATCACTTCTTTCCCACGTTTCCGCTTACCAAGTTTGAAGATTGAAGGCAGTTCGACAAAGAGTGGCGAAGAAGTACAGCGTATGACTTTTACACACGACGAGTGGAAGTCGTTTTATACGTCAATGCGTTCATATGTAGCCAAAGTGAAAAATAGACTGACTGACAAAGAGGCGTTTGAACGCGAACTTGTTAGGCATTGGTGCTTGTTTGCGGCGAATAGTGGTTTGCGGAGTGGTGAGCAAAGGCAACTACGTTGGAGTGATGTCAGCATCCACAAAGAAAAAGACAACGGTGATGAGTTGTTGTTGGTGCGTGTGAATATTCGCAAAGGCACCACTAAAGTACGCAAAGAACGCACGTTTTGGTGTAGAGGTGGCGACTACTTACAGCGTTGGAAGGCGATACAGAAAGAGTATGGCGAAAGCACAGATGGTTTGATTTTTAGTTTGGATGGCGAAGAAGAGTATGAACGTTATCGCCTACACCGTCATTGGCGTCAAATAATGCTACTAACTGACATTGCTTTGGATAAGAGAGAGTTGTTAGTGCCATACAGCCTTCGCCATTTAGCCATTACCAACCAAGTATTGAGTGGTGTGAGTTTGAGTGATGTGGCGTTTTATTGTGGAACGAGTGTGAAGCAGATTGAAAGCACCTACTATCATTTGAACGAAGAAAAGATGAGGGCAGTGGCTACGGCTCGCTTTGTGCGTAGGGATGGAAAGATTTACGCATTAGGCAAAGAGATAGCAGAAGACTAACGTACTCGTATTTCTGTTAGCAGTTTGAGTATTTCCTTTTGATTTTTCCGCTGTTGCGTTGAGTTTGGCGGATTCTTTTTCAGCCACTCTTTGTGCCGTTCTGCTCTTTTGAATTCTTTCTTCAACTTGTGTGTGCTGAAGCGTTTCACAACAAATCTACCGCATTTGCCAATGTCGTTTCTGACGCTTCGATGTATCTTTGTGTTGTCTGAATGGATTTGTGTGAGGCTAACTCTGCTATTACACGCACATTGACGCCTTTGTTCGCTAAGTTTGTAATGAATGAACGTCTGCCGCTGTGGCTACTTGCTCCTCTAATGCCGCTTCGTTCGTACAAACGCTTTATCAGTTGCGTAAGTGCGTTTGTGTTGAATCGCTTACTCTTTTGCGTGTTAAATAGAAAAATACGCTGTATGACGCTTGTATTGCTTTGTAGGTAGCGTTTAAGTGCTGACTTTGCTCGTTTGCCCACAAACACACGTCTAACTTCGCTTCCTTTTGTCTGCGTAGCATCCAAATAAAGCAAATCTCTTATTTCGCCATTTTCATTTACTACGTCGCTAACACGCAGATTGGCTAACTCGCATACCCTCAACCCACACAAGTGCGTCAGTAGCCCCATTGCTCTGTTTCGTTCTGCGTGTGCGTAGAGTGAAATGACGTCTAATACTTTGTTGAGTTCTTTGTCTGTCAGTACTTTTGCTTGTTTCATCGTACAAATCCCATCAAATGTAATGTTTTCGTACGTACAAGTGTGCTTTCTTACTTTTATTTTTCCTACCGAAAATATCATATAAATCAATCACTTGATTTTCAATGACTTACGTCAAAACGTAATGTTTTCTGTATTTTCTTATGTTTTACGCACACGAAGAACACGTGCCTATCAAAATAAGCACGTAGTTAAATGAAAGCACCTCAAAGTTCGAGCATAGCCACTTATTGAAGTGTATTGATAACAGATAACTCTGCTACGAAGTTGTCATCGTCAGCAAAGTAGTGTTCTTTCATTCCGTAGCCATTTCTGTTGTCTTTCTGTGTATTGGGTAAGATTTTGATGCTGTGTGATTTGTGTATTTTGTTTTGCCATAGTTCAGTTGCTATTTGAGAAATCAGTTTTGCTTCTGTGTCATCAGTGCCTTTGAAGAAAAAGTGGGTGTGTAGATTGTCTCTTCCTCTGCCTCTCTCCAAATACACCATCCTTTCAAATCTTTTGCCTTTGTTTATGCCTTTGTGGGTATATATCCTTCTGTCAATCGCATTGAAGAAATAACGAAGCGTTTTCATAACGTGTTCTTCAGTAAAGTTGTTGGCGTATTGAAATGTAGCGGTAGCGAAGTGTGTGTAGTTTTGCTTACTTTGCCATTCTGCTGTCGCCTTTATTGTTTCTCTTCTGTTGTAAGTCATCTCAACTCTTCCTCAACTAAATACGTTGTAGGCAAAGCGTTTCTGCCTACACGTTTATTTATCTACGGAGACAGAAATGACGGCAGAAATGGTATTTGAAGAAACCTATACGCTACTGAACAAGATTGGTGTGGTGGATACGAAGAGAGAGTTTTGTAGGGATTGGCTGAATAGAGGAGATAGTTATTTTCGCTGTTTGAAGCATAACCAAAAGCCACCATCAGTTAGTGTTATTGCTGTATGTAGCAGTAAGTTGAAGCATTACAGCGAAGCGTTGAAGCAAAAGGCTGATAGCAACAGCCGTAAGTTGGCTTCTGATTTTGATGTGCTGTCAGCACGTTTGGATAGTGCGATGTATCAACAGAGTAAGCACGTGTGGATGACACGGATGGCTGAACAGTAGTGAAAAGGGTTCTGATGACAAAAAAATCTGCTGTGCAGTTTTTTTGAAATACAGAATATTTTTAGGGTGGTGATTTTACACCACCATACTTTTAGGAATAGGGAATGGACTACAAAGATGAAATGCGTAAGTTGATTGATATCGTCAAACAGCAATCATTTACAGCACCTTTAGAACAAACATTAGACGATATGAAGGCGATGGCTAACGCCGTTAAAGATATGAGTGATAGGATTGATTTGAGGGTAAGAAAAAGCCTTCAGCCAACAGACAAGGCAAAGAAAAAGACAGCGAAGAAAAAGACAGCGAAGAAAAGCAAAGGTATTACTAAAGCCAAACCTTTCCCATCAGTAAAGCCACCACAGCCCTCAGTCTCCAATACGACGCAACAAGCAACTCCAAATAGTGCTGTTGGAAGTCAATCATTTACTAGTAAGGATATAAGTGACATACGCAACGACTACTTACAGAAGCAGTCTGAACTACAACCAATAAAGCCTCAGTCGCCGTTTTAATCGTTTTGAAACAAGTAGCGTAGAAAAAGAAACGATTGGTTTGATTGAAATGTGGCAAAACGAGTCAAAATCGCACGTTTCTTTCTGATTGCCTTTAGTATTTGACGGAATGAATGCTAGGCATAGTGAGAAGTGTATTAAATACGCTACCTTTTAATCTGCAATGCTTGCATTAATATAATGCAAGCATTGCATTTGCTCCTTTATGCTACTTGCAATACTTTTGTTTGCTTAAATACGTTAAATACTCGCTTTCCATTTACTTCGCTTCGTATGCTGTTGCACCAAAAGCCATAACCTTTCCATACGTCAGCATCATCGTCTGCATCAACGTAACTGTAGTAAAAAGCATCTAGTATAAAGTTTGTATAAAGTTCATATACTGCATTAACCATCAGCCATTTATATGCACGCTCGTTTCTATCTGCTTCATCTGTGCTTTCTGTTTCAACAAACTGCGTAAAGTGTGCTTGTCTGTTTTCGCTTAAACTGCAAACTTTACCAACAATAAAGTAGTCAAAGTCAGCGTTGTATTTGTCATACAAACTGCTGTCTCCTTTTATGCTGTTCAGTTTGTTGTTGCTGTTATTTGTGTTAGCACTTTCACAACTGCGTATAAACTTTTCTGCCATTGCGTAAGCGTGTTTCGCTAACATTGTGTCGTTTTCAAAATTAAAGTTTTTAGTTTGCATTTCTGCATCTCCTATTTAAAATTAAAGTGTTTATCGCTGTTATCAACGATGTAATCAGTATCTCTCAAAACCGTCTGTTATCATTCCAACAAGAATTAACTTGTTTGTTTATTGATAACACTTTGGTATATTTTTGTTATCACTTATCAAAACACATTAGGTTGATAACAATGCGTCGCTACTTCATATCTCAATATCCAACATTTGGCAGTTATGCGAATCCTACAAAGTGGAAGATTGAACAATCTCCCTACTTTTATTGGTGGTTAGCACTAACGCTGAATTGCGACTATGTGGCGTTATGCGAAAACCCATCAGCAAATCGTTTCAAAACGAAAAAGAAGTTGTTGAAGGTGTATGAAGACTTTGGTGATGTGCGATATGAAGGTGATAGGTATGTAGCGTTTGCTAAATGGTGGAATGCGAAACTTGCCAATGGTGAAACGAAAGGTGCTTATCTGTTTGCTGAACCACTGACAGAAATGAAGGTGGAGTTGGTTGAGGATGTTGCTACAGCGGAACGTTTGATAGCAGATGAAGATGAGTTGTTGATACGTGTTTCAAAAGGTATGAAACGAACACACATTGATAAGACACTCAATCGCCTCTTCAAAAAACACATTGAGTTTGAAAAGGGTAGGCAGACACGTAATCCAAATCGTTCCAATGCTCGCTACAGCCTATCAAAGTCAATCGCTATCGATAGTCTTCAAACAGCATTCGCATTATATGACTTGATTGAACAAGCAGAGGCTAATGGCGAAAAAGTGAATAACTATGCGTTGGCAAAGCAAGTAGGTATAGAGGTTGAGCAACGCAACACTGAAGAAGAATGGGATATCGCCTACAAGCGAAGGGTGGTTTCAGTTGCTGTTAGTAGGAAGAAAAAAGTGGCTGTTGACGCCATAAAATCTGTAGTCAACGGTGTCTTTCCGAGTTAGATCTCTATAAACTTAGACTTTTGTTCGCTTTGTGAACCAAGTGAACCAAGTGAACCAAGTGAACCAAGTGAACCAAGTGAACCAAGTGAACCAAGTGAACCAAGTGAACCAAGTGAACCAATCTTCTCCTTACACGTCATCCTATCGATCTGAAATTGATGGTTTAAGAGCATTTGCTGTCTTATCCGTTGTTGCCTTTCACGCTTTTCCAAGTTGGTTAAAAGGTGGCTTTATAGGTGTTGATGTCTTTTTCGTAATCAGTGGTTTTTTGATTACTAGTCATATTTTTGAAAAATTAGATAAAGGGCAATTCAGTTTTACTGACTTTTTTGGTCGTCGCATCAGACGAATTTTTCCAGCCCTTATCCTTGTAATGGCTTGCTCATTAGCTTTTGGTTGGTTTGCTTTATTAGCAGATGAATTTGCTCAACTTGGTAAGCACGTTGCGAGTGGTGCGGCCTTTATTACCAATTTCATATTGGTAGATGAAAGTGGTTATTTTGATAATGCTGCAGAAACCAAGCCAATGCTTCACTTGTGGAGCTTGGCTGTTGAAGAGCAGTTCTATATCGTTTGGCCATTGGTGCTTTGGCTTGCTTGGAAACGTAAGTTTAATTTACTTACGATCACAATCTTAGTGGCTGCGGTTTCATTTTATTTGAATCTACGTTTTGTTAAGTCACATCCAACAGAAACTTTTTTTTGGCCAGTAGGACGATTTTGGGAGCTTTTAAGTGGAAGTGTTCTTGCTTGGTTGTTTTTGTATAAGTCAGATTTACTAAGTAAATTTAAGCTATGGGTTGATAAGTTCTTAGTTAGAATTATTCACTCTAAAGAAGTTGAGGCTGATGGCTCCACTACATCTAATCTGATGTCTTTCTGCGGATTACTGTTATTGGCTTATGGTGTAATCCGCATTAATGAAAGTCTTTCATTCCCTTCAAAATGGGCTCTAATTCCAGTTTTAGGTGCGGTGTTAATTATCGCTAGTGGCTCTATGGCTTGGTTGAACCGTATATTTCTAATGAATCCACTTGCTGTTTGGTTTGGATTGATTAGTTATCCGCTTTATCTATGGCATTGGCCGATTCTATCCTTTATTCAGATCGTTGAAGGAAAAGTGCCACATAGAGACGCTCGCATAATAGCTGTTCTACTTTCTATATTTTTGGCTTGGCTTACCTACCGACTATTGGAAGTGCCTATAAGAAGAGTTGGAAATTGGGGGCTTAAAACTGTTGCCTTGTCCGCAAGTCTAGCGTTAATTGGTCTTTTCGCTTTCGCTGTGCATAAAACTGAGGGGAGAATATTGCCCTTAACACCGAAGCAAGTGGTGGCGGACACTGCTAAAGCAAGTCCAAAAAGAAAAGACTGCCATTTTCCACTTAAAAACGACTTCTCTGAAAGATCTGTTTGTGAGTATTTTCATACTGAAAAATTAGTTGCTGTATTTGGCAATAGCCATAGTGTTGAACTAGCTTTTGGTTTAGCTCAAGTTCTAAAAGATGTTGGTTACGGCGTACGGCATCACACGATGAGCGGTTGCGTCCATAACTTTGGTTCAACAAAAGATAAAAACAAGCATCAGATATGTGCTGCTTGGCAAAGTAAAGTTGTAAAGGAATTGGTGTCGGACGATTCGATATCTTCTGTGATTGTGTCCTACCGTAATGAGGGGTATCTCAAAAACGTTTCACGCAGAAAATCACTTGTTGAAATGCTCAAAAAGCTTGTTGAGGCCAATAAAGATGTTGTTCTTGTTCTTCAAGCACCGATGCCATCGAAGCACATCAATAGCTACATCAGACAAGGAGTGTTTGGTGTTAAGTCTAGCGTGAAAGGTCGAACAAAAGAGGATTGGTTTAATATGTACTCTGCTAAAAATGATCTTTTGAAAGAATTGCCTCAAGCAGTTAAGGTTTATGACCCATCAGATGTATTTTGTGATTTACGCGATTGTTATGTTGTGAAAGAGGGGGTCGCGTTGTTTTTTGATGATGACCATATGTCAGTGAAGGGGGCTGAATTAGTGGCGAAAGAATTGGTACCTTTGTTGAAGCTAAATTAGTTTAGAAACCTTTCAATCGCCTTTTCACTAACGCATTGATACTATTGAGTTTCAATAGTTCACTTCGTACGAAAAAACGAAGGGAATAGTTAGAAACTTGTTAGAAAGTGATTTTAAATGCTATACAAATCAATGCTTTACATCACCGCCACTATTGAGTGGGAATAATCCTCCAGCGTTAATGTTCTAATGAAACGGCTCTCTTTTATATAAAAGAGGGCCGTTTTTATGTGGAAAATAAATTGAAAAGATTGGTAATCCTCTCTTTTTTAACTCTATTTAAAAATCGATTGACCATACTTGGTTTGGTCGAGTGGGTTCCTTCACATTTCTCTGATAGAAAAAGCACAACCTAATCCCCCAATCTGATTGGTCTTCTGTAAGACCTACCAGTAACTCTGCTATCCTCATTGCCATCCCTGTTTTTTAGCCTGATAGCGATAACAAGTTTCACCAATGGAAAACATCATACAAGCTATTTCAATTGGTGTTTTTTTGATCTTTTTGAGATGTTTGAGACTGACGCTTTAGTTTTAGTAAAGGTAATATATAAATATGTAGTTTTTGTGGGTGAGTGTAGAGTGTCCGTCATAGTTTACTCAGTTGTATCATTTTTCCATGGAGAGTGTTGTATTGTCTCTTTCTAAGAGAGTTAAGTGTTTGTTTATAAACGTTTTTTCGTATGGTATTGCTCTACCTGTCAAAGCAGCTGACCCCGTAACTCCTTCTGCCGTTCCTGACAACGCAACGGAATTTCGGCTACGAGACAAGGCAGCACAAGAAAGCTTAGATAAAAAACTGGAGAACACTTCCCCACCGATTCAATTGCCCGATTTAACGTGCCACCCACCTCTCAAAGCCAGTTATATCAAGTGATTGGCTATTTTTAGATTTAACGTGCCACCCACCTCTCAAAGCCAGTTATATCAAGTGATTGGCTATTTTTATGAAAAATCGAAAACTATAAAATCTTGACGATCAAAAAGAATGCTGTATATTTAACCAGTATTATTTGTTTCTCATGGAAGAGAGGTCTGTCATGCCAAGAGCCAGAAGTCAGCAAATTAGTTTACAAGATACGCCTTACTATCACTGTATTTCTCGCTGTGTTCGTAGGGCGTTTTTGTGTGGTGAAGACCTAATTTCTGGAGAAAGCTTTGAGCACCGCCGAGGTTGGGTTGAGAATAGGCTGTTATTCCTCGCAAGCGTCTTCGCTATCGACATTTGTGCTTATGCGGTAATGAGTAACCACCTTCATGTAGTGTTACACATTAATTCAGAGAAAATAGCAAAATGGTCTACGTTGGAGGTTATTCAAAGGTGGCATAAGATCCATAAAGGCACCTTGTTTACTCAGCAATATGTACGAGGTGAGTCCCTACCTGAATACGCTCTAACGTTAGTGGAATCGTCCGCTGAGACCTTTAGAAATCGCCTTATGGACATTAGCTGGTTCATGAAAGAGTTAAATGAACCTATTGCTCGCCAAGCCAACTTTGAAGATAAATGCACTGGTCGATTTTGGGAAGGACGATTTAAGTCTCAAGCCCTGCTTGATGAAGCGGCGCTGGCCGCTTGTATGGCCTATGTTGACCTCAATCCATTGAGAGTAAAAATAAGCCGAACACCTGAAACCTCAGAGTTCACCAGTGTGAAAAAACGAATTGTTGCCGCGAGGCATCAAAAACAACCGAAACCGCTTTATCCTTTTGTTGGTAACCCCAGAGAGAACATGCCTGATGGCCTGCCTTTTCATCTATCAGATTACCTTGAACTTGTTGATATGACAGGCCGAATCATCCGAGAAGACAAACGAGGTTTGATAGACGCTTCACTCTTGCCGATACTTCAACGACTCAATATCTCTTCAGAAAACTGGCTTTGCATAGCCACGGAATTCGGGGCAAGAACAGGCAATGTAGTAGGGACTGAGCATTCCATAGCGTATTACTGCGAGTCAAACCATCGACAGCGAAAGCCACGCCAGCAAGGTATTAAGCTACTCGCCTAATATACTTTTCCAATATATTTTCCTATCAAACTAGCGATAATCTAGTCGCTTTTCTTCGCCTTCAATTAGGCTAAAAGTACATTTCCTTCTCGTTTTTCTGTTTTGCTAGATGAAGCCATCCAAAAAGTGGTTTTTGAATTTATTTTATTGCCTAAAAGTAGATTGTCCCTGTTGCAATACTGGTGTACTTGGACGTATTTTAAAGTGGGTGTCTATACAACGCTATTGATAACTTCACAAGCCTATACAACCGAGAAGTCAATGATCCAGTTGCTTGGGATATTCATCAGTTAGGTGGTGAGCAGAGGGCCTTGCAGCCAATACATGAAAAATATTTAAATGATCGAAACGCTTTTACTTGGCTTTCAACCGAAATAACGAATACTGACAACCTAGTTAGTGTTGGGAATATATTTACTATATTTGGAACTTCTGAAGAGCAAGGTCAATCTGGGGGAGTTAATATTCTTGATTATGAATCGCGTATGGATTACGGCTGTAAGCTAATGGGATATTCAGAAGAACAGGGATGTAAGCCATGATAAATGACTATCCATATCGGCGAGTCATAATAGGCTTTACTCTTTGTCCGGGGCTTGCAGGGCTTCTTAGTGGTAGTGTGATGCTTGCTGAGGGTATGGTAAGTGAGGATGTTAATAATGTATTTGAGTTAACTAGAATGATATTGTTGATCCCACTTATTACTGGGGTGGGTGGTTTTGTAATGTTTTGCATCCCAGCTCTTGCTGCCTCTATTATTTATACCATGCTTCATTTATTTAAAAGTTGGCGTAGCTACTTTTTTATAACATTAGTTGGTGGTTGTGTTGCGTGTTTATGGTCACTTATTGTTTTTGGAAGTCATGTTGATGTGCAGTCTACTGGTCCCTATCTGGCTTTTGCTTTAGGTGCAGTGTCTTCTTTACTTATGGCCTATTTGGTATTACCAAAAAAGCCAAAGAAATATTAGATTTAACGTGCCACCCACCTTTTAAAGCCAGTCATATCAAGTGATTGGCTTTTTATTATCCGCT
>NZ_JAEMNX010000030.1 GCF_016463975.1 Marinomonas transparens | reverse complement strand
AAACAAAGGCCAAATAACAAAAAAGGCGCCTAAGCGCCTTTTTTAAAACAACAAAACAACTAGCCACCGACGTAGCTCAACATCACGCCAGCCGCAACAGCAGAACCAATAACACCAGCCACATTCGGTCCCATAGCATGCATTAAGAGGAAGTTTTGCTTATTTGCCTCAAGACCAACTTTATTGGCAACACGAGCCGCCATAGGTACAGCCGACACACCCGCCGCACCAATCAATGGGTTAATTGCTTCCACAGAGAATCGATTCATCAGTTTCGCCATCAATATGCCAGCAGCAGTACCAATCGAAAATGCGATTAACCCTAAACTCAATATCCCTAATGTTTCTAGGTTTAAAAATGCTTCTGAGCTTAATTTGGATCCAACCCCCAAACCAAGAAAGATGGTAACAATATTAATCAAGGCATTTTGCGCAGTATCGCTCAAACGATCCACCACACCACACTCGCGCATCAAGTTACCGAAGCAAAACATACCTAACAAAGGCGCTGCCGAAGGCAGGAACATAGCAACCAAAATAATCACTACAACAGGAAAAATGATTTTTTCCTTCTTAGTCACAGGTCGTAACTGTTCCATTTTAATAGAGCGCTCTTCCTTCGAAGTCAACGCTCGCATAATAGGAGGCTGAATAAGAGGAACCAGCGCCATATAGGAATAGGCAGCAACCGCAATCGCTCCCAATAAATCAGGCGCTAATCGACTTGCCACAAAAATCGCTGTTGGACCATCTGCACCACCGATAATACCAATAGCAGCGGCATCAGCTAGGGTGAAGTCCATTATCCCGAACGCCCCCAACAAAACCGCACCGATAACCGTTGCGAAGATACCAAACTGAGCCGCTGCCCCTAGCAACAAGGTTTTAGGATTAGCAAGCATAGGACCGAAGTCCGTCATTGCACCTACCCCCATAAAAATAATTAAAGGGAATAAGCCAGTTTCAATGCCACCATGATAAATATAATATTGCAGGCCTCCAGGAGAAGTCATATGCCCTGCCGCATCATAAACAGGCGCCGCCATAAAGCCCGCACCCGGTATATTAACTAACACAGCACCAATCCCAATCGGTAAAAGCAGCAGCGGTTCAAAGCCTTTCTTGATAGCCAGATAAACCAATAATAAGCCAACACAGATCATCACGAGCTGGCCAAATTCAAGCTGATAGATACCAGTATCGTGATAAAGATTCAGTAATTTGTTTTCCATTTTTTATACTTTCCCAGACTACAAAGTTAGAAGCGATTGACCCACTTGCACAGAGTCACCTTCTTTCACATTAATGGAACCCACCACACCGGACTTAGGTGCTGAAATTTCTGTCTCCATCTTCATAGCTTCCAGAATCATCACAGTGTCACCTTCCTCAACCTGCTGCCCCTGCGAAACCAGGATCTTGAATATATTACCAGCTAAGGGAGAAGGTACACCTTCACCTGATGCTGCCGATGGAGCCGCCGAAGCGACAGGAGCGCTCGACGGGCTAGCGACAGGCTGAATATTACTAACATCTCCCCCTTCCGCCACCTGAACCACAAAGCTTTGCCCAGATACGGAAACAGTATAAACACTCGCATCATTAGAAGAACCAGATACAGAAGGATTGGCTACTACTGCGTCATGTAATGTTGGCGCAGGCTCAAAGGCACTCGCATCACCTCGGTTTTGCAAAAACTTCAGACCAATCTGAGGAAACAAAGCATAAGTCAGTACATCATCAATTTGATCAGCAGCTAGACTGATACCCTTTTCATTTGATAAACCAAGCAACTCTTCACTCAACTTATCCATTTCTGGAGAGAGCAAATCCGCTGGACGACAAGTAATCGCTTCTGCCCCATCCAATACTCGCTCTTGAAGCTCTTTATTAAACGCTGCCGGCGCTGCACCATATTCACCTTTTAGTATTCCAGCTGTCTCTTTAGAAATAGACTTATAACGCTCTCCCGTAAGTACATTCAACACCGCTTGAGTACCCACGATTTGCGATGTTGGTGTAACAAGAGGAATCAACCCCAAGTCTTCACGAACTTTTGGAATTTCTTTTAACACTTCATCAAACTTATCTGCTGCACCCTGCTCTTTTAGCTGACTTTCCATGTTAGTCAACATTCCACCAGGCACTTGAGCAATCAGAATTCGAGAATCCGTACCACGCAACGAACCTTCAAATTTCGCGTATTTTTTTCTTACTCCACGGAAGTAAGCCGCAATCTCTTCTAACAAAGTAAGATTCAAGCCTGTATCCCGATCCGTACCCTGCAAAGCAGCCACAACCGATTCAGTCGCACTATGACCATAGGTCATAGACATAGAAGAAATGGCGGTATCAACACGATCAATACCCGCTTCTATAGACTTTAGAATCGTCATATCTGACAAACCCGATGTAGCATGAGCATGCAATTGAACTTCTAGGTCCGTTTGCGCTTTCAGCAAACTCACCAACTCAAAAGCATCATATGGAGTCAAAATACCAGACATATCTTTGATGGCAATAGAATCCGCCCCCATGTCTTCTAACGTCTTAGCGTAATCTACCCAATTCTGAGTGGTATGAACTCGGCTTTTGGTATAAGAAATTGTCCCTTGTGCATGCTTACCTTGCTGCTTAACAGCCTTAATCGCCGTTTCTAGGTTTCGAGGATCATTCATCGCATCAAAGATACGAAATACATCCACGCCGTTAAAAGCAGCGCGCTCAACAAACTTGTTAACCACATCATCAGCATAATGGCGATAGCCTAAAAGGTTCTGGCCACGCAATAACATTTGCTGTGGGGTTTTGGGCATAACCTTCTTAAGCTCACGAATACGCTCCCAAGGGTCCTCACCAATAAAACGAATACATGAGTCAAACGTCGCCCCTCCCCATGATTCAAGCGACCAAAAACCAACTTGATCTAGCTTTTCGGCAATAGGTAGCATATCGTCAATACGCATGCGCGTCGCAAATAGTGATTGATGGGCATCTCGTAAAACGACATCGGTAATGCCTAGAGGTTGCTTAGTTATTGTCATGTTTCAGCCTCTGAAATATCAGGAAGTTTAATATTAATAATTTAGGGGGTTATTTATTTCTATGCTGATGTACTGCCGCCGTAATAACTGCCGCCAGCTGCGCATCAACACCAGACCTATTAGAAGAAGAGAGCGATGGAGAAACCTTAACAACAGGCGCTACCTCCGGAAAAAAATGATTTAGTAATCTAGACATATAGCCAGTTGCGAAAATCAAAACAACCAAGAACAGGAAAACAAAGCCCATTCCTAAGACCATTAAACCGAAACCGTCTTCAAGCAATCCATTCATCGTATTAATACCTTTGCGCTTGCCTTGTGTGTCTGCATTGAATGTGCTCAGATGCACATCAAATAGCACTGTCTTATTTTAGTGGTTACTTTTTTATCACAAACCAGAACAGTTTCATATTTTTTTTGCATAACAGTTTGACTTATTTCGTGAACAATTCATCAAAAGCACCTTTACCATTGAAAAACACCAACACAAACAATCAAATCATACTTGCTGTCGCTCCAATGGAAGGTGTCATGGATCACACCATGCGCGAATTACTCTCACAAATTGGCGGCATGAACTATCTGGTTTCAGAGTTTATTAGAGTCACTCAGTACCCAATACCAACATCCACTTTCAAACGCCTAGTGCCTGAAAATAAAAACCAGTCACAAACAATCTACCAGCACCCAGTCCATACCCAATTGCTAGGCAGCAATCCAGATTTAATGGCAGAAAGCGCTCATGCTGCGGTAAAAGCTGGTGCAACCCATATTGATATCAACTTTGGCTGCCCCGCAAAAAGGGTAAATGGTCACGGCGGTGGCTCCGTACTATTACAAACCCCAGAAAGCCTCCATAAAATCATGCATGCCATACGCAAAGAACTGCCAGCACAGATTCCACTATCGGCGAAGATTCGTCTAGGCTACGAAGATGAAACACTATTATTTGACAATGTCAGCGCCATAGAAAGCGCCGGCACAGACAAACTCACTGTGCACGGCAGAACCAAAAAAGATGGCTATAAACCACCCGCCCGCTGGGAAAAAATTGGAGAAATACAAGATAAAACAAAAATGACGGTAGTCGCGAACGGTGATATCACAGACACCTCATCATTACTAAAATGCCAAGCAATAACTGGCTGCAATCACTTCATGATAGGAAGAGGATCTTTAAACAACCCATTTATCTATCAGGATTTAAGGGCCGCACTAAGAAATGAAGCAATAGAGGACCATCAAAACCAATTTGCGAAGATTTTCGCCTACTACACAGTACGTTTACAACAAGATTATGATGAAGTCGCCACACTAGGAAGATTGAAACAATGGTGTGGGCATTTACGTTTTGAATTTGACGCCATAAGAGAAAATTTACAAGTATTAAGACGCTGCAAAACAGTCAGCGAACTCACTCAAACAATAGAGCGAGTCACAAAAACATAAAATAGGAACAATAAAAAAGGAAAGTCAAAAAGCACAAGGAAGGCAGTAATGGTGCACCCGAGAGGATTCGAACCTCTGACCGCTCGGTTCGTAGCCGAGTACTCTATCCAGCTGAGCTACGGGTGCGTAACTACGATTTATGTCTACAAACACTTATAAAAAGATAGCATTAAAATGCTTTGGGGAATGGTGCACCCGAGAGGATTCGAACCTCTGACCGCTCGGTTCGTAGCCGAGTACTCTATCCAGCTGAGCTACGGGTGCGTAACTACAATTTATCTCTACAAACATTTAAAAGAGGATAGCTTTAAAATGCCTTTGGAATGGTGCACCCGAGAGGATTCGAACCTCTGACCGCTCGGTTCGTAGCCGAGTACTCTATCCAGCTGAGCTACGGGTGCACAACAACAATTCCAGTCTTTTATTCAGAGAGGATAGCCTCTAAAAAGACAAACTTGAAATGGCGGAGAGTGAGGGATTCGAACCCTCGATGAGTGTTAACCCATACACCCTTAGCAGGGGCGCGCCTTCAGCCACTCGGCCAACTCTCCAAACAAGTGCGGCGTAGTATATACTGCTTAACCGCTATGTAAAGGCCTTTAGATGATTTTTTTTGAAAAAATTAATCTTCTAAAGTTTCGCCATCTTGCTCTTTTTGAATGCGCAGATAAATCTCTTCACGATGAACAGAAACATCTTTAGGTGCATTGATGCCAATGCGAACCTGATTGCCTTTTACACCCAATACAGTGACCGAAACTTCGTCACCAACCATTAATGTTTCACCAACACGGCGAGTTAGGATAAGCATAATTATATCTCCCTGTAATATCTTTTAGTAACAATCCAGAGAATTGCCCTACGAGTCTTGTAGGCTAAATCCTACAAAACGAATTGTAGCGCCTAGAAATAAATTAAGCTATCCCTTTACCATTAGCTTTTGCATTAAATTGTTAAACTTCGCTAATGCCAGCTGCACAATCACTCAATTTAAACGCAGAATGTAACGCTCTAACGGCCAATTCCATATATTTTTCATCAATAATGACAGAAACCTTGATTTCAGAAGTAGAAATCAACTGGATATTAATCGACTCATTCGCTAGAGCCTTAAACATAGTACTGGCCACACCAGCATGGGAACGCATGCCTACGCCGACAATAGATACTTTTGCAGTGCTCGCATCTGACAAGACATCACGAGCCCCAAGCTCTTCTGCTATATCTTTCAAGATAACAAGAGCTTGATCATATTCGTTACGATGTACAGTAAAAGTAAAGTCAGTCGTACCATCTTCTACCGATACGTTCTGTACTATCATATCTACTTCGATATTCGCATCACTAATAGGACCAAGAATTCGCGAAGCAATACCTGGGATATCAGGAACCCCCATCAAGGTTAACTTTGCTTCATCACGATTAAATGCAATACCAGAAACCGCCGGCTGCTCCATATTGTTATTCCCCTCAGTGGTTATCAACGTACCTTCACCTTCTACAAAACTAGATAGCACCCTCAGTGGCACCTGATATTTCCCGGCAAATTCAACAGAACGAATTTGCAATATTTTTGAGCCCAGACTCGCCATTTCCAACATTTCTTCAAATGTAATTTTATCTAATCGTCGAGCGCTATCTACCACCCTAGGGTCCGTCGTATAAACCCCATCCACATCCGTATAGATTTGACACTCATCCGCCTTCAAAGCAGCCGCTAACGCCACACCAGTTGTATCAGAGCCACCACGACCCAAGGTGGTAATATTGCCAAGCTCATCCGCCCCCTGAAAACCCGCCGCAACAACCACTCGACCAGCGTCTAAATCAGCCTGCATAGCCTCAGTATCTATTTTCTGAATACGGGCTTTACTATGAGCACTGTCCGTCGTAATACGAATCTGCGAGCCCGTATAAGAACGAGCCTCTAAACCACGCTTCATTAGCGCCATAGACAACAATGCAATGGTGACCTGCTCTCCCGTCGACAATAAAACATCCATTTCACGAGCATCGGGAAACTCCTGAACACTTTTTGCCAACGAAACTAAGCGATTGGTTTCACCACTCATAGCAGAGACAACAACAACAATGTCATCACCTTGCTGCTTATGCTTATACACTCTGTCTGCGACTGCTTCAATCCGCTCTATTGTACCAACAGAGGTACCACCGTATTTTTGAACTAACAACGCCATAGTTTATTTCATACCCATTTAAAAGCACCCAACACCGGGCAAACTTAACTTATACCCTTTCAGCAACCCAACCAGGCACCAATGCAAGAGCAGCCGGCAAACCATCTGGATTAGTACCGCCCGCCTGAGCCATATCAGGTCGACCACCACCTTTACCATCTACCAAAGGAGCAATCACCTTAATCAGATCACCCGCTTTCACTTGCTTGGTCAACTCTTTCGTCACACCAGCAATCAAGCTCACCTTATCGCCATTCACGGCCGCCAGCACAACAACGGCAGACTCAAGTTTACTCTTCAGCTCATCCAGCAAGTCTCGCAGCTCTTTTGGGTCATTCACTTCGACTTGAGCCACCAGCAACTTACCACCAGTAATATCTACCGCCTGAGAAGCAAGGTCAGCCCCCGCCAAAGCCGCCATCTTACCTTTTAAAACATCCAACTCTTTTTGCAAGGCACGCGCATGGTCATTTAGTGCAACTACCTTATCCAAAGCGGTTTCTTTGTTACCTTTAACCAAATTCGCCACACTCACCAATCTGGACTCTGTTTGGCGAGTCGCGTCAATCGCCGCTTTTCCTGTTAACGCCTCAATACGACGAACACCAGCGGCAATACCGCTCTCTACAATAATTTTAAAGAAACCAATATCCCCCGTGCGTTTAACATGAGTCCCGCCACAAAGCTCAATGGAATAGTCCGCCCCCATGGTTAACACACGTACTTCGCTGTCGTATTTTTCACCAAACAAGGCCATCGCCCCTTTGGCTTTAGCAGACTCCACATCCATGATGTCAGTTTCAACAGCACGGTTTAAACGAATCTGCTCGTTCACCATATCTTCAATTTGTTCAATCTCAGTCGCCGTAACCCCTTCGAAATGAGAGAAATCGAAACGCAAACGCTCTGCATCAACCAAAGAGCCTTTCTGCGTAACATGATCTCCTAACACTCGACGTAACGCCTCATGCATAAGGTGAGTAGCAGAATGATTTAATGTCGTCGCCATACGTAACGAACGATCAACTTCACCAGTGACCTTATCGCCAACAGACAAACGGCCTTCTAACAATTCACCTTGATGTAAATGCGCCTTCGCCTGCTTCGTCGTATTCAACACCTTAAAAGCGCCATTACCACGCAACCAGCCTTGGTCGCCAACCTGACCACCAGATTCACCATAGAAAGGCGTAGATTTCAGAACAACCACTGCAGCCTGCCCTGCTTCAATCGCCTCCACAGCAACGCCATCAACAAGCAACATCTCCACTTCACACTGACCTGAAAAAGAATCATAACCAGTAAACTCAGTCACCGTATCAAGATTAATGCTACCGGACATATCCATAGTGAAGTTACTCGCCGAACGAGCACGAGCACGCTGCTCTTCCATCGCTTTTTTGAAACCGGCTTCATCAATGTCCAAACCACTTTCACGGGCAACATCTTGCGTTAAATCGGCTGGAAAGCCATAAGTGTCATACAACTTAAACACAGTTTCACCAGGAATCACCTTAGCGCCAGCCAAATTCGCGATGGCTTCTTCTAATATTTTCATTCCTTGATCTAGGGTCTTCGCGAACTGCTCTTCTTCTTTTAACAGAATTGAAGCCACTCGCTCTTTTAATTTTGTTAGCTCTGGGTAAGCTGCCCCCATTTCAATATCTAACGCTTCTACCAACTTATGGAAGAAAACCCCTTTTTGACCCAGCTTATTACCATGACGAATAGCACGACGAATAATACGACGCAGCACATAACCACGCCCTTCATTCGCAGGCACCACACCATCAACAATCATAAAGGAGCAAGAACGAATATGGTCGGCAATAACCTGTAAAGATTTTGAAGATAGATCTTCTGTACCGACCGCTTTCGCTGACGCTACAATCAAATTCTGGAATAAATCAATTTCATAGTTGCTATGCACACCCTGAAGAATCGCAGCAATACGCTCCAAGCCCATGCCCGTATCCACTGAGGGTTTAGGTAAGTTGGTCATTGAACCATCCGCAGAACGATTAAACTGCATGAAAACGACATTCCATATTTCAATAAAGCGGTCGCCGTCTTCTTCTGGAGAGCCTGGAGGACCACCCCATATATGTTCGCCATGATCATAAAAAACTTCAGTACAAGGACCACAAGGCCCTGTGTCACCCATTTGCCAGAAGTTGTCTGAGGCATAACGAGCGCCTTTATTGTCACCAATACGAATAATTTTTTCTGCGGGAAGGCCAATATCATGCTGCCAAATAGAGAAAGCTTCATCGTCATCGGCATAAACCGTCACCAACAACTTCTCTTTCGGCAAGCCTAAGACAACCGTAAGGAATTCCCACGCGTAGTGAATCGCCTCTTTTTTGAAGTAATCACCAAAGCTAAAGTTACCCAGCATTTCAAAGAAAGTATGATGACGGGCTGTATAACCCACATTTTCTAGGTCGTTGTGCTTACCGCCCGCTCGCACACAACGCTGGGAGGAAGTCGCCCGCGTATAAGAGCGCGGATCCGCCCCCAAAAATACATCTTTAAACTGTACCATTCCGGCATTGGTAAAAAGCAAAGTTGGATCATTACCTGGAATCAATGAGCTGGATTCCACTATTTGATGCTGCTTACTTTCGAAGTAGGATAAAAATGACTGGCGTAACTCAGAACTCTTCATAATGGGATGAGTCTCTATCTCTATGTTGTCTTAGCGAATTGAATTGCGTGAATGGTTCAACAAACCAATCTAGTGCAATGAAAAGCACAAAATAGTACACGCAAAGGCTAGGTATTTTCAAAAGAAACCGTAGGAATTTTAAGCTTATTTTGTGCAAAGCTTAAACAAAAGCACCTTTTCCAAACAGGAAGGCGCTTTTCTAGAGTGTTATGACTTAATTTGAGTATTCGTATGATAACGATAATGAGGTCGAGCAGTCATTCTAGTCACCAGCTCATAACCGATAGTTCCAGAGCAATCAGCCACACTTTCCACCGGTACATTGCCTCCCCATAGAAGCACCTCTTGACCAATTTCTAGCTCTATTGCAGCATCCAGACAACGCACCATAATCATATCCATAGAAACTCGCCCAGCTAAACCACCCGTTAACCCATCTATTTCTACAGGTGTATTATTTTCAGCATGACGAGGATAACCATCTCCATACCCTACTGCAACCGTTGCCAGCTGATGATCCTCGGTGGCCTCATAAGACAAGCCATAACCGACTTTATCGCCCTTTTTCAGAGGTCGAACAGAAATCACTTTTGAAGATAAAGTCATTGCTGGCAACAAACCTAAATCACGGCCATTAATACCAGCAAAAGGAGAAATGCCATACAGCATAATACCAGGACGAATCCAGCCACTCTCTGGTATTGCCCATTTCATCAAAGCCGCAGAATTGGCCACACTCACCTCTATATTCCCAATGGCCTGACGCACACGCTCAAAGTACGCCAACTGCTCCAAGGTTGTAATATCAGATAAGTCGTCTGCACAAGCAAAATGAGTCATCAACAAGACCTCACCCACTTGACCACCTTCTTTTAGTGTCGTCACCAAGTGTTCTGCTACATTTGGCTCAGCGCCGAGCCGATGCATACCCGAATCTAACTTCACAAACACTTTTTCGATTTTTGCCTGACTTTCTAATAACCAACCGAGCTGTCTATCATTTTCAATGGCTGCCCAGAAACCATGTTTCTCACATAGCTGCCATTCTTCGGCTTCGAATACGCCCTCAAGCAACATGATAGGCGACACAATACCAGCATCACGTAGCGCCAACGCTTCTTCAATAGCTGCAACAGCAAAAGCATCAACTTCATTATCTAAATGGCGAGACACTTCAATGGCACCATGGCCATAAGCATTACTCTTTACCACAGCAAACGCCTTACAGGTCGGTTGCAATTTTTTGGCATAGCGATAATTTTGCAATATCGCATTTAAATCTATTGTTGCGGTTAGTGGCCTTGCCATTCTTGCTCCCTACTACTTGTATCGTTGAGCCGAAAATTCTGCTGAATCAATCTCAGTTTCACTGCCCGCTATAATATCGGCAATCACCGCTGCAGAACCACAACTCATTGTCCAACCTAGTGTTCCATGGCCCGTATTAAGGTACAAACCATGGATGCCACTCGCTCCAACAACTGGCGTACCATCGGGCGTCATTGGCCGTAAACCTGTCCAGTATTCCGCCAACGACAAATCACAACCCTTACCGAATAAATCACTAACCACATGATTAATGGTTTCCGTTCTCGACTTAGGCAAATCCAAGTTATAACCTGTCAACTCTGCCGTACCAGCAGCACGAATACGACCACCTAAACGAGTCACTGCTACTTTATACGTTTCATCCATCACGGTTGAAACAGGCGCATACTTGTCATCAGCAATCGGCACAGTCAATGAATAGCCTTTCACTGGATAAACGGGAATATCAATTTCACAAGCCTTAAGAAGTTCTTTTGAATAACTTCCTAAACAAACCAGAACATTATCGAACGCTTGAACGCCAAACTGAGTTTCGACCCCTTTTACCTTATTCGCTTTAACGTCCAACGACTTAATATCGGAATTAAACTGAAAGGTCACTCCTAGACTTTCACAGATTTCTTTAAGTGATTGACAGAACAAATAACAATCCCCTGTTTCATCTCCTGTTAGACGCAAGCCTCCCTTAAACTTATCAATAACAGAGGTAAGACCCGGTTCAGCCTCCACAATTTGTGCTGGTGTCAAAACTTGATGAGGGACACCCAACGCCTTAAGGACTTTAATATCTTTTTCTGCCGCCGCTACCTGCTCATCCTTACGAAACAACTGCAAAGTACCAGATTGACCATCTTCATAACGGATACCGATGTCTTTTCTTAAAGCAATAAATTGGTCTCTACTATATTCAGCAAGTGCCATCATTCTGGACTTATTGACATGGTAAGCACCAGCAGTACACTGCCCTAACATTCGACCTATCCATAGAAGCTTTTCCATTTCAGGCTCAAGGTTTATCCTCAATGGAGCATGCTTTTGCATTAACCACTTAACGGCTTTAAGAGGAATCCCTGGCCCCGCCCAAGGCGCAGAATAGCCTGGAGAAATTTGCCCCGCATTAGCAAAACTGGTTTCCAAGGCCACACCCGGCTGTCGGTCAATCACCGTTACCTGAAACCCCTTCTTCGCTAAATAGTAAGCAGAAGTAAGACCCACAACACCCGCCCCTAGTACACATATACGCATCGCAAACCGCCCCAACAAAACAAAAAGTCATATGCACTATAATTTCACAAGACAACCAGTTTTATATTCTTATTTTTAGTTTATTTGTAAAATATAAAACCAAAAAAAATATATTTTAAAGTTTTATGTTTCATATGAAAAATCTTTTATTTCGTCAATAGGTGATAGGATTAGCATGCTTAGAGAGGAAGTACTAATGAATCATCAAACCCTATCCACACTTGATCAAGCACTAACACTCTTGAGCCACCGAGAGCACTCCAGTAAGGAACTGTCCAGAAAATTACAAAACCGAAATCATTCGCAAGAAGAAATTCAAGCGACTATCGACAAACTTGTAGAGATGGACTATCTAAATGATGAACGATTCGCCGCCAGCTTCACCCGCAGCAAAATAAATAAGCCTCTTGGCGCTCGACGCATACAACAAGAACTCATTCAAAAAGGCATTAGCAGCGAACTAGCAAAACGGACGATTGAAGAACACAATGCCGACTGGTTTGAATTGGCAAAACATCTTAAGGAAAAAAAGTTCGGCACAGGAATCAGTACAGATTTTAAAGAAAAGGCAAAACAGTCACGTTACCTGCAATACCGAGGTTTTGAGTTCGAGCAAATAAAATACGCACTTTCAGCATCAGACGACCTTTTCTAAAACTCGCCCATAGTAAGACGAAGTTAAATAACTAAGACAATGATTCAGGCCTAGCTGCTTTCTTCTTGGGCCATAATGGCCGTTAGATAACGCTCTTCCATTTCCACATAACTCCGTTGAATAGATTCAATTCTTTCATCTAATTGATGAATTTTTTGTTGAAGCTTTATTGACTCATCCATCTGTGAATGACCATCAAACAAGGCCGTAATCAGCCCTTTTCTTTCCTCTTCCAACTCTTGATTAACTTCCCGTAAATTTTCCACCTCTTCAAGCTCATCTGCCGTTACTTCATCACTTGAAGCACCATCACCCAACCCAATCTCTAGTTGTTGCAGTTTGTATTCCAAACTTTCACGCAGCACTCTTGTATTTTCTAGATCCCTTTCCAACATCTCGACATAAAGCTCAGACTCATTCACCATCACACGCAATGAACTTATTTTTGAAGACTGCTCATTCACATAGGCATCTGACTCTTCTGTAAACGCGCCCTGATGAAGTAAGTCTTCCATACTTCGCATCGTCTCATGCTCTTGTTCCAGCACCTCACGAATATCATTTCGCCCTGTTAGGCCTTCATCTTGCTGACTTTCTAGCAAAGCCTTTTTCTGTGCAATAGCTTCATTTTGACGAATAATATCTATACTTAAGTTGTATTTCACCGCCTGCAAGCTATCTAGCTTACGCTCTAAATGTTTTACCACTCGATCACTTTCTAAAAGAGATTTTTCAAGCCTAACCATTGCGATATCGTAGGAGCCTATATGCTTCTCACTATCCTCTTCACCCTTAGCTTTTCGAACCTGCTCCTGTAGCTCTGTAATAATATCTTTTTGGTAGTCTGCCAAATGCTTCAGGTCTTCCACTTTATCATCGAACTCTGAACGCATGGAATGCAAAAACGTCGATTCCTCAGTGCTGTCTAAAAACGCTTCTAGCGCCTCAACATAAGCTTCATCAACACCCTCTGCCGCCTTCACGTCCACTAAGTGCAACCTAAGCCTTTCCGCCAGCTCAATCATGCTCGCCATTTCAGCTCGTAAAGCGGCCAACATGGCATCCAATTCGGTTTCTTTATTTAATTGGAGGTGTAACCTATCAAGGCGCATATTAAGCTCGGCCGTAATATTAACCTGCTCGAATACCTTATCACTGGCTTTTTCAATCATCTTATTCAAATCACTTAAAAGAGCCTGATTCACTTTAAGAGATTTAAAAAGAGCATCAATTTCTTGAACCCGGTCAATTTTTTCTAAGATATAGCCAAAAGCCTCTAACACGTTAGCCAATTTTTCATTCGGTATCTCTTGCTCAATAATTTGTTTCTCGACCTCTAAAAAAGTAGCCCAACAGGTTAAAGACGCCTTATTTTGCTCATCAGAGTCAGCTACTTCTGCCAGCAATTGGGTACATATATTTTTTTGGTGTTCAAATAAAGACAACCACGAATTTTTATCAACAGCGACATCACTCTCCTTCCTTTCCAGCAACTCATCATTGGTCACCTCTTCGCCGAACTCAGCAACCTGCTTTTTCAAAAATAAATAACGCCATAAGATCAATAAAAATAACGCTAAGAAAAGTACGCTGACCCCAATCAGCCCCCATTGCCATATAAACATGGTAAAAATTCCATCTTATTAAATTATTATTTAATAAGGATAGAAGCATGTTCACCTAGTCACCACAAAATAGGCTATTTTTTAACCTATCAAACAAAGCAACAGACGAAAAAAAGCAGGCATATAGCCTGCTTTTTGATATAAAAACCTGAAAAAATCTTAGTAAATACTAGAACTCAAGCTGATCAGCACTTTCTGCATTCTCTTCTTTTTCTGCTGATTTCTCTTGGTTAGGTAATAAATCTTCACGAATCTTGGCTTCAATCTCTGCCGCAACGTCTGGGTTATCCGCTAAGAATTGCGCAGCATTGGCTTTACCCTGACCAATTTTATTCCCTGCATAGGCATACCAAGCCCCCGCTTTATCTACGAAGCCTTGTTTAACCCCCAAGTCGATGACTTCACCCATACGGTAAATACCCGCACCATAGTGAATCTGAAATTCAGCCTGCTTGAATGGTGGCGCAATTTTGTTTTTAACCACCTTCACTCGCGTCTCATTACCTATGACTTCATCACCTTGTTTTACCGAACCAATACGTCGTATGTCTAAACGAACGGAAGAATAGAACTTAAGCGCGTTACCACCTGTCGTTGTCTCAGGTGACCCAAACATCACACCAATTTTCATACGAATCTGGTTAATAAAGATAACCAGACAGTTAGCATTTTTAATGGAACCTGTTAGTTTACGCATCGCTTGCGAAAGTAGGCGAGCCTGAACACCAACGGAGGAACTCCCCATTTCACCTTCAATTTCAGACTTAGGAACAAGGGCGGCTACAGAGTCAACAATAATGACATCAACACTGTTTGAACGAACTAACATGTCAACAATTTCAAGTGCCTGCTCACCCGTGTCTGGCTGTGAGATCAGTAGGTCTGAAATATTGACGCCAAGCTTTTCCGCGTAAGCTGGATCAAGCGCGTGCTCAGCATCAATAAAGGCACAGGTTTTGCCTTGTTTTTGCGCTTCAGCAATAACGCTTAGCGTTAAGGTGGTTTTACCAGAAGACTCTGGACCGTAGATTAAGGTTATATAGATAAAATACTCAATAATGGTACACGTTATTAAGTAGGTGGATTCCAAGCTGACTTATAAATAATATGATGATATTAACTTAAGTGTAAGTTTACGAGGCAGACCTGAAATTCTCGTGTCAGCACTTTAGCGCAGAATCTTAATTAACAAGTCATTACATTAGGGAAGATGCGATCAAACCCTCATCATGAGAGAATTGCGTCGACTTAAACAAATTATGAATTTGTTGTAATTTTACAAGAAACTCTAGTGAGCATTTCTACTTAATAGGTTATATAAAGGACAAACAACCTGCTTACACCAAGTCTTCTAATTCTAACTTTACATAATGTTTGGGAATCCAAGCCTCTTCAAGGGCTTCTTGTGGTGGATATTGTTTTTTTTAATTCGTTAAGTGTCTCACAAAGCTCATCAATGTAATCACATACTTGATCAGATACTTCTTCATACTCGCTTTTATTTGACATACGGCTTGAGGAGCGAAAATTCAGCTCTTCTTCTGCCCAAGAAATCACGAAGTCATAAAACTCCTGTTCCTCATCTGTTAAGACAGAAGGAGGTACTTGTTTATTTCTAACTGACTTCAAAGCTACAAATTCAATAAAGTGTAATGACCTATATAAATTTACGATCATTGAAAAGCTTTCCGCTGCTAGTAACTCATATTTATTAAGCTTGTTTTTTTCCCATACATTAGCTTCTGGGGAAAGTATACTCAATGAGTTGATAATCCCTTTAAATCTAGCTAATGGGTACGCATCTCCACTTAATGAGTTTCTGTGCTTCCATATTTTCAAAATCAGTTCAACGGTTTGCTGTTGGTATTTTTCTTTTTTTTCACCGTCTTCTTCGCGTTCAATCCGATCCATCATTTCGGCCAAGTAGTGTGACATCCATTTTCCAAGCGTGTCACAACTATCCGAAAAGCCCAGTTCAGTCGCCAGATGATGTCCAAGTGCCAGCACATCCTTCAGCGGTAAAGATTTCTCCTGTTCTTCTGAAAAGATAGAGTCTTGCATATCGGGCTTCTTTTTCGGAGTCTTCGTTATATTCTGTAGTTCCATCTTTAATTACTCTTCGTGTTATTTCGACCTCAAGGATTAGATCAAAGCCAACTTTATCTAAGTATTGTTTGAGGTGATGTAGTGATATTTTTAGACGATGCCCGTTAGAGATAACATCTTCACCATATATGTATTCTTTCTGCCTGGAGTCATCTCTTACATCCCCCCATGCTTCATAATGAAATACTCTGCCCCCATTAGAGGAATCAAGCCAGCTAACGGGGTAGCTATCCAAGCGGCATACCCCAAGCATTTCAACTACATTTTCAGACGGTGTCGACTCAATTAAACGGACACCATGATTAAACACATCCTTTTCATCTAAACGCGCATCACCAGAGTGTTCGCTGAGCCAACCGCGTAGTAAAAATGGGCCATCATCTATCTCAAATTCATGACCAGCAGGTGGCAAGCGGTAGTCGTGGGAGTCATCGGATGTTTGAAGCGCTCTAACCAAGGAAAGCCCTGTATCAGGGCTAACAAGGCTAGAGGATATTCTTACGCTTGAGCGATGATTACATGTGCGAATATCATGATCACAGTCCACAACTAAATTTTCTCCACCGGCGATTAACCCAAGCTCCAACTCAAAATCAGCAGTTGTAATTGTTGCTACCCAATCTTCCGCTTCGACTATTGGTGGCTTGTGAAAACGTAATTCTAATGGCGTTGGACAACGAAGATCACTTGACCAGTGAGGTGGTTGACTTAATCCCTCTCGCCTCAATAATCCATTTAGTGTCCCATAATCCTCATCATCATATTCAGGCTTGGCTAATGCATGTGTTGCTATTAAAGAGCCGATGCTACACCACATGGCATGCCATTCAAGATAGTAGCTATGGCGTTCGATGGTAGGTGTAGATCCATGACTATGGCTATATAAGGTGTAATTAGCTCTTTCAAACGTATGTTTTCTTGGTTCGTTATCCCACGCTGATAAATCTGAACCGCTTCTCCAACGGTCCATAATCCAGGCTTCCGCCTCGTCAATAAACATTTTCTCGTCAACATCGGCAAAACATTTTATTGCTCCGGGATATACATATCGAAGAGTATCTAATGAATCAAACCTAAACCTTCTTTCATTGCCTTCTTCGTGAAACCCTCTTCGGTAAACTCTACCTTTAGGTTTTTCATTAGCCAATTCCGAAGTGTTAATAGCCTGTAACGCGGCAATTTCCTGCTCATTAAATTCGATAAAATTATTTGAAAGAAGCTTCAGTAAACAAGATTTAGCGAAATGCCGAACCAATACATGCGGAAACCCTTTATCAGTGGCAATGCTCAATAGCCAGTGAGCGACAGGTGCTATAGCTTGAGGTACCTCGGATGCAATTCGATCAAAAGTAACGATTAGCCAAAGGCGTGCTGATAACCAATAAAAAGGAGCATTATCATTACGATAGCCGCGCATAGATTTTCGCTCATACAGAGCGGTTAACTTCACAATTGTCTCAGAATCCCCCATTCTGGCTGATGCTCTAATGCTATGTGCTGCTCGCCATCTCACTCTAGTATCTACATCACCTAAGAAAGAGTAAAGTTGACATGCTAATGCCGATTCAGATGAACTCTCAGGCAAAATTTTATTCGTTGGAAGCTTTAACCGAGTAGTTAGTCTATGAACATAACGAGTGGTGACTTCTGCAATTTGTTCCTCGCTGCAATAATCCGTCAGCAGCCTGATCACCAAATATAGCTGTGGTAATGGCAACGATTCAGCATTTTTTTCAAGTCCATCTAGCAGCAAGCTAACCGTTTCTTCTTTATTTAATTTAAGACTACGAATAACATTTCTCAGCATCCCCTTGGCGTAGCCATAATTTTCATCATAAGAAAACTCGCCTAGGTGATTAGCTATTAAAATTGGAAGATTATCATCTTTCCAAGAAGATATAGCATGAGACGAACCTATCCATAGATTAATGCTGTCAATTAACGTTTTAGCCCACGTATAGCCAAGATCATCAATTACTTGCTCATCAGTCAGGAAATTAAGGAAAACAATACGATCTTTTGACCCCAAACGACTGCTAACAAAATTTAATATATCATCGCTGGTAATATAAAAATCTTCACTCCTAGCTTCTTTTCGCTTGGCGTGAATTGAACCTATAAAATCGGCAGGTGATTCAAAGGAAATTTCCGCAACATTTATACTTTCAAGAAACTCTTTCTCCTTAAACTTCCTAGTTGTCGAATTAAGCTCGTCATTACTAGTTTTGGCCTTGGCGCTTTCTTTGATTTGTGAGTTGAATTCAACCAATTGATTAAGCGCTGAATGCCAATATTCACTACTATCACCATACGGAACTAGCTTATTTAGCGTCTGGCATACTTTGGAACTGCCGCTCCTATTGAACCTCAATAACTCAGCTTTTGCGATTTCCTCTACCAGTTGTCTGGCATCTTGAGCGCTTGTAACCGACGCTAGTTTAGCCACAAGCTCCTCATTCAAATCATCACAGAAATTAAGCAAGGATGCAGCTTGCACAGAGCTTATAGCACCCTCTGAAATACCCGTAGACATCAACGCAGGAAGAGATTCGCTGGCTTGAATCAAATCACAATCTTCCCAATACCCTATAAGGCTGATCGCTTTCGGCATATCCAATATAGCAACAGCAGAAATTGCATCATTCCAAGGAAAATGATCATAGCCGTCAAGAAGAGTGCCGTACTCCGTTATTATCGCAGCCATTTGACTTGCCATTTGTTGCGATTCTGCGGGCGAAAAGTGGTATTTGGCGTTTTTGGATAACACTGAAAATAGAGCCACATCATGCATAGCATCAACATCAACGTCATTAGCGATATCAACTGCTATTTTAAACACTTCTCTAGCTTCGTCATTATCTACAAAAAGCAAAGTCCTGGATAAATCCAAAAGAATGTTGATCTTTTCGTTCGCCGCTGCTTTTAGATTTTTCACTTCAACTGAGCGATCGTAGATATCCGTAACAACTATCGGTTTCAACTCCGGTATTTTTATTAAACTTGCAATGAGTTTACGCTGGCCGGGAGAATATACTGACGGCCATTCTTTAAACGTAGCCTTAGACAAGGATAGTACCGTATTCATATCGATATCAGGCACAACAGACAGTTTGGCTACTGATAAAGAAAGCTGACTACATATGGATTCAAAATGGTGCTCCCTAGACATCCTCCAGGAATTTGCAAACAAAGAACTTAGTGCAGACTTAACTTTCTCTTCAGTATTTTCCGGCAAGGTATTGGACAGCAAAACATCCGCTCTAACAGCATAAACAGATATTAAACCTGACAGGCTTTCATTTAGCTCTTTGTGCTTTTCCGATAACTTTTGTTTCTGTCTATTTTCTTCCGCCTCATCAATATCATCAGGTATTTCCGTATCAATCCAATACGACTCTATTGTGACGTCGAAACCACGATGACGCATCAACAAAGAGTAAGCCCTAAAAGCAACATCATTTTTAAGAACGTCATGTATGAAAATATTATTGACTAAGCGCCATCTATCTGGGCATAGATACTCAAGGATTGACTCAATAGAGGATAAATCTATTCCATTGGCAGCCAATATTTCACAGCCACTAAGTAGCATTTCAGCAAAGCTGAAACCGTCTGCGTATTCAGAGATATGCCTTTCCAGCTCTTTTAGATCGCAATACTTTAATATTTCCTTGCTGCACAGTGACCTTTCAAGAGCAGTATAATTAATGTCATTACCGACAAGCGCTAAAGGTATGCTGAATAGCGATGACCAAGGCTCTGGTATACATCCACTATTCAAAAACTCCTGAATTGTGACTGCCTTACCCGATAACATTAGGCGATCCACTAATCTGAACGCGACTTCGTAATGGATACTTTTCGGCTTCCAACCACAAATGAACTCATATGCAGCCTGGTAACCCTCCATATCCAGCACTGAATGAGCAACGGCGGCAATATCTTCAAGCTCGAATGGCCAAGCCTTTATATGCAAAAACTGGCGCTCACTTTGTTCGTCTTCCTGGCGTTTAATATCCTCACTTCTTCGATTCATCCATTCACGAAGAATGCGTTTCTTTTCACGAGCAGCGATAAAGTCTCTGTCAGCTGCATCGCGAGCAATAATATGCGACAAGAACCTCCCATGACTTTCATACGTTTTTGACGAATAAAGTATATTTCGTCCCACGGTATCGGACGCAAAATGGACGGATAAATCCGGGTTTTCAACGATAATTTTGTCTACGGCATAATCTGTTTTAATAGCTTCAGCACCAACCAACAAGGTAAATATTGCATCTGCTGGTTCGCCTGCTGAACGACACACTTTCATTGCGAGTTGCAACCGCTGACGTTGCACTTCTCGACGAATTATTTGGTCCTTTATAACTTTTGGTGCTTCATTTTCTTCAATGATTTTTATAATTTTTTGGCCTTGCCCAGCAGAAAATAACGCAGAAGCCAAATGCATTGCTGAATATTCATCACTTTCATGATTAACGCTGAAATGTTCTGCCGAACGCTGATAAGCCTCCAACAGCTTTGGTTCCGCCTTACCTCTGACAAAGAATTCAACATCCTCGTCAAGAAACCCCACTTTGTCTTCAAGAACTCGAATTCCCGGAAGGTCAGAGACAATGTCGTTAACCCTCTCTATTGATATTCCTACAACATTAGCCAAGTGTCGCTTTGGAACTGGTGCAGGTAATGCTATTAACGATGAACAAACGAGAGACAAGACATCAGAATTACCGTCTTTCAAAATCGCCTCTTCAAAGCGGGCTTCAAAGATTTGATCCAACCCCTTTCCATTGGGCCTTAAAAATTCGATCGCTTTGCCCGAATCTGATTCAGCATAATCGAATGCGTAACTTTGTACTCGTGGATTCTGATTAGATAAATTATGAAAATCCTCTATCCATGCTTCAGTTGCGTTGGGATATTGGTTCAACACATTAAGCGCTGTTTCTTCCAGTGAGAAGTTAGAAATTTCTACCGAGGTGTATTTAGGTGGAATAGATAAAGAATCTAAACGCCCAGTTCTCGCAGAGATCATCAACCTAACATTGCTTGGTAAACTACCTATTTTAATCAATTCATGAACAAAGCTGGTTTCTTCCGGTTTACACTGATTTGCACCCGTTACAGAATTATCCGCAGCATCAATAACGATAACCAATAATGCATTATCTTCTTGTGCTTCTAAAACTTTGCTTGCACTTTCGATTCTTAACGAAAAAGGCTTAATGAAATCTACAGAATTATTCTGGCTAATCAACAAAGGTAATCGCAATCGAGCCGAGGTTTCATTGATTATTTGCAAGTAAGCATCTTTCGGTCTATGCCGATATGCTTCACTATGCATATAAGTGCCTGCGCCATAACAATCATATGTAATCATGACTGAGCCTTCGGGCAACAAACTTTCAACCTGTTTTAGTACAGTCGTCTTACCACTACCGCCTTCGCCATGCAGGCAGATAAATTGATCACCATTAACCATGGCAGTTTGTATCTCAACTGCAGAATTTCTGTTAACTAGATTTTCTACTACCTTGAGTCTTGGGGGACATGGGAATAAAGCAAGAGGGTCAGACACATTCATCCATGTCAGCACTGTTTCTTTAGTGATATAACTTTCGGTAGACTCAGGCAGCATCAGCTTGTGGACACGATCCTTCAAATCCAGCACAAACCCTCGGTCAGCACTCTGTGTTAGGTCTAAAATTTCATTAATCGCGTTTTCTTCTTGCTCAAAGCGAGAACCGGTACCACAGTCAGAAAAGTCGAAGAGCGAAATAAATTTCTTGAAATTATCTTCGCTTAGACCGCTGGCTTCTTTCAGCTTTTCACGCTTCTGTCTTAGCCTTTCAAGCTTCTCTTTCTCTGGTTTGGAGCATGATTTCGGATTTTCACAAGAAACCGAAAGTGAATTCTTGAGGTCGTCACCAATAGGGCGGTTACTGACTAGCCTAATTGTTAGCTCACCAGTACTAATCAGATCTGGCTTGGTTTTTAATATGGCGCTAAATGAATCAGCAAGTCCTTTGATAAGGCTGTTATTTGACGACTTCGACTTGGAGTTTGTTAGCTCTGAAACAGTCCAATTCTTTTCAGGCGTTGAGGGAGAGTACTTTAGCTGTTCAAAAACGATCTTTTCAGCTTGCTCTACTGAATGACCACCATAAAATAAGCCACAATCAACGGAATCCCACTCCGTTAAATTTTTTTCATTTTTATTCTCAAGATTTACACCCTCAACTGTTACAGCAGCCAAAGATGTATCTGGAGCTAGTAATTGTAAGGCTAAGCGAAGAGCCCACCACTCATGAAAATCGTCGCCGGTGTTAGATGCCCTAGCACCAAGGAATTCAGATTTCATAGTTAAAGTCCTTTTATGGTTACTATTAATGGCTAAATAACCGGCGATAATTAAAAAATTTTATCTATATAACAATAACTTAGACTCTATAAAAATACAGAACGGCTAAAATAGAGCCATCAAAAAACAATGATTTACTCTAGTAATACGCCAATTATATACAATTATATTTTTTCATATAATTCGTAACTTTCCGTTAGATAAGTCGCAAAATTCACACTGCTTTGCTTTTTAAAAATCATTTTTAGCATTGATTCCTTTGGAGTTTTTGACATAGCAAGCTACGTTAGGGCACACATTCACCAATCCAACACTTTGACCATAAAACTATTTAAACTCTAAGAACTAGGCTTATCAAGTTAGAAAACTCTGATAAAGTTAACTTTCGACTTCTGCCAGCATCGCAGATAGCACTCAGCTATACTACAAATCGGTAATCGATTATATTTTAAGGTAGTACATTATGACCTCAATAAAGTTTTCAAACATATTTGAAGTGGTGGCTGCGAGTGAGGAGGAAGCACTGAGTCTAAAGGCTCAAGCAGAATTAATTGGTGTGATTCGTGATTTGGCTGCTAAAAATGGTTGGTCACATATCGAAGTCTGTACTGAAAAAAACAAAGTTATGATTAAACGGTTAAATAGCCAAGTAATTGACAATCGACTAAGTGAAGCCGAACAACTTGAAGGGTTAGATTCTCATACTACTCATGCTGATGAACTATTTCTAAACGTTGATAACAGGCTTGCTGAAACACTAATAGATCAACTCAATGAATTAAAACTCCCTTTTATTATTCGATCTCATAAAAGCGCTCAAGAAACGTACGGGAAGTGGAATCAACCGTTCCGAATAAAAGCGGTCCCTGACTTTATGATAGACCGGAAAGATATTATTGAAGATGCTGGACGATTTAACCTCGATTAATAAAAATTTTGTCTAATGAACACCTGAGAACTAAATATTAACCTAAGTAATCATAGCGAAGTCCAGATATGAAATAAAATTACTCCATAGTTGCAACTGTAGATAAATATGTGTTCTCTAAGTAATAGTGTTGGTATTGATATCTATGGATGGTGATTATGTATATAAGTGAACTTGTTGTAGAGAATTTTAGATGCTTTGGGGGAGAAGATAAAAAGCTAAAGCTTCCATTGCAAGTTGGACTGAATACACTTGTTGGTGAAAACGATGCAGGAAAAACGGCGATTATTGATGCATTGAGAATAATTTTTGGTACTAGAGATCAAGAAAGCCTTAGACCTACAACTGAGGACTTCCATTATTCACCTGAAGGTATTCAGGCTAAAGAATTCTCTATAGAGGCTCTTTTTATAGATTTATCTCTCGCAGAGCAGGGGTGTTTCTCTGACTATTTAACTTACCAGCCTGAAATTGAGCATAACCCAGTTGTTTTAAAAATTACGCTAAATTCAGCTCTACGCAACGGAAAAGTAAGAACTACAATTTTTGCAGGTCTTCCAACTTCAGCTCACGGGTTAAAGGAACTAGATGCTGATGTGAGAGATAATCTTCGGGCTACTTACCTCCGACCGCTTCGAGATGCGGAAAAAGAAATGGATGCTGGCCGAAACTCTCGAATTTCAAAAATATTGAGGAAGCAACCTGAAATAAACCTTGGTGAAAATGACATTGATTTATCTTCTTTATCTGAAGATAAATTTTCTGAAGTTATTGATAAAATTGGTATCGTTGGTATTGCTCGCCTAGTGAATCAACTCTTAGAAAGACAGCCAGCAATAGGTGCAACAACAGAAACCCTCAATACGAATTTTTTAAAGCCACTACAGATGACTGGAGATAACCTTCAGGCTAAATTAGGTATTGGTCCTAATGTAGATGAAGAAGCCCTTAAGAGGCAGATGTTAGAGAAAATCGGTATTTCTTTGGATAATATTGGTGGGCGACGTGGGTTAGGCTCTAATAATTTACTGTATATTGCATGTGAAATGCTTCTTCTTGCTGACTCTAAAGATGAACCAGCCTTACTGATTATTGAGGAGCCTGAAGCCCATTTACACCCTCAGAGACAATTAAAGTTAATTCAATACCTCCAAAGCAAAGTTCAAAAACATAAAGAAGACCACTCTGTTCATTTACAAGTAATTCTATCGACTCATAGCCCTACATTAGCTTCAAAATTACCCATTAAGAGCATGACGATGGTTAACAAAGGGAGAGTACTACCTTTTCATGCTGTCGGTCTGTTACCTGAAGACGATTGTACTTTTCTAGAGCGCTTTATTGATGCAACAAAATCCAATTTATTTTTCTGTAGAGGAGTGATGATTGTTGAAGGAGACGCAGAGAACTTATTGCTCCCTTCTATAGCTAAACTACTTGGTAAGGACTTTACAGAAAATGGCGTGTCTATTGTCAATGTTGGACATACAGGGCTTAGTCGGTACGCAAATATATTTTCTGGGACAGAGGCTTACCCTAACCCAGGGATTAATGTTGCGTGTTTACATGATTGGGATCTAATCCCTTTTCTGGCTGCTCGCGAACTTAGACTTGATAGTGTCAAAGATAAGCCACAACTCGATTTGCAGTGGGATAGTGCGTTTCAAACTATCCAAGGTGGTGGAACCCCTGGTTTTAAAGAACTAGATGCAGCTTTCCCAAAGAATATGATTTCTAATTTGGAGGGAAATACATTCGATGCTGTGAAAATTGAAGCGGCTAAACGTGATTATAAAGGGGCTTTTGTTAAAGGCTTTTATTCTGGCCCTTGGACGTTGGAATACTCTTTAGCATTTCATGGTTTAGGAGAAGAGATTACAGTAGCTGCTTGCTTGGCTAAAGCTGAGCATTCGACTTTGTATGATAAGTCTAATCAAGCGAAAGTAGTGACTGCTGCTAAAAGTTATTATGAATTCTTAAAAGGGCAATATACTGATATCAGCGTATTGGCGGGTAAAGTGTATGAACTTTTCTTGAGTCCAGTTAGTGTATCTGACTATATAGGTGATGAAAACTCGTCATTAATTTTGAAGAAAAAGGCTTCCAAAGCTGCTGCTGGTCAGCACCTTGGGGTATTACTAGAAGATATAGATGATAAGCTGATGCGTAACCAAGGCTTGGAATATGATCGTATAGCTTACTGGAAGGGAGTGCTTCCGGCTGCATTGGTAGAAGCAATCAATCATGTTACTACTGCCGTGAGCCCTTTACCGCTTGAGGGGAATAGTAATGAATAGCATTCGATCGTTGCTAAGCTGTGGTCAGAACAAAGATGCCCCCCCTTTTTCTGCGGAAGATATTAAATGGGTAGAATTAGTTTTAGGGTTAAAAAATGGTTTTGATGAGCATCAAATAACTGTTTTGCAAAATCTTGATGAATTAGATGTTGAGGCATGCCCTGGTAGTGGTAAAACGACGGTGCTTGTTGCTAAATTAGCTCTATTATCACGTTATTGGACGTCCAAAACACAAGGGGTCTGTGTTCTGTCTATGACAAATGCAGCGAGAGAGGAAATTCAGGAGCGGTTAGGAAGTACATTTGAAGGGCAGAGGCTTCTTCGTCATCCTCACTTTATAGGCACTATTCACAGTTTTTTTAGTGATTTTTTAGCCAAACCATATTTAAACTCAAAAGGTATTCCATTAGTTAGCATTGATGATGATCTTTGTCGCTCTCAAAGGCGTAAGTTGCTACAAAAAGATAATTACCTCCCCTTAACTGATCACTTTGTTGCTGAGCAAGTTAGGAAACGTTTAGATGATATTAAGAGTTCGAAATCGACTACAAAAAAACATATTGAAGCTCAGCAATGGTTAGTTGAACATGAGGTGAAAAGTGAATCAGAACAGCGTCTTGGCATTCCTCTTTATTGGAAAGTCATTGATGAGTTTTATAATACAGTTCGCGTGACTCTCGGGGGAGATAAGCCCTTTGAGCTCTCCGCAGATCTAGAGCTGTTACTTAGAAAATGCGTTGAAGAGGTAGTAAATAAGGGGGTGTTTTGTTTTAGTGATATTTTTGTTTTCTCCAAAGCATTAATGAATACATCTGAAGATGTATATAAAATAATTCGGGCGAGATTTCCTCTTCTGTTTATTGATGAAGCACAAGATACTTCCTCCTCCCAGACTAAAATGCTTCACAAGCTATTTTTATCAGATATACCAGAACTAAACGCTGTCACAAGGCAAAGGTTTGGAGATGCTAATCAAACAATCTATACTTTTGAACCTCCCATGCCATCAGATGGTTTAGACCCATATCCATCACCAAGTATTGCTGGATTGACCTTACCTGTTAGTCATCGATTTGATCAAAGTATTTCATCAATTGCTGCGATCTTTGAGACAAATCCTTTAGACATCGCAATGCAGGGAGTGAGAGCCGCTTCAAATGGAGGTTGTAATCATTGTGTATTGGTTTTTAGTGAAGAGACTAGAAGTTTTGTTATTCCAGCATTTGCAGAGCTCCTATCAAAGGAACTAGCCTCTTTTGAGCTTGAGTCTGCAAATGTGAAGGTTTGTTCCCATGTACATAAAGAGAGGGATGGAGTTCCTTCAACAGAAGAGTTTGCAAGAACTATTAGGGATTATTATACGCCATATATTGCTGATAAGATGACGAAAGAGTACCAGCAGCATAGCTATTTAATTGATTACCTAAATCATGGCAGATATCTTATTAGGGATACCAAGAGCCTATTTGTTGGTCTGGAAAAGTTTGCCGAAGGAGTATTGAGAGCTTGTTTTTTAATCAGTAGTGACAGTCTCGATGATATTAAAGGCACAAGTTTTTCAAAGATAAAGTCAGTGGCAAATAAACATAGTGCCATTAAGCGTGAAGTTGGCGATTCTTTGTCAGCAGCCTATACCCAAGTTGTTCTACAGTCTTTGACTAACCAAAATAAAGTGGATGAACATAACTGGGAAGCTTTAACTGCAATTGTTCTCGAGGTGATTAGCAGCCTTACTGATAGATCTGATATTGACTCATCTAAAGTCAAGTTTATTGATTGGCATGAAGTCGATCTTCCTGATAGTCACCTCGAAGAAGGTGCGGGTGAAAGAAATAATTTATATAGGCATAAATTCAATGATAGTGACAACACTATCGATCTTAGGCTTGGTACTATCCATTCGGTCAAAGGACAGACACATACAGCAACGCTGTTGCTTGAAAGTACAAATCGGGGACCAATACTTGGTCAATTGAAGCCTTATCTTCTTGGGGAGCAGCGAGCTAATGAAGCGACTGGCTCTAAAAAAAATTGGCTAAATACGCTGTATGTTGGATTAACTCGACCCACTCACCTCATTTGTTTGGCCATTCCTGAATCCCATAAAAAAACAGCCACAAGCAACATAGATTGGACAAGCGAGGACTTTGAAAAATTAAAGACTAACGGTTGGAAAGTAGCTAGGGTTAATAAAGAGCTCCAGTTGGATTTTATTTAAATTTACTACGAGCAAGCTTTATTGTCTCGTTTTTTGATTACGGGTCAAATTTATCATCGCTTCACAAATCTGTAGTGGTCTAATAAAACCGGACACCATTTTAGGTGGTAACATTGCCACATTAAGAGAAGTGTTCAATGACGAAACAACGTCGTACATATTCAATAGAGTTTAAGCATGAGGCCGCTAGCTTGGAGCTCAATCTGAGCTATAGTTTTACTGAGGCTTGCAAGTCTCTAGGATGGAGGAAACCGCTTTACGGCGATGGGTTAATCAGCTTCAAAGTGAACGTGGAGGGGTCACACCAATGACTAAAGCTCTCACGCCAGAGCAACAACGCATACAAGAGTTGGAAGCTCGAGTCAGCAGATTATTCTCGAGCGATAGTTTATTCGCCCCATAGCAAAGCAAATTTTTTCCTCTGTCATGCCCTTTAAATCAATACCCCTAAATTCAAGTTTTCAGGTATTTCATCACCGCTTTCCAGTCAGGGTATGATGTACTTCCATAATGTAAAAGCTTGCCTTCAAAAGCATCCTGTCCTTTTCCTGAAACGTTATCATCAATCAAATAGCCTCCCTTTAGTAAACTCTTATTCGGCGAAATAATGAGTTTTTCCGTGAACTCTAAACCAAAGTATTTTTCAATCCAAATACGCTTTTCTGTATAGCAAAGTGGATTTTTTATGGAAGGTGCGGTCAGTATATAAGGATCATAAAGATTTGAATCAATAAGCTGTTTAACTGATTCAACCCCAAACGGAATAGGGTCTAAATTTGCGAAAAAGCCATATTGAGATTGAGGGAACATAATATTAGGCTCATTCACCCGAGCCTGCTGATATGCTCCCTTGAAGTCACATAAGACATCGTCCATATCGATATAAACAATAGATTTCATCGTGTTTCTTCCTATTTCTTCATCATGTTTATTAAAAAGGTATCCAAGCTTATCATTTTGGAGTTGATTAGCTTTAAGTAGATAGCTCCACTTATCTTCATGCGTATGCGAGCAGCTCCAGCTCTCTCAACCCATATCAGCTTTTGCTCTGCGGGTAAAAAATCACTTCATTGTTCAAAAAGAAGCTCCTCATAAGTTTTTTACTTTATGTGTTGAATATATATTATCTCTGTGACAATATATATTCAACAACAAGGAGGCAGTAATTATGAGCATCACAATCACAACGAATTTAAACGACACAATTCAGCTAGTGACTCTTGGTTTCTCTGGAGGCGAAAGGCACGTACAACTATCTTACCTTCCGACAGACACACCAAAATTTGTATCGATAAAAGCCATACTCAACAGCACGGATGATTTGCTCGACTTACTCTTAATCGATAATGCACTAGAAAATCACTATGGACAGCAAGTTAAGCTTCGCCTTGAAATCCCTTACTTACCCTATGCTAGGCAGGATCGTGTTTGTGCTGAAGGGCAAGCTTTCTCTCTACAGTTAATGGCTAAGTTAATTAAAAATCTAAACATTGAAGAACTTGCAGTATGGGATTGCCATAGCAATGTCGGTCTTGAATTAACAGGAGCAACGAACGTTCCCGCTACCGAGATAATAAAAAGTGATTCCCGACTCTCTGATTTATTACGCTCCCCTAAGGCCGTATTAGTTTGCCCTGACAAAGGAGCACTGCAACGCTGCTCAGAGTTAAAAGAAGAGCTTAATATTTCGAATATGGTGATATGCGAAAAACAGAGAAACCCTACAACGGGAAAGATTACTCATACAGATGTACTAACCGATGATTTAACAGGAAAAGTAGCCATCATTACCGATGATATCTGTGATGGCGGATACACCTTTATCAAAATTGCAGAACAGCTAAAAGCAAAGAATGCTGAAAAAGTGGTTCTCTACGTAACTCACGGAATTTTCAGCAAAGGCTTAAGTGTATTTGAAGGGCTCATTGATGAGATTTACACCACGACAAGCTTTACTCATCAGCCCAGCGATAAATTACACGTTATTGACTACACGTATAAATCAAACAATCTAATCACAACAAACACTAAAGGAGCGTGATATGAACCCATTAATGTCTATCGACTTTTATAAAGCAGACCACAGACGCCAGTATCCAGAAGGGACTGAATATGTTTACGCAAACTTCACACCACGCTCATCTCGATTAGCAAATTTACTTGAAGGCTATGATGAACGGGTGGTTGTCATTGGGATTCAAGCTTACATCAAACGCATTTTGATCGACCAATGGGGCCAAGAGTTTTTTGCTAAGCCTAAGCAAGAAGTCGTCAGTAAATATAAACGCAGAATGGACACGTCTCTTGGTGAAGGTGCCATGCCAATTGAACACATTGAAGCGCTTCACGATTTAGGTTACTTACCATTAAAAATTAAATCTTTACCAGAAGGTAGCCGAGTAAATATTAGGGTTCCTATGTTTACCGTTGTTAACACTCTACCTGAGTTTTTCTGGCTTACTAACTACATAGAAACAAGTATTAGTGCTGAAATATGGAAGCCATGTACAACCGCTACGATTGCCTATGAGTACAAGCGTTTATTAACCGATTACGCGTTACAAACAGCTGCTCCATTGGATTTCATACCGGTTCAAGCTCATGATTTTAGCTCTCGTGGTATGAGTGGCATGTTGGATGCTGCTGCATCTGGTATTGGACACCTAGCCAACTTTATCGGCACTGATACAGTGGCTGCGATTGATTATGCCGAAGACTATTATGGTATTGATGGAGTAGTCGGTGTTTCTGTCCCTGCCACTGAACACAGTGTTATGTGCATGGGCGAAAAAGACAACGAGATCGATACTTTTAAAAGACTCATTAACGACCTATACCCATCAGGGGTGGTAAGTATTGTTTCTGATACCTGGGACTTTTGGAAAGTCATTAGTGAATTCACAAAAGTGTTAAAAGAAGACATTCTTAACCGTCAGCCTAATGCCATCGGACTTGCGAAGGTTGTTTTTAGACCGGACAGCGGTGACCCAGTAAAAGTTATCTGTGGTGATGCTGACGCAACACCAGGTACGCCTGAATTCAAAGGCGCAGCGGAATGCTTATGGGATATTTTTGGTGGTACCACTACGGATAATGGCTATAAATTATTAAATGAGCGTGTCGGATTAATTTATGGGGATTCAATAACACTGCAACGCGCTCAGGCCATTCTTAAAGGGCTTAAAGCAAAAGGATTCGCATCAACGAATATTGTATTTGGTATTGGTAGCTATACTTACCAACACCTAACACGAGATACCTTTGGCTTTGCTATCAAAGCCACATGGGGACAAGTGAATGGCCAAGGTCGTGAGATTTTTAAAGACCCAATTACAGACAAAGGTGATAAGAAGTCTGCGGCTGGCTTATTGCGCATAGAAGAAACAGAAAATGGCTTTGAATTATTCGACCGCCAGACACCTGAGCAAGAACAACAAGGTGCATTAGACATTGTCTTTGAGAACGGAAAAATAATTAAGGAAACCAGCTTTGCTGATATCAAAGCTAAGCTAGCCTAATAACGCATAAACCCACCTGTACAAGGACGTACTTAGTGGGTTTTCTCACATAATTTTACGAGAACATAAATGACAGAAGAAGAGTTTTTAAAGCAATACAACATCCACGACTTTGATGTTCCTTTATGTACTGTTGATATCGCTATATTTTCATTAATTAATAATGAACTGCACACTCTTATGGTTTTGAGAGAAGAGCATCCGTTCAAGGACAAATGGGCTCTTCCTGGTGGGTTCATACACTTAGGTGAAGATGATTCTACTGAGTCTGCAGCACACAGAACACTTCGTCAAAAAACAGGTATGAAATCAGCCTATCTGGAGCAAGTTAAAACAGTAAGCTCCCCTAAGCGTGATCCTCGTGGATGGTCACTCACTGTATTGTACTTTGCTCTCGTGGACATCAACCAAGTTAAGCGAGTAGATACTGACAAAAAGTCTACTTGGATGCCTCTTTCTGATTTAAAACAACATGGCTTAGCATTCGATCATAATGAATTAATCCATACAGCAACAAAGCGCTTACACGCAAAAGCCACTTATACTGCTTTGCCTATTGAGCTCATGCCAACTGAATTCACATTGACTGAACTCCAGCACGTTTTTGAGATGATCTTAGGGCGAAATTTACAAGCTAAGGCATTCAGAAATCGAGTACTGTCAGCAAATATGGTCACCGAAACAGGAAATAGCAAAATCAGTGGGAAACGGCCTGCTAAGCTTTTCAAGTCAACAGGAGTCAATCGAGAAATGTTCTTTAACAGACCCTTAATGGAATAGCCGTCAACTACTTAAAGTGCATTTTTATTTCAGAAACTGGGTTTAATTTCTAATGTTCTATTAACAACTTTTTTACCTAAGAATCAGTTGGGAGTACTTTGTTGAGAATGGTGTCGTTGTGCCAGTAGGTGCTAAAGTCAAAGCGGTCTCATAAGAATTTAAACTACAAGTCTTTGATATCTATAGCAATCTCAGGTGAGTTCTCACGCTGTTCTACAACCTTTTCTAATTCTAAGTCTTCCAACTTCTCAAGCTCAGAAATTAATGCTTTTTTGGCAGTATTATCCAAACGGGAAATCAAACACGCCAGTTCAGCACTCAAATCGTCTTCACACAAAAAGTAATTCAGAGGAACGTTGAGCTCTTGAGCAATTTTTCTCAACGTCACGATATCAGGAACATGCCGTCCCTTTTCATAGTGGTTCATACGGCCGCTGGCAGAGCTTTCGTCCATACCAATTTTTATCCCAAGCTCTTTCTGAGATATGCCGATTTTATTACGAGCTTGTTTAAGCCGCAGTGGTATTGGGTTATCTGACAAAATAGTTTCATCTTTAAAGTCTCATGTACTTAGATTGTCTAAGTTTTACTTATTTCTGTATACTTAGCAATCCTAAGTATTTAGTTTTTGAGACACAAACATGACATCCAAACCATTTTCTTTGAATAAACAGTTCAAAGAACTCTTACAATGCGTGGAAGGAACCAGCATCAGACGAAAAGAACTCATTCAATTAGCATCAAGTACAACAAACCTAGATATAGTCCAATCCACTAGACTAGTAGCAAGGAACGTTAGCAGACTGACATCTAAAGGCCTCCTAAGCGCGAGTGGAGAGCGAAACGCTCGAACCTACCACCTTACTTCTGAATTAATCCTAATGCTAAACAGCAGCTCTTGTGGCTCGTCAGACGAAGAAACTATAGATACAAGTCAAAGCTCAAATGAGGTGCATCTTCTAGATGAAGAAAAAAAAGCCAATGCTGAATTAAAACTACTGTTGGGAGAGATTGATGCTTATCAGGAATATTTAGGACTACTCCCACATAAGCGACCAACTATTTTGAAATTGTTAGATGAGTCGAGAGAAAAAGCAACAAGGTTCTACGGCCGATTAAACGCCATTAAAAAGATTATTCAATCGACCCAACCTGAGGGGAATTTTTAATGCTTAGGGCATGGCAAGGACAGTGTCTCTCTCAAGCAGTCACATCTTATAAGAATCAATCTCAGTTCTTAGTATTAGCTTCCCCTGGAGCGGGTAAAACTCTGCTGGCAGCGCATATAGCAAAAGCTCTTATCAACAATGGTGATATCGACTATGTAGTATGCTTTTCACCTTCTCGAATCGTTTCACAGAGCATTGAAGAAACATTTGAGAAAACAATGGAGCGTAAATTTAATGGCAGACTTGGGGCAATAGGAGCATCACGAACTTATCACTCTCTTAGCAATGCGGCTGAGCTAATCAATGATCTTGCGGCCACTAGAGTCTTGGTCATTTTTGATGAAATACATCACTGTGCAGGTAACGGTGACTCTCCAGCTAATGCTTGGGGTTTACAACTACTATCCACGATACAGCATTTAGCGACTTATACGTTGTCACTTACTGGCACACCCTGGCGCACTGACACACTTCCTATTTCATTCGCTAAATACTCAGATCCAGAAGGCAACATTATCTGTGACTACTCGTATGATCTTGTTGATGCAATAAAAGACAAAGTCTGTCGGATGCCTCAAATTACCGCAATTGATATAGAAAAAGTAACAGTAAAAGGATTAGGTAAATTTGAAACCTACACTAGTCTGGAAGCGCTACTTAAAGAAGGTGAAGTAAGCTATCAAGCTGTAATTGGACACCCAGAAGTCATCAAGCACTTATTGTCATTGAGTGTTCAGCAGCTCAATGCTCTTAGAAAGAGTTCACCTAATACTGGTGGTTTAATTGTCGCCTCTTCATATGAACATGCTTTGCAGATTAAATCGATCTTATTAAATTGTTTCAGCAAAGAATCAACATTAGTTTCTTGTAGATATGACAACTCGCCAGAATTAATTCAGCATTTTAGAAATGGTACATCTGAATGGATTATCAGTATCGCAATGATCAGTGAAGGGACAGATATACCTAGGCTACAGGTGTGCTGCCACCTCACAGATGTGACAACCGAACTGTATTTTAGGCAAATTTTAGGTCGAATACTTAGAATAACTAAGAACAAAAAAGGCTCTGCTTACATGTACATTCTAGCTGAGCCAAATCTAATGGAGTTCGCAAAGCGATTAAATAAAGCCATTCCTGGAGCTTACAACTACCAAAAATCAAAAGAGCTTACCGATCGCTTCGAGATAATTGATATTTTTAGGGGGGAGCTAAATGCCCTAGAACGTCGCAACGACTCTGATAGGTCTGAAACAGTATTAGACCAATTGGATTTCAGCCGAACTGAAGGTAGTAATACTCTTCAAACTTCAGAACTTACGATGACATCGTTCAAATCAAGAATTGTTTCTAGTTTCTTGTCTAAGACAACCTTAGCTTAGATAGAGCTAATACCAAAGTATAATAAATTACCTAACACTAAGGCTTTTCGCTTCGCAAAGAGAGGTATCTTGATTACTCAAAGGTTAAGATACTTATTCAAACGCTGGAGGTAGTTCTCATAATCGCTGGGCGGCTATAATATGTCTGCGATGAGAAGCATATTCAGGCTTTCTTCATGATATTCATTCATTTTGTGATTCAAGCTTGTATCTGAAGCTGCTCTTACAGTTGATGCAATAAAGAAGTACTTGGTCTGCTCTGCCTCCCCCAATTTGCATATACCCTGTGGTTTGGCAATTTACACACGTGAATTCTTCAAGCAATTGAGTAAATACCTGTTTGCCCTCGTCAGTTACTGGCATGAAATGGGTGCCAACATCGATGGGCGCACTAGCCTCCCCATTGTCGGGCGAGAGGCTTGCCCTTTTTTGTGCTTGTTTATTTTGGATGGCTAATCGTTCTCGAATGTCTTCAACGTTCATATACCAAGATGGATCATTCTCATCGACAAAACCAAGTACCTCGCTGTAAAAGCTTTGAGCAATTTTTGGAACGACACTGTATTTGAGTCGTCCGTAGGATGTCGGCTCCCAGCCTTCAGTATTAGCCTTTTCAATCAAACGAGTAATATTGTTTTTTATGGTGCGGCAAGCATGTGTTTTGCCTTTGCATTTCTCAGACCGAGAAAAAACTACAGCGTCTTTGAGAGCTTTATTAATTAGATACGCGCAACGGGAGGGAGAGTAACGCTTTAGTGCGCTACACATCGTTTCATAAATTGCAGGTAGCTCTTCTTGGAGGATAGGGAAGTCCACAATCTTCTCTGTCGCTTGAAGAAACTCTTTTAACTGCATCAGTTGAAGGCTTTGAATGGTCTTCCAAAACTCTTCCTCAGGATTAATACACGGCTTATTAGGGGTAGCCACATGCACATGGTATTGCTGGCTAACTTCAGCTGGGCTTATAAGTTGACGTTTTCGGCAACCATGTTTATCACAAAGATCTATCAGTTCATCTGTGTCACAATCACAATCCTCATATTGATCAGCGATAGTTAGCCTTAAGTGTACAGAATCAAAGCAAGGCCAGTGGCTCCCATCTTTTAGGTACTCGCGTTGATCGAATGAGTTAATATGAGCATTTAAAATCTCGTTCTTCGTATATTCTGTCCATGCGTAGCCCATCGCCGAAACTTCGAACATTCGTTTTATGTACTGAATGAACTCATTTTGCGTTGGGAACAGTAATAGTTTTTTCTGGATGTTGTTTACAGGGTCAAGAGTGCCGTTCTCATCTACATACCCCGATTTGATGATTAAGTGAGTTGCATAGACATCTAGCTGGCTTAAGTAATCCAGTCCACCGTATTCATCTGTAGCAATGGTATTATTTTCCTGAAAAGCTCGCCAAAAAGTGCTTTCTAGTTTCTCGGTTTCTTCTCTTCTAGATCTTTCTTGTGCTGCTTGAATCTTCTTGCATTCAACGCATGAACAGTTGATCAAAGTGTCACCGCTATTCAAATAGACCTTGTGGCCACAGTTATCACATATGCCCCAGTCGACGCCGTTTCCCACAACATTTTTTCGTTTTGTATATATCTTGCTTTTGCAGTATAGGCACTCATGTTCTGTATCTGCCTCAACATAAGGGAAATGCGAGATGATGTGTGAGATGTGACAACTCACATTCAGCTCATTCATTAGAGCTCTAGTTAGAGTCCTGCTTAAATAGCGTTCGTAAAGTAACTCGATTTGTTCTTCGTTTAAGTGTTCCATTACATTTGATGGGAATACTAGGTGTTCCGACATTTTGCTTTCCATATTTGCCGTAGCAGTAATTGTAAAGTAGATAATCGTAACAGAGAATTTGGCTTAGGTGGAATTACTGGATAGCTCTATTGTATATAAAAATGGCATACACTTTTAATACTAGGTTGAGGTTACTCGAAATGTAGGAATGGTGGATTATGTGAGAACTCGAAGCCTATAGGCAACTGACTTTCTTATCCATACCAAGTATGTCGGTTATTGTTGAAATCTAAGATTAAATAAACTCTCGCAGGTCTATACTTGTATTCTGTTTTAGTTTTAGAGCTTCAAGTTCCTGCTCTAACTCTTCAATTCTAATACTCACGGACTCCATTTCATCCTCATCCAAATCAACAGCTAAAGCATAATCTACATACCGTCTTATAGTTGTTGTTACAGACTGATGGCCAGCCTGCAGTCTTAATGTTTGCTCAACATGCCTAACATCAATTTGCTTTAGATCATTGCTTTCTCTTCTAATAATACGTTCGGTTTTAATTAACCTTGCAGCAAACCTCGTTAAACCGAAGCGCCTTAAAGCGTGTGGAGTTATCTTTGGGTTAAATGAAGTTAATACTGTATAAAATGTATTCTTGCTCATTCTTGGTTTTAGAGATCTATTACCCGCATTGATGAAAATATTATCAACATCACCACATTTCGTCCAAATATTACTTATAGCGTCATCTCTCTCATATTCGATATAATCCCAAGTGGCCTTTATTAAACTTTTACTCACTGTAACCTTTCTGTGCTTTCCATATTTAGTGCCTCGATGAATGTATACTTCTGACATAGAAGAATTAAAATTATCAACTCGAGGTAAATCAGAAATTTGTAAACAAATAAGTTCTTGTGACCGCAATGCGGCCTCAGTCGCCCATCTGACCATCAGCTGATTTCGGACAGCCAAGAATTCACCTACAGAGTCCTTTTGATTTTTGACTTCTTTAGCAAGGTAGTCATTCAACTCTCTTATCTCATGAACGTTAGGGATATATTTCAATGGTTTTTGTATACCGCCTTTTAGAAATGGTATAATAAAATCGCTTACTCCCTTAGAAGGCTTTTTAACTATGATGTTAAAATCAGTGTTATCTGCTTTGTTTGGCCACCCAATCATATTTGAGCAGTAAGAAGTGTTATTTTGACACCACCAATAAAACCTACATATCGATGATAAATAAAGATCACAACTTTCATTAGATAGCCGGGAAAGAGCCTCATCACGATAACGCTCCATAGTAAAATTTGTTGGTTCAGAGAGGTAATCTATTTTCTCTGATTCACAAAAATCTAACCAATGAGCTAAATGGTCCGCATCAGCTCTCACTGTTTTATCAGCCAAACCAATATTAAACTTACGTTCAATTAGCCACTCGCTAACAGGCACCACGGTTCTACCGGATGAAAAAATAACCTTAGGGCAATTACAAGGAGCTAATACCTTGTGACTCATTTACCCTCCAGATTAATAATTTTTCTATTGGTGTTTTGATCTCGTATCTGCGCTTGAACAATTTGATTCTTTCTCTTAGCATCAATTAATTGCCTGCGAAGCTCAGTGTTCTCTTCAGCCTGCGCGTCCCTTTCTTTCTTTGTAATCTGCAATTCAACCTTTAGTTTTTTAATTACGCCTTGAAGCTCTTTATCTTTAGTTTGAACTTTTCGGTCGCCTTTCTTTCGGCGTTCTTCGCACTCATTTAAAAGTCCTAAAATATGTTTGTTTAGTGCCGTACCACCTTTAATGGCTCTAGAAGACTTCGAAAACCTCTCGTAGCGCCCCTCTGACAGTGCTACAAACCAGTTAAGGGAAAATTTAGTTGGTATAAGAAAATCGACACTAGAGCCATTCATGTAACTTTCAAGAGCAGTTATTTTGCATTCTATTTTTTGCATCAATAAATCTTTTAGACCGTTATCCATTTTGTAACACCTCAAGCATGGGAGAGGATGACCAAACCAAATCAGTTACATTAATTTGGTTAATTGGTTGCTCTACTGGAAGCAAATTAAGACAGCCTTCACAGCTACCTTTGGTTGCGCTAGAACATTGTATGGCTCCACTTTCTAAGCATTTGCTTCTTTTTTTGATATCAGGAGTTAGGCCAAAACACGCTCCATCTTTGACAAAATTTAGAACATACTTATCAACTAATTTACCTTTATCTTCCATTCTTGAAATACGCTTTTCGCCCTGTCCTTCAATGAGTCCAAATAATTCTGCTATTTCATTCCCAATCAACGATTTATCTGGTCTGAAATCACTTTCAATTAGATCTATAATTCGTTCATTTTTAACTTGCTGCATCTCCCACTGACCATCGCTATCAGTGATATAATCCATTGTCATCTCAATAGACTCATGACCTAAAAACCAATTTAGAGTAAACAAGTTAGGGTCACGGTATTGATAATAATAAGCCATAGCCAAAAACCGCCTAAATTGGTGATCAGCGAATATGAATGGATTACCTTCTTCATCTTTTGATTCTATTCCCACATAGTCACAAAAACCATTGAAATCCGGCCATGCTTTACCATGTTTAGAATTTGCATCGGTGACTTGCATAAGGTTATCAAATTGACTAGCTTCTCTTCCTTTCGCCGATAGATCTTCAAGAATAGATACTGCCGTAGCCACAAGCTTCAAGGTTGGTAAAGCTCGCTCACCTTGATTAAATTTCTCTTGATCAACAATCAAATACCAAAGTCCACCTTCTTCATATGTACAATTAGATTTAAGTCCATATATCTCATCTCTTCGGCGAGCTGTAAATGCTAATATGACAAGTAAACATGCTGATACAAGGTGTTTATTAACTATTTGCTCAATAGACGTTGCTTGGTGTCGGTATGTAGTTATTGAGTGTGGGAAATTAGCTAACTTATTGCTTTTTATCCACTCTGAGGTGAGCCTCCTAGCGTAATGAGTCTTAGACTCAACATTCCCCCCAAAACCATAATCCTTTATACATTTCAATTTTTTTTTATAAACTTTCTTTATATGCTTAAAATGATTCTGTAAGGGATCTGAATAATCAATTACCCACCGGATAGATTCATCCATGACAGCATACATAACGTTTCGGGGTATATTTCGGGTCTTTATATTAGAAGTAGTCGCCTTTTTCTTAGATAATTTAGATACTTTAATATCATCCATCCACATACGATCTACTCGGTGATTTTCTGTGAAGAGATCAGGCATTAAATAAACTTGCCGCATTAGACTTGATACAACTGATATCGACTTTCTAATAGTAGTTTCTGATTGAGTTTCAATATTATTTTTTATCACACCACTTCCTTTCAAGTCATAACCTAGTGGCTTCAATGTTTTATATTTTAGCAACTGATATTTAGGAGCATTTTGAAGAGCTCGCGCGCTGACTCCAAGCTCAGAAGAAAACATATTATTATCAAATTCTATTTTTTCATGGTTTGTCTTTAAATACTTTGTTGACTTCAAAGTTTTTGTATAGGCCCCAACATTTCCATTAGAAATTATCTCGTTAAATCGATTTACTGCTCGTGAATCTAAGTCCAAACGCACTACCAGCCCTTTTGTAGAATAATCAGTAATAAGTTGATTAATAACAGAGTTATTAACGCTAGATAAATTTGAAATATTAGGAATTAAAAGTAAATATCGATAAAAATTAAACAACATAATTGCTGCTTTATATAATGATTCCGCTGAATTCGTCATACCTAGTTTTTTTTCTGTTGTAGAAGCCCTTATCAAAAGACTCATTTTTATCAATTTTACTGCGCCATAATAATTATTTAGTTTGTCACCATTTGGACCAACAGGTATGTTTTTCCAATCAATTTCATAAGTCCTTTTCATATTTTTAGTATCTTGTAATACCCAAATATCAGAATCATAAGAACAACCTTTGAACCATCTTATTTTTAGGGATTCAATATCAGTTTTATTATAAAAATATGAAAAATAATTTGCGTAATTAATGATTTGAAGTGCCATTAGACATTACCTCAGCAATAGGAATGAGGCTTACGTATGAGTTTTGAGTGAATGCAGCTTTTTTTTGTGCCTCTCTCATTAATCTTGCATGTGTTGGGTCTTTTGAAAAGGTATCAACAATGAGGGTTGTGAAAACATGCCATACTCGCCATTTATAAAAATCCTTGTCACTTAGAGTCTGTTTTAATTGAACAAGAACTTCATGCCACTGAATAACATTAGCTAAATTATTTATTGAAGCTACGAATACTCCCCTTCGCTGCTTGCATGTTGGACATTTATCTACCTTGTCACATACACTACCAGCTTTTGTTCCATGTTGAGCGCCTGCGGTTGGATCAATGCAGTGAATACCACCAAACTGTTGGTTAATTGCATTTTGAGCTTCTTTTTGTCGCTGCTCTAAAGCAAATTCTTTATTTTCATTATACGAAACAGGGTCAATACCAATTTTCTCTGCAAAACCTTCAATATCAACTGTAAATAATGCTTGGTACCAGTTAAGAAACAATCGTATTTCTTTATCTTGTTGCCATATTTCGGGATAGTGATATGTATAGCGCTTACCCATTTCTAAAGAAGCATGCTGACCTTCAATCATTACAGCTGTTGCGTCCCTAGTAACAAGCCCAGTAAGAAGAAGAGCACTTCCCCTGATCGCTTTAGGTGTTGTTTCCCAAGTACCACCAGACGCTTTTTTACAGAGTATTTTAAAAATTCGATTAAAGATTTCTAATGACGGTCTAGTAGGTACATAAACGCGTTCATTTGGACTAATTTTTACATTGTTTTTGTGCCATTGAAGAAATAGAAATCTTCTATCTCTTGGAATTACATCATTAAGGAATTTTTTACGGCATTTCATTTGATGAAGAAATACATCTCTTACAGTCAGAGTTTGAGGAGTAAGTTCATCGACTCTCATTGGAAGATTTTTGTATTTGGCCTCGTGCCCTCGTTGCCTTCTTTTAGTCCAGTTAAGAGTAAAGTAGTTATCATTTTGATCAATTAAATCGTCTTCTTTTAACCCCCAAACGCTTGTTGTATTAGCATTAGTTTCAAGTAGGATAAATGCGAATGCACATACCATTGCATAATTTGAGCAACCTAGATGCCATTGTATAAGCTGACGATTATATTTATATCGATCCATTCTATCTGGTAACCAAAAAACCCCATAGCGAGAGTCTTTATTTAAAAGCAACCTCCCTTCGTTATAACGAATTAAGTAGTTTACTAAAACTGAAGTCGCGCATCCTCCTAATGCTTTATCGTATAGACGCATCTTTGTATGAGCATCGTCTCTTGACAGTATTGCTTTATGAAATGCATCCGCACGAGCACTTATCTTGCTGTCATTAGCCCATTCGATAGCTTGATTTGTCGACTCAATATATGAAACATAATCCTCAGCTGCTTGCGACTTGAGCTGAGACTTTCTATCTTGTAATGAACTAATTACTAAGGATATTGGATTAAAATCAGAATCCCCCTCAGTATTCTCAAGTGTATACTTAATTAAAGATAGAGAATCTTCATCAAGCGAAACATCATTATCATCGAAAGAAACTACAAGTTTTTCCAGATTATTTCTATTTATAAGTCGATAAAAGTCATTAGATAAAAATGTTGAGCTCTGCCCAAGTCGCTGTTTGTCTTTCCATCCACGAAGAACAAGACCATCCGGAATCGTTTTTGTATAAACTAAATATTCTAGAAGCTTTCGGACTCCCATTAATTGATTAATACGGGTTTTAAGTTGATCTGCTTTAGGGTAGGAGTCAAATATATGATTTCGATATTCGGTTAATAGATTTTGCCAAGCAAGATACTCTTCCTGTAACGAACCGACATCCTGTCCAATATAGCTCCAGACCTCATGATTTGGTCTATCTGCTAAAAATCTTAACCATCTAGTTATATGTTGGTAATAGGTTCTTTCTGTTGCTTTAGTCTTGAAGGTTCCATTAAGCAATCGCCAAGCTTCAGCAACATCAAGAAGAAAAGCCTGCGGTAAAGTATTTGAGTAAATAGAGAACGATCTAATCGTGGTAGAGTTTACTTTTACTTCCATAAAAAA
>NZ_JAEMNX010000003.1 GCF_016463975.1 Marinomonas transparens | reverse complement strand
GCTTACATTACGATTCAAGACAGACCTTTTGTTCGGCGGGCGATGGGCCAAGTTATGAAAGCAACGACCACCACGCCTTTACCAATGGGTGCTCAGGTCAAGCAAGCCGACCTAGACCAGTATCAAGCATTGGGTAAGGCCACCCAGCCCATGGCGCCCGACGAAGACTTGCTGGTCTTGCCCATTCATGAAGTCAGCAAAACCATTGAAACCTTAGCCCTTTACCGAGACAAGGTGATCGAATTACATGGCTTGTCAGTCTGGATGGAGCAGCACATTAGCAACCTTCATGCTTACATCAACCACCAGTTTATGGATGGTTAAGTACTATTATTGATAGCAAGCAGTGCAAAAAAATAGCCTTCTGAATCAGAAGGCCATTTTGTTTTCTGGTAGGAGAAAAGGTACATTTAAAGCGAGTATTCCTTACCGCAATGGCTTACCTTGCTGTTACTTGAAACTCTCCGAGCAAGGCGTTCAGCTTGAGCGTGGACGTATTGTAAAGTGGGTGTCAGGGTTAATTTTTAGGGAGATTTTAGTTTTCTTATTAATTGACCTTGGTCTTTTCTAGTTAATTTTTATGAATACAAGAGTCACGATCTAATAGGCTGCCCACCTCTCAAAGTTAATCATATCAGGCAATCTGGTTAAGGATAATCTTCACCAGAGTGTCTAGGCATGCTCTGATCGTCGCTTTGTTATACCGTGACATGCGGATTGGCGAACGCTTTTGATAGCGTACAATTTATTCATAAATTAACTATTTTTGAGTCATGTGATGGTTGGGATTACGGCAACCGAGATGCTTGATAGTTTATAGCGGCTTATTGATAAAACGGCAGCCTTGCATCAAGCAGTCATGCTTACAGGTAAACGTAATTATGTTGTTTTAGTATCTGAATAAGGTGGGTCTGCTATTCAGGAAACACGGTTTTTGCTGTCAGTACCTACCATACGAAAGTCTATACTTGAAGGAATGGACACTTCTGTTGGTGAATGTGATGATGGTGCTAATCTATTTAAAGACAATGAGAGAGAATAATGGGAATCACGAATCAACAACCAGAAAAAGCACGAGGTTTTTTAATCGTTGCTTTTGCCATTTTAATATTTGTTACCATGCCTATCATGGCAATGACTTATTTCACGATACCGGAAGCCATTATTAAGATTTATCCTAAAGCATCGGTGGGTCTGCTCTATTTTCTCGGTGTGTTGAATGTGTTTAGTATGGTATTTACCTCTTTAGTTTGGGCATGGAAAAAGATAGGGGTTTATGGTTTTTTTGTCGTACTCGCTGTATCGCTCTTGATTAACTTATATATCGGTGTTGCTGCATCTGAGTTTTTAGTCAGTTTAACTGGTGGGGCAATTTTACTTTTTATTGTTCAAAATCGATGGGAACAGTTTGAATAGCAGGCGTTGCTTAACGTTTTGCTAAGGAGTATATATGGATAATTACTTATTGTATGTCGGTGTGGTTGTTGCCACCGTTCTCTTATCTGGTCAAGCGCTTCTGTTAACCATTAATAATGTCATCCAACATGGCTTGCTTAAAACGCTTTCAGGCATGTTTGGCATTGCCTTGGTGATTTCACTGGTTGCGGCTATTTCAGCAACCAGTTTAGGCATTATTTTATCCAGTTTGGCCATGGCATTTAATGCCATAAAAATTGCTGGCGCTGTTTATCTAATTAATCTAGGTATTAAAATGTGGTGTTGTAAGGCGTCCCATTATGTGAGTTCTAACAAGACCTTTGCACGACTGCTGTGCGCACCAATAGAGTGTTAAAATAGACTCAAACAGCTCATTTACAACCAATAAACTCCGCTTTTTCATCTATTTTTGCCTCGAAAACAAAATCTAAGCTCGCCCGTTCTTAGGGTAGTCAACCCAGCGGTTTGGTCGCGTCCAGTAAATAGGTTCTTCGTCGACGTAAAAGAGTGCAGTTTCTAAAAGTGTATTGTGTTAATAAATTGTGTTTTCTTGTCCCTGATGCTGCTTGTTTTTTTATATTTACTTTTTTCAGTTTATTGATTTGATGCGTTGCGCATACCAAGTTTTATTTGTTTTACATTGCTTACTTCTTTAAAATATAAAGATTATAAAGCATCGAAATATTGTAAATTTTTCTTTTCTTAAGGTTCAGCTATATTTATTTTTTAAAAAATAAGGACATTAATATGCTATCTAGATCTTCTTCTCTCTTAACTGTCGGTTTGCTAAGTTCAGCCATGTTTATGTCTGCTAATGCTATTGCACACAATGCTGATGACTTTTTCGTTCGTGGCGGTTTAGCTTATGTTGCTCCGAATGAAAGTAGCGATGTGGTTTTGGGAGATAGTGAATTAGAAATTAATAATGTATTAAAAATAGGCGCTACATTAACTTATATGAAGTCTGATAATGTGGGGTTTGAAGTGTTACTTGGTTTGCCTTTTACCCATGAGGTTAGCTTGAAAACGTCTGGGCATGTGGCTAACGTTTCTCACTTACCTCTTTCTGTTGTAGCTCAGTATTATTTTGCAGACAGTGACAGCGACATTAGACCCTATGTGGGTGGCGGCTTTAACTACACCACCTTCTTAGATGAAGAAGGGGTTGGTGCGTTAGCAAGCGCAGACGTGTCTGTTGATAATTCTTTTGGTTATGCGATACAGGCTGGTATCGATATTGACCTAAACGATAAATGGTTTGCTAATACTTCTATTTGGTATCTTGATATCGATACAGACGTTCATGTTAATAATTTCCCTGTGAATGTTCCGCCAATTAAAACAACCATCAACCCATTAGCATTTCTTGTGAGCGTTGGTTACACGTTTTAAAACGTAGCTTAGAAGCGCGTTATTCAATAATGTTTAAGGCTATAGAGTTTTATCGTCGCGGCTTATCAGGTCTTCTGATAAGTGACTGGCGATATTTATTCATCCCTCATTTCCCTAAGCTTTCGACTAAAACGCATTGTACTCAAGAGCACAATGCGTTTTTTTATGGAAAATAGCAGATCTTAAAATGCCGTTGTTCAGATCTGATCTATTTTGTTAGCAGGACTTGATAGGCTTGCTCGAAATCGCTCAAGGGCAAATAGCTGGCAGGATCTCGCTCTCTGATACGCCAAGCATTGACTGTCATTTGTAATTTCTGATCGACCTTTTTAAAGCCAATAGTCATAAAGTGCTCTCGGGTACGTTCCTTTGGATAAGCTGAAAATAGAAAGCCTTTTTTGGTGCTTATCGCAAAATTTTTGTCATAGGTTACTGCTTGTTGCTGCCAGCCTGTTGGTAAAAAATCGACAGCGGGGAATTGCTCAGGGCTGAATTCAGGGCCTGTTGTGGCTATGCCGTTTAAATAGGTCAAGTTCGACATCGGAGAGGAAATAATTTCAGTGAGAGTTGCCCCTTTTTCACCTATTGGGCAGGAAGCGATCCGCCCAAAGTGGACATCGCCAGACAAAACAACAATGTTTTGTCCACTACTGCCTAACGCCTCTAGCAAGCGTTTGTATTGCGCCTTATAACTGAGTAGGTTCCTTTCCGTTTTGTTGATGTTAACAATAAGCGGTTGGGGAATAACCAATACACCTGGGCTGGTTAGTGATTCCGCCCAATTAGTCAGTTGTTTAAAGGTCGCATGGGGCAAGAAGGTATTTTTAGAACGGTATGAGCGCAAGTCAGCAAGGCAAAAGGACAGATCATTTCCAATTGTAAAGGTTTCAACTCTTGGTGAGCGCTGTATGTTTTTAACCGCGTCTTTTGCCGCTTTCGTCCAAGTTTCTCGTACCCCTTTTAATTTTAGAGCGAGCAGTTGTGGAATGAGAGAATCATGAAATGGGTAGTCATTCCAGAATTCATGGTCATCTGGCAACATCCAGGTTGCCCCTCGATTTAGTATGCCACCCAATAATTGCCAGTTGGTTGCGTAGTCATCACCAATGCGTTGCCTGATTTCATCAGGGTCTCTTGAAAGGGAGTCGAAACCTATGTCCAAATACACCTGATCGCCTGTTAAGAAGGTGATGTCAGGTTTGACTTCATCATCACCTCTTTCATAGAGGGCTTGATAGGCTTCTGCTGCGCGTCCGCCGTCTCGGTGAGGGTAAAAGCAACTGGCTAAACCGATAGTAAAAGAGGATTCACTCGAAATGCTTTCAGGTAAGGTGTTGAAATAGGCATTTCTAAGATGGACCCAGCCAACGGGTAAGGTTTCTTCTTCGGGGGAGATATAGCGTTCAAAGCGAACTGTATAGGCGGTGTTTGGTTGTATGTCATCGAATGTTTGTAGTGAGACAAAGCGCTGTGTTGTATTGCGAAAAGGTCGTTTCCAATCGGATGTTGTAATGTCTTTTGTTTGTATTACTTCACCATTTACAAGCAAACAAACGCGAGCCATTTTGGGTTTGATAAGGGTAGTGTAGAGTGATCCGACCCATATTTCGACGCTTGTAGAGGTGACTCTGTGTACCGCAATCGCCCATTTACTGGTGTCTGTTTGGTACTCTTGGGTAGTATCTGCCATGGTGAAATCCTTGTCGTATTGAAAGTTGTAATAGGCTAAGCAAAATAATGGAAGCCAACTCTAATGACCAGACTATATTTTGTAAAGCTTGTAGAGGGTTAAATCTAGGAAGGAGTAAGCGGTCTTCTGTTAGTCCCCAAGCCAAGTAACTTGGTTTGCTGTCATTGAGTCGTCGCCATCGTAAATAGCTCTCATGATTCGTCCTTCCGTGGCGCCACAATGGGGTGTGATTTCGGCAGCCATGACCAGAATGGAAAATTGAAAGGGAGGGATAGTTTAGTATTCTTGTACATTTTTTAATCGTTGCTATAGTTAATTAATCTTCTCATTAGCTGATAGGTAGTCATAAGGAATTGATATGCTGACGCCCAAAATACCCAAGAATGAAGCCGAACGCTTACACGCTTTAAGAACACTTCAAATTCTTGATACCTCCCATGAGGAGCGGTTTGACCGTGTTACTCGCATGGCCAAGCGTATGTTTGGTGTTCCTATTTCTTTAGTGAGTATTGTGGATGAAAATCGACAGTGGTTTAAATCCAGTCAAGGCCTAGACGCGACAGAGACACCGCGGGAGGTGTCTTTTTGTGGTCATGCGATTAATCAAGATGGGTTGTTTATCGTGCCCAATGCACTGGAAGATGAACGTTTTTTTGATAATCCACTGGTCACTGGTAGTCCCAATGTTTGCTTCTATGCGGGCTACCCTCTAAAACTTCGACCCGGTATCAACCTAGGTACCCTGTGTCTGATTGATTCTAAACCCAAGATATTAGAAGAAGAGGATAAGCTTTTATTAGAAGACTTGGGCGCGATGATTGAGCAGGAAATTAAGGCGATACAATTGGCCACTTTGGATGAATTGACGATGATCTCTAACCGACGTGGTTTTTTTTCGTTGGCAGAGCATGCTCAACAGGTGTGTATTCGTAAAAACATGTCGATGACTTTTATTTTATTTGACCTAAATGACTTTAAACCAATTAACGATTTGCATGGCCACCATGAAGGCGATTTTGCATTAATTCAGTTTGCCGAGGTGATGCAAAATACATTTCGAGAAAGTGATGTGATTGGTCGCTTGGGTGGTGATGAATTTGTGGTGATGTTGTCGGATACTGATGCTGAAGAGGTGAAGGCGATTTTAAAACAGTTTGATGATGCCATTATTGAAATGAATCAGCGCATTGATAAACCCTATAAAGTTTTATGCAGTGCAGGTGTGGCGACTTTTTCAAGCGATATAAGCAAATCATTAGATGACATGATAGAAGCCGCTGATGTGGCCATGTACGAGCATAAGAGTGCGAACAAACTAAAAATAAGCTGAGTCTAGCCGCTATTCCAGTTTCTTTTTAAAGCGTAATGACGCAATGATTATTCCACCTACCGTAAACAAGCCTAACCATAACGCATCTTCACCTAGTAATAGAATACTGGCGTCTCTTAAGACAATCGCGCGAATCATACGCATAAAATGAGTGACGGGCAGTGCTTCCGCTATCCATTGGGCGGCGACTGGCATGGCGTCATAAGGGAACATAAAACCTGAAAGCAAAATAGACGGTAGCAGAATGAAGATGGTCATCTGCATTGCCTGTAGTTGGTTTTTGGCAATGGTGGAGAGCACCAGACCAAGGGTTAAGCTGGCAAAGATAAATAAAATGGAGCCACCTAGTAGTGATAGCAGATGGCCTCTAATAGGCACGGAAAAGACCCAGTGACCAACGCTTAAAATAATACTGACCTGTATAAGGCCGATTAAAACATAAGGCGTAATTTTGCCAATCATCAATTCTATCGAACGTACTGGTGTGGTGATTAAAAATTCCATATTGCCGTGTTCGTGCTCCCGAACGATAGCGGCAGAGGTGAAGAGAATCATTGTCATGGTAAGAATGACAGCGACTAATCCCGGTACGATGTTGACCACGGTTCTTTGCTCAGGGTTGAAGTATTGCACTACTTCAAAGCTAGGGGCGGTTCGTATTACCGCATGATTAGCCACTTCGTCTAAGGGCATATTTCGCAATGCTCGAATACTTGAGGCAATCACCGTATCGGAGCCATCGACTATCCATTGCCCCACCGGTCGAGTGAGCGGTGAGTTAGGTTGTTGATGGTCGTATAATGGATGGCTGAATAATCGACGAGTCAGATCAGCTGGTAAATAAAGTACGGCTTTAATTTCGCCTCGAGTAATGGCTACTTCGGCTTCTTTTATGGACCGATAACGAGCAGTGAAGTTGACAGATTGGGTGGCGGTAATCGCGTGTGCAATGGCTCGGCTTTCAGAGGTCTGACTGAGGTCGATCAAGCCAACGGGTATGTGTCGCGCCGTGGTGTTGATCGCGTAACCAAACAACATAAGTTGTACCAGGGGGATCATGATGATCAAGCCGAAGGTCATTCTATCTCTGGACAGTTGTTTTAATTCTTTGGTGAAAATAGCATAGATTCTAATCCACATGACGACCTCCGGTGCAGGCGACAAAGACGTCTTCAAGGCTAGGGCGAGCCAATAGGGCTTCCCGACCCTGACTGAGTTGTGAGATGAAATTAAGAGGGTCAGCTACTTGTTGCTTTACTAATACCCTAAGGTGGGAGCCAATTTGTGCGGCGGATAGGATGTCAGGATGCTGTATTAGGGTCTGTTTGAACTGCCTTAACTGATTACCACTGACTTCCACCACGGTGGCAGGCATGGCGTCCATTAAGGCTTGAGGTGAGCCGTCCGCGCGTTTATTTCCTTCTTCCATAATAGCGAGAGCATGGCAGCGTTCGGCTTCGTCCATGTAATGGGTGGACACCAAAATGGTGGTGCCAGCGTCGCAAAGGTCGAACAATCTTTCCCAGAATTCCCGACGGTTTTCAGGGTCAACAGCCGACGTGGGTTCATCGAGAAACAACAGTTCTGGGGAATGCAATGTGGCACAAGCCAAAGCGAGGCGTTGTTTTTGGCCGCCGCTCATGGAGCCAGCGAACTGTTTTGTCTGCTTCTCTAAGTCGTATAGGGCGAGTAGTTCTTCGATGCGATTTTTTTTCTTCCGCCCAGCGAAACCATAGATGGCACCAACAAAGTTGAGATTCTCCTGTACGGTTAGGTTGTCGTATAAAGAAAACTTCTGCGTCATATAACCAATGCGTTTTTTGAGGGATTCCTCATGCCCTAGCAGTGGCTGGCCTAAAATATTGACCTCACCTTCACTGGCTTCTAATAAACCAGTGAGTAGACGAATGCTGGTGGATTTACCACAGCCATTTGGCCCAAGAAAGCCATAGATACTGCCTTTAGGGATTTTTAAATCGAGCTTGTTGACTGCAATATTGTCACCAAAGCATTTGCTCAGCCCTTTTGCCTCGATGACGTATTCTGTCGGCTCTAGTTCTTGGTGAGCTGAGGCATTCATGGTAAACGCACCTCAACCGCTAAGCCAGTAGGCAGTTGTTCAGCTTTAAGCAGGTCAATGTCAGTCAGGTGCATAAGGCGTGCTCTGTCCCGCTCATTGAGGGCATAAAATGGAGTATAAGCAGGTTGTGAGCGGATATTGCGTATTCGTCCTTGGATGGGCGTTGCTATGCCATCGGCAAAGACGTCTATCATATCGCCTGCTTTGATTTTTGTTAACGCGCTGGCGGGCAAATAGACCCTTGCGTAAGGCTGGCTAGCAGACAGTAAACTAATTAATTGTGTGCCAGCGGCCACGCGATCTCCTTGGTGCCATGGGAGGGTATCTATGGTGCCATCTATAGGGGCTTTAATGCTTAGGTCTTCGCGGGCTCTTTCTTGCCATAACAAGGCGGCCTGTGCGGCTTGAACTTTCGCGTTAGCCTGTGCAATGTCCTCTTCACGGGCACCATTTTTTAGTTCTAGCCATTGGTCGTGTGTCTGTTGTGCTTTGGCCTTAGTACTGTCTCTGGCAGCTCTTGCTGTATCGAGATCCGCTTTACCTACCACCTTGCTTTTGTAGAGTTTACTGACTCGTTGATATTTAAGCTCCGCTTCTTTACTGGCCGCTTGAGTCGCTTTCAGGGCCGCTAATGCGGCGCTTAATTGCTCCGGTCTGGTACCTGCGGTAAGGACACTAAGGGCGGCGTTCGCTTGGGCAAGTTCTGCTTCACGCTGGGCAATAAGGGCATCAGCGCTGCGTGAATCCAATTGCAGTAGAATATCACCTTGGTAAACCTGCTGTCCTTCGCTTACGTTGACTAAAATAATTGGCTCTGAAGCGGGGGCCGACAAGCTGATTCTGTCGCGCTCGATATTGCCCATTGCGTGAGAGCCATCATCTGTTTGGCAGGCGGTTAACGATAATAACAAAAGGGACGAAAGTAAAATAGGCAGGGGTTTCATGATAGTTTGCCTTTATTTTTGTTAGAGACTGGTATAACCGGAGAGGTGAAAAGACCCTGTTCTAACAAGGTCTGATTATGATTGGCTAAGTCTAATAACCAGTCTTCTTTAAGTTTGACCCCGAGTTGATCTTGCAAATATTGGGGGGCTAGGACAGGAAAGATCATTAGGCTTATGAAGCTGAGACGTACCCATTCTGAGTTGAGGTTGGGGTTGATCTTGTGTTGTTGTTCAAACGCGTCGATCCATTTTTCAGAACGTTTGAGTAGGTTATCGATAACGCCGGTTAGGATGGAAAATACCTGTGGGTTGTCTGGTTGGTTGAGGACCTGTTGGATGAGCTTAGGCAGCATAGGGCTGGTGGCAATCATCCGGTAATAGGTTTGCATAAGAAGCAATGGGTTGGGTGGTGTGTTTGGGCTTAGGTCCATTTGCAGTTGTTTGAGCACTGGCGCTAAAGTTTCTTGTATTGCGGCTGAGAATAAGCCCGTTTTTGAGCCAAAGTAATAGCGAATCATCGCCGCATCGACTCCCGCCGCGAGAGCAACTTTTCGGGTTGATACCTTGTCAAAGCCATACTCTGAAAAGCAAAGAATGGCGGCTTCGATAAGGCTGGCGCGTACTGGCTCCTGCTTTGTCCCCGATTGTTTTGGGCGGCCTATTTTAATTGTCATTATTGGCTCCATACATTAATTCATCTAGTGATGAATATAGGCTATTTATGAACAAATCGTTATCAAAGTAATTCCTCAAAACATTGCTTATTGGGGAATTCTCTTGAGAAGTCTTCGTTTCGAGAGACTGTGTAGGTTAAGAGGGAGACCAAGTGTTTGAGTAGGTTTACTATCCAGTCGTTATTACATGGCTGCAATGCTTTTTGTTAGTATGCAAAGATCGACTATTTTTTATTAAGGGATTTTTCATGCAGTATTCCATTCTTATTACTGGGTGTTCTTCAGGTATCGGTTTAGAGGCCGCGAAAATGCTTCAGCAACGAAACTTTTTGGTGGTGGCGAGTTGTCGTCATCAGAAAGATGTTGAAAAACTAAAAGCGCAGGGCATTAAGCATGTGGTGCAGTTGGATCTGGCTGACTCGGCGTCAATTGCCAAAGGACTAGAAGATACCTTGGCCATTACTGATGGTCATTTATATGCTTTATTCAATAATGGCGCGTACGGACAGCCGGGAGCCGTGGAAGATTTGCCGGTTGATGCGCTAAGAGCGCAGTTTGAGAGTAATTTTTTTGGCACCCATGATCTGACGACGCGAGTGTTGAAGCTCATGCTGGAGCAAGGTTATGGTCGTATTGTGACGAATAGCTCTGTGCTAGGTTTGGTTGCCGCGCCGTTTCGTGGTGCCTATAACGCCAGTAAGTTTGCTGTGGAAGGGCTAATGGATACCTTGCGTTTGGAATTAGCGGATACCCCAATTCATATTAGCTTGATTGAGCCGGGGCCGATTGAAAGCCGGTTTAGGGCCAATGCTTTGGTTGCGTTAAAAGACAATATAGATACTAGGAACAGCCGTCATAAATTGGGCTACGAAGAAGCCATTGCACGACTCAGTAAAGAAGGCCCTGCCTCATCCCACACTTTACCGGCGAGTGCTGTTGTCAATAAATTGATACATGCGTTGGAGTCAACAGTCCCTAAGCCTAGATATTACGTGACAACCCCGACTTACGTTGCCGGTGTGTTAAAGCGTTTGCTACCGACACGTTTACTGGATTGGGTGATGGTTCGTCAAGGCGCTTAATGTATTTTATTCATTAAGCGGTTTTCTCTAACCAATCTTTTATAGCGGCAAGGTAGTTTTCTCTTATTGGCTGAGGTGAAAGGTAAAGGTCATGATAGCCTTTGGGAATGCTGGCTGTTGTTAGTTGGCTAAACGTCGCTTCAGCGGCTTCTTGCATGCTGTGGATGTCTAGCACGCCATCTCCTTGTCGCATCTCTTCGACCTGTTCTTTTCCTATAGTGCTGTTGTCCGAATGGCATAACAAGGTTGGCAAGGTAATGGTTTGCTTAGCCAGATAACGTTGTGCTGTGATGATTTGCTTTAGCCAATGAAAAGATAGGGGGAACCCCTCACTTGGCTTCCAATCTAGTCGATAATCCCATTCACCAGCAAAGCTGGTATGCAGGGTTTTTGCATATACTGTTGGCTTATTGGCTGGTAGTGAGCAAAAAGGACACAGAGAAACTAGGGTATGAATGGGCCAGCTTAAGCAACGGATGGCGTTGGGTGACAGTGGCAAAGCCAGAAAAGGGCTGTTAAGGATTAAGCGGCTGATTGTTGGAAATGCTTTGCCGTAATGCTGTTCTTTTTCGGTGATATTCTGTGTTTGTGCTAAGTAGGTAGAGGCGATTAAGCCACCAGTAGAGTGGGCAAGTATCACCACATCGTCAATACCGTCTTTTTTCATTGTTGCTAAGGCGATGTTTAAGTCTTGTCCATATTGAGCAATGGATTCACACCAATTAGGGCGCACTGAAGGCCGGATGGATCGACCATAACCTTGCAAGTCTATGGCATAAAAACGATAGCCTTGCTTGATAAAGAATTCAGCAAGGCCAGCTTGGAAAAAGTAGTCTGTGTAACCATGGATATACAAGATAGCTTGCTTTTTATCCGGGTTACCTTGGTGGTGAATAAGAGTGGTATCGGTAGGGTATTTGGGGCCGGCAAAGGTGAAGGTTCGGGAGCGGAAATCCACGCCCAATAGGTCTTCACTTTCAGTTACCTGTTGCCAGTGTTGTCCTATTGGTTTTCTCATGCTCTTACCCTTTTCTAATGTTAGCCAAAGATACGGTCGCCAAGTTGATCAATTGTGAGCTTCGTTTTTCGCATGGTGATTTCGATACATTCGTCGCGATTTGGCATTAAATCAGAGCGAATAAATTTGTGAGTCTGTTGTTCTTCGCCTTCCCCCTTGGTAATGGTGGCGGCAACTCGATATTGGCCACCGTCTTTCATTGGCGCAGGGGTGATATTAAAACCTTTGTATTCAACGACTTCTTCACTTGCTTCTGGTGTACTTTCGCCACCAGCAAATAGGCTCTTAAGGCCTGATAATATACCCATTAATCTATTCTCCAATGTTTAAGGCTGAGTTTTTCTTATTGTTCGTGATGCTATGTAATGGCCTCACGCTATTTTCGGACATTTGCGCAATTAGTCAAATGGTCTTATTGTTTCGTGCTGGGAATAACGATCAACTTAACCATCGAATTAAAAAACAGGGTTATAATGCTTGACCGTCATAAATTGAACAAGGCCTGTGTGTGAGTAAAAAAATGAGTACCATTACGCATGTAGCGGAGAGTGCTGGAGTGTCTAAAGCGACAGTATCTCGTGTGCTGAGTGGTACGACACCTGTAAAAGAGGCAACTCGCGCTCGAGTGTTAGCAGCGGTTGAAGCGCTTTCATTCAGTCCTAATCAGGCGGCTCGCTCGTTGGCTAGTAAGAAAACTTACACCATAGGTTTGGTGACATCTCATATTGATACGGCTTATTACGGTCCTGCGACCAGTGGGATAGAAAGCGCTCTACGAGGTGATGATCGACATGTCATTCTCGCCTGTGGCAATGGCTCTTTAAAAGGTGAGCGTGATGCTGTGGATTTTTTGGTTAAACGTCAAGTGGATGCGTTGGTGTTGCTTACGGAGTATTTATCGACAGAAGAAATCGCAAAGATAAACAGCCGTTGCCCTGTGTTTGCATTAAATCAGCACTTTCCTGATGATGAGGGGCATGTGATTTCCTTTGATGATTTTGCTGGTGGTGAAATGGCGACTCAACACCTTATTGATAAGGGCCATGCAAAAATCGCGATAGTGACTGGCCCCCTATGGAAACGCGATGCCTACCAGCGCCTCTTAGGTTGTCAAAAGGCTCTCAAAAAGTCTAAAACTCCCCTTATTTATCAGGGAGAAGGGGATTTTAATGTTGAGTCAGGTATGGCTCATATGACCGCTATTTTAGCGCTAGAACAGCGTCCTTCTGCTGTTTTTTGTAGTAATGATTTGATGGCTATGGGCGCATTACATATTTGTGTTCAGCAGGGCATAAAAGTCCCTGAAGAAATGGCCATTATTGGCTTCGATGATTTGTCCATGAGCCAGTATTACACTCCCTCTTTAAGCAGTATAAAACTCCCTCTTTATCAAATGGCGGAAGCCACCGCTAGGCTATTATTGAATGCTATTTATGGCACTCATTATCCTATTCAAAGTCACTTCTCCCCTGAGCTGATTGTTCGCCAATCGACGTGATATGACCACTGGTATTAAGTTGGTTTCTGTTCGGTTGTATCATGTATTTTAGGAGGTGAATATTAATGTTTCTTGTCCATTTTGGTCCACAAGACGGTAAGGGCTTGCTGTATACTGCTGGCTTTAAAAACGAATCTTCACATAATAAGTAGGAATGTCCAGGTATGAGCGGCACACAAGCCAATAACCCTTTACATGGTTTGAAATTGGAAAAAATCGTCACAGATTTAGTTGATCATTATGGTTGGGAGGAGTTGTCTTTTCGCATCAATATCAATTGCTTTAAAAGTGACCCATCCGTGAAATCGAGTCTGAAATTTTTGCGTAAAACGCCTTGGGCAAGGGATAAGGTGGAAGCCTTGTTTTTACAAACCTTTAATAGTGGATGTTAAATCGGATATTCGCTTTTATCCACTGCATACTTGGTTACGGCCAGCGTTTTTAGCTCGATAAAGGTTCTTATCTGCTAATCGTAAAAATTCATTGAAAGCTTGTCCATATTGGAACTTAGAAACGCCGATACTGACGGTGATATTAATGTCTGTTTCTTCATGAGCAAAGGTAGACTGTTCAACCGTTCTGCGAAGACTTTCTGCAAGAGATAGAGCCTCGTTATCAGGAGCTTCTTCTAATATAACTAAAAACTCTTCTCCGCCTAAGCGGTAGATGTCTTTAGAGTCCACGCGGGACTTTAGTAGTTCAGTCATTTCAATTAGGATTTTATCTCCTGTCTCATGACCAAACTGATCATTGATGCTTTTGAAGTGATCAATATCTATGACTAGGGTGTGAAGGTTTTCTTGATTGTCTTTAATTGACTCAAAGAAAAGCTTTAAAGCATGGCGATTCTGAATACCAGTTAGCGCATCACCTAGGGCCATTTTTTGTAATGCTAAGTGAACTGTCATTCTGTGCCTTTCGTAAAGGTGGCAAATCGTCCAAACACTAAAATAAGCAAGTGTGAAGTTGAGTACAGAGCGGTAGGGTATATTATGGTCGAGATCGCTTCGCAAAAATAAAATTCCAGCAAGAGGAAAGAAAGCGATCAGGCTAAAGGTTAGGCCTTTTTGAGTCCCTAACAGCATGTAATAAATAAGTGGTAGGGCAAAAGACCAATAGATGGGACCAGCTCTTAAGTCTGCGACGGAGATGACGCTTATTATTCCAATTGTAGTAATAAGGCTGAGGACGTAATGGTGCCATTCTTTTACTTCTTTTTTTAGTGAATGAAAGAAAACATAAGCACAAAAGATAGAGGCTAGAAATTGGTAGGTTCCAATAGCAGGCTGATTTAAAATAAAGAAGTTTAAGCTCGCGAAGAAAAGTTGGACAAGGAAAAGTATCAGGCTGAGCGACTTTGATAGAGTGCTTTTTATTTCCGATATCAGAGGTGTTTTCTGGGACTTCATTTGCTTCATCGCTTTAAATTAAGGTGATATATAACCCCAGCTGTTCTAGAGCAATAATTAGAACCGTATTGATTTGGTAATGTTATATTACTTTTTGTGTTTAATGCTAGGGAAGGCGAGAATAAGTCTACTATGCCCCGATAATTTCTCCTGCATTGCCCTAATTACCTACATTCCTTTAGAGTCGCACCCGATGTTACTCCTCGTGATTTACTCAATCACAGGGAGGGTTTGGATAAACCTAGAATAGAGCTTTTGATCCCATTCTTTGTCTTTATTTATTTTATAGAAATAAAAGAGATGGGGCTATTTTAGTAACAAGGTTTGGTCAATAGGAATGAACCTTGTTGCTGACTTGATTAAAGAGAGTGCGGTTAACGGCTCTGCACCATACACCTCGATTTGTGTTTGGTATTTTTCTCTTAATGTTTTTGCCAAGAGATCAAAATCACCGTCGCCAGACGCTAATACTAATACGTCACTGTCTTTTCCGTATTCGATGCCATCGATGGCAATGCCTACGTCCCAGTCGCCTTTTGCTGAACCGTCTGAACGCTGAATATAAGGTTTGAGTTTGACCTCAAATCCTATCGCCCTAAGAATATTTTGGAATTGACGTTGCTTTTCATCTCCTCTGTCTATGGCATAGGCGATGGCTTTGATGACGTTACGTCCTGCGGTAGCTTGGCGCCAAAAAGCGTTGTAATCAAAAGGCCGGCCAAAGGATTGGCGAGTGGTGTAATAGATGTTTTGTACATCGACTAAAAGCGTTACGTCTGTCATCTTTATCCTAGGAGTGGGTAAGTATGCTTACGGTACAAAGATTCATCTTGAAAAGAAACTAAATGGACAAATATAAAGCAGGTCATGTGAGGCCTTTGCAAGATATTACGAGGAATAAAATGGATATGTCAGGATTCGAACCAGATCGTCCTCCAAGGCCGTTAACCCCAAAAGAAGATAATGCAAAAAGTAATGTGGTGATCGCTTATATTTTTATGTTGTTAGGGATTTTTACTGGGGTGTTTTGGTTGATCGGTGCGATTTGGGCCATGGTTAAAGTTAGCGATGCGCGTGGTACTTTTTTTGAAGATCATTATAGCAATATCATTAGTACTTTTTGGTGGGGGATATTTCTAAGTGTTACTGGTTTCATTCTCACCTTGTTCTTTGTTGGCTATATCCTGCTATTTTTAGTGTGGATTTGGTCTATCTTCCGCATGGTGAAAGGCATTGCTAGAGCAACGTCGAATCAACCGTTTCGAGTGTTTTATTAGGGTGTAAAGAACACGCTAGGGTTTGATGGCCACATGCATATTCGTTTTATCTGCCAGCTGTTTGTCTTTGCTGAGCAGATAGAGTTCGCCGAGTGACAGGGGCGAATCAGGGTGGATAGATATTTCTAGATGTTGAGTATTTGATCGGTCGGTTGAGGTGAGGTAATCCGTCAGTGTCTTTGCTATCTCTACATTGCGCTGTGATGTGGCTTCTGCCAGTCCCCATGTATGGGTATCACTTTTTAAACGTTCAAACATGATTTTTTTTATGTTGTTTTCATTGCCATAGGTCGGCCATAGGTGTTGGATTAATCCAGCGTCTTGAAAGCTGAGCTTGATGTCATAAAAAGTGATGTCATCACCGTAAATGAGAAAGATAGCTTCGGGTTGACCAAAGGCCATGGAGGCCAGCATGTCTGTACGTATTTCTTGAATCAGCGCGGCATTGAGTTGAGTTTTCATTTGATTCGCCAAGCTGAATTGGCCAAGCCCTTTAATGTCTAGCGCCATGTTTGAAGTGACATGCTGATCTTGCTGTAAAGAAGTAAATCGTCCATTTCCCGCTAACTCGGTTAATCCTGCCATTTTCATTAAGTGTTGAGTGTCATTAGATAACTTCTTGATGGCGGTTTGGTTTAGTTGGAATGTCACGTCGAGTACTTGGTTATTGAAGAGTCCCTTATTAAGGGTAATGGAATCAAAGATGAGCCAAGGGTATGTTGGGTTGCCAAAACTCACTTGGTGAAAGCTGAGTGATAAGGTGAAAGGGTCAATGGAAACATCATGAAACCGAACAAAAGAGGCTAACCCTGTTTGATCAAGTTGAGCTTGTATTTGTTTGTTTAAAAAAGTCACTCCTAGAGTTTGTATTCCCACAACGCCCAGAGCGACAATGAAAAGGCCAACTAGACTGATTTTGATAACTTTCATCTTTAACTTATCTGACGAGTGAGCTGAGATCTTAACGGAAAGTGCGTACCATAGACAAAATTCTAGCGGCCTATTTTAGTTTTTGTACAGGCTAAGTCGTGATTCTCAAGGAGTACTTCATTTCATCTTTAATACCCTCATCACAAGATTTATGGTTCTTGCCCCTTGGCGGCACAGGTGAAATCGGCATGAACATGAATTTGTATGGTCATGACGGCCAATGGTTAATGGTCGATTGTGGCGTTTCTTTTAATGAGCCGCTCAAGCCTGATGATCTGCTTACCTCTGAAATTGTATGTGCCGATCCTACTTTTATTAGCGAGCAGAAAGAGCGTCTAGCTGGCATTGTCATTACTCATGCCCATGAAGATCATGTGGGGGCTTTACCGTTTTTATGGCGGCGTTTCAAATGCCCTGTTTATACCACGGCGTTCACGGCCGAAGTGCTACGCCGTAAGCTGGTGCAAGTGGGGTTAACGGATCAGGTGCCTATCATTGTGGTTGAAGAAAATGAAACCAAGAAAATAGGTGTTTTTAATGTGAAATGGTTGGCCTTGACTCATTCTGTTCCAGAACCCTTTGCCATGATCATAGACACGTCAGCAGGGCGTATTTTTCATACTGGTGATTGGAAGATTGATAAAGCGCCTATTACTGGGGAAGGCTTTTCTCCCCAGCGTTTTAAAGCCTTAGCGAAAGAAAATATTCTCGCCATGGTGTGTGATTCGACCAATGCTTTAAAAGAAGGCTATTCGGCGTCAGAAAGCGATTGTTATCAAGGTTTGTTAAGTACCATTGCCGTAGAAAAGAATCGTGTGGTAGTGGGCTGCTTTAGTAGCAATGTGGCGCGTTTAATTGCTTTGGGTCGAGTTGCCAAAGAAAGCGGACGCTATCTTGCACTGATTGGCCGGTCTCTTATTAATATGGTCAGCGCAGCGAGAGCGACAGGGCATTGGCCAGATGATTTGCCTCTTATCGATGCGGCGCATCTTGGTTATTTACCTAGGGAGGAGGTATTAGCCGTAGTGACAGGAAGCCAAGGAGAGCCACGGGCAACATTGAACCGATTGGCCGCAGATAATTGTTTTGACTTGAGTCTTGAGGCCGATGACTTAGTGATTTTCAGCGCTATGCGAATTCCGGGTAATGAATTAGCAATAGATAGATTGGTGACACAGTTTCGTGGTCGTAAAATACGCACCTTACAGTCCCATGAGTCCGACGTATCTATTCATGTCAGTGGACACCCTTGTCGAGGGGAGCTTGGTGATTTGTATCAATGGACGCAACCCGAAATTGCCGTGCCGGTTCATGGTGAGCCCAAGCATTTAGATGGCAATGCGAATGTCGCTGAGCAAAATCATGTGCCTTGTCAGCTGGTGGGCAGAAATGGTGACCTGTATCAGTTTTCCCCACAAATTCGAATATTACGACAGCAAGTGAAGGCGGGTCGTATTGCATTGTTGCGTTAGTGATAAGGTCTGATGTCTTTCAGGCATATGTCTGTAACGACATGTAATTCTATGTAGGGTTGTTATTCTTCTTGTAAATAATCTATGCTCTATGAGAACGGTTCCATTAAATGCCATTTGTGACTTGTAAGTGTTCGCCTAGATTGGCAAAAGGGAGGGGTTATGGATGTCGAAAGCCAGCGCACTGATATTTTTCATATTACTTATGAGAGTCAACGAGAAATTGCTGGTAAGCCAACACTGAAACTAAACCTATGGGTTGATACTGTGGATAAACAGGTTATGGGCGTTGGGCAGGTTTTTGAATCAGCAAGCTCTCCCGTTACTGTGCTTTCTGATGTGTCTGGCGGTTGGTTTCGCAGAGTTAATATGGCTTTTCCTCATATCTTGTTAGTGGCAGAAGGCCATGAGTCTTCCGCTTTACTTCCTAATGATGAGTCAGCCTCAGGGCTGAATTTGAGAATGAGAGTGTCCTTGGGTACTGATTGGCGATCAGGTGTAGTGCATTTTGAATATATGTCCAATCGTTATTGGCATACGGTTATCGGTGAAAGAATTACGGTTAATCTCGGTGCCCTGCATAAGCAGTTACAGGGGGCTACTCAGGCTCATTAGTTCTTTTCCATTATTGGTGCAAACAATGTTTTCGCCGCCTTGCCCGGGATTTCTTTCGCCAGTTTAGGCACCAAGTAGCCGGGCAATTGTGCGGCCACTTTACCCATTAAACGTTGAGCCTCTTCTACCGTAATGTCAAAGTGTGCCGCACCTTCTACTGGGTCTAAGGTAAACAGGTAGTAGGGTAAAATACCGGCTGAAAAAACCGCCTCACTGAGATTCACTTGTGCTTCAACCGAATCATTTACCCCTTTTAGTAACACCCCTTGATTTAGTAAGGTGGCACCAGCGTGTTTCAACTTAAGCGCAGCTTGGGTTAGCTCCATGTCTACTTCGTTGGCGTGATTGATATGCCACACCATGATGATGTCGAGACGACTTTGTGTGATCCAATCCAACATATCTGCACAAACTCGTTGGGGAATCACTACTGGCAGGCGGGAATGAATGCGTAGCCGCTTGATCTGCGGTAGGGCTTCTAGCTTACGAACCTTGTCGGCGAGTAGGGCGTCTTTCATCATTAAAGGGTCGCCACCGCTGAGAATCACCTCATTTACTTCCGGATGCTGTGCTAGGTAATCGATGACCGATTGCCATTCAGCTTGGGCTAATTGATTGTCCCCATAAGGGAAGTGACGGCGAAAACAATAACGGCAGTTAACGGCACAGCTGCCTGTTGTGATGACTAACAAGCGTCGTTTGTATTTATGGACGATGGCTTTTTGTGGATTATGATCCGCTTCTTCCAGAGGGTCTTTGTTGTAGCCCGCGATCAGCAGCATCTCTTCTGCACTGGGTAAGACCTGCAACAGTAATGGGTCATTGGCGTTGCCATATTCAATACGTGATAGATAAGGGCGCGGCACCATGAGTTTAAAAGCGCGCTGTGCTTCACTTCCTTGTAATGCCAGCTCTTGGGGTAAACCCAGTTGCTCAATCAACTCTGGTAGGTCGGTAATTGCCCGTGCAAGATGCTCAGACCAGCTTAAATCGTTCTTTGTTTGAATTGGGATCACGTCAAATATCTGCAAAATTGAGTTGATTTAGGTTATGATTGCGCCAACTTATTTTTTGGCCAGTTAGGCCTGTGGCTCTTAGAGATCTTTGCAAACGGCCTTTTCCTCATCAAAAAAGAGGTTAAAAGATGTTTGCAGAGATCTTAATGCTGACATGATACGTCAGTCTGAGCCTTTTCTCTAAAATATACTGTGAGGATGTATGGCTAATATTTCTACCAGCGATATGCGTACCGGCGCGAAAGTAATGGTCGATGGCGACCCATGTTCTGTTTTAGACAATGAACACGTAAGGCCGGGTAAAGGCCAAGCCTTTAATCGCCTAAAACTGCGTAACCTAAAAACAGGCCGTGTATGGGAGCGTACCTTTAAATCGGGTGAGTCTCTTGAAGGTGCCGATGTTATGGAAACCGACATGGAGTATTTGTATACCGACGGTGAATTTTGGCACTTCATGGCGGTTGATGGCTCCTTCGAGCAACATGCCGCCGACGAAAATGCGGTAGGCGAAACCAAGAAATGGCTGAAAGAGCAGGAAAAATACGTAGTGACACTTTATAACGGTGCGCCATTGCTCATCACGCCACCAAACTTCATTGAACTGGAAGTGACAGAGACAGATCCTGGTCTAAAAGGCGACACAGCGAATGGCGGCTCTAAACCCGCTTTCTTGACCACTGGTGCTATGGTTCGTGTGCCATTGTTCATCAATATTGGGGAAGTACTGCGAGTGGATACACGTAGTGGTGAATACGTATCCCGTGCAACAGGTAAGTAATCTGTTAACAAGCATTTAGCGAATCAAAGGCCCTCCCTATGAAAATAGGGAGGGCCTTTTTTTGATCGGACTTTAGCTATGGATTGCGTTAAGATGAGAAAAGCAACGAAACCTAGGAGAGATCATATGTTTAGAAAGTTCGTCTCAGTGGCTCTATTCGTTTCCTTTCTCGCTATGTCGACATCAGGCTTGATGATGTTTGTTATCGAGAAACCGTCCTTCACTATTCAAATGCACCCGGTTCATAAGCTCTTCGGTATTATTATGATACTCGCGGTGATTTGCCACTTAACCTATAACTACAAACCTATTCTAAAGTACGTACAAAACCGATCCGTTGCTCTGTTTGGTGGTGTACTGGTTTGTGTATTGGTTCTTCTTTATGGTGTCGTCATAAACAACGAAGTACCTGCTGAAATTGCTATCCCAATGGATAACCTTGCAGCGGAAGCGGAAGGGCACGAGTAAAGTTGTAATTGTTATATAGTTGACGGTGGAATAGTAGGTATTTATTAATTTTTAGGTGAATACGTACCGCATCAACTTGTTTATGTTTGTTCCCATGTTTTAACAAAATTCACCATAGCTCTTAGTTTAGGTGCCATATTCTCTCTGTTGGGGTAAAAGAAGTAAAAGCCTGAAAAGGTTGGTAGAAATTCTTCGAGCAAGGGTATGAGCGTTCCTACTTTTATGTAGGGCTGAAATACTTCTTCGGTCGCAAAAGTGATTCCACCACCTGCCAGTGCGACACGTAACATCAATCGAATGTCGTTGGTGGTGATCTGAGGCTCTACAGAGACATCAAAACCTTTTCCATTTTCATTAAATTCCCAATAATAGGGGCTACTATTTAGCTTTGGACGCCAGCCAATGCAGCGGTGGGAGAGTAAATCTTTGGGGTGATTCGGCTTACCGTGTTGTATCAGGTAGTCTGGTGAGGCAACCACCATGTCTCGTTGTAAACCACTGATAGGTAGGGCGACCATATCTTGTTCTAGACTGTCGCCAAGACGCACGCCAGCATCAAATCCTGCTTTCACAATATCAAACTCATCATCGGTGACCGTGATATCAAGCTCGATTTCTGGGTGTTTTTTGGAAAATTCGACAATAAATTGCCCGGATAAAAAAGGCTCAGCAATGGACGTAGCGGCTATTTTTAGCAATCCCCGTGGGGTTTTATGGCTAGCGACATTTTCTAAAGAAGAATGCACATTATCCAACTGAGTGTGTACTTGGCTGAAAAGATGTTCGCCTGCTTCCGTTAATTTTACGCTTCTTGTGGTTCGGGTGAATAATGCGATGCCGAGTTGATCTTCAAGTTTTCTTATCATCTGACTGACTGCAGATCGTGTTATGCCAAGTCTATCGGCGGCCGCTCGGAAGTTATGTTCTTCGACGACGGCAATAAATACCGGCAAGATGTTTAAGTCTATTTTTATTGTCATTATTTACTTACCAATATGTAAATGAGTGACTATCTACTTTAATCAATATCGCTTTTTTATAATGACAAAGCAAGTTGAGACATACCAGTGTATGGATCATATTTTGACGAATATAAGAGGCGAATCATGACATATCTAGCATCTGCACTTTCTGTAATAGTTCTATCAAGCTTGGGCTCTGGGCTGCTTCATGCAGCGGAAAATACGTGTGAGCAAACTGGCGTAAATTCACCTTTAGTACTCCACAAGGATTGGATAATGATGGGGTGGGAAAAGAAAAAAAATGCCCCTGAGTTTATTTTTGCTAATAAAATGGCCCGTTACTACAACTTGAAAGAACCTGAGGGGATTTATTGGGATAATTTCGCACCTGGGGAGAAACAGTTGTTTGACAATGCCGTGATCTATGGCGCTAACTGGGAAGGGTTACAAGCGAAAGCCGAATCTGTTACACACGCTTTAACGGAAGGGCACAGTGAGCTGATTGGCGATAAAGTGGCCTCAACTACCATAGGTTTTGTTGGCACAATAACACAAAAGACGGGTGCCATTATTCCATTTAATGGACGTTCGCAATTAGGTTGGCAATGTGACGAGGGTGAATGGAAAATTCATCAAGAATTAAATTATGCATGGGTTGTTAAGGTTCAAGATATTGCACACTACTATGAAGCGATGAAGGCGGGTTCTTGAAAAGTGGTGGCTAAAAATGGGCAGGAATCCCTGCATCCTTATGTGGGAGGGTGGAATACAGAGGGTAACTATATACGGCATCAACTTTTACCGAATAATCGATATATTGAAGCAAGAGGAGATAAAGAAGCTGCTTATCAAGGTCGCTATCGAGTCACTGGTGATTATATTGAATATTGGGATGATACCGGCTTCACTGCTGATGGAAAATTTATTAATGGTGTATTGCATCATGCAGGGATGATCTTGTATCGCCAGTAGTGCAGATTTCTTTGTCAATAAATGGTGTGAGAATGACGAAAAAATTGTGACATTAAAAAGCCCTCGGCACTTTCATACCGAGGGCTTTTTTGACCGCTAAACTTAAGCGTTATTTAAGTTTAGTCGCAATGATTTTATCAACAGAGATTGAACCTGCACCGCTGAAAGCAAGCGACACGGTTGCAGCCAATAGAGCCAATGCAAATTCGTAGCCATTGTTTGACATGAACAAGCCATTTACAAAGTGAACGGAGAAAATGGCGATAACCATAGTGAATGCTGACACAATCGCTGCAGGGCGAACTAATAAACCAATGATAAGCGCGATACCACCAAAAAACTCGGCACTACCGGCCAATAATGCCATTAGGTAGCCGGGCTCAAGACCGATCGATGCCATCCATTGACCTGTTCCTTCAAGCCCGTAACCACCAAATGCGCCGAATAACTTTTGTGCGCCGTGGGCCATTAAAATAATGCCGACAGGGATGCGCAATAGGGTGCTTGCGATGCCAGAGGTGGTGTTGGTGATGTTTGCGATGAGTGCTTTCATGTAACGATTCCTGTTATTGATTAGTAAGTATGCTGCGCATTATAGGCAAAAGACAAAAAGTAAAAAGAGGAGAATCTTCAAGCTAATGTTCAAATAAATTGAAGGTAGTTCTCTTGTTAATATTGACGCGGCTTGGAACGCATTTTATTGATAAAGTTCACGGCTTAAGAAAAAAATCGGCTGAGTTTCATGTTGATTGAACAATGTATTGGTACGCACAGCAGTCGTGTAAAGGCCTCATCCTGTTTAATATTTCAATTGGGCCCATTTTAGTATTCCTCTGGTTTAGTGATGGCATATTTGTATACCTATTGACAAAAAATGTGCGTGAAATCAGTATCATAGGCTAATGTTTTAGCTATCAGGCCTTGTTGTGGATTTTGGGAGAATAAGAATAGTGGTGGAATTTAAATTGGAAATTTATGCACCAGAGGAAGAGGTCATGGCTATTCGTGATGTCTTAATTGATGCTGGTGTAGGGGTGGTGGGGGATTACGATAGTGTTATTTCTATTGTAAAAATTTCAGGTTTTTGGCGGCCCAATGAACGAGCGAACCCTATCACTGGAGTAAAAGGGCAGATTAACTTTGGTGAAGAGGTGAGAATAGAAGCAAGGTGTGAACAGAGCAAGGTTAAGCAAGCGATTGCAGCCATCAAAGCAGTTCATCCTTATGAAGAGCCTGTTATTAACATTATCCCATTGGCTAATCATGAATTTCTAAAGGCTTAGGTTATCGTTCGGTTTAAAGCGAAATAACATTGCATTACAGGAGAGAAGAATGACTGTAACCCTAGAAGAACTGCGTAGCAGTATTGATAATATCGACAACGCCATTGTCGCCATGTTGGCGGAGCGTTTTAAAGTGACCAACAAAGTGGGTCATTATAAGGCAGAAAATAACCTTCCCGCCCAAGATGTCGGTCGTGAGCAACAGCAATACGAACGTATGCAAGCACTTGCCTTTCAATACGGTCTGGATCCTGAATTTGCTCAGCATTTCTTATCTGTCATTGTGACGCAAGTGGTTGAAAACCATAAAGAGATTGCTCAAGAGGTTGCCCGCTCATAGTGTATTAGTACATCCGTTTCTTTTGCTTATGAGCTTACATAAGGTTTTTAGTTGTTGATAACCACTGTACTTATCAACAGTGTTTTCCAGCGGCCAACCACAATTTATACGCAAGCAGTCATGGTAAAAGTTGTGAGTGCTAAAGCAAGCGCCGCTGCGAATGTCGATGTTTAGCTGGTTGGCCTTTTGCTCAAGTTGCACTGCGTCTAAGTTAGGGATTTGCACCCAAAGAACGATCCCGCCTTGTGGCGAACTGATGTTAGCCGTATTGGGCAGATGCTCTTTTAGAAACTGCCGATTGTGAAACGAGCCAATACCCAGTCTATTTTTGCTTTTAACGTATTGGGTATGTTGTTTGCTCCCTTGCCTTTGTTATTACTAGCAGTAGTTTTTCACGGAGTAGAGGTTGTTACGAGCGCACCTGATTTGTTTAATCAAGGTGTCCTGTTCTCCGTTCTATTCCAAGCTTACCCAACGACACTTTTAGGTTACTGGTTCTGGAATAAAATGATCATGAAATACACGGTATCTGGCGTGGCTCCCATGACATTGCTGGTACCTGTTTTCGGTATATTAGGTGGTTATTGGTTTTATGATGAAGTCATCGGTATTTATCAAGTGATAGCCGCTGTGTTAATTCTAGCTGGTTTGTTTGTTGGGCAAATGTCATCATCTCAGTTTTTATCCAGTAAGAAAAAACTGAAAACGACCTAAACGACAAGGAGTTTGTTTTATGCAAGATATTCATTATGGTTTGATTTTAATTGCGGCGTTACTTGGGGTCGCTAGTCCTGGGCCGTCCACATTGGCGATTGCTGGAACATCGATGAATTCTGGCCGCCGTCACGGGGTTGCTATGGCGCTTGGAATACTAACCGGTTCTTTTATGTGGTCGTTTGCGGCGGCATTTGGTATGGCGGCCGTGATGTATGCGAATGCATGGCTATTCGATATGTTGCGTTATTTTGGCGCGGCGTATTTGCTGTTTTTAGCCTATAAGTCTTTTAAATCGACCTTGTCTCCTAAAGCGTTCATATTAGACAAAACAGTAACGCCTTCTGTGAAGGGAGACTACTTACGGGGTTTAGCAATTCATTTGACCAACCCTAAGGTGATCTTGTTTTTTGGGGCTCTATACACAATGGGGGTGCCGAGTACGGCTGGAATAGAGGGCCTGTTGTCTATTATTTTAGTGGTAGGATTACAGAGTGCTTGTGTGTTTTTAGGTTACGCAGTGTTGTTTTCCCATGCTCAGGTCAGAAATTTTTATTTCAAAATGAGTCGTGCTTTTGATTTTATCTTTGCGATCTTCTTTAGTGTGGCGGGTATTAAAATACTGATGAGCAAATTAAACACTTGATGAAAACTTGGTGAAAATATCTCGTTTCTAAAGCAAAGCCAGTTATTTATTTACTGGCTTTGCTTTTTCAGTTTCATCAAAAATAAGGTTGAGCCGTTGGATTAACCTTCGTACCTCGGGTAAATAACGATCTTCATGATGAGTAACCAGCCATTGGTCGTGACTTAATTCATCAATGGTATTGCCAACTTTCTGCAATAGAGGTTGAGCATCGCCAATGAAAGTGGGTAATAGGGCGATGCCTTTATTTTCAAGCGCGAGATCGAGACTGTTCCTTGGGCTACTCACCTCGCAAACGGCATTTTTACCTACCTTACTGTTTACCCACCTCGCAGACGGTGTGTCTGCCACCACTTTTATCCATACATCTGGGGCGCTTTCTGTGGCATAGGGAGCAAATTCAATACGAGCCAATTTACGGCAAACTAAAGCGTCTTCTTTTGGCCTTTGGTTGCGAAACCCGATGACTATTTCTCGGTGTGAAATAGCCAGTATTTTTTCTTCTGAGACGAAGCGCAGCAGTATGTCGGGTGGTGATCCTACGAGTTTATCTAGGTTTTTTAGTAAGGCGAGTGTTGTCCAAGTGCCAGCCGAAATCTTCACCAAAGGTCGAGAGGTTTTTTCAGGCGTTGCGGTTTGGTACAGAATTTGAGATTCAACTTGAGTCAGTTCTTCCAATAAAGACTTACCATCAAGGGTTAATTCGTAGCCTCGGTCGTGCCTGAAAAAGAGTTCCCGTTCCATGCTTCGTTCGAGTTCATGCATTCTTCTGCCTAATGTGGCGGGGCTACGCTGCGTCGATTTTGCGGCGGCGGAAAGCCCGCCTTCTCGTGCGACTGCTAGGAAAAGCTTCAAATCGTTCCAATCTATATCCTTTTCATTCATGAAAAGATCCTTTCGATATGTTTCATTGATGATCTGAAAATACCTCGTACTATGGCAATGAGTCAATCGTGGTAATGAAAGGGGTTAGCATGAAACAAGAGGTCGATTTGGAAGAAAAATACCATCGTTTTATGAAGGATGGTGGCGAGCCATTTCCTTATGCTTCTCCAACGCCTCAACAAATTGAAGAGCAGGCATTTTATGACGCCCATGGTGAGATGGGATGTCGTGTGTTTTTTTGTATTTTAGAGGCGCTTTGGAACGGCCTAGCTGCCATTAAAAAGCGTTTTGTCGGCCGCGCCAAGATAGAGTGACTGGTAATAGGAAAGGGGCGAAATGGATTCTTGTCTGCTACTATAGCCTTTATTTTTCAGAGCCTTTTCTATGTACCATGCTTCCCTTTGGCAGCCCAATGCCGATATTTTAACCTTGCAAAAACGTGCTCAATTATTAAAAACAATTCGAGCATTTTTTGATGATCTAGAAGTAATGGAAGTAGATACACAATGTTTGTCCTTAGGCAGTATTTCTGACCCTCATATCGAGGTGCTAACCTGCGAGACTCGTTCTCTAGGTGAAGACCTTACTTACTATCTGCAAACCTCACCTGAATATGCCATGAAGCGTTTGTTATGTGCAGGCTCGGATTCTATTTATCAATTAGGTAAGGTGTTTCGTGCAGAAGATGTTGGTCGTCGTCACAGTATCGAATTCACCATGTTGGAATGGTATCGGGTAGGATTTGATCACTGGCAACTTATGGCGGAAATAGAGACACTATTGTCTGTACTGCTTAATGAGTCTGCACTTAAGTGTGAGCGATTGAGTTATCAGAATGCGTTTCTCCAACATACACAATTAGACCCTTTCACAGCCGCTCTTTCTCAATTACAAGAATATGCCCACCAGCACACCGAATATGGTTTGCAAGAAGACGATAGAGATACCCTATTAGAATTGATTTTTTCAAGTGTTATTGAGCCGGCTATTGGGCAAGTTTCCCCCTGTTTTATTCATAGTTACCCTGCCTCTCAAGCGGCTTTGGCAAAAACTCATGTAGACGATACGGGTAATCAGGTCGCGGCGCGTTTTGAGTTGTATTGGCAAGGCATGGAGTTGGCGAATGGGTATCACGAATTAACGGATGCTGAGGAACAGTCCCGTCGCTTTGTTCAAGATAAAGCGGCTCGTTATTCATTAAAGCGTGCGGAGCGTCAATTTGATGAACGTCTTATCAGTGCCTTACAAAGCGGTATGCCGGAATGCGCTGGTGTGGCGCTTGGGGTGGATAGGTTGTTAATGCTTATGTGTTGTAAAACACATATTTCAGACGTGCTGCCTTTTGCCCATGATCGAGCGTGAATTGACAACAATGATAGTATTACTTTTGCATCCTATTAAAAAATGAAAAGAGTGAGTTAAAACCCTTTTGATGAATGTATGGAAAGCCAATGTTGGTTTTAAAATGAAATGGTCGGTTGCTTCCAAGTACTTGGTTTGGCTGTGGATTGTTGCACTTGCTCTTGTTGCTCTAGTGAGCTGGAAAGGTGGTGAAGCGGTAAAAACAGGACAAATCAAAAAGCTCAGAATTGAATCGTCACTGCAGCTTAATCAACTAGCCAGTGTGTTGGAAAGTGCCATTGCTAAATACCAACATATGCCTACATTATTGGCGGCTAACGATAGGGTGAAAAAGGCGTTACAAGATGGTTTTGAAGCTGATATTAGTCATCTGAATCGTGAGTTGGAGCAGATTAATCGCATAACAGAAGCGTCAGACAGTTACATACTCAATGCGGATGGTTTGACCATCGCCGCCTCAAATTATCAAAAAGACACCAGTTTCGTTGGTCGTAATTTTTCCTTTCGACCTTATTTTCAGGACGCAATGCAGGGCAAAGCGGGGCGTTATTATGCCCTGGGAACTACCTCTAATCGTCGTGGCTATTATTTCTCCTATCCCGTCTATGTTGACGAATCTATTGTTGGTGTCGCCGTGGTTAAAGTGGATCTCACTCAGTTTGAAAAACGCTTTGCCAATCAAAGTTATGAATTTTTGTTACTGGATCCTGATGGTGTTGTGTTTAGTGGGTCTCGTTCTGCTTGGTTGTATCGTGTATTGGGCGAGCTATCCTATGAAGAGTTACAGCGCATTGCCGATTCACAACGCTATCGGGATCAGCCGATTGAAAAACTGGCCATTGTTTATCAAAAACCGTTCGATGAAGTCTCTCAAATTGTCGATTTTTTAGAAACCAATACGGTGAATGGTGAATTAGAGCGTCGCTCATTTCTTAAGATGAGCCGACCCATTCGATTACTGGGTTTTACCATTTCTATTCTGGCGCCATTAAAAAACATCAATGAAGAAATTGCCCTGTGGCGCGCTATTTTTGCGGGTGGTGTGACCATCACTGGGTTATTGTTTGGTCTTGCTATGTTGCGTACACGCATGTTGCGAGAAAGGTCAGATGCCAATGAAATGACCCGTCATAATCAAGCTTATATCCGTGAAGTGATTCAAAATACTCAGGCGGGTTTGGTAACCTTAGACGAATTCTACAAAATTGAGTCTTTTAACCCTGCGGTCGAAAAGCTTGTGGGCCAGCCATTAGCGCCTTTAGTAGGGCAGCCTTTGAATGTGTTGTTTCAATCTGTCGAGCAAAAGCTTCGGCCTTCTGTAGAGCAAGATGCTTCTTACCGAATTGACCCTGAGAATGTATTGGATTCAGCCGGTGATTTAGGCGTTAAAGTACTGACGAGAGAAGGACGTTTATGTTATTCCAATCAGTCTTCTGTGCCGGTGGAAATGACCCTATGTGAAATGCAACTCCCTAATCGTCGCAGTTACTTGGTGACCTTTCATGATATGACGGAGCGTAAACGTTATGAGCAAGAAATTACCCAAGCAAGAAAAGAGTTAGAAGAGCGGGTGCGAGAGCGAACCTTTGAACTGGAGGGGGCTAATACGCGTTTACGTCAAGAGATTACAGAGCATAAAGGCACTCAGCGGGAGTTGATACAAACCGCAAAACTGGCAGTGTTAGGGCAATTAAGTGCAGGCTTGAATCATGAATTGAACCAGCCTTTGACGGCGATTCGTGCTTTTGCCGGTAATGGTTTGAAGTTTTTAGATCGCAAGCAGTATGAACAGGCCCATGCCAACCTACAGCATATTAGTCAGCTGGGTCATCATATGGGTGACATCATTGCGCGTTTTAAGGTATTTGCTCGTAAGGGTGATGTGCATCAAGGTCCAATAGCGGTACAGACGGCCATTATGGGCGCTTTAAAAATCATGGAAACACGCTACAAAGAAGTGGGGATTGAACTGCTTGTGACGGAAGATCAAGACCTGATAGTAAATGGTGATATGGTCTTTCTGGAGCAGGTTTTAGTCAATTTATTAGCGAACGCCGCTGATGCCATTGTTGAATCAAACATGGACTCTAAGCGAGTGGTGGTTGAACAAACGGGGACTGAGACACAGGTGATGATTCGCATTCAAGATTCGGGGAATGGTTTAGGTGAAGAAGCGATTAAACACCTTTTCGAACCCTTTTTTACTTCAAAACCTTCTGGTTTAGGCTTGGGGCTAGGCCTTTCTATTAGTCAACGAATTATCGATGCCATGGGAGGACAAATCAGAGCCCATAACCTAACCAACGGTGGGGCTGAATTTTGTGTTACGCTACCGCGCTTTCAATCGTCTTTATTGACTATCACTTAAATGACCAACGTCCTAAATAACTATTGTTCTAAAATGCTAAGAGGAAATCTAAATGCCTGATGCTAAGCAAGTGATCTTGATCGATGATGAGCAGGCGGTGCGCATGGCGATTTCGCAAACCTTGCAATTAGAAGAGTTTAGAGTCAATGAATTCTCTAGTGCTCAGGGGGTTATGGAGCGTCTATCGTTAGATTGGTCTGGGGTGATTGTTAGCGATATTAATTTACCCGGTAAAAGCGGTTTAGAGTTGTTTGAAGATGTGAAGAAAATCGATGCTGAGATCCCTTTTATCCTAATTACAGGCCATGGTGATATCAGTATGGCGGTGAATGCCATCCGTGATGGGGCTTATGATTTTATTGAAAAACCTTTTTCCAATGAAGACTTCATTGAAGTGGTTCGTCGAGCGGCTGAAAAGCGTCGATTAACCTTAGAAAACCGGAATTTGCGTTTAGAGCTGGCTGCACAAAATGCCCCCGGTCCACGTATTATTGGTAATACGCAAGGCATTCATCGTCTGCGCCAGGCTTTGTTACATGTTGCTGATACTGCTGCCGATATCTTGATCCAAGGGGAAACGGGAACGGGTAAAGAGCTAGTTGCTCGCTATATTCATGAACACAGCTCCCGAAGGGGCCATTCCTTTGTTGCGATCAACTGTGGCGCTGTGCCAGATTCCATCATGGAGTCGGAACTGTTTGGTCATGAAAAGGGTGCCTTTACCGATGCCAAAAGCCAACGTATAGGCAAGCTTGAACATGCCAATGGTGGTACCTTATTTTTAGACGAAATCGAAAGCATGCCCATGTCCATGCAGATTCGTTTATTACGAGTGCTAGAAGAGCGTCGTTTAGAGCGGCTTGGTTCGAACACAGGTATCGACTTGGATTTACGTATTTTGGCGGCGACTAAGGTGGATCTTAAGCAACTTAGTGAAGGGGATACTTTTCGAGAAGATCTGTATTACCGGCTGAATGTTGTGCGTGTCGACATTCCACCATTGCGGGAGCGTAAGGAGGATATCTCTCTGCTCTGGCAGCATTTTTGTCTGGTTGCGACAGCACAATATAAGCGTGAGTCCGAGCCTTTATCTGCCGCTCGGATGCACAGTTTGTTAGGTTATGATTGGCCCGGTAATGTTCGTGAACTGCGTAATCTTGCCGAACGTTATGTGCTAATGGGCGAGGCGGGTTCTTTTGAGTTTGATCAAATCATCATCAATGAAAATAATCCGGGGGTGATGACCTTGCCAGAGCAAATGGAACGTTTTGAGAAAACCTTACTGGAACAAGAACTTATGCGCCAAAAAGGTTCTATCAAAAGTACCATGGATGCGCTTGGCCTACCGCGTAAAACCCTTTACGATAAAATGCGTAAGTACGATCTAGATAAAGACATTTATAAGCAATAGGTGCTACCAGTAATAATTTAGGCGACTGAATATGTTTCTATTTTCTACATCACGTAGAACAATAACAATGGGCGTGGAGAGATTTCTATCGTTCATTTTGTTATTCTGTTTGTCTTATTTTTCTGCGATTTCTCTGCTGCCATATGACCTTATCTGCTTTATTTTTTGACCAAGTTTCTCCTCATATTTTTATTTTATTAGTGCTGGTGTCTGGGGTTACCTCTTTCTTTACCGCTAGCTTTGGTGCTGGTGGTGGCGTAATGCTACTTGGGGTAATGGCGCAGGTTCTACCGCCTCAGTTCATTATTCCGCTGCATGGTGTCGCACAGTTAGGTTCTAACGCCGGCCGTGCAGCGATGAGCTGGCGACACATAGATTGGAAGTTGATAGGGGCTTTTTTGCCCGGTGCGATTGTCGGAGCCTTAATCGGTAGTTTCGTTTTGGTTGCTTTGCCGCCAGCGATTATGTATTTGACGATAGCATTTTTTATTCTTTATCTATGCTGGGGACCAAAGCTGCCCAAGATGGTGTTAGGTAAATGGGGGACGGCATTGGCGGGCGCGATAACGACCTTTATGACACTATTTGCTGGTGCGACAGGTCCGTTAGTGGCGTCTTTTGTAAAACAAGTTCATGCAGATCGTTTTCGTACTGTCGCGACGTTTGCTGCCGCAATGTCACTACAGCATGTGCTTAAGATTGGTGTGTTTGAAGTGGCTGGGTTCCCTTTATCTGCTTGGGTGCCATTATTGGCTTGCATGGTGATTAGTGGTGCCATCGGGACATGGATAGGTCTTAAATTGTTGAAGCGTATGCCGGATAAGCATTTTCATCGCATTTTTAATGGGGTATTAACTTTCATGGCATTAAGGCTAATATGGCAGTCGCTAGTTTTGTTGAACGGTTGATTGTGATGTGCCTAATGTAAGAGGGTGAGTAGTATGAGAAAACAAGTTCAAAAATTAGGACGGCTGAAACTGGTGGTGGTGATCACGCTTGTCGCATCTTGCTTGGCTGTTATCGGTAACGTGTCTCTTTCTTTTATTTTCGATTTTAATACTTCCCTATGGGAAGATATTTTTCGTGCGGCTTTAATTCCTGTTTTTGTTGTGCCTTTTGTTTCTTGGCACCTAGCTGGCTTGTTTTATAAAATTGATCGTCTAGAACGCGATGTAAGCATGATGGCGAGAATAGACGAGCTTACTTTAGTCTCTAATTGGCGTTTTTTTTATCAGCAGAGTGATGACTGGCATCGTGCAGAGTCTAACCGTGATGCTGAATACGCCTTTTTTGTACTCGATATGGACTTCTTCAAATGCATCAATGATAGGTATGGACATGCTTGTGGGGATGCTGTGTTAGAGAAATTTGGACGAATTTTGCGAGAGTTTGCCCCTAGGCCTAATATTATTGGTCGTATTGGCGGTGAAGAGTTTGCCGTGTTTTTACCTAATATGAGTCAAGCGACAGCGGAGGCGGTGGCAAATAAAATTTGTCAGGGAGCCAAAAAAATGTTGATTGAACATGAGGGAGAGCAAGTTGCTTGTAGTGTGAGTATCGGTGTTTCAATGAATATCAATCATCATCAGGATAGCATTGAAAATGCCTTTAAATACGCAGATCTCGCCCTGTCTTACGCTAAGGAATCAGGACGAAACTGCTATCGTGTTTATAACTCAGATCAAAAACGTTTAGTTGTCTAATGTAGTGCTGAATTTGTTTGGCAGCAAATTAGTCTCCTAATACCAAACCTTCTCGTCTGGTATCAGCTCCACCTAATAATTCTCCTGTGTTGACAACAATCCCCTGAATGCCTGAATTTAAGTCTCTTATTGATACCTTGAAGCCCATGTCTGTTAAGGGCTTTTCAAAAGACTCTGCTGAAGTGCCTTTTTCCAGATCATAAGTGCCAAAACGATTAACCATGTTGGGTAAAGAGATGGCCTGTTGAATGTCCATGCCCCATTCGATATGAGCGATCAAGGTTTTTGCTACATAACCTATAATACGAGAGCCACCCGGAGATCCAACCACTAAATAGGGTTGTGAGTCTTTCATGACAATGGTGGGAGACATGGATGAGCGAGGGCGTTTACCTGGCTCCAAACGGTTGGCAATAGGATAACCATCTTGATGAGATTTAAAGGAAAAATCGGTTAGCTCATTGTTGAGTAGGAAGCCATGACTCATTACATTAGAGCCAAAACCACTTTCGATGGTGGTGGTGATGGATACGGCGTTGCCTTCTTTATCCACAATAGAAATATGGCTGGTTGATGGGAACTCGATGGCAATGTCGTCGGCTAGAGCAATGGGGTGATTCCATGCGGGTTCTCCTGGTGCGACCTTTTCTAGTGCTTTTCCTTGAGTAATCAGTTGCGCACGAGCTTTCAAATACGCTTTATCAAGTAGACCTTGGGGCATGGGGACGTAGTCAGTATCGGCCATGTAACGTCCACGATCGGCAAAAGCAAGACGAGATGCATCGCCGATAATTTGCCAAGCTTGTGCTGAGTGAGCGCCCATGTTTGCTAGATCAAACTCTTGAGTGATACCAAGAATTTGGCCAACGGTTAGGGCGCCAGAGCTTGGTGGTCCCATACCGCAAATGTCGTATTGCTTATAGGGTAAGCAAACCGGTGCGCGTTCTTTGACCTGATAAGTGGCGAAGTCATCAATAGAAAGCACCCCCGGATTGTCTTCAATGTTACGTACTTTATCGGCAATGTCTTTGGCAATTTGTCCATAATAAAAAACGTCACTGCCTTCTTTGGCTAATAGGTTTAGTGTTTTCGCGTATTCAGGGTTTTTTAATACGCTGCCGGCGGCACGAGGGCTGCCGTCGCCATTAAAAAAGTAGGCTTTTGTATCAGGGTAACGTGCTAGGCGTTCTTGGCTTTTTTCTATCGAGCTAGATAAACGAGGGGAAACCATAAAGCCATTTTTTGCGAGTGCTTCGGCAGGGGCTAATAAGTCTTTCCAAGGGAGTTTGCCATACCTATTATGCAGCTCTCCCATCAGTTTAACCGTGCCCGGAGTACCCACTGAGCGACCACCCACTACCGCCGTATAAAAAGACAGTGGCTTGCCGTTTTTATCTTGGAACAGTTCTGGTGTGGCTTCTAATGGTGCGGTTTCTCGGCCGTCGAAGGTGGTTAGCTTTTTTGCGCTGGCATTGTAATAAACGGCAAAGGCGCCGCCACCGAGGCCAGAAGATTGGGGTTCAACTAGGCCTAAGGTCATCTGCACCGCGACGAGTGCATCAATAGCAGAGCCACCGGCTTTTAATATGTCGTAGCCCGCTTTAGTGGCGACTGGATTGGCTGTCGCCACCATGAATTCTTGGGCATGGGCTAAGGTTTTTTTTTGTGTACCGCTGGCGGCTTCTGGTGCCACAGAGTCAGCCGCTTGTCCGGTGGCCAAACTGAGACTACTGACTAACCACAATGGGCTTAGGGTGGCTATTTTTAACCAATTATTTCGTTTCATCATGATTAATATCCTTATGGGTGAAGTCGCTGTCTCTTCTATAAGAGCAAAAAAATTATTTTTAGAAAAGCCGCTTTTGTATCATTTTTTCATAGCGCAAAGTCTCTGCGGAATAGTAAGTTGCCGCATTTTGCATTATTGAGGTGATTTCACGCTTGATAGGATTGAGTCAAAGGGACAAAAAAAACAGCCACATAATGAAATAGTGACTGCTTTCCATCGTCATTGCTAAGTTGAATGATGATTTAGTGGTTCCAGTAAAGTCTATTTGGATTGTCGACAAAAATGGCTTGGCGGGCGCTTTCATCGGGTATCCAGCTCATTATTGTATCGAGTAGTTCAACATCGTTAGGGGCTTGTTCTGGTGTGCCAGAAACATGAGGCCAGTTACTGCCCCAGATAACGCGTTCTGGGGCGTGTTTTATGATGCGGCGTGAATGTTCTGCAAGGTCTTCGTACTGTGGGCCGCCTGTTGCTGAGCTTTCATAACAAGCGCCTATTTTGTAGTAGCAATTGCCTTTATCAATCAATCTGAGCAATTGACTGAATTCCTTTGAATCAGGTGATACTGGAGGCAAAAATTTCGCGTGATGGTCAATCACGTAATCCCCTTGAATTTTTTCTAGTAAGGGGGCGCGTTCAAGCATTTCACAACCATTAAATTGAACGATACAGGACCAATCAAAGAGTCTAATTTTTGCATTTACTTCGAGTAAATCCTTTAGGCGCACGGCACCGTTTAGTTCCATAATGCGAGCGCCACGAGCCCCGCGTTCATGCCAGTTTTGAATAGTTGCATCGTTAGTTTCAGTTGTCACGACAACAATGCCACGGGCTTTATCGCCAAGAACATCTAAAGCTTTTAAAAGAACCGTATTGTCTGTTTGGTAGGCGTTAGACTGGGTGATAACGACCTTTTCTAAACCAAGCCACGCTTGCACCTTGAGGTAATCGGCTACATTTGCTGCATCCACAGGGATGTTTGGGCCACCAGGTAATGAAGGGTACTGAGCGTCATAAACGTGTATGTGGGTGTCGACGCTGCCTTTTGGTAGGGCAATGCGTGGTGCATTGCCAGTGAGTGTGCGAGCCATGACAATTCCTTTAGTGTTGAGGCGTGTATTTAGCGATTTCTTCACGGATAACATCAATGCCTAAACCGTATCCGCTTGGGACGTTCAAGTGGCCATTATCCAGTTCGAATGGTGTTGTCACTATGCTTGAACGGAATGGATTATGGGTTTGATCATACTCAAAGCGAGGAGAGTTACTGCCCGGAGAAGGTGGGTTAGGTGGAATGACCGCATGAAAGTGCAGTCCTGCAGCTAAGGCGATACTGGTTCCCCAAACATGAGGTATGCAACGTACACCATAAATATCACATAGGGTGAGAATCTTCCTCGCTTCGCTTAGTCCTCCTACACCACAAACATCAGGTTGCAGTATATCAACGGTATTTTGTTTGAGGGCTTCGTTAATTCCCCAGCGAGAATGCCAAGTTTCGCCACCAGCGAGTGGAATAGGCTGAGTGCTGCGTAATTTTTCATAACTAGAAAGTGCTTCTGGGACGACGGGCTCTTCAAACCAAAGAATATCGCAGCTAGCCACTTGGTTCGCCACGCGAGCAGCATCAATATGATCGTAGCCGTGATTGGCATCTATCATCAGCTCAATGTCATTACCTAGGCATTTTCTAACGGCTTTGATGGAGGCAACATCTAAGTCGACACCAAAGCCAATTTTTATTTTTACTGCTTCAAAGCCTTGTTGTTTATAACCTGATACTTCTTTAATCAGGCTTTCGATACGATCTTCTCCTATGATGTGGAAGCCGCCTGTTGCATACACAGGAATACGCGTTCTAAATGCGCCGCCCATGAGTTGGTATGTAGGGCATTGGTGATATTTACCGGCGAGATCCCATAGGGCAATATCGATACCACTGATGGCGTTGATCGTGGCACCGCGTTGTCCTTGATCGCGAAAAGTGTTGTAAAGCATCAGCCAGATAGGCTCAATATCTAGGGCATTTTTACCGATTAGTAGTGGTGTCATTGCTGTTATGAAGGCGTCATTGGTGATGCGATTCCCCAAGCATTCTCCCCAGCCGACGAGACCGTTATCACAATGTATTTCAAGCAATAAATGATCGCGAGAAGTAAAGTGCATGGACGCAGATTGAAAGGGCTTTTCGAGTTTGTGAGTCAAATGATGGGTGATTATTTGCGTTATCTTCATAATGTTAAGTGCCTTATGCTTGCTTGTGCTATTTTTATTATCAATGAACGAATGACTCAACCATAGCATAGGTCATCTTATAAAAACCACAAACTCATACTATGACTTGCTGCGTTCGATTTCTCTCATGAGTTTGCGATAGCGTTCGCAACCATTTAAAAGGTGGTCGCGCATAGCTTGCTGAGCGGCTTCAATTTCTCTTGCTCCGATCGCTTCAAGAATCGCTTTGTGCTCACTATTTAGATATTTATCTATCTCTAAGTCCCGCGGTAACCCTGCCTCTTCCCGAAGTCGTGCGCGAGGAATAGTGCGCCGTCCTAATACTTCTAAAAAGTCGACAAAATGTTGGTTGTTGGTGGCTTTGGCAATAGAGAGGTGGAACTCAAAATCTTCTTGTTCTGCGCTTTCTCCACTTTGACTTTTTCTTTCATAGATATCGAAGCACCGGTAGATCTCTGCTTCTTGAGCAATGGAGCAGCGCGCAATCGCTAAAGCAACGGCTTCAACCTCTACTGCAGCTCTTAATTCTAGTGCTTCTATGGTGTCTGTTAGTGTTTGAGTGCTCTTGCTCAATAAAGAGGGAAGGGCTTTCTTGGGGGTGGCAATAAATACCCCAACTCCTTGCTTTGCTTCGACCAGACCTTCTGCTTTTAAAGTGGCAATGGCTTCTCTCAATACGGTACGACTGACACCCAGTTCCGTCATTAGGTTCGGTTCTGTAGGCAGCTTATCACCAGGTAGCATACCTTTATGCTTGATTCTATCGCGTAGCTTGATGGCCGTTTTTTGCGGCAGACTGGTCTTTGTCTTTTTATTTAGTGGCATGCTGTGTATAGGCCTGTTCTTTAATTTGTTTACTATGTCGGTTGCGTAATGGTTTTTTGCTTACTATACCACATAGGATGATTAGTTATTATTTGTAGTCTTTCTGGTTAGAAAAGGCAAAATAATAATTAAATTCATACTATGAATATTGTGAAGTCATCTTATCATGTGTTACAAATGTCACTGTCAGCATGCATAACGTGATTATGAATCATGATTTGGCGTTTGAAGTGTGCTTGATATGAAAGCAAAACAAAAAAATTGGAGGCATAACAATGAAAATAAAATTCCCCACTAAAAAATTTAGTACTGCTTTGGTGTTAGCGACAGCGGTTTCTGCAGCAACGGTTTCTTCGATGACGCAAGCGGCTGATTGGAAAGGCTGGAATATTCATAACACAGGATATCCTGTCACTGTGGCAATGGAGTCTTTTATAAAAGAAGCGGACAAAGCAACGGATGGTCGTGTTACTGGCCGTGTATACAATGGTGCTGTATTGGGTAACCAATCGGACGCTATTCAAATGCTTCAAGTTGGCGGGATTCAATTTGCTGGTTTTAACTTAGGGCCAATGGGTGATGCGGTTCCTGAAGTGAATGTGGTTTCTTTGCCTTTTATTTTTAAAGGCTTGGATCATATGCATCGTGTTATGGATGGCCCTGTTGGCGATGAACTGAGCGCGGCTATGGAGAAAAAAGGCATTAAAGCTTTGGCTTGGTATGACGGTGGTGCTCGTTCTTTCTATAACACTTCAAAGGCCATTAAAACGCCAGCGGATATGAAGGGTGAGAAGTTTCGTGTGATGAATAACGAACTTTATGTCGGCATGGTAGAAGCCTTGGGCGGTAATGCAACACCCATGGCTTACTCTGAAGTATACCAATCATTAAAAACTGGCGTGGTTGATGGGGCTGAAAACAACTGGCCATCTTATGATTCAAGCAATCACTTTGAAGTAGCGACTTATTACTCTTTAACAGAACATTTGATTTTACCTGAGTGTATCTGTGTCAGTGTTGCAGCTTGGGATAAGTTGTCTACTAAAGATCAAGTGGCCGTGAAAAAAGCAGCTCGTAACAGTTCAGCATTACAGCGTGACCTATGGGCGAAACGTGATACTGAAAGCCGTAAAAAAGTGTTAGCGTCCGGTGTTAAATTTAATGAAATCAAGGATAAGTCTGCATTCCAAAATGCAATGACGCCTGTTTATAAAAAAGCAGTGAAGGATAATCCATCATTGCAGTATTTCATTGATGCAATTCAAAGTACTCCATAAATCTAAATACTTGGTTTGGTGCGTTTATCTGGTTAATTGGTAACTGGATAAACGTAATTTGATGAATTCTATATAACGAGTAGTACGATGGATTCTTCCTCTTCTAAGCAGCCTATTGTGGAACGTTTTCTCGATATGCTTGCCTATGTCGCTACCGCTTTATCTGGCGTTTTTATGGTTGTTCTGGTGGCAACTTTTGGTTGGTTGGTGTTTGGTCGTTATGTGTTGAACGATACGCCAACTTGGGTTGAGCAAATGGCTTTGCTGTTAGTGACGAACATCACTTTTTTGGCCGCAGCAGTGGGTATTCATGAACGAACCCATTTAAGTGTCGATATTTTGTCTCTTGTTGTACCAAAGCGTGCTAGTCAGGTGATCGATATTGTTATTGATATGACTATTCTTGTTTTTGGTCTCGCGATGGCAATCTATGGTAAAGAGTTGGTCGATTTTGCTTGGTTTAGAACGGTTCCTCTTTTAGGGATTTCTGATGGAATTCGATATTTTCCTGTTGTTGCTTCCGGTGTTTTGATGTCTCTGTTTTCAGGTTATCGAATCGTTACGGGTGTAATGAGGTTATTTATGCATGAATCTGTGTCTGCTGATTCGCTTTCTTCTGATGTAAAAGGGGACCAGTAACATGGGCTTAGCTGTATTACTTGGGTTATTTGCACTGCTGACAGTGCTGGGTGTGCCTGTCGCTTTTGCACTAGGGATGGCGGCTATTTCGGCATTTTGGTATGAAGGTTTACCTTTAATGATAGGTTTCCAGCGTATTGTTGCTGGTACTTCGACCTTTTCATTATTGGCGATTCCTTTCTTTATTTTTGCCGGTGAGCTGATGCTACACGGTGGTATTGCTGCTCGCTTGATTCGTCTCGCTTCTTCCGCTGTGGGTTGGGTGCGCGGTGGTTTAGGTCAGGTTAACGTTTTTTCTAGCATGTTATTTGGCGGTATTTCGGGTTCTGCTGTCGCCGATGTCTCAGCGTTGGGTTCGCTATTGATCCCAGTGATGAAAGAGAAAGGATATGATGCGGATTACGCGGTAAATGTGACGGTTACCTCTTCTATCGCTGGGATTATGATTCCACCTAGTCACAATATGATTTTGTATGTGGTGGCCGCTGGCGGTGGTATGTCGGTTGCTAGCCTATTTATGGCGGGTGTTGTTCCTGGCATTTTAATGTGTCTTTTGTTGGGGGTCGTGGCCCGTTGGGTTGCGGTACGTAGAAATTATCCTACGGAAGAGTTTGCCGGCTACAAGGTGGTCTTTTTCGCTTTTTTAGCTTCCTTTCCAGGGTTGATTACCGCTGTTATTGTTGTAGGTGGTGCCTTATCTGGTGTGTTTACGGTCACCGAATCCGGTGCCATTGGGGCGATTTATGCCGTTTTCATTACAGCACTGGTCTATCGTTCTCTGAGTCTCAAGGATTTTTGGGTCGCGGTAATACGTGCGGTTCGAACCACTGGTTTGGTGATGATCTTAGTGGGCTGTGCCTCAGCATTTGGTTACATGTTGGCCTTGTATGAAGTGCCAAAGGTCTTGGCTGAAACTCTGACGTCTATTTCAGATAACCCCATTGTTATCTTGTTGATGATGAACTTAATCCTGTTGTTACTTGGCATGATTATGGACATGGCAGCATTGATTTTGATTTGTACGCCTATCTTCTTACCTGTGGCGGTTGGTTTGGGAATGGACCCGATTCAATTTGGTGTCATGCTGATGATGAACTTGGGCCTTGGCTTGTGTACGCCGCCGGTTGGTGGTTGCTTATTTGTCGGTTGTGCCATTGGTGGTGTGCCCATTCAAAAAGCCGTTAAAACCATTTGGCCTTTCTACTTGGCAATTCTAACAGCCTTGATGCTAGTGACTTTTGTGCCTTCTATGTCTTTGGCATTGCCTAACTGGATAACCAGTTAATTGGATCACAAGCTAGTCTATTAGGCTGTTGTAAAGGGGAGAATAATGAAAAGAGTATTACTAACAGGTGCAGCAGGAACCTTAGGGAAGGCGATGCGAAAAGCATTGGCTGGTTGGGCTGATGAGCTGCTTCTGTCAGATATAGTGCCGATTGAGAATCTCGCTCAAGGTGAGTTGTTTAAGGCTTGTGACTTGGGGGATCTGGATTCTGTGTTGGGTCTAGTGGAAGGTTGTGATGGTATTATTCATCTTGGTGGGCAGTCCATCGAAGGCACCTTTGATAGCATTATGAATGGCAATCTCAAAGGGGCTTATCATATTTACGAAGCCGCCCGTCAGTTAGGGGTGAAACGTATCTTTTTTGCCAGTTCTAATCATGTGGTGGGCTTTCATTCACGAGAGGAGCGATTAGACGCTAAAAGCCCGATGCGCCCAGACAGTTTATATGGCGTATCTAAAGGGTTTGGTGAGCTAATGGCGCAATATTACTTTGATAAATTTGGTATTGAATCCGCTTTGGTTCGTATTGGCAGTTGTTTACCTAAGCCAGTTGATCGCCGCATGTTATCAACTTGGTTAAGCGAAGGAGATTTAGCCTCTCTGATCAAGAAAATTTATGCAGTTAATCGTTTGGGATGCACTGTGATATATGGTGCCTCTAATAACCCTTGTTCATGGTGGGATAATCGCTATGCCAACTTTGTTGGCTGGCAGCCACAGGACTCATCGGCAGAGTTCGAAGACGAGGTTTTTAAAAATGATCCACCTATGGCGGATGACAATCCCGTTCTTTTGTTTCAAGGGGGCTTTTTTGCTACTGCTGGACACTTTGAAGACGGGTGATTTTATAGGCGGTATTACTTTGTAAAGCTTAAGTCAGAATCCAACTTCAACTAAACACTATTACTTACTAACTAATGTGAAATTTTTGCCCAAATTTGGGTAGGTATTTCTGTTACCCAAATTTGGGTAAATTGAGAAAATGAGGACCTTATTATGGCACTTTCTACTGATCGAATTAGAGCATCTTTAAGCGACGGTTTACTGTCTTTCCCTATTACCGATTTTGATGCAAATGGCAAGTTTCAAGCAGATACCTACAAGCAACGTATTGAGTGGTTTGTTGAGCATGATGTCTCGTCGGTTTTTGTGGCCGGAGGAACTGGGGAGTTTTTTTCTTTAGGTTTAGATGAGTACAAAGAAATTTGTCAGATTGCAGTCGAGACTGTGGCGGGGCGTGTACCTGTTATCGCCAGCGCTGGGCGTAGTGTTGTGGAAGCCAAAGCGTTTGTAAAAGCCGCAGAAGAAGCTGGCTGTGATGGCATTTTGCTGATGCCTCCTTTTCTAACCGAATGTCCAGAAGATGGCATTATTGAATACGCTTCGCAAATTATGCAAAGCAGTCCAATTCAGTTTATTTATTATAATCGTGGTAATGGCATTTTGAGTGCTGAAAACGTGAAATTACTTGCCGCAAAAAATCCCAACATGATTGCCCTAAAAGATGGTGTCGGCAATATCGCAGCATTGAATGATACGGTGAAAACCGTGGGCGATCGTTTGGTTTATATTGGGGGGGTTCCAACCGCTGAGATTTTTGCTGAAGCTTACCTATCTATTGGTGTTAACACCTATTCTTCAGCGGTATTTAACTTTATGCCAGAAATGGCCAATCGTTTCTATAAGGCTTTGCGTGCTGGTGAAAGCGATACGGTGACGGCGATCATCAAAGACTTTTTCATTCCATTTTGTCGTCTTCGTGATGAGAAAAAAGGCTATGCGGTGAGTTTGATTAAAACTGGGGCCTCGTTAATAGGTCGTTCAGCGGGTGATGTACGTGCTCCATTGACTATGCCAACGGCAGAACAAGAGAGCCGCTTGAAAGCCCTTATTACTAAAAATAAATAGTGCTGTGAATAAATAGTACTGAGAATGAATAGTCGTTAATCCTAATTATCTATAGAGCATCACAATGATGTGCTGCTTTATTTTACTGTCTGCTTTTATGACGGAGGAATGTATGCAAATTTCGGGACATATGTTGATTGGTCAACAATCAATTAAAGGTCATAAAAAAGCCATTCGAGCTCTTAATCCTGCAACCAATGAATTTCTTGAGCCTGAGTACTTGGGGGGCGATCAACAACATGTCGATCAAGCGATGGCTTTGGCTTGGCAAGCATTTGATATTTATCGAGCGATTTCTACAGAGCGACGTGCCGCATTTTTGGAATGCATTGCGGATGAAATTTTAGCCCTTGGTGATGTGTTAGTGACTCGGGCCATGGCGGAAACCGGTTTGCCTCAAGCTCGTATTGAAGGGGAACGGGGCCGTACTATGGGACAATTACGCATGTTTGCTTCTGTGGTTCGTATGGGCAAATTTATTGATGCTCGTATTGATTCTGCGATGCCTGGACGTACTCCTTTGCCTCGTTCTGATCTGCGTTTTCAAAAAATCCCTTTGGGCCCGGTTGCTGTGTTTGGTGCAAGTAATTTCCCATTGGCTTTTTCCGTTGCTGGAGGTGATACGGCTTCGGCTTTGGCTGCTGGCTGTCCTGTTGTGGTGAAGGCACATTCAGCCCATCCGGGAACGTCAGAGCTGGTTGGCCGTGCCATACAATCTGCCGTGAAAAAATGTGATTTACCAGAAGGCGTTTTCTCTCTTTTGTTTGGTGCTGGCGCAGATGTTGGTGGTGCATTAGTGGCACACCCTCATGTAAAAGCGGTGGGCTTTACTGGCTCTCGTTCCGGTGGTATCGCGTTAATGAATATTGCCGCGAATCGTCCTGAGCCGATTCCTGTGTACGCAGAAATGAGCAGTATTAATCCGGTTTTCATTATGCCAAGTAAGTTGGCTCAGCAAGCTAAGGCTGTCGCATCTGGCTTTGTTGGTTCATTGACTATGGGGGCGGGGCAGTTTTGCACGAACCCTGGTCTAGTGGTCTTTCTGGATGGTGAAGGCTCAGAGGACTTCCTTGCCCAAGTGGCCGAAGATATCAGCGCGCTTACGACACAAACTATGTTAACGGCAGGAATTTATCAGGCCTATTGTGATGGCGTGAATGCCCTAGCCAATAATGACAAGGTGACCTTATTAGCCAAAGCGAATACATCAGAAGCACCTAACCAATGTCAGGCCCATGTTTTTGTTACTGATGCAGCGACTTTTTTATCTGATAAGCGTTTAGAAGGTGAGGTATTTGGTTCGGCTTCATTGGTGATTAAATGTCGTAATTTGGGTGAGTATCGATTGATTGCAGAGCATTTGGAAGGGCAGTTAACGGCCACGATTCAAATGGACGATGCAGATGTGACGGCTGTAGCGGATTTATTGCCAACGCTTGAGCGTAAAGCAGGTCGTTTGTTGTGTAATGGTTACCCTACAGGTGTCGAGGTTTGTCAGGCTATGGTTCATGGCGGTCCTTTCCCTGCAACGTCAGACAGTCGTTCTACTTCGGTGGGCGCTGCTGCGATTGACCGTTTTGTACGTCCTGTCTGTTATCAAGACTTTCCTGCCACACTGTTGCCTTTAAGTGTGCAAAATCAGAATCCACTGACGATTCCTCAGTTGGTGGATGGGGAAATGAAATAGTACTTTAACGGGCGATGGTTATTGGGTATTGCTCTTTTTTGAGGTTGCGGGGGATAGGGGTCCGCAACCTTTTTTTTGTGTTTAGAAAAAGACAAAAAAATCCCCCGTAAGCAGAGCTTTCGAGGGCAAAGGGCATTGCCCAGAGAGTAACCCTAGGCAACAGACGTTCGGTTAATGCTTAGATGGTTGCCATATAGATGGCGGGTGTGCCGTTCTTATCTGAGCCGTAAAGTACAGCACTGTTGTCGGGGGTGAAAGAGGGATGTGGATGGTTAATCTGACGATTCCCAGCTAATACGTCCCAGCTAGTATCATGGGTGCAGATGATTTTTGAGGTGCCTGCTTTCAGATCAAATAAATACAGATTTGGGTCATTTTCAAGTTGATGGCCAGAGGTGTCAGCAACATCGACAGGGGTGTCTGATCCATCACCCACGACCATGGTGCCATCAAAATTACTCATTAAATGGCTACAGGCTGGCATTTTCATTTCTTTTTTGAAAGCCAGTGTTGTTGGGTCAATAGAGCACATCCAGCGATCTGTCTCACCGTGCATATAAGAGACGAAAATCATTTTAGAGCCATCTGGTACCCAAAATTCATGGGTGCAGGCTTCACCTTCTTCTTGGTCGCGTACTTTACGTACGTTGTCACCGTTCTCATCCACGAACCACATGCGGTTTCTGACGAGGTCATGAGGTCCCTCGTGGCAGAAAGCCACCATGCTGTCATCAAATGGGCGGTAAATCGGGTGTCCCATCCAAACTTTTTGCTCTAGTACTGTCGTGCGTTCGCCAGTGGATAGGTCAACAGAAAAAAGGCGACAAACTGGGTTGCGATGATATTGCTCTGCGAACTTCTTCCAGTCGGTTAATGGTAGGTAATCGCTCTCTTTGATTTCAATGCCAACGATCTTAGTACATTCACTATTTGGTACCCAGGTACCATAACCAACCCAGCCGCTTTCTACTTCATAAAGTACATCATGGGCCTGTGTCTCTAGATTGACTTTTATTAAAGCATGGTCACTTTTAACAAAAATCAGTGATTTATTGTCAGTGGTTAAAAAACCTCCAAAGGTATTGTCACCAGCTCCTTCGGTCAGTTGCGTGGCGGTTTGAGCCTTTAAATCCATGAGATGATAGTTCCAGTGACCATCAAAGTCGGCAGCAAAAAGTAGCTTGCTGCCGTCATTGGTAAAACATTTCTGATAGAAGTAGTTGCGATGGCAGACCGCATTGTCTGGCGTCAATTGAGTTATGCTTGATCCGGTTTTAGGATCAATCGATGTTTTGAATTCTAATTGAGTTACTTTACCTAGAGCCATGCTCTTCCTCTCTTATTTTTATCGTCTGACGCGCTATAAAGTGAGTTGGGCCATCACTTTGTTTATAGCTCGTCATCTTTTGTTTTGGTTGGTGTTAGGTGTCTCACCGAATGCTATAAGAATACCTTCGCACAAATAAAAATGAAATACTATTTCAAAAAAAATGAAGTTAGTTATTGAAAAAATAAAATTGCTCATCTAGTATCGAGCCACAACACTAAATAAAAACAATTGTAGAGTTGATAAAGTATGTATGAAAATAGACGTTTAGGCCTAGCCTATATAAGTCCGTATATTATTGGATTGCTGGTTTTTACAGCGTTTCCTTTTTTGGCGTCATTAGTCATAAGCTTCACGGACTACGACCTAATCAATGCTCCTGAATATATCGGTTTGGATAACTACCGAAATATGATCAGTGATGACACATTTTATAAGTCGATGAGTGTTACCTTCGCATATGTTTTCCTCACTATCCCTCTTAAACTGGCGTTCGCTCTTTTTATTGCTTTTGTTTTGAATTTTAAGCTTCGCGGCATTAAGTTCTTTCGTACGGCTTATTACATCCCTTCTATATTAGGCAGTAGTGTTGCTATTGCGGTACTTTGGCGGGCAATCTTTTCATTGGATGGGCTGCTTAATAACTTTTTGGGGGTCTTTGGTGTAGAAGCCATCTCTTGGTTAGGCGAACCCGTATTTGCTATGTTCTCAGTTACTCTGTTGCGTGTTTGGCAGTTTGGTTCGGCCATGGTTATCTTTTTGGCGGCATTGCAGAGCGTTCCTCAATCCCAATACGAAGCCGCCATGATTGACGGGGCTTCAAAATGGCAAATGTTCACTAAGATTACTGTGCCTTTAATTACGCCAGTGATTTTCTTTAATTTTATTATGCAAACCACTCAAGCGTTTCAGGAGTTTACTGCTCCTTTCGTTATCACAGGTGGCGGTCCAGCAGAATCTACCTATTTGTTCTCTCTTTATATCTACGATACAGCGTTTAAGTATTTCGATCTTGGGTACGGTAGTGCACTTGCTTGGGTATTGTTCCTTGCGGTTGCAGTGTTTACCGCAATTTCATTCAAATCATCTAAGTACTGGGTGTTCTACTCAGGTGATAAGGGCGGTAAATAATCATGAATAAAACATTTGTAAATCGATCCGTTGCTGAAAGTAATTCCTATGTGAAAGCCGAGTTACGTAAAGAAAAAATCGGTGCGGCAGTTCGTTACTTTATTTTATTGCTGTGTGGTTTAGTGATGCTTTACCCACTGTTTTGGATGTTTTCTGCCGCCTTTAAGCCTAACCATGAGATCTTTAGTTCGTTAAGCCTTTGGCCTAGTGAGTTTTCTTTAGATGGCTTTATCAATGGTTGGAATACCGGGACGGAATATACCTTTGGACGTTTTTTCCTGAATACGCTTTGGTACGTACTGCCTAAAGTCATTTTAACGGTTATCTCTTCGGTGATCGTCGCTTATGGCTTTGCTCGCTTTGATATTCCTTTTAAGAAATTTTGGTTTGTTACCTTAGTCGCCACTATTTTGCTGCCAACATCCGTTTTGCTTATCCCTCAGTATTTGATGTTCCGTGAAATGGGGATGCTAGATAGCTATATGCCTTTGTATCTTCCTATGGCGTTTGCGACTCAAGGCTTCTTCGTTTTTATGTTGATTCAGTTCTTACGTGGCTTACCAACGGATATGGAAGAAGCCGCTCAGATTGATGGTTGTAATTCTTATCAATTACTTTGGTACATCGTAGTGCCAATGCTGAAACCCGCCATTATTTCTGTCGCATTATTCCAATTCATGTGGTCAGTGAATGATTTCTTGGGCCCACTTATTTATATATCGAGTGTTGAAAAATACCCAATCGCATTGGCTCTAAAACTATCCATTGATGTTACCGAAGGTACCCAGTGGAATGAAATTCTTGCAATGGCATCCATTGCCATCGTTCCGTCAATTGTCGTCTTCCTTATTGCACAAAACTATTTTGTTGAGGGAATTACGTCCGGTGGTGTTAAAGGGTAAGGTAAAAAATTATGTCTAAAGTTGTACTTGAAAATCTAACAAAAATTTATTCGAACGGTTTTGAAGCTGTTCACGGTATTAACCTAGAGATTGAAGATGGTGAATTCCTTGTCATTATCGGGCCGTCAGGCTGCGCTAAATCTACAACGCTTAGAATGTTGGCGGGTTTAGAATCTATTTCTGGTGGGTCTATTACGATTGGAAATATGGTCGTGAACAGTTTGCCACCCAAAGATCGCGGTATTGCGATGGTATTCCAAAACTATGCGCTTTATCCGCATATGAGTGTTCGTGAAAACTTAGGTTTTGGCTTGAAGCTAGCAAAAGTGAGTAAAGCCGACATCGAGAAGCAAGTAAATGAAGCGGCAGAGCTGCTTGAGTTAACGCCTTTGCTGGATCGTTTGCCTCGCCAATTATCCGGTGGTCAAGCTCAGCGTGTTGCAGTTGGTCGTGCCATTGTAAAACGTCCACAAGTTTTCTTGTTTGATGAACCTCTATCTAACCTAGATGCCAAGCTACGTGCATCAATGCGTGTGCGTATTTCTGATCTGCATAAAACGCTTAAAAAGACCAATCGTTCGGCTACCAGTGTTTATGTTACCCATGATCAGACGGAAGCCATGACCATGGGGGATCGTATTTGCGTGATGAAAGACGGTCATATCATGCAGGTGGATACGCCAGCGAATCTTTATAAATACCCAAATAACTTGTTTGTAGCTGGTTTTATTGGCGCGCCAGAAATGAACATGGTCGAGACTCGATTAGATCGCACGGGGGAAGGTAAATGTCACTTGGCAATGTCAGGACAAATTTTGGGCTTGCCTGATGCGAAATTGCAAAAAGTATTAGCCAATTACACCGAAGATGTTGTGTTTGGTATTCGTCCCGAGTTTATCAAACTCGCCGACGAGAATTCACCAAAAGATGAGGTGATAAAAGGAACAATCGGTCGCATGGAAAATATGGGAGCGGAATTCTATATCCACTTTACCGTGGAAGATAGAGAAATGTGTACGCGAATCCCTGCGCATATAGTAGAAGAAAAGTTGTTGGATTCAGTAGGAAAAGAGCAACTTTTCCATTTTGAAATGCAAAACGGTCATATTTTTGACAAGCAAACTGAGAAGAATATTTCTCTATAAAATCAACTAAGTAACTCACTAACGAGGAAATAAAGCATGAAAATAAAAACAATAGCTCTATTGGTCGGAATGGCTTCCATAGGTTCAATGATCAGTGTGAATGCAAGTGCTGACGAATTGCGTATGTCATGGTGGGGCGGTAATTCTCGTCATAAAGCGACTAATGCGGCAGTTGATGAATTTGAAAAAGCGAACCCAAGTATTGAAGTGAAAACGGAATATACGGGCTGGGGTGGTCATTTACAACGTTTGACAACTCAGATTGCAGGTAATACAGAGCCTGATGTGATGCAAACAAATTGGAATTGGATGCCTATTTTCTCAGCAAAAGGTAATGGTTTTAAAGACCTTAGAGAATATGCTGATGTTTTGGATCTGACTCAGTTTGATGAGTCAGCATTAGCGGCTGGTACGAACAATGGTAAGTTGAATGCTATTCCAATTTCTATGGCGGCTCGTGTCTTCTATTTTAATAAAGATACTTGGGCAAAAGTCGGCCTACGATTCCCGACTAATTGGGATGAAATCATGGCCGCTGGGCCAATATTTAAAGAAAAGTTGGGCGATAATTATTTTCCACTGATTTTGGAAACGAATGACCTGCTTGGTATGGCCCGTTCTTATATGGTTCAAAAATACGGCATTGGAATGATTGATGAAGCAGGGGAAAAACTTGCTTACTCTGATGCGCAGATTTTAGAGTTTTTCAAACTCTATACCAATATGGTTGATAACCATGTTATTCCAAGCACCAAATACATTGCGAGCTTTGGGGCAGCCAACATGTACGAACACAAACCTTGGATAGATGGGGAGTGGGGTGGTATCTACATGTGGAACTCTGCTGTCAATAAATACAATAACAACCTTAAGCCGCCTATGTCTCTAGGGCTTGGCTTTTATCCTCAATTACCAGGAGCAACAGATGCGGGTTTATTTTATAAACCTGCTCAAATGTTCTCTATCGGTAAAAACAGTGACAAACCACGTGAGGCCGCTATGTTGATTAATTTCATTCTTAATGAGCCTGCTGGTTACAAAGCGATGGGGCTTGCACGAGGTGTTCCTTTAAGTTTGGCTGCTCGCAGAGCGCTTGCTTTAGACGGAACCATTAGTGATACAGACTTATCTGTTGCTGGTTTAGCTCAAATTAATGATTTACCTAAAAATATAAAGGTATCTCCTTATTTTGAAAACCCTAAGTTGGTGAGTCTTTTCAAAGGTCTAATTGAAAAAATGGACCAAGGTCAGATGACCGTTGAAGAAGTCGCTAAAGATTACAAAAAACAAGCTAATCGTATCTTACGAAAAGCTATTAAGTAATAAATGCAAAACGCTAAGCCCTTTTAGGCTTAGCGTTTTAATTTTTCTTATTGCGACAGAGTTTTTTGTTTTTTAAATGGGCTTTCTGAGAACTGGGTTATTCAATAAAACAACATGAGCGACATGATTTTAAATTCTTATTTCTAAAAAAATCATATTGGTGATGCCGTAAATTTTAAATTGTATTTCAAAAACTTAGACCACGTTTTCTTATCGTTTTGAATATGTGGATATGCTTTGTAATGCCTGTGAGTAACACATTTACGGATAACGAAAGAAGTAAAGCTATTAAATTTAATAAGGTGATGCAATGAAAAATATGTTTGATTTAAGTGGAAAAGTAGCTGTCGTTACTGGTTGTAATACAGGTTTGGGTCAAGGTATGGCTTTAGCACTTGCCAATGCTGGTGCGGATATCGTTGGTGTGAACAGAGATGTCCCAGAGGATACAATTGAGCTGATGGCTAAAACAGGTCAAAAATTCCACAGTGTTATTGCCGATATGAGCAAACTTGAAAGTGTTGATCTTGTTGTTAAAGAAGCCGTAGCTGCATTCGGTAAAGTAGATATTTTGGTGAATAATGCCGGTATTATTCGTCGTAATGATTCTATAGATTTTACTGAAAAAGATTGGGATGACGTGATGGATCTCAATGTTAAGGCAGTATTTTTTATGGCTCAGGCTTTTGCTAAGCAAGTTATTACTCAGGGCACGCCAGGCAATATTATTAATATCGCTTCCATGTTGTCTTTTCAAGGGGGCATTCGTGTACCTTCTTATACAGCATCAAAAAGTGGTGTGATGGGAGTAACTCGTTTACTGGCGAATGAATGGGCTCAGCATGGTATTAACGTTAATGCGATTGCGCCAGGCTATATGGCGACAGACAATACATCTGCTTTGCGCGCAGATGAAGATCGCTCTAGTGAAATATTGGGTCGTATTCCTGCTGGTCGCTGGGGAACCCCTGGAGATATGGCTGGGCCAATTGTCTTTCTTGCATCGGATGCTTCTCGTTATGTTAATGGTTATACTGTTGCGGTTGATGGCGGTTGGCTGGCTCGTTAAGGTAACGGCTTCACCTATTTTTCATTTGTCATTTTACTTTTCATGTTCAGGAATATTGCATTATGAGTCAATTAGCTATGCCTACCAAGATCGCATTAATAGGCGAGTGTATGATTCAACTGCAAGGTTCCTTGTTTGGTATCCTGACCCAGAGTTGGGGGGGCGATACCTATAATACAGCGGTGTATTTAAGGCGCTTATTACCTGAGCAATTTGAAGTACATTACATCACTGGATTAGGTGACGATGCCCTTAGTCATGCTTTGCAGAAAGCATGGCAGTCACAGGGATTAAAACTAGATTCGATACGTATCATAGAAGATAAACGTCCGGGACTGTATCAAATTACTACGGACTCTTCTGGGGAACGTTCATTTCATTATTGGCGTAATGATGCCGCTGCAAAATACGTTTTTGATCAAATGACTGCTGAGGCATTAGCCGATGAGCTAGGCGCTTTTGGTATGGTGTATTTGTCTGGTATTAGTTTGGCGATTTTGACTGAAAAAGGTCGTGCCACTTTACTTGATGCATTAGATATTTATGCTGAAGGGAATGGCAAAGTGGTGTTTGATAACAATTATCGCCCTGCACTTTGGCCGAATAAAGAAACGTGTCAGGCAGCCTATCGACGCATTCTTGCTATTAGTCATATTGCCCTTATTACCGAAGATGATGATGAGTTACTGTGGGGGAGAGGTTCGTCTGAGGCTATTTTCGCAGATTATGATTGTCCTGAAGTGGTGATTAAGCGTGGTTCTGAAGATTGCTTGTTGTGTGTTGAAAATAGTTATTCTCGGGTGCCAACGGAACCAGTGAAAAATGTAGTAGATACCACGGCAGCAGGAGACTCTTTCGGTGCGGGTTATCTTTTTGGTCGTTTAATGTCGATGGATCCAGCTACCTCTGCGGGCTATGGTCATGAGTTGGCAGGGCGTGTGATTCAACATTCTGGTGCCATTATTGATGAAGTTCATATGCCGAATCTTAGCTAAATTTAGTGTTTTTTTGTTTTATTTGCATAACTAAAGCTCGGCTGAAGACTATTTCTGTATATTCGTTAAATTTTTTTCTATAATAGTGAAACATCTTTTTTAAAATAATGAAATTTCTATGGCGAATGAAGACAACACTCAACAATTAGAACCTGTATCTTCAGTAATGAAGGTATTTGCAATCCTAAGTGCTCTTTCTGAGCATAAGTCCATCGGCGTGACTGAACTTTCTCAAATCGTGATGACGTCTAAAAGCACGGTTTATCGATTCCTACAGACGATGAAAATGCTTGGCTATGTTAGCCAAGAAGGCGATAACGACCGCTACTCTCTAACACTTAAACTATTTGAAGTCAGTGCTAAATCACTTGAGCATGTTGATCTGGTTTCTATTGCAGAACCCTGTATCAACCGTATTGGAGAAGTGACCAAAGAGGCATTGCATTTATGCGTGCGCGATGCTGACAGCATTGTCTATGTGTATAAGGTTGATGCTCAATATAACCTTCGTATGCAGTCTCGTATTGGTGGTCGTAACCCTTTGTACTCGACTGCAATTGGTAAAGTGTTATTGGCGGAAAAAAGCGTCGAAGCAGTACGTGAGATTTTAGCTGATACTGTATTTAAAGCGTCTACATCGAAAACCCATAAAAATATTGACTCTCTTTTGGAAGAACTCAAGCTGGTTAAAGAACAGGGCTTTGGTGAAGATAATGAAGAGCAGGAAGAAGGTTTACGCTGTATTGGTGCTCCAATTTATGATCGCTTTGGTAATGTTATTGCCGGTATGAGTATTTCTTATCCTACTTTGCGTCATGACGAGGGTAAGAAAGAGGAATATATCAAGATGCTCAAAGAAGCCTGCCAAGAGATTTCCCACAAGCTAGGTCATAACCCTTCAAGTTAGTTGATTACTTTTTAGAAAGTGCTTGAAAATAGTTAATTAGAAAAGAGCCTCTTTGCAGGCTCTTTTTTTGTTCTGTCTTTTTGCCTCTATTTAAAATTACCATCAGTCCACTGTTTCCAGTGGCAGGATAGCGAATGCTTAGCCCAAAAAAACGCCCCGAAGGGCGCTAAAACTTAATGTTTTGAATTGACTTGCTAAGGTTGGAGCCGTTATTGAACGATTTCTGGCCCCATGATGCTGTAAGGCAGTGCCGTTGATAGGGCTGGGATATAGGTTACCAGTACTAGGAAGACCATCAGTACCAATACAAATGGCATCGCCGCTTTCACAACTTTCGCCAAGCTCATACCTGTGATACCTGAGGTAACAAAGAGGTTGAGGCCAATCGGTGGCGTGATCATACCAATCTCCATGTTCACTACCATGATGATACCTAGGTGAATTGGGTCAACCCCCAGTTCCATGGCAATGGGGAAGACAACAGGCGCTACGATAACCAGTAGGCCGGAAGGTTCCATAAACTGCCCGCCAATCAACAGCAATATGTTCACGGCGATGAGGAAGGTAAACCAGTTAAAGCCAACCCCAAGCATCCATTCCGTGATCATCTGCGGTATGCGTTCTGCTGACAGAGTGTGCGCAAACAAGAAGGCGTTGGCGATGATGAACATCAACATCATGGTTGTTTTAGTGCCTTCCAGCATGACTTTACGGGATTCATCACCGAACAGCGCAGGGAAGAAACCGCGTACCATCATGGATAGGTTACGACCCCAGATAGGCAAGCCAGCGGCAAGACAAGATTGGATGGAAGCCTCAATATTTGCCCCACGTTTATAGACGTAGAAAATAGCCAGCAGGATAGAAAGTACCGCACCCCATAGGGCACGATCACCGCCAGTAACGGTTTCACTATCGGCAAAGATAAAGAAGGACATGATCTCCCAAACGAGGAAGAAGGACACGCCATAAACTGTGCCATTAAAGCCCACACGAGCATGGGGAGCATCGTCATCATTGGTCCAGGTTTGACCTTTTAGCGGCCCCATATCACGGTAAACAAATAGGGCAATGAAAATGGAATACACCGCTGCAACAACCGCCGCTTCGGTTGGCGTAAAGACACCGCCGTAAATACCACCCATGATGATTACGATAAGGAATAATCCCCAACCGGCATCTTTACCACCACGAACAAGATGACCAAACCCTTTCCATTCTTCAGCAGGTAGATTCTTGATACGTGCTACCACGTAGATTGCCAGCATCAACATACCGCCGGCCATCAAGCCTGGGATAACCCCAGCTAAGAACATACGGCCAACAGACACGTCAACGGAGGCGGCATAAACCACCATCACGATGGACGGTGGAATCAAGATACCCAAGGTACCTGCGTTGGCGATAATACCAGCCGCGAACTCTTTCGAATAACCCACCTGGCGCATACCGGCAATGGCAATAGTACCAATGGCGACGACGGTGGCAGGAGAAGAGCCAGATAGCGCAGCAAACATCATACATGCCAATACTGACGCCATGGCCAAGCCACCGCGGAAATGCCCGACACTGGCGATAGCGAAGTTAATAAGACGCTTAGCCACACCACCTGTCGACATATAAGAGGAGGCCAGAATGAAAAACGGGATAGCCAGCAAAGTATAATGCTGCCCCGCCCCAAACAGAGAAATTGCCACCGATGACAAGGAGTCATGGGAGAAAAAAGTAATAAACAAGATGGACGATAAGCCCAAACAAATACCAACCGGCAAGCCGAGAAACAGCAAAGTTAGTACTAATCCAAATAAAAGAAGTGATTCCACAATAAGCTCCTAACCGCTTAGTCTTTTAAGACGTTTCTGTTTTCTTCGACGAGGTCTTGTGCCTCATGGCCACTTATAAACATGTCTCGTTTGCCACGAACAATGTCGATAAAGGCTTGCAAAGAACGGTACGTCAGTAGCGCCAAACTGATGGGTAGAATGATTAATACGACCCAGCGATGGAAACGTGGTTGTAAACCGAATAGTTCTTGAACGAACACAGGGTAGCGTAGTTCTTCTGAACCTATGCCAATTTTGTACATTTTTGACCAATATTCGATGGCACCGCCTCTTACGTCCACACCCAGCATAGCGAGCCAAGTGGAGTCCAGTAAGAGCAAGCCATACAGCATGGCGGCCGCTGCGCCAAATAGGGATAGTCCTTTTGCGATGCGTTTAGGAACGGCGTTTAGAACAATGTCTACGCCAAGGTGAATACCAGTTTTAATACCATAGCTCATGCCTAAAAGGATTAACCATGAAAAGGCAATAGTATTAAACTCTAATGCGGCATCCCAACCAGTATTAAAGCCGTAACGAGCAATAACTTGACCGAATGAGACCGCCATAATGGAAGAGATAACCAGAATGATCAGATTTTCTTCCGCTCTCTCCATGGCTTTGGGAAAACGTTTTTCCAGCACCCAAAGGACTAGAATAAAAATAAGTAAATAAAGATGTGGCCAATATGCCATGGGAATCTCCTAAGTTCAGCGGACCTGAACATGTGGTAAAAAGCAGCTCGGGTGTTTTCGGCTCGTATCTCAAAAATGAGAGTTAAAATCTAGGAAAAATACCGAAAATAGCTGACCTCTTCTATTCGAAATGAAAGAGGTCAGCTGACTGCTGGGTAAGGAACTAATTAAGCGCCGGCAGCGGCTTTGATTAGATCTTTACCAATGTCGCTTTCGAACTGAGACCAAACTGGCTGCATGGTGTCGACCCATACTTTCAACTGATCAGCAGTTAAAGTATTGATCTTGCCACCCGCTTTTAGAATGTTAGCGCGGTTTGCGGCTTCTTTGGCTTTAACCGATAGGTTTGCTTCTTGTGTTACATCGTCAGCGATTTTCATGAATTGAGCACGATCTTCATCTGATAGGCTATTCAGAAAATCAGAAGAGGTCATGAACAAGTAAGCCAACAACTGGTGGTTGGTTTCTGTCACGCTATCTTGAACTTCATAGAATTTTTTCGTGTAGATGTTAGACCAAGTATTTTCTTGACCATCTACTACGCCTGTTTGTAGCGCACCATAGACTTCAGAAAAAGACATGGCTTGCGGAGACGCGCCCATTGCTGAAATCATTTGCTTCGCAACGTCGGATGTTTGTACGCGGAATTTCAAGCCTTTCGCATCGTTAGGTAATGTCAGTTGTTTGTTGGCAGAGAAGTATTTCATGCCAGACATCCAGTAACCTAAACCAACAAAACCAGCATACTCATCCATTTCGGTTAGTAGCTTTTTACCTTCTGCTGTATTGGTAAAACGAATGGCGTGATCCATATCTTTAAAGATAAATGGTAGGTCAAATACACCGTATTTAGAAGTATAAGAACCGAATTTAGATAGGGAAGGTGCAAGCAGCTGTACGTCACCTAATAGAAGGGCTTCAAGCTCTTTAGAGTCACCAAATAGGGTAGAGTTTGGAAAAACTTCAACACACAATTTGCCGTTCATTTCCTTATTAACGCGTTCTGCAAAATTGTTCGCAGCAACCACTTTAGGGTGAGTTGTACCACCAGTAACATGGCTGAATTTGACAACACGTTCGCCAGCGTCACAGCTTGCCAAAGCAGTATTTGCTGAGAAAGCAAGAGCGAGAGAGGTTAGAGCTAGGCTAATTTTTTTCATTGTTATTAGACTCCGATTACTAAGTAGTTATTATTGTTTACCCGATTTCAGCCAAAGAATGGCAGAGCAAAACAGGCGTTGCTAACTTCGTAATCTTTACATGATTTGTGCCAAGTTTTTAAAAAACAAAATAAGGTTTTGATTTTAAAGATAAAATTAAATTTAAAGTGAAATTTCTTAGGGGTTTTTAACTAAATAGTAGGGGGGATTACACACATGTCATATTTAAAAAGGGGTGGTCATCCACCCATTTTGTCTTTCGCTACTTGCTCTTTAAATACTTGTTCTTTAAGTAAAGCTTTAAAAGCTTGATGCATGGCTTTTTTACCAGAGAGTTTCGCTTGTTGGCGTGTTTTCTCGGTATTTCTGCCAAGCGCCGCTTCTATTGCCAGTTTATCTAGGGGGGTTTCAGGGTCGAGTTGGGCGTTTGAAGCGAGGTTGAGAATGGTTTTTAAAAATACGGCTCGAATACTATCAAAAGGTCTATGGTGCTCGATGAAGAGTTGTAGATCCTCTTGGTCATATTGAGAAAGCTGAGTTGCCAGAGTGGGCGCTTGACTACTTTGTAATATCTGCATGACGAGCTCTATGGGTAGACCTTGGTATTGCAATAAGAGGTTGATTGAAAAGTGTTCGAGAAAGCGTCGTTGCCAAGACTCTGCCTCTTGTTTTGCTATGGCTGTTAATGGTTTGAGCATCATTAAAGAGTAACTGCCACTGGCTTGATCTTTTGTTGTACCTAGGCGCACAGGAAGGTAAGCATTTTTCAACCAAAAGCCTAAAACATCTGAGGTGGCGGCAAAGCTGGTGCAGAGAAAATCACATTGTCCCTGTGCCGCGATTTCTATGTGGTTGAGCAACTGACTTCCCAAGCCCTTATTCTGCTGGCTTTGCTCTGTGGCAATGCGACTAATGCGCCAGTATTGGTAGCCTCCAGCGTTTTTAATGCCTTCATGGGCGAGTAAAGATTGGGGGAGGAGGTGGCCCCGGGGGCGGCGCTTGCCTTCGAGCACCGCTTGGCTTAACTCACTGGGTAGATTGCCCTCAGTTGTCATGATGGCAACACTCTTTAGGACACCGTCTTGCAAAGAGAGATAACTCAACACAGAAGGGTCATCCAGTATCCAACGTAAATTATCAGCTGAAGTTTGATAGTGAGCGCCAACTAATAGTTGAAAAGTCTTGTTCAGCAAGGCTGGCTGTTGCAACCACTCTTTTCCGGCCATGCTTTGGTATTCAATCGCTTGTGGTTTTTGTCTTTGTAACTCAGGGGGAGTGGTTGCTTCTGCAAGGCAGTGGGGTGTTAAACAGAGACAGTGATTGATCCAGTTTTCTAGTGGGTCATTTTCCCCCCATCGAATAGGTGCTTGTAATGACAGGGATGTTAAGCGCGGCTCTTGATCCGTTAAATAACGGCAAAAGCGTATGCCAAAGCCTTTTCCCGCGCCTTCATAACCATAATCTGTGGTACTAAAAATGCACTGATTGGCCTTCTGATGCAGCGACATGAGCAAGGGTACAGGAATCATCGCGGCTTCATCGACAAACAACCAATCCCATTGACTGTCATTGAGAAGTAACGCGTCAGGCGCGAAAAAGGGCAGCTTAATGGTTTGGTCGGTTTCAGCGACGACTTGTTCAAAACGCGCTTTAAGTGTGGCAATGGCTTCTTGGTTCGGCGCGGTGACGGCGACTTTTTTCCCTGCTAGTAGCATTTTTGCCAAACTGTCTCCCAGTAACGTGGACTTGCCTCTACCACGGGGAGCGATTAACACATGGTTTTTGGTTTTTGTCTGCAAAAGAGTGGCTTGCGCTAGAGACTGGTCTTGAGTCAATTGAGCATTGGCCTTGATTGATGCAAGCGCGGGTAAGGTTTTTATTGTATTCGAAGCAAGCTTAATAAAAGGTGAGGTGTCACTCTGAAGTTGGTTTAATAAATACTGTTTGAAATAAGAGTCGAGCTGTTCCGGTTCGTAGGGCCAAGGTAGATGACGGGCAAGGTCTTGGTCAGGCAGAGATAACCAATTGTCTTCAGGTAAAGCAATGGCAAACACACCACCAGCGCGCACTGTGCCAGATAAAATAGCCAAAGCACTGGCCGAGACACCTTGGGTAAGATCCAGCAAAATAGCGTCATGGTTCGAACCTAACTCTTGGCGCGCTTGCTTAAAACAACGAGTAGAAAAATCACCAGTGTTAAGTGCATCGTAGCCACTGACATCATGGGCGGCAATAAGAGGAGAATTGAGCTGTTTGCTGAGCAGTAAAAAGTCGGCGAGTAGCTGCGCCACGTTTCCTGTTAATAGGAAACAGTGGCGGTGGTGTGCTGATGTCGGCATAAAATCTCCTTGTGGTCAGCCTATCATACTGCGACCACAAGGAAGCGCCAACCTCAAAGGCTTTGAACCCTTAAGGGTTGATGATGTTAAGCAATCACAAACAGGTCCATAAAGCCTTGAACGGGTGTGCTTTCCAGTTTTTGCTGCTGCTTACAGAGATCAAAAATGGCTTGGCTTTGACGACTTGGAAAACGCGTCGCTAAATTGTTTTTGAATTTTTGTTCTAGCAAGGGAATGCCTTCTTCACGGCGACGACGATGACCTACAGGGTATTCGACGACCACTTCCTCTGTACTGCTGCCATCCTTAAAGAAAACCTGAATGGCATTGGCGATAGAGCGTTTATCGGCTTCTAAATATTCCGCAGTGAAGCGCTTATCTTCGACGATTTCCATTTTATCTCGTAGCTCATCAATAATAGGGTTTGCAGCGTGGAAGCTGTCTTCATAATGCTCTGCGACTAAGTTTCCAAACGCCAAAGGTACGGCGGCCATGTATTGCAAGCAATGGTCTCGGTCAGCGGCGTTTGCCAATGGGCCAGACTTGGAAATAATACGAATTGCCGATTCGTGGGTACGAATAACAATTTTCTCAATGTCCGCTAAACGATCTTTCACTTGAGGATACAGAGTCACCGCCGCTTCTGCTGCGGTTTGCGCATGGAATTCCGCTGGGAAGGAAATCTTAAAGAGAATATTTTCCATCACGTACGTGCCGTAATCTTGAGAGAAGGAGAACTGACGCTGATCGTCAGGCTTGATGGCTTGGTCTTTGTTGGTTTTTGAGAAAGACACATCGTAAAACCCCCACTGTGGTGCAGTCAGCACACTCGGAATTCCCATTTCACCGCGCATCGACATATCGGCTAGGCGCACGGCTCTAGAGGTTGCGTCCCCTGCGGCCCAAGATTTACGTGAGCCCGCGTTCGGCGCATGGCGATAAGTACGCAGGGCAGAACCATCGACCCAGGCTTGAGAAACGGCGGCCATGATTTGTTCTCGGTCACCGCCCATCATCTTGGTCACCACGGCAGTCGAGGCCACGCGAACCAATAATACGTGACATAAGCCGACGCGATTAAAGGAGTTTTCTAAGGCAATAACGCCCTGTATTTCATGGGCCATCACCATGGCTTCGAGTACTTCTCGCATGCTAATGGGCGCTTCGCCATTGGCGACTCTTACCTGAGAAAGATGATCCGCCATTGCCAATATACCGCCCAGATTATCGGATGGATGGCCCCATTCCGCAGCTAACCAAGTGTCGTTGTAATCGAGCCAGCGAATAATGCAGCCGATATCCCAAGCCGCCTTCACCGGATCGAGGGACAAAGACGTCCCCGGCACCCGGGCGCCATTGGGGACCACTGTGCCCTGTACGATCGGGCCAAGGTGTTTGGTGCATTCTGGAAAGCGTAGTGCCAACAGACCGCAGCCTAGGGTGTCCATTAAACAGTTACGGGCCGTATCTAGGGCTTCTTGACTGGTTACTTTAAAGGTCAGTACATAGTCAGCGATGTTTTGAATGACTTGGTCGTAATCCGGTCGGTTATTGATGTCTACGTTAGCGCTCATGTTGAGTCCTTGTTCATTGAATTCATTAGGTGGTTTTATTTTCTGTTGTCTATGGCAATCCACTCGGCATGGTCTGGGCCTGTGTAATCGGCACTGGGACGAATAATGCGATTGTTAGCGCGTTGTTCCATCACATGAGCCGCCCAACCCGTGACTCGGGAGCAAACAAAAATGGGCGTAAATAACGGGGTCGGAATGCCCATAAAACGATAGGCGCTGGCGTGGAAGAAATCGGCATTACAGAAGAGTTTTTTCTCGCGCCACATCACGGCTTCGCAACGTTCTGATACGGCGTACAAATGATCGTCTCCCGCTTCTTCGCTGAGTTTTTTCGCCCATTTTTTTATAATCTCGTTACGCGGATCTCGTTCGCTGTAGATGGCATGGCCAAAGCCCATGATTTTTTCTTTATTAGCAAGCTTTTGTAACAACGCAGCTTCGGCCTCATCTGCCGATTTCCAGGGTTCTATCATATCCATGGCGGCTTCGTTTGCGCCACCATGCAATGGGCCACGTAAGCTGCCAATGCCTCCAGTAATGCAAGAGTGCATATCTGATAGGGTGGAAGCACATACACGAGCAGTAAAAGTAGACGCGTTAAATTCATGCTCTGCGTATAGAATCAAAGAGGCGTTCATCACTTGGGTATGCAGTGCGTTGGGCGCTTTATCATGCAGCATGGTTAGGAAATGACCGGCCAGAGAAGGCACATGGGGGTTGTGTGTATCAATTCGCACGCCGTCGTGACTAAAGCGGTACCAGTACAGCACCATAGCAGGCAAGGTGGCGACTAATCTATCTGCTACCTGATGCTGATCTGCCATGCTGTTTTCTGGTTCTAAATTGCCAAGGAAAGAGCAACCAGTGCGCATCACATCCATTGGGTGAGTGTCTTTTGGAACCTGCTCTAGCACGGCTTTCAATGGCTCTGGTAAAGCACGCAGTCCCATGAGCTTTTCTTCGTAGGCGGTGAGTTCTGAACGATTAGGTAGGTTGCCATACAGTAATAGATAGGCGATTTCTTCAAAGCTCGCTTGGTCAGCAAGTACATCGATATCGTAGCCTCGGTAGGTTAATCCAGCGGCGGCTTTCCCGACGGTGCAGAGGGCGGTTTCACCTGCGCTTTGGCCTCGTAAACCGGCTCCTGAAAGTACTTTTGGCATGTTTCTTCTCCTTCTTTATTTTTATATTCAAAGGTTAGTGGATGACAAAAATGCAGTGCTATATTTACTCTAATAGTTTGCTCTTATTATTTAGACTCTTCTTTTGCTGAGAAGAGCACATCGAGTTTGTCTTCGTATTCATGGTAGTTAAGAAAGTCGTAGAGCTCGTTACGGGTTTGCATGCGCGTGACCACATTATGCTGGTGGCCATCTTTTAACAGGTGTTTATAAACATTTAGCGCTGCCTTGTTCATAGCGCGAAAAGCACTGAGAGGATAAAGCACCAGATCGACGCCTGCGTTGGCCAGTTCTGTTTTGGTGAACAAAGGCGTTGCGCCAAATTCAGTGATATTGGCCAGCACAGGTACTTTTACCGCATGAGAAAATTCTTGGTATTGCGCTAGAGTGAGCATGGCCTCTGGAAAAATCATATCGGCACCGGCTTCGACACAAGCGACAGCACGAGCAATAGCGGACTCCATGCCTTCAACAGCGAGGGCATCGGTGCGTGCCATAATGACAAAATTGTCATCATTACGGGCATCCACACAGGCTTTAATACGGTCTACCATTTCGTCTTGGCTGACGATGGCTTTATTAGGACGGTGACCACAACGTTTCTGTTGCACTTGATCTTCAATATGTACTGCCGCCGCGCCAGCTTTTTCCATTTGCTGAATGCTTCTGGCGATATTGAAAGCACCGCCAAAACCTGTGTCTATATCGACAAGTAGCGGTAAATTCGATGCCGAGGTAATGCGGCGTACGTCTTCTAATACGTCGTGTAGGTCGGTCATGCCAAGATCGGGTAGGCCATAAGACGCATTCGCTACTCCGCCTCCCGATAAGTAAATTGCATGATGCCCCGTTCTTTCTGCCATCATGGCACAGTAGGCGTTAACGGTCCCAACGACTTGCAAAGGAGACTGCTCTTTTACGGCTTGTCTAAAGCGTAAACCGGCTGAATCTTTTGTCATTGTTTTTCCCCTTATTGTTTAGGTTGATTGGCTGGGTGAATGGGTAATCCAGCCTTTGTGGGAAGCGAGACAGCTTGTTCCATCGCTTGTTTTAAAAGTTGACTTGCACGGCTAATGTGGCGACGCATCAGTAGCTCTGCAAGATCTCCTTCGTGATTGGCTATCGCATCTAAAATAGCTCTGTGTTCTCGTAATGCTTGGCGTGGATCACTCCTTTGATCTGAGGTATGACGGCGATACATACGGATAACGGCATACAGCTCTTCCGTTAGTAGACGGATGAGCTTGGCATTACCGCTGGCGTGAATGATGCGTAAGTGGAAGTCATCATTGCTTCCTTGTTGGATATAATGCTCGTCTTTATGGGCATCGAGATGGGCTTGGTGTTCGTCCAGTAAATGCGTTAAACGCAGGACATCGTCTTGGGTCATATTACTGGCTGCTAATCTTGCTGCCATGCCTTCTAGTGCTTCCCGCATGGTAAAGGTGTCGAGCATGTCTTGAATATTTAATTGGATAACGCGCGCGCCCACATTGGCAGTACGAGTGACTAGGCCGAGTCCTTCGAGTTTAACAATCGCTTCTCTCAGAGGGCCTCTAGACACACCATATTGCTTGGCGAGTTCGGGCTCAGAAATCTTACTGCCTTGGGCAATCTGGCCTTGCACTATGGCATTGGTTAGCTGTTGCGCTATGTCTTCTGACAGTGTGGCAGATTTGATGGGAATAAGCGGGTTCATAATCGACTAAAAGATCTTATTGTTGACAATATCATTCTTTATAGTCGTATTTTTGCGTTTTAACAAGGTTGATTGTCAACAATTTTCTCTTTGTTATTCATTCTTTAGTCGTATAGAGAGCTGATATACGGCCAATAAAAAAAGGTAACATTGTGTTTAATAAGCTTTTTTTGTATTTCTTTGGCAGAAAGGCTCGGTTGGGCTTAGTAAAGCTGATAAAGTCTGAAGAATAATAAAGAGGCGTGTTATCAATAGTGTCGACAATGGGTTTGTGCGAACTTGGTGACTGGTTGAACGATAAGGTTAGAGGAAGCAAGATGAAAAAAATAAAAAATGAAGCGGCGTTGAGTAAAAAAGCCATCCAAGTTGGCGAAAATTATGCGCTTAAGCGTGGCTATGATGGCTTTTCTGCCACCATGTCCGCGAATGAGAAAACCGAGTCCATTTATCGGTTATTAGTATTAGATAAATTAATTGTGGCTTTGCCAGCCGATAAAGAAGACCTACCTAGCATGAAGCATAAACTGGCTTTATGGATTCAAAAACATCTGCCAAAAGACGATCCGTTGCTTAAATAAGCCGTTATAAACCTAAAGGCAAGTGAGTAACATTTTTTACTTCCCGCATGGTGAAGTGACTTTGAGCTTCTTGAATGTGAGGAAGTTGCAATAACGTACCCCGTAAGAAGTTTTCATAGCCGCTAATGTTTTTGGCTACCACTCTTAGGCTATAGTCCATGGAGCCTGAGATGGTCCAACATTCCATGACTTCATCTAAGTCGACAATCGCTTGTTCGAACTCATCTAACATCTTTCTACCGTGGGAAGATAATTTGATATTGACCAATACGACTATGTCTAAACCCATTTTTTGTCGGTTTAAAATAGCTTGAGTGGATTGAATAAAGCCTTCTTGTTGCAGGCGGTTAATGCGTCTCCAGCAAGGAGACTGAGACAAGCCGATCTGCTCGGCAATGTCAGTGGCGGTTAAGTTTGCGTCAAGTTGTAATAGGTTCAGGATTTTACGGTCGGTCGAATCTAGGTTTTCCATAGTACTACTCTCTAACTAGTTATAACTCATATAAAGGATCTATCCGTTGAGCGTTGAGGCTCTTTTTAAAAGTGTTATGATATAACATAATATAAATTTATTTCTGCATATCGTACCAATTTATGGAAAGGATACATGAACAATATAATTTTAGGTCATAAGCGTGATGGTTTGAAAAATAGTAAAGAGCATAATTTGAATGTGTGTTGCCCTGATCCTATTTCCCCCATACTAAGCGTGGTCAAATCGTCTGATCAAAAAATATTGGCAGATATTTACCAGGATAATGTCAGCATGGTTATTTGGGAGCGTCCGCTTACTCGGTTGGCAGACTATTCTTCCTCTGCTCTGTCATTAGCACCAAATTTGGTCTTGAAAGCTCAAGATAGTCCAGAAAAGCTAGAGCGTTTACTGAAGAGTTTGTTGCCTGAGGCAGAGTATAAAGAGGTTTTTCTTCAAGATATCCGTTTGCTGATGGACATGTTTGCCTGTCTGTTTGATCTTGAGCAAGTCGGGTTGCGCTTAAACGCGCTATCTGGCGCCATGTGTCCACGCTTTCATGTGGATAAAATTCCCTGTCGATTAGTGACCAGTTATCAAGGTAATGGCACCGAGTGGTTAGAGGAAGCCGATGTGGTTCGGGAACAGTTAGGACGTGGTGGCAACCCCGCGAACCATAATAGTGGGTTAAGCGAAGATGGCAGGGTACAGCGTTTACAAGCGGGCGATGTCGCCATTATGAAAGGGGATAATTGGCCGGCATTAACGGGTCACGGCGTCGTGCATCGCTCGCCTGTCGCGAGTTTACATGACCAACGACTGTTTTTAAGTTTGGACATGGTATGAGCGTTTCTCTCTTACTTTATCGCTGTGTTGTTTGACTACCATTCAATTGTTTGGTTATTCCAGTCTAGATAAGCGGCTTTATTGTCCATTTTGACATTGTTCATGATGGCCAGTAGACGGGTCGCAACAAAGTCAGCTGAAAATAACCTGCCTTCAGGCACTGCGTGTTGGAAAGGTTTTGACAGGGGAGTATCCGTTGTACCTGGGTGAAAGGCGATGAGTTTGACATTTTTTGCCCTTCTGGCGTATTCCACGGCACTGGTTTGAATAAGCATGTTTAGTGCCGCTTTGGAGGCGCGGTAACTGTACCAGCCGCCCATTTTATTGTCGGAAATACTACCAACGCGAGCGCTGAATACCGCGACTTGAGTGGCTTCATTACCCTGCAAGACATGGATTAACTTACTTAAGGAAGGTCTGAACAAGTCCTCTTGTCTCAGCATGTGGATAAAAGCCTGTTATTCGAGGCGAGTGCCGAATGTGAATAGTTGCCCTATTGTCGAGGTGCTCAACAAAGAATTCAGGCTTTTAGACCATGCCCTTCGGGTCTTTCAGAGAAAACGCCACACTGCGTTGCGACTCTTTGAAAGGTACTTACATTACATCAGAGTCGCGCCTTATTTGACGATTTCTCTGAAAGACTGAGTCTTAGTAGACTTATTCAGACCTTCCTTAACCACAGCATAGGGATAATTGAGTTAGCATGGAAAACGGTTTGTAATTGAGACGTACTGATTTCTTCTAATTTTCTTTCTGGCATCATCTTCTCGTCGTGCAATATGCCATTGCATATCAATACCTTGGTGATTTTCCCCGTGTAATTAAATAGCTCCTTAGAGACTCTATCGATATCCTGTTCCGTATTATCGCAAACAAACCAAGAGGTTTTTGGCCCTAATGCGTTTTTTGGGATAGTGCGACTGACGGCCAAAATACCAAGACACTGTGTGTCGTCTTCAAATTGTTGTACGGACGATTGAGCAATCGTGCTGCTCGCCCCAACAATTAGCGCATAAAAAGACGACATAGTTGACTCCGATATATTCAAAGGTCTCTCAAAAACTGCCCAGTTAAGAGGTTTCTAAGCTGGTTGTTGCTATAGATCGCACTGGTCTTTCTGGCAAGATTCACAGCGAGCTTTTCCTGCTAGAAGCGCAGACAGAGGATGGCGATAACGGGCAAAAACACGATAGCCCATATCGGCAAATAGACGAATCACTGGCCAGCGTAAAACTTGCAGCCATTTATGTTTACCGACTAGATGCCAAGCCAGACAGGTCACATCTAACCCTTTGATGATGTCACCATTATCGAGTTGGCCATGTAATATCTTGTCTGCTTCGATAGGGTCTATGTGCGGGTAATGTAGGGTGAAATCTTCCCCATGAAGACTTTTTAAGGTGAGCTTTTTATCATGATCAAAAGCCAGTAGCTTTTTCATTTCAGCGGCGCAGAGTGGACAATGACTGTCATAAAAAATGGTAAGCATGCTTAATGGCTCAATAATACGAAGATAACTACTGTTACGTACAGTCGCGTCGCTTGGATCAGATTTTTGGCTTGTGGGCTTTTGATTTATAGAAAGAAGGCGTTTTTTTAACGATCAACATTAGTAATGTGGAAAGAGTACCAAGAGATGCAGTACACAAACGAAAATAGTAAGGAGAAAACGCATATTGGTATAGCGTGTGTGGGAGTTACCTTTGAATTTGATCCAGCGTGCGTCTACCCAAAAAACGCTAATAAAACCAAGTAACAACAGAGCAATGGATAATTCGGGCACGTTAATGATTAATGATGCCCATGCCCCGTAGGACAACACATTACTGCATATGAGTAGATAACTTCCAGAGGTGCTTTTTTCTTTATGAATGACTTGTCCCCAAAGCATACCACTTAGGTAGCTGAGTATGAGAGCACTATAGGTAGTGAACAAATGGGTTCCTGATACATCAAGAAAAGTCTTTGCTGTCAGGCTTAAATAAGCAGAAAAAACAAAAGGGATCATTCCTAGTACACCTAGAATGATCACTAGAGGTTGTGAATAGGTACGCATTTGAATGACCCTTTAATAAATAAAAACTTCAACTGTGTAAATATTATGAATCAGAAAATGTTTTATCTTAATGTTGTCATGATTTCCAGTTATATATCTTATCTTTACAAAAACTCGCTTCTTTTGCGCTTCTGTTAATCTTCATTGAGGGGAAGAGGGGCAATGGAGTACAATGGGAGGTTATCAGTCATTAGTAAAGCATGATTCCTCATGCTCTCATTAACGAAATATTGCTTAAGGTTGTTTAGAAATGCCAGCTAAAACAATGGATGAACTCGTCTCCCTTTGTAAACGTCGCGGATTTATTTTCCAAGGCAGTGAAATCTACGGTGGTATGCAAGGTGCTTACGATTATGGTCCGTTAGGTATTGAATTAAAAAACAACCTAAAAGCGGCTTGGTGGCGTTCGATGGTATACGAGCGTGACGATGTAGAAGGCCTAGATGCTGCCATCGTTCAAAACAAACACGTTTACAAATACTCAGGCCATGAAGACACCTTCACAGACCCAATGGTCGATTGTCACGACTGTAAGTCTCGTCTACGTGCCGACCACATGAAAGACATTAAAGTCTGTGACAACTGTGGTTCCACAAACGTCACAGAGCCTCGTGATTTCAACTTAATGTTCAAAACCAACGTTGGCCCAATGGTAGACGAAGAATCATATACCTACCTTCGTCCAGAAACCGCACAAGGCATTTTCACTAACTTCAAAAACGTCGTGGACTCTACCTCCCGTACTTTGCCTTTTGGTATCGCACAAATTGGTAAATCCTTCCGTAACGAAATTACCCCACGTAACTTTATCTTCCGTGTTCGTGAATTTGAACAAATGGAATTGGAATTCTTCTGTAAACCAGGTGAAGATGAAAAATGGCATGACTTCTGGGTTAATACACGCAAACAGTGGTGGTTGGACCAAGGCTTAACAGAAGAAAACATCGAATTTGAATACGTAACAGGCGACGACCTTGCCCATTACTCAAAATCCACAGTGGATATCTTGTACAAATTTCCACACGGTCTTGAAGAACTAGAAGGTGTCGCAAACCGTACCGACTACGACCTAGGTTCACATACCAAAGCACAAGAAGAATTCGGCCTTTCTGCGAAAGTGAAAAAGAACGAACACTCTACTGCCAAGTTAGCGATTCGTGATCTTGAAGCAAACAAATGGGAAGTACCTTTCTGTATCGAACCTTCTGCCGGCCTTGATCGTGGTTTATTAGCGGTTATGACAGAAGCCTACACAGAAGAAGAACTGGAAAATGGTACGACTCGTACGGTGCTTAAATTCAAGCCACACCTAGCGCCAATCAAAGTCGCCATCATGCCACTTAAAAAGAACAAACCTGAGATCGTTGCCTTAGCGAAAGAGCTTAAAAACAAGCTTCAAAAACTGGGCCTTGGTCGTATTCTTTATGAAAACACAGGTAACGTAGGTAAAGGCTACCGTCGTCATGACGAAGTCGGTACACCAATCTGTGTAACGGTTGATTTTGATTCTATCGAAAAAGAAGGCGCACCAGTTACCGTTCGTGACCGCGACACAATGGAACAGATCGTAGTGAACGCAGCGGACTTACCAGCGTATGTGATTAACTACTTTATCAACCAAGACTAAATTAGTCGGTTCATAAAGCGAATGTAAAATGCCGTTAAGATGAAAGTCTTAACGGCATTTTTTGTTTTGGGGAAGAGAGGCTTCGTTATCACTAAACCTAAAAATCTAATGCTAACAAAACCCTTTGTATGTAGTTGATGGATTAGATAGTATGTAGTTGTGTTTTTATTTTTTTGTAGTTCCTTGTGTTTTTATTTTTAATAAAAATTAGTTAAAACAATGTGTTGTTATATTATGGTGTAGTTATATGTTTTTTAATGAGGGGGTTAAATTAAGATTGGTTAGCCCTAGTTTTGATTCCGATCTGACTGATTCCTTGATTGAGTTAAATCATTTGAGGAGGTTGAAGTTACAGGGGACGACCAAGCCATGGATATTTTTTCAACTCAAAGATATTTTTCATATTTTAGAGAGTGTTGGTTCAGCGAGAATTGAAGGCAACAGAACGACAATTTCAGAATATATTGAAAGAAAAATTCAGCAAGAAGAAAGATCAAACGAAAGGTTCTCTGAAATCGCAAACGTAGAAGCTGCGATGGACTTTATAGAGAAGAGTATCAGTGAGGGCACGGAGTTCACTCATTACTTTATTAAACAGTTGCATCAACTTGTTGTCGGTGAGTTAACGGATGAAGGAGATAGAACTCCAGGCGCATATAGAGCTTGGAATGTAGAGATATCTCAGTCTTTACATACTCCGCCGGATCATATTCAAGTTCAATCTTACATGGATGAACTTCTCAGCTTTATAAATGAGGCGGCTGCAGATAAATATGATTTATTGAAAACAGCCGTTGCTCATCATCGCTTTACATGGATACACCCATTTGGAAATGGGAATGGACGCGTGGTTAGGCTACTTACTTACGCTTTAATGATTAAGTATGGTTTTAACGTAAAAGATGGAAAAATAATAAATCCAACGGCTGTTTTTTGTAACGATAGAGACAAGTATTATGCATACTTGGCAGAAGCGGATTCAGGTTCAGATGATGGTTTATTAAGCTGGTGCGACTACGTATTGTCGGGGATTTTGGAAGAAGTAACCAAGGTAAACAAGCTCTTGGATTTTGATTTTCTCTACAAAAACATTTTAGTTCCAACGATAAAGCTTGGTGTTGATAGAGGCTATATCAACAAAGAAGAGGCAAAGGTTTTAAACCTCGGAATTTCTAAACAAAGCTTCACCGCGAGTGAACTTGATGAAGCATTTGATGGGTTAACCAGTAGGCAAAAAACACATTTGATTTCGAAAATGAAAGAATCGGGTTTTATAAAGCCTTTAAAAGAAAACGGTAGAACCTACTATGTGAGCTTTATGAACAACTTTTTAATGCGAAGTCTTATTAAAGTGTTAGAAAAAGAAAAGTTCATCCCCTCAATTGACTAATAGAGCTTTTAAGCGACCTCTTTTTCAAACTATTTTTCCATTCTGCGAGTGCCTTAATATGACTGGGTTTTATACCGCCGCAGCCGCCTATTATGTTCGCGCCAAAGCTAGGTGTGAGGTTTCTTCTCAGGAAACTGGTAGCTTAGTTTTTTACTGGTGTTGAGGTTTAAATCGATTAAGGCTTCTGCAAATTTAATGGCGCTGCGTACCCCATCCACCACAGGGACACCTAAATCCGTTTCTAAACGAGTTACCCAGTGGCTCATTCCCGCGCAGCCGAGTATCAAGGCTTCCCCATGATGTTGTTCCAGAGCATCATGAGAAGCTTGTAGGAGTCGCTGGTAACTGTTTGGATCGGCTTCTAACTGCAGTACCGGAATACCGGAGGCAAATACACCCGCACAACGAGAGGCTAGACCATATTGGCTAAGGTTTCTTTCCAATATGGGAACGGAGCGCTGCAAGGTGGTCATGATGCAAAACCTTTGGCTAATAAAACTGGCCGCGTGCATGGCGGCTTCACCAATCCCGATAACGGGCGCTGTTGTCAGCTCGCGTACCGCATCTAACCCCGTATCGTCAAAACAAGCGATAACATAAGCGCTGGCCTTCTCTGATGAAGCGGAACTTTCGATATCACGAACCATTTGAGTCAGATGAAAAGCCGCTAATGCGCCATCACTGTGGCCCTCAATACTGGCCGGACCTTGCTCGGATGTAACAAACCGCAAAGCGTGATGAACACCTAATAACCCCGCGGCCTCTTGTTCTAATATGGTCGTCATACTGGATGAAGCGTTAGGGTTAATTACAAATATCGTCATGTTATGCCTTGTTAGAATAGGAACGTCGTGTCCAGCGTAAAATACATAAGGTAATGATAATCAAGGAAAAAGAAGTCACAGTAGTCAGAGTGCCCAAAGCATAAAGCACGGGCGTCGTCACGTTGGTCGTCATGGCAAACAGCTCAAGGGGCAGGGTATTAAAACTGCCAGATGTCATCAGCGTACGGGCGAATTCATCCCAACTTAAGGTAAAACCAAACAGTCCAACACCAATAAGGCTAGGCGCCAATAAAGGCAACAAAACGTATTTAAAGGTTTGCCAATGGGAAGCGCCAAGGTCAGCAGAAGCGGTTTCGTAGCTAGGGTTAAAGCGATTGAAAACCGCAAACATAATCAGCAAGCCAAAAGGTAGCGTCCACGTCAGATGCGCACCAAAGCCAGAAGAATACCAATTAGACTCCCAATCCATACGGTCAAACATCAAACCAATCCCCAAACTCACTAAGATAGAAGGAATAATTAAACTGGTTAATGTGAGATAGAATAAAAACGAACTGCCAGCAAAACGCTTACGAAACGCCAAACCCGCCAAGAAAGACACCACCACCGTGGTTACCATCACGCTTAAGCCTAGGGTGAAAGAGCGCACAATGGCATCGCCAAAATTCCCCACCGCCTGTTTTTGAAACAGCTGTTCAAACCAATATAACGAGACGCCTTGCATGGGGAAGGTTAAACCGCCCCCCGGTCCCTGAAAAGACAGCAAAGCAATCGTGAGCGTAGGGCCGTATAAAAACAGCACAAAGACAGCAAAGAAAAGGCTCAGAAGATAAAAGCCAGTAGAGCGTTTTTTCATATTAAAGCTCCTTACGAATATCAACCAAACGGAACAGAATGACCAAAATTAAGATAACGGTAAACAGCAAAACAACCGCCCCAGCGGCGGCCGCCGGATATTGCAGCAAAGATATTTCGTTATAAATGAGCGTCGCGATATTGGCCCGAATACCACCGCCCATAATTTTCACCGTCACAAAATCCCCCATGACGAGGGTGAAAACAAAAATGCTGCCAATAATAATGCCGGATTTAGAAAGCGGAATGACCACATCCCGAAGGATATGATAAGGCTTGGCACCAGCATCAATAGCCGCCTCTATTAAGCTTTTATCAATACGCATCATACTGTTAAAAATCGGCACCACCATGAATAAGGTATAAAGGTGAACATAAGCCAACACAATGGCGAAATCGCTGTAGAGCAAAAACTCCAAGGGAGCATCGGTAAGCCCCGCAGACTGTAATCCTGAATTGATCAAACCGTTACGGCCTAATAATGGAATCCATGAAATCATGCGAATGATATTAGAGGTTAAAAACGGGATAGTACAAATCAAAAACAACAGGGTTTGCATGCCGTTTGTTTTGATATGAAAAGCTAAAAAATAGGCGACAGTAAAGCCTATGAGCAAGGTGAGTAGCCAAGCAAGAAAGGCGTATTTAAAGGTATTTACATAGGCCAGCCAAGTGACTTTAGAGGTCAAAAGGTACTCATAATTGTCGAAGATAAAGTCAGGAATAATGGAATACTCGTTATAATCCCAAAAACTGACCACGGTGATAACAAACAGAGGAAACACCAAAAATGTCATCAGAACCAAAGTGAGCGGCAATGACTGCCAATAACTACTGACATTTTTTGTATTAATAAGCATGTATAAACTCTACTCTTATTGGTGGGTGGAAGTTCTCAGCCAGATAGTTGTACTGACTGAGAACTGAGTCATCGTCGCTTATTAAGAGACGATAAATTCGTTCCACTTACGAATCATGTGACGGTTTTCATCCATTACAGAGTTCCAACAGGCAACGGCCCCCATTCGATCCCAGTAAGATCCACCATCACGAACCGCGCCAGCTTTTTCCATCAGATCGCCTGTTGGGCTTAAGATCGCCCCTTGAGCAGGTTTACCCTCGATCCAATAGCCCCATTCGTCGTCTGTCATAAAGGCTTTCGAAGTCGAAGGTGCCGCACTGTAATACCCCTGACGGTTCAGATAGGCACCGACCCAACCAGACAAATACCAATCGATATATTCATAAGCGGCTTCAAGTTCTAAACCAGACAAGTGGCCTGCCAACCCAAGACCACCACCCCAAGCACGATAACCTTCTTTTAATGGTTGGTATTTACAGGCAATACCTCGGCTACGAACGGCGGCCACGGCAGGAGACCACATACTTTGAATGACCACTTCACCAGACGCCATCAAGTTAACCGACTCATCAAAAGACTTCCAAAAAGCGCGGAATTGCCCGGCTTTTTTAGCGTCTGTTAAAATCGCCATGGTTTTATTGATTTCGTCTTTCGTCATGTTGCCTTTATCGCCATAGGTGATTTCGCCCATGGCTTCACAGATCATCGCGGCATCCATAATGCCAATGGCAGGAATATTCAGAATAGACGCTTTGCCTTTAAACGCAGGGTCCATAATGTCGGCCCATGAGGTAATATCACGACCCACTAAATCTGGGCGTATACCTAAGGTATCGGCGTTATAAATAGTGGGAACCAGAGTCATCCAATCCGTAGGCGCTTTGGCAAAAGAGGTTGAATCTTTACTTTCTACGAAACCGACCGTATGAGGTGCGGTACCCTGTGCAATGGTAGAGTCTTTGGTTAATTTACCGTTAATGAAAAGAGGCGAAATTTTGTCGAAGTTTTTCAGTTTACGGACATCCAAAGGTTGCATGTTTCCAGACGGAAACACCTTCTTACAAATCCAATATTCAATGTCGGCAATATCGTAAGATTTTGGCTGAGTAATGGCCCGCTGTGTCACGCTGTCGGAATCCAGAGAAGTCAGCTGCAAATTAAAACCGAGATCTTCTTTACATTTATCGGCGATAGCATTGAGATTTGATACACCCGTACCAAATTGTCGCAAGGTCACATCCTTAATATTCTGTGCCCAAATCATAGGGAACCCAGAAATGGCGGTAGCGCCTACGGCCCCTTTTAATAGAGTTCGACGTGATAAAACGCCTGTCTCTTTGGTACTGCTTTCTTTTGGAACGTCCGTGTCGAGAGCTACTTGCGTTTCAGGCGTGATTTTTGAGTCTGTCATCGTGGTTTCCTTTTAAGCTTTTAGTTAGGGTGGAAGGGGTTTATGTTATCGAGTGCCCAGCTCAACTGGACGTGTAAAGCAGGTATTGCAAGGTCTTGTGGGAGTTGGTCTTCAGGGATATAGCACATCACCTTTTGACCATCTGCCAACCGTGTTTCAACAAAGTAAAATTGCGCCTGAAACTCCACATCAAGAATTTCAGCCTTGATAGAAACATGATGTTCTTCCGTGTTTGCATCCAAGGGGGCAAGGCTTATTTTGTCGGAACGGATAGAAAACGACTCGGCCCCATTAAGAGGAGATGGGTCATTTAATGTATTGGCTTTTAAAACATTGTGGCCGCCAATAAAGTCGGCAACAAAAGCAGAAGCGGGTTTTTCAAAAATGGATTTTGGATGACCTTGTTGCTGGATAACCCCATCGGCCATGACCACGGCTAAATCCGCTAACGCAAAAGCCTCTTCTTGGGAATGAGTAACATGGATAAAGGTTAAACCGAGCTTGCTTTGTAACTGTTTTAATTCTTTACGCATTTGTATACGAAGAAAGGGGTCAAGTGCAGAAAGTGGCTCGTCTAAAAGTACCACGTCGGGTTTGCATATTAATGCTCGTGCTAAGGCGATTCGCTGTTGTTGACCGCCAGAAAGTTGATCAGGGCGCTTATCTGCAAAGGACGCCATATTCACAAGGTCTAGCATCTCCATTGCTTCTTTGGTTCGGTCTGCTTTATTTAAACCGGCGATCTTCAAGCCGTAAGCCACATTGTCTACACAGCTTAAATGAGGGAATAGGGCGTAATTCTGAAACATCATTGCCGTGCCGCGTTTGCGTGGGGCCAGATCCGTCACGTTACGAGAATTTAATACTATATCGCCAGAGGTTACCTCCTCATGGCCTGCAATCATGCGTAATGTGGTGCTCTTTCCGCACCCACTGGGGCCCAGTAAACAACAGTAGCTGCCAGAGGCTATTTTTAAATCGATGCCATCCACAGCGATTTTTCCATCATAGCTTTTGCTTGTATTAATCAGTTCAACACCCTTTACCATAAAAGCCTCAAAGAATGATTTCAAGATTGTATACAAGATTAGCAAGCTTTGTACCAAGTTTGATCGAGGGTCTGCAAGGCCCTATTCTTGGAAAAATTGGCTAGTGTTAGGGCAAGCGAGTGACTGTTTTGATGGTTTTTTGTACCGTTATGGTGCGGAGCATAATGTATTGACGACAGTTTTTGTGCCGGAAGGCATTTGAATGGTGAGCTAGGGGAAGAGGGGAAGTCTGCTTTTAGTTATCAATATTTCTTCTGCCACCAGCGTTTTTTACTGGTGGGGTCGCTAATACTAAGGATTTGACCAAATTCTGGTGTACTAAGGTTAACATCCCGTTTTATCGCTTCAGCAAGAACCCTGTCTAAAGGGTCGTTCCATGGATGAAAAGCAAGATTAAAGGTACAGTTGTGGATCGGCATCATGACCTTACCTTTTAGGTCTATATGAGCCTGAACGCTTTGTTCTGGTCGCATATGTTTGTATGGCCAGGCTTTATCATAAGCCCCCGTTTCTACCATGGTTAGGTCAAAAGGTCCGTACTTGTTACCAATGTCTTTAAAGCCTGCGAAATAGCCTGAGTCGCCGCTAAAATACAGGCTAAATGTGGGGGTTTTAATGACCCATGATCCCCACAAGGTTTCATCTCTATCACTTAGGCTACGTCCCGAAAAATGCTGCGACGGCGTGAAAGCCACCAAGCCTTTGCTGGTTTGTTGTTCTTGCCACCAGTCGAACGCTGTTATTTTATCGTCACTGATGCCCCAAGAGGTTAAATTACCATCCACACCAATAGGCACCAAAAACTGCTCTGTTTTACTGGACAAGGCCAGCACCGTGGCCTTGTCTAAATGATCGTAGTGATTATGAGAGATCAGCACCTTACTGATAGGAGGTAAGTCTTCCAAGGAAATAGGGGGCTGGTGGAAACGCTTAGGTCCTAAAAACTGAAAAGGGGAAGCACGTTCAGAAAACATAGGGTCAAGCAACCAATACTCACCGTATACCTTAAGCAAGATAGAGGAATGTCCTAACTTAGCAATGTGCAAGGTGTCATCACTCAGATTATCCAAATCGGTTCGGCTAATCGCTTGCACAGGAATCACCATATTAGGCTGGGTGTTGGGCTCTTTCCCGACTGCCGCCCGCCCTAATATTTTTAGAACATCACCCACCGATTTAGAAGGCAAATCAGCCGTATTATGAAAAACACCGTCTTTGTAGTGATCTGACTTGTCTTTGTCCATGGCTTTCAATGAACTGGAAGGGTTAGCTGCACAACCGACAAAAAAGAGTAGGGTAATAGAGGACAGAAGAAGCTTTATCAATATCATCAAAAGTGCCCTTAAAATGGAAAATACTATTTTGTTATTTGAATGAATGGATAAATTATCATAATAGTTGCGTAGAAGAAGGTCTTTTACCCTTGAGTTTGCATATAAGGCATCGCGCTTTTACTATTCTTTCGATGGCATCATGGCTTAAAAGAAAGTCCGATAAGGGCCTTTTTACTTTCCTTTAGACCAAAGCTTTGTGGCTCTGAAAAAAGTTACCAGTCCATAAAGACAGAATAAACTTGCAGCCTCAAAGGCTTTTTAAAAATCCAAACACTTGATATGACGAGTTTTGAGAGGTGGCCTGTTAAAATTAATTCTTCCTTATCCTTATCTATTTACACATGACGCAGGTATAAACGGCGAGCAACTTTGTTGTGAACCCAGCACGCGAAGTGTGCGATTTTGCCTGTATTTATTATGTGTGTTGCTACCATAGGTCAGGATTATTTAATGCCTCTACACATTGAGTAGGGCCAGCGATAGCCTCGATTTTTTTACCATCAAGTGATTGCGCAAGCCACCCAATTGGCTGGCTTAGAGGGTAAGGTGCTTTTACAATATTTTCATTGATTTTCGCGAAGCCAGTTTTTGAGTAGTAACTTGGATTACCATATGTGAAAACTAAATTGACATTTTGCGAGCTAAGATAATCCAGACCATATTGAATTAGCTTTTGGCCAATACCTGTACCCTGAACATTTGTTGAAACAGCCACTGGTGACAAAATAAATGCTGTTGTGCCACTAGGCACAGTAAAACGGCTGAAGAATATACAGCCAACAAAAACCTCATTTTCTTCTGCGATGCAACCAATTAAATCTTGTGGTTTGGTGGTAGTAATTAGATTTGAAACAAAATCAGCAATCACTTGCCCTTCTGCTTCGCCCTCTGATGCAGAGAATACACTTTTGAAAAGATCGATAACGCTCTGGGATTCAGATTTACTGAATAATGAAAACTTCATATTTTTTGACCTCTGGCACTATCTCTAACATGCATATAACGCAGCTCGCAACCGAGTCGAAGGCCCGCACGTCAGTAAAGCGGAGAGGCAGCTAATGGCCTAGTGTTGCAGGGCCTTGTTACATGGTGGAGTATAGATGCCCTTCTTCTCCATCTTTTGTGAAATTCACCGTGCGTTGCCAACTCAACTTTTCTGCTACTTGTTGACTGGCGGTATTCTCATTAGCAATGAAGATTTTTAACTTACTTAAATCAAATTCACTAGCAATCGTTTGAAGTACGAGCTTGCAAGATTCGGTTGCGATTCTTCTTCCCCAAAACTTCTCTCGCAAGAAGTAGCCAAAATCAAAGATTCCTTTTTCTGATTTAACACCACAAAAACCGATAAGTTCATCAGATCCAGATTCTGCCACAACGAAACGTGAAGGTGATTCAAGCTCTGATTCAAACCATTTTTTAGCTTCGCTGTCGTTAAGTGCTCTTCTTGGGCCTAGGAACTTCATAACATTGCGTCCTGGACTAAGTCAAAAACAGCTTCCTTAGCGATAATCCTCAAGTCCCTGAGATAAATATTCGTCATAGTTATTAATATATGTAACGCTGCTGTAAGCGGTGTCCGTTTTACAGCTTTGTTAAATGATGTATTATGCGCACTGATATGCGCATAGTGCAGGAGCTCGACAATGCATACCTTATACGATGACAGTGCCCCCAAAAAATCAACAAACCTTAGTATAAACAGTGACTTACTAGCAAAGTCCAGAGCGCTAAACATCAACCTCTCAGCCACTCTTGAGCTGGCGCTTAAAAACCAACTTGCTCAGGTGGAAGCTACCAAATGGGCAGAAAATAATAAACCAGCGATTAAAGCTTATAACGAATTCGTGGAACAAAACGGGGGCTTTGGCGATGAATTCAGGAACTTTTAATGGCTCAGTTTGATGTGTATCGCAACCCAAGTAAAACGACCCGGAAGTTTTACCCTTATCTTCTAGATATTCAAAGCCCCTACATTTCTGACCTGGCAACTAGAATTGTGATTCCACTTGGGCTTGTATCATTTTTTAAAAATGAATCGATGGATATTTTAACCCCTGAAATTACTTTTGAAGAAGAAGGCTTATTGTTACTGACGCCACAAATGTCTTCTATGCCATCCAATCTATTGAAAGAACCTGTCGGTACCTTAGTACACTTTCGAGATCAAATAATAAACGCAGTAGACTTTGCTATCTCTGGCGTTTAACACTGCGTTAAGCGACAAAAAATTGTTGGCTAAGATGCTGGACGGAGTGAAACAGCCAACTGTTTTTGTCCGTTTGAACACCTTGTTAGTAATATTTTATTACAATGCCTGTCTCATTTTACGACCACCAACAGGAGTTAAACCATTTTTTTGATAAAAATTTAATGTCCTTTCAAATTCGGGTAAAGGTGGAGTGCATAATTCAATGCATGACCAATCATGTAGCTTCCCGTATTTTTTAACTTGTTCGATTAACGTAGAACCAACACCTGAAGCTCTAAGTTCAGGTGAAACATAAAACTCTTGAATTACACCAATTTTGCCACCAGCGTATAAAGCATATGTTTCAGTAAAAGTAACAACGGCAATAGACTTATTTTGATATTCACCGATAATCGCAGCGTAATGACCGTCACGAATTAGTTCACGACAACGCTCAATTGTACTATTGAGGTTAATATCAAAATGCTGTGCTTTGGTTAATTCACATATTTCATTTGTAAGATCAACAACCAAAGAACCTATGGTTTCTGAATCCTCTAATTTAGCTTCTTTAAAATTAATTTGCATACAGACTCTTGAATATTGCTAACGCCCAGCTAAGCCGCCGGAACGAAGTTGATTGTTTTGTGCGAGCGTAGCGAAAAAGCACAAAACGAGCAACGCAGTGGAGGTCGGTTTGAGCTGATTGTTATGTATTTAGCTGAGGCGCTCAACGCTTTTTGCCCAAAATGTAATTGAGCCATTAGATGCTTCAAAATCTCCGACATAAATACCCAGTGATTCAAGTCCATGCGACTTAATATCTTCAATGAACATTCCACCCGTCGCCCAAGGAAATCCTTTTTCTATCTCCAAGTCTTGAGGCCCCCAAAATCTGAGACAAACAACCTCACTGTCTTTCTTTAGGTGCAGATCTATATAGGATTTTGAGTTATCTTTCTCTACAAATTTGTATGAGAAACAATCAATATCATATAAGTGTGGCGACTCTACTATTGGGTGATAAATTCGGTCCATATATACCTACACATAACATTTTAATAGTGCGCATGCTCATTTACACTTTTTTGAAAGCCTATCAAAAACTACCTAAGTAATTTATTTAATTCACTTTTATAGCCTTATAAACAAAAACTGGGAAAACGAGCATGCGCGTTATTTCATTTATCCACAGCACGTTATTTTTTAGCTGAGAATCCTTATGCCTTGATACTAAAACATTTTCCTATTTTCCATTTAAAAGCCTATCGTTTGATATGACAGACTTTGAGAGGTGGGTGGCCTGTTTAAATGTTTGAGAACCTTAACATATAACGTGAACATCCACTTTAATGTACTCTTTTTTATTATCCAAGCCTGAAAATGAAAAATCTCTTGTTCTGCCGATAACAAATTATTATTGTTTTATTGCTTGTATTTTTACAGCGATGGATTGGGAGTTAGCAGTATGAATAAAGAGATGGCTAAAGCACCACCTGCAAATATGAAGCAAATCATGATACAGATGGTGTCATCAAGATGCCTAAGTATTGCAGCCAATATGGGGATTGCCGACACCATTGGCGATACACCTTACCCCATCAATCTATTAAGTGAAAAACTAGGTGTTGATGAGAATGCCTTATTCAGACTGATCCGTGTGCTGTCTACCCAAGGGATATTTTCAATCGACGAACATCAGATCATTTCAAACACGGAGATTTCAGACTATCTAAAAAGCGATGTTACCGGATCGCAAAGAAATTTTGCCAGAATGATGGGCGGCTCGTGGATGTGGAAAGCATTCAACAGTTTAGAGTACTCAATCGAAACGGGAAAACCTGCTTTTTCTATAGCTTTTCCCGACAGTGATAATCCCTTCGAGTATTTCAAGCATGACAGCCCTCAAGATGGCAGGATTTTTAACCATGCCATGTCGGATTTCTCATACAGTTTTGATAAGCCACTCGTGGATGCCTACGACTTTAGCTCTATGAGCCATGTTGTTGACTTAGGCGGTGCAGAAGGGTGTTTACTTAACGCTATTAAGTCGGAATATCCTAAGGTAAAAACTACACTTTTCGATTTGCCTGAAGTTATTCTTCAAAAGCAAGGGACAGATACACCTGTGGAATTTAATCTGGCAGGGGGAGACTTTTTCCAAAAAATAGAGCCTATTGCTGATTGTTATACCATTAAGTATGTTCTTCACAACTGGAATGACGATGCCTGTATAAAGATTCTTGAGAATTGCCGAAATGTCATCAAGGATAATGGCCGATTGCTCATTATGGATATGCTGATTAAAGAAGATGAGCCGCAAGTATTCGAGAAATCTCTGGATATTGTGATGCTACTTTTACTCGGCGCAAAGGAACGCTCAGCACAAGAGTTTGAAGACCTACTCGCCAAGGCGGGCTTTAAAATCAACCGGGTAATTCCCAGCAAATGCCCGCTGAGTATTATTGAAGCCGTACCTGTTTGACAACTTCTCCAGACTTCAAAGTGCGGCCGGAATGCACATGCACAGCATCCACTGTACAACAAGGTCTTGGTGACTCTCGACCCAGACAAACTAAGTTCGACACAATCCTGATTGTGCGACCATGAGTAGTTTTCGAGTCCGTTAAAAACAATCTTCCTCACGACAGCAAAAATAATTTATGCCTTACGCCATCAAGCGTCTTGCTAAACCTGATGCAAAACCAAGGCAATGACACGTTTTGGGCTGAAAGTCCGACAAAAGATTTTTTGGTTACTTTTTTATCGATTGAAAAAAGTTACCCGCCCAGCAGGGCGGAATAAAACTCGCAGCTCAAAGCATTTGAACGGAAGCAGATAAAACCATAACCCCTCCCTTTCGAAGGCATAAGGGGAGGGAGCTAAGGTCCTGCCTAGCAGAGCGAAAAACCGCCTTATACGTCAAATGACGTATCCCCCTAAGTCATTTCGCGCATACCTTTCTACTGGTGAATTTTGAATACTGGGTCTACCGACATGAGGTTTCAGGGATGTCTCATATCTCTTATTCAAATTAAACAATACTGTAAATCACAAGAGGAAGACTGGACCATGAAGATCAAGACGTTAGTTTCCGCAATTGCTTTATCCGGTGCGACGTTAATCGCACTGCCTTCTATTGCAGCCGATACCATTAAGGTGGGTGTACTGCATTCTTTGTCTGGCACGATGGCGATTTCTGAAACCACATTGAAAGACACGGTTTTGATGATGGTAGACGATCAAAACAAAAAAGGCGGTTTGCTTGGTAAAAAGCTAGAAGCCGTTGTGGTTGACCCCGCCTCTAACTGGCCTTTGTTTGCCGAAAAAGGTCGTGAGCTTTTGACGAAAGACAAAGTTGACGTGATCTTTGGTAGCTGGACATCGGTTTCTCGTAAATCTGTTCTGCCTGTTCTAGAAGAGTTGAACGGTTTGATGTTCTACCCAGTGCAATACGAAGGCGAAGAGTCGTCTAAAAACGTATTTTACACTGGCGCTGCGCCAAACCAGCAAGCGATCCCAGCGGTAGATTATTTGATGAACGATCTAGACGTAGAGCGTTTTGTGCTAGCGGGTACGGATTATGTTTATCCACGTACCACCAACAAAATTCTTGAAGCCTATTTGAAAGCCAAAGGCGTTGCGGCACAAGATATCATGATCAACTACACGCCATTCGGTCATTCTGATTGGCAGTCGATTGTATCTGACATTAAAAAATTCGGTAGCGCAGGTAAGAAAACCGCCGTGGTTTCTACCATCAATGGTGACGCCAACATTCCTTTCTACAAAGAATTGGGTAACCAAGGTATTTCAGCAGAAGACATCCCAGTGGTTGCCTTCTCGGTGGGTGAAGAAGAATTATCTGGTCTAGACACGAAACCCCTTGTTGGTCATCTAGCGGCTTGGAACTATTTCCAAAGTGTTGAAACAGATGAGAATGAAGCCTTCATTAAAGCGTGGAAAGCTTATACCAAGAATCCTAAGCGCGTCACAAACGACCCAATGGAAGCGACTTACATCGGTTTCAAAATGTGGGCGAACGCGGTGAAACAAGCGGGCACAACGGACGTAGACGCGGTTGAACAGGCCATGATTGGTCAAGAAACACCGAACCTAACCGGTGGTGTTGCGGTGATGAACAAGAACCATCACTTGAGCAAGCCTGTGCTGATTGGCGAAATCCAAGACGACGGTCAATTTGAAGTGGTTTGGGAAACGGACGGTGTGGTTGCCGGCGATGCCTGGTCTGACTTTCTACCGGGTTCTAAAGACCTGATTTCAGATTGGACAGCACCGATCAAGTGCGGTAACTACAATACGAAAACCAAAGCCTGTTCAGGCCAGAACTACTAAGCAAGGTGTTTTGACTCGCTCCCAGGGTTAAAAGCTGGCTCTCTGCATCAACTAGGCAGAGAGCCTTTTTTGATCCTTGCTTTATTCCTTTACGAGACCGTTTTTATAAAGCTTTTTATAAGAATACACGCTGAAAGAGCCCATTCGTAACCGTAACCACCCCCAAAATGGAGTATCACTTTGAGACAATTAATTGCACTTTGCTGCTGTCTTTTTGGACTCTTATCTTTTCCAATACAGGCCGCCGAGACAAGCCGTGTTGATGCCTTGTTCACTGAGCTCGCAGGCGCAAAGCTGAAACACATGGAGTTGATTTTAGAGCAGCTCGAAGAAGCCAAGGGCGAAGCCATATTACCGCTGTTTCGTGTATTGCTCGGTGGCGACCTGTATTACATCAAGGCCAACAAAAACCTTGTGGGCAAATTCGATGATCAAGGCAAGACCCTTTATAAACAGGTGTTTAACGACACTCTAGTGCCAAATTTGGCCAAACGAGATGTTAAAAAAATAAGAGTAAACAATAAGTTACGTGGTTACTTACGCAATGCCATTGCGCGAATTCAACTCACCGCAAAATCCCCAAGCGTGCGTGAAAGTGCCGTACGAGAATTACTGTCCAAATTAGACGCAAGTACCGTGGTGATTTTAGAAGACCTTTACCCCAACGAGCCAAACAAGAAAGTCAAAGAGGCAATGGGATTGGCCTTGGCGATGCATACGGCATCGCAAACGGAATTGGCAGTGTCTAACCGACTGGTGGCTATCGAAACACTGTCCACCAGCTTAGAAAACGATGTACGAAACGCCTTAACCAAGCTGACTCAAGACGACAATCCAGCCATTATCAAAGCCGCACAAGGCGCATTAGAACAGATCGCCCAACGTGCCAAACGCTTTGCCTTTGTTGATCAGCTTTTCTTTGGCTTGAGTCTAGGATCTGTACTCTTGCTCGCTTCCATTGGTTTGGCGATTACCTTTGGCGTGATGGGGGTGATCAACATGGCCCATGGCGAGATGATCATGCTCGGCGCTTACACCACCTATGTGGTGCAGTTGATCATGCCGAACTACATAGACTATTCCATCTGGGTGGCGATTCCCGCGGCCTTTTTGGTGTCGGGTTTAATGGGCGTATTAATCGAACGTTTAGTGATTCGCCATTTGCACGGTCGTCCATTGGAAACCTTATTAGCCACCTTCGGGATCAGTTTGATCTTGCAACAGCTGGTACGCACCATCTTTTCACCGCTTAACCGCCAAGTATCGACACCGAGCTGGATGAGTGGCTCTTGGGAAATTAACCCGGTTTTATCTCTAACGTTAAACCGTTTGTACATTCTTGCTTTTGCATTGCTGGTGTTTATCGCATTGGTGATTATTTTGAAGAAAACTTCTCTAGGGCTAAATGTTCGCGCTGTCTCACAAAACCGCAACATGGCGAAAGCCATGGGGGTGAAAACCAATTGGGTCGACGCCATGACCTTTGGTTTGGGCTCTGGTATCGCAGGCATTGCTGGTGTGGCGTTAAGCCAGCTCACTAACGTCGGTCCTAACTTGGGTCAGGCGTACATTATCGACTCCTTCATGGTGGTGGTGTTTGGTGGTGTGGGTAACTTATTGGGTACGTTAGTGGCGGCCTTTACTTTAGGTATTGCCACCAAGTTTCTTGAACCGACCACGGGCGCGGTACTCGCGGCCATTCTGGTATTGGTGTTTATTATTCTCTTTATTCAAAAACGTCCTAAAGGACTCTTTCCACAAAAAGGGAGGGCAGCAGAATGAGTCGTCTTACAGCTTGGTTTTCAGAAGGGCGTTCGTCCGGTAAACATACCCTGCCTTTTGTGGTGATTTTATTGGGTGTGACCCTATTGGCCTCGGCGGCGAATTTGTTTTTACCTGCGGATTCCGCTTTGTACGTCAGCACTTACACCATTACCTTGTTAGGTAAATACCTGTGCTATGCCATGTTGGCGCTGGCGGTGGACATCATCTGGGGGTATTGCGGTATTTTGAGCCTAGGTCACGGAGCATTTTTTGCCTTGGGCGGTTATGCCATGGGTATGTATTTAATGCGTCAAATAGGTGACCGTGGTGTGTATGGCGATCCGCTTTTGCCAGACTTCATGGTCTTCTTAGATTGGAAAGAATTGCCTTGGTTCTGGCTCGGCATGGATCAGTTCTGGTTCGCCATGCTAATGGCTGTTGCCGTGCCCGGTTTATTGGCCTTTGTGTTTGGTTGGTTAGCGTTTCGTTCCCGGGTGACGGGGGTGTACTTGTCCATCATGACGCAGGCCTTAACCTACGCTTTATTGTTGGCGTTTTTCCGCAACGAAATGGGCTTTGGTGGCAATAATGGCTTAACGGACTTTAAAGAAATTCTCGGCTTTAGTTTGCAATCTGATAGCACCCGCATCAGCTTATTTATCATTACCGCACTGTTATTATCAGTGATATTTGTCATCAGCCAGCGCATTCTTTCTTCGCGCTTTGGCAAAGTGGTATTAACCATCCGTGATGCGGAATCTCGCTCGCGCTTTATTGGCTATCGCACCGACCGTTATAAGGTTTGGTTGTTTGTCTATTCCGCCGTCATCGCAGGTATTGCCGGGGCTTTATATGTGCCACAAGTTGGCATCATCAACCCGGGAGAATTTTCGCCTGTTAACTCCATCGAAATGGTGATCTGGGTGGCCGTCGGTGGTCGTGGCACCTTGATTGGTGCGGTGATAGGCGCGCTCTTGGTGAACTACGCAAAAACCCGTTTTACCGCGATCATGCCAGATGCTTGGTTGTTTGCTTTGGGTGCCATGTTCGTCTTGGTTACCCTGTATTTACCAAAAGGCTTAATGGGGGTGTATGGCCAGTTAAAAGCCAAGTATCGTCCAACGAATGCTAAGGAGTCCCAAGTATGAGTGCCTTAGACAATACCCGTGAATTATTTCGTCGTGATCAGGTGTGGCCATTTCTTGCGCCAGCTCAAAGTCGGGTCAATGTAGACAATCAAATGATTCTCTATGTGGAAGATTTAAACCTCAGCTTTGACGGTTTTAAAGCCCTGAACAATTTGAATCTGTACATCAATGACGGTGAATTGCGTTGTTTAATCGGTGCCAATGGGGCGGGTAAAACCACCTTGATGGACGTGATTACCGGAAAAACCCAATGCGATTCCGGCACCGTCTATTTTGGGCAAAACCATAATTTGCTTAACAAAGACGAAGCAGAAATTGCCCAGCTTGGCATAGGTCGTAAATTCCAGAAACCGACGGTATTTGAAGAGCAAACCGTGTTCGACAACTTGGAGCTTTCGCTTAAAACCGACAAGCGTGTGTTGCCAACCTTGTTCTCTCGCTTAACGCCTACCCAGATAGATCGCATCGATGAGGTGTTAAAAACCATCGGCTTGGCAGAGCACAGATTTATGCTGGCTGGGGCTTTATCCCACGGCCAAAAGCAATGGTTGGAAATCGGCATGTTATTGGCGGCTGACCCAAGACTACTGTTAATAGATGAACCTGTGGCTGGCATGACCGCTCAAGAAACCGAACGCACCGCAGAGTTGCTCACCTCCCTTGCGGGTGAACGCACCGTGATCGTAGTGGAGCACGATATGGAATTTGTGCGCAGCATTGCCCGTACCGTGACCGTTTTGCATCAGGGCTCTGTGTTGGCGGAAGGCACCATGGATCAAATTCAAAGCAACAAAGATGTGATTGAAGTGTACCTTGGAGAAGAGGCCGTAGGTGAAAAAGGCGCAGAACAAGGTAAGGGGGAAAGGGCATGATTTCTATTAACAAAGTCGATCAACTTTACGGCGGCACGCAAATTCTTTGGGGACTGGATTTAGACATAGTACCCGGTTCCATCACCTGCATCATGGGGCGTAATGGCGTGGGTAAAACCACCTTATTAAAAACCATCATGGGCTTGTTACCCATCAAAAGTGGTGAGATCACCATGGAAGGCGAAGTGCTGAATAAGCAAAGCGCTGAAAAGCGCGCTTACTCTGGCATAGGTTATGTGCCCCAAGGGCGTGATATTTTCCCCATGCTCACAGTGGAAGAGAACCTGCGCATTGGTTTGCCTGTTCGCAGCAAACGTACCACCGACAGCCCGAAGGAAATCCCAGAGAAAATCTTTGAGCTGTTTCCCGTGCTAAAAGACATGTTGCATCGACGTGGTGGGGATCTATCGGGCGGTCAGCAACAGCAACTTGCCATTGGTCGTGCCTTGGTATTAGAGCCAAAGGTATTGATTCTGGACGAGCCGAATGAAGGCATTCAGCCTAATATTGTGAAACAAATCGGTGATGTGATTCTTAAACTTAATGCCGAAGAAGGGCTGACTGTGATCTTGGTAGAGCAGAAACTGGGTTTTGCTCGTCGGGTTGGTAAGGAGTTTCGTTTGATGGAAAAAGGCCGCGTTGTGGCCTCCGATAAAATGGAAAATCTAAACGATACCTTGATAAAGCAGTATTTAGCGGTGTAGTTCTTGCATATTTAAGTCAGCATAAAAACAATGAAACGCCTAAATAGGACACTGATGAACTCATCACATAATCTTGCTTTGGCAGGCTTTACTTTGGAAGACAAGGGGAACGAACAGCAAACGCCTCTGCCTGTGTCGTCAACAACAAGTCTGGCGACGTCCCAGTGGCATGCGTTTCTTACCTTGGGCTTTAGTAAAACCGCGCGCGGTACCGTGCTCAAAACCTGCGATCACCAAGGGCCTTTGTATGTGCAAAAGCCCTTTTATCCGGAAGGCAAAGACACGGCGCATGTGTACTTATTGCATCCTCCGGGTGGTTTGGTGTCTGGCGATAGATTAACCATTACTGCCAATCTGGCTGAAAACACTCACGTTTTGATCACCACGCCCGGTGCGGGTCGCGTTTATCGCGCGAGGGAAGACAAAAGCCTCCAGCATCAAATTGTTCAATTAAATGTTGCTGCAAACAGCCTGATGGAATGGTTACCACAGGAAACCATTCTCTATCCGAATGCCCATACTCGCCTTGAAAACTGCATTGATCTTGCGGAAAACGCCAAATTCATCGGCTGGGAAATCACCTGTTTTGGTTTGCCTGCCAACCAGCAAGGCTTCGGCGAAGGTCATGCAGAACAAGGTTTTCAGATTCGTCAACATGGTCGTCTAAAAGTCCGAGAACGCTTGGTGATAGACAGCCAAAGCCGAGCGGTTTTTTCGTCTAAGGCCGGGCTAGATGGCCAACCAATCAATGGCTTAATGATTGCTGGGCCATTTGATTTAAACACCAATCATGATGAGCTAATGGATAGACTGCGCCAATACTGTACCCAACATGGGTCATTAAGTGGCGTGAGTCTGGTGGGCGAATACATTATGGTTCGCAGTATTCATGATGATTCGGAACAAGTGAAACAACTGTTTATTCAATGTTGGCAAGATATTCGGCCGGCATTGCTAGGAAAAGAGAGCAAGGAACCCAGAATCTGGTCGACCTAAAAAAGTGCGGTCGCTCCGTTTTGGTTCGATATATGGCAACAGAAAGAGGCATTACTGATGGAATTGCTACCAAGAGAAAAAGACAAGCTTCTGGTTTTTACCGCAGCCCTACTGGCCGAGCGTCGTTTGAATCGCGGTCTAAAACTCAACTACCCAGAGTCGATGGCCTACATCACCATGGAAATCATCGAAGGTGCGCGGGACGGTAAAACCGTGGCCGAACTGATGGCCTACGGCAAAACCCTATTAAGCGCGGATCAAGTGATGGACGGCGTGATTGAGCTGATCCATGAAGTGCAGGTGGAAGCGACGTTTCCTGATGGTACTAAGTTGGTCACTGTCCATAATCCTATAAATTAATGACGACTGTGCTCGTCAATATTTTGTTAAAAGGAAAGCATCATGACTCCAGGTGAGATACAGGTTGCCGAAGGCGACATCGAACTCAATGTGGGCCGTAATACCATGACCCTTAGGGTCGAAAATACGGGTGACCGCCCAGTGCAAATTGGCTCCCATTACCATTTTTACGAAGTGAACCCCGCCCTGTCTTTTGATCGCGAAGCCACCAAAGGGTTTCGTTTGAACATTGCCTCTGGCACCGCGGTGCGTTTTGAACCCGGCCAAGGCCGCGAAGTAGATTTGGTGGAATACGCTGGCAGCAAAACCATTTACGGTTTTCGTGGCGAGGTGATGGGGTCTCTTTCTAACGATTCGGAGGCCGCATCATGAGCCAGCCAAAAACAGCAAAAATAGACAGACAAAGCTACGCGCAAATGTTCGGTCCAACCACGGGTGACCGTGTGCGTTTGGGCGATACGGACATTTGGATACAGGTGGAAAAAGACTTCACCACCTACGGCGACGAAGTAAAATTTGGTGGCGGCAAAGTCATCCGTGACGGCATGGGACAAAGCCAAGTGACCAATGACACCGCCGTGGATTTGGTGATCACCAATGCATTGGTTCTCGACCATTGGGGCATTGTCAAAGGCGATGTGGGCATCAAGGAAGGCCGTATTTTTAAAGTCGGTAAAGCCGGCAATCCAGACGTGCAAGACAATGTGGACATTATTATCGGGCCGGGTACCGAAGTGATCGCGGGGGAAGGCTCCATCCTGACCGCTGGTGGTATAGACGCGCACATTCATTTTATTTGCCCACAACAAATTGAAGAAGCGCTCACTTCTGGCGTGACCACCATGATTGGCGGCGGCACGGGCCCAGCTACCGGTACCAATGCGACGACCTGTACACCGGGGCCTTGGTATCTAGGCAAAATGTTGCAAGCTACTGACAGCATGCCAATGAATTTAGGTTTTCTTGGCAAGGGCAATGCCAGCCTGCCGGACGCACTGGAAGAACAGCTCGAAGCCGGTGCTTGTGGTTTAAAACTGCACGAAGATTGGGGCACCACACCGGCCTCCATTGATTGTTGTTTGAGCGTGGCGGAAAAGTACGATGTACAGGTGGCGATCCATACTGACACCTTGAACGAATCCGGCTTTGTGGACAGCACCATTGGCGCGTTTAAAGACCGTGTAATTCACACTTATCACACAGAAGGCGCAGGTGGCGGCCATGCACCAGACATCATCCAAGCCTGTTCGAACCCGAACGTTTTACCTTCGTCTACCAACCCGACGCGACCTTATACCCGCAACACGGTGGATGAGCATTTGGACATGTTGATGGTATGTCATCACTTGGACAGCAACATTCCTGAAGACGTGGCTTTTGCCGATTCCCGAATTCGCAAAGAAACCATCGCCGCGGAAGACATTCTGCATGACCGTGGTGCCTTTAGTATGATTTCGTCGGATTCCCAAGCCATGGGTCGAGTGGGGGAAGTCGTCACTCGCACATGGCAAACCGCTCACAAAATGAAGCAGCAATTCGGCCTGTTGGCGGAAGACAAAGAACTCGGTGCCGACAACTTTCGCGCCCGTCGTTACATCGCCAAATACACCATTAACCCCGCCATCGCCCACGGCATTAGCCACGAAGTCGGCTCGATTGAACCGGGTAAAATGGCCGATCTAGTCTTGTGGAAGCCAGCGTTTTTTGGCGTGAAACCCTCGATGATCATCAAGGGCGGCATGATCGCCAGCGCGCCAATGGGCGACCCGAATGCCTCTATTCCCACACCGCAACCCGTGCATTATCGTCCTATGTTTGGTTCCTTCGGCAAAGCATCCGCCGCGACCTCGATCACCTTTGTTTCCAGCGCAGCGCTGAACAATGGCTTGAAGGAAAAACTGGGACTGGATCGTACCTTGGTAGCCTGTAGAAACACCCGCAACATTTCCAAGCTCGACATGGTGCATAACGATTGGCTGCCAAACATTAGCGTTGATCCACAAACCTATGAAGTCCGCGCCGATGGCGAGCTATTAACCTGTGAGCCTGCGGAGAAACTGCCCCTCGCGCAACTCTACACATTATTTTAGGAACAGCAGATGCTCGATATTTATGAACGATTAGGCACCCATTGCCACGACCTTGTGTACACCACAGTGACCTTAACTCACGAACAACGTGACCGTGGTCGCCTAAAACTGGTGGGGGACAATAAGGAAGAGGTGCGGGTGTTCCTTGAGCGCGGTAAACCCCTGTTGGTTGGGGAATATCTAAAAGCCGAATGCGGCAAAATCGTCCAAGTGGTTGGCGCGGTGGAAGACGTGGCCCACGCCAGTTGTGACGATTGGGAAGCCTTTTCTAAAGCCTGTTACCACCTAGGAAACCGCCATACCAAGATTCAAGTGGGCGAACGCTGGTTACGCATCAAACCTGACCATGTGTTGGAAGACATGTTGCACATGTTGGGCTTGATTATCAGCCACGAAGAAGCGGTGTTTATCCCAGAATCTGGAGCTTACAGTCATGGCCATAGTCACCACTGAGGCAAGCCTATTACGCCTGTTGCAGCTAAGCAGCGTGAGCTTACCGGTGGGCGGTTATGCCTTTTCCCAAGGCATGGAATACGCCATTGATCAAGGCTGGGTGAAAAACAAAGCCGATGTGTCGAACTGGATCGGGTTGCAGATTCAGCAGTCGGTAGCGCGGGTAGACTTGCCCGTGTTGCGCTTGTGCATAGCCGCTGCCAGCCAACAGGATACGGTGCGCCTATTGGAACTGAATGATCTGGCATTAGCCTGTCGGGAAACCAAAGAACTGCGCTTAAACGATACCGCCATGGGCGAAGCATTAGCCCGTTTGATGGGCAGCTTAGCCATAGAAACCCCTTTCGAGCGCTTGCAAGACATCAGCTTTGTGACCCTATTTGCGATAGCGGCCAACCATTGGAAGATGGACTTTGGCCTAGCCGCGCTAGGTTTTACTTGGTCTTGGCTAGAAAACCAAATTGCCGCCGCGACCAAACTGGTGCCGCTGGGGCAAACCCAAGCACAGGAACTGCTCGGCGAACTACAGGGCGACATAAACCAAGCCATCGCCTTATCCATGACCATTGAAGAAGACCGCATTGGCGCAGGGTTACCCACTATTGCCATTGCCAGCGCCATGCATGAAACACAATATTCACGATTGTTTCGTTCTTAAACGAGATGGTCAACATGTTAAGAGGAACAGATTATGAGTAAACCAAAGCAAACCCTACGCATCGGTGTGGGTGGCCCTGTTGGGTCGGGTAAAACGGCACTGTTGCGTTCTTTATGTTCAGCCATGCGCGACCATTACAACATTGCGGTGGTTACGAATGACATTTACACCCAAGAAGACGCGAAGTTTTTGACCGAGCATGAAGCCTTAGACGCGGATCGTATTTTGGGCGTGGAAACAGGCGGTTGCCCCCATACGGCGATTCGTGAAGACGCGTCAATGAACTTGGCGGCGATTGACCAGTTATTAGAACGTCATGGGGAGTTGGATGTGGTGTTTGTGGAAAGCGGCGGCGATAACCTGAGCGCCACGTTTAGCCCTGAATTGTCGGATCTGACCATCTATGTGATCGATGTCTCGGCGGGGGATAAAATTCCTCGTAAAGGCGGACCGGGTATTACCAAGTCCGATTTGTTGATCATTAATAAAACCGATTTAGCCCCCTTGGTTGGTGCCTCTTTAGAGGTAATGGACCGTGATGCGAAAATGATGCGCGGTGCACGCCCCTTTGTATTCTCTAACTTGAAACAAGCGCAGGGCTTAGACGACATTATTCAATTTATTGTCTCGGAAGGCATGTTAGAAGCCAAAACATTACCCGCAGCGAAAGCGGTGGTTTAATCAAAACAGTAGGAGAAGACTATGGGTTTATCTATCGTAAAATGGGTGTCTAGTACGGCGCTGTTATTGGCTTCTGGCGTGGCGCTTGCGCACCCAAGCCATGAACATACATCTAGCTTTATGGCGGGTTTTTCTCACCCCATGGGCGGTTTTGATCACCTTTTGGCAATGGTCGCAGTGGGCCTTTGGGCGGCCAGTTTGGGTGGCCGTGCCTTGTGGGCGGTGCCTGCGGCGTTTGTTATCACCATGTTCGCGGGTGGCGGGTTAGCCGTGGCAGGTATGCAAATTCCGTTTATCGAACAAGGCATTTTGCTGTCTGTGATTGTATTGGGCGCCTTGCTGCTAGGGGCGAAGCGTTTGCCTGTGATGGCGTGTGCGGTAATTGCAGCGGGTTTTGCGTTATTTCACGGGGCGGCCCATGGGATCGAAATGCCGATCAATGCCGATGGCCTGCAATATACGCTTGGCTTTGTATCATCGACTGTCGTGTTGCATTTGATGGGGCTGGGTTTAGGTCTGCTGGCGACACCATTAATGACTCGCATCGGTGGATCAGTGATTGCCGTTATGGGCTTGTTGTTGGTGGTTTCCTAATAGTAAGACGGTTATCCCAAAAAAGTCCTGATCGCGAGACCCTATGACGGCTGCACAAAAGATCTTTAAAGTACGACGCCACTATAACAAGTGGGTCGCCGACCAAACGATGGAAGATTACGCCCTGCGTTATACCTCTAAGCAGGGCCATACCATGAGCATCGAGCGCGTCGGACACACGGCGCTCGGGGCGACGGCGTTTTTGGCACTGGAAGGCTTGGCAGCTGTTATTACGCTCGCCTATGGGTTTACCAATGCGGTGGCGGCTATCTTGACCGTATTGGCGCTGTTTTTTGTGACCGGTTTCCCTATTGCCTATTATTCCGCTAAGCATGGTTTAGACATTGATTTATTGACCCGTGGTGCAGGGTTTGGCTATCTCGGCTCAACCATTACCTCTTTGATTTATGCGACCTTCACCTTTATTTTCTTTGCCATTGAAGCGGCTATTTTGGCCTCGGCTCTGGAAGTGCTATTGGGCATTCCCCTGCAAATTGGCTATGCGCTTTCTGCCTTGTTTGTGATCCCCATCGTTACCCATGGTATTCGCGCCATAAGTCGTTTTCAAAATGGCAGCCAGTGGATTTGGCTGGTGTTGCAAGTGGCGGCCATTGGGGTGGTGGTGACGCAGGAATACCAAAATTTTTCCGGTTGGACGCATTACACACCGGTAGATCTTCCGCAAGGGGCGCATTTTGATTGGATTTTGTTTGGCTCTGCGGCGACTGTGTTGTTTGCCCTGATGGCGCAAATTGGCGAGCAGGTGGATTACCTGCGATTTTTTCCTAAAAAGACCAAGCAAAACCGCAAACGCTGGTGGTTTTGGCTGATACTCGCGGGCCCAGGTTGGGTGTTTATTGGCGGCATAAAAATGCTGCTGGGCTCGTTTTTAGCCTACTTAGCGATTTCCGATGGTGCGACCCTAATACAAGCCTCAGACCCAACTTATTTGTATCAGCGTATCTTTTTCTTTTTGACCACTTCTCCCACGACGGCATTAATCTTGGCCGCGGTGTTTGTGTTTATTTGCCAGATGAAAATCAACCTGACCAATGCCTATGCAGGCTCCATTGCTTGGTCGAACTTTTTTTCGCGTTTGACTCATTCTCACCCCGGTCGGGTAGTATGGCTGGTGTTTAACGTCACCATTGCGTTATTACTGATGGAGCTGGGGATTTATCAAGCCCTCGGCGCTGTGTTGGGCGTGTTTGCCATTGCGGCAGTCAGTTGGTTGGGCAGCTTGTCCGCTGACTTGCTGATCAATAAACCGCTGGGGTTAAGCCCCAATTATGTGGAATTCAAACGCGCGCATTTATATGACATTAACCCCGTCGGCACCGGATCTATGCTGGTTGCAACAAGCTTGGGCTTAATCAGTTATTTGGGGGTATTTGGGGAAGAGGCCAAAAGCCTATGTCACTTTATCTCTCTTGCGACCTGTTTTGTGTGTGTGCCGCTGATTGCTTGGCTGACCAAGGGCAAGTATTACCTTGCTCGCCAGAGTCCAGAGCTGGTGCCCATGATAGAGATCGCCCAGCAACAAAACCCGACATTGGTCACCTTGACCTGTGGCATTTGTGAGAATGCCTTCGAAACCGAAGACATGAGTTTTTGTTCTGCTTACATGCAGCCGATTTGTTCCTTGTGTTGTTCGTTGGATGTGCGTTGTTTGGACAGTTGTAAGCCACAGGCAAGCATCGTCCAGCAGAGTGATTATTTCTTTAAACTGTTTTTGCCGAAACGTATGGTGAAAGCATTGAAGTCACGCTTCGGGCGGTTTTTGTCTCTGTTGACGGTTATCAACATTATTAATGCGGCCTTGATGATGTTGATTTATCGGCAGATGGCACCGAACTCAATCACTGAGGAAGCCTTGTTGCAAGACACCATGTTTGCACTCTTCTTCACCTTGTTGATTGTATCTGGCGTCTTGTCTTGGTTGTTTTTGTTGGCCCATGAAAGCCGAGTGGTGGCGCAAAAAGAGTCCAACCGACAAACCCGTAAGTTGATTCGCGAGGTGGACGCTCACCAAGAAACCGACCGTGCATTGCAAGGAGCAAAAGAGCAGGCAGAACACGCTAATGAGGCGAAAAGTCGTTATCTTACCGGTATTAGTCACGAATTACGTACGCCGCTGCAATCCATTATTGGCTATGCCCAGTTACTTTCCGAGAAGCCAAATACCCCATCAGGCCATCAAAATGGGTTGGATATCATTCATCGCAGTGGTTTGTATTTGGCGGATTTGATCGAAGGCTTGTTGGACATTTCGAAGATCGAAGCAGGGCGCTTTGACTTGTATCGTAGCCCGGTGGATTTTCCAAAACTGATGGATCAGCTAAATAGCATGTTTGCTATGCAAGCCCGTGATAAAGGCGTTCAATTACAGACCAAAATCCTTGCGCCTTTGCCCCAGTATGTAATGACGGATGAAAAACGTTTACGGCAAATATTGATCAACTTGCTGTCAAATGCGGTGAAATACACGCCAAAAGGCTCGGTTTTGTTCGAAGTGAACTACCGTAACCAAGTGGCGGAATTTGTGATTCGCGATACGGGGCTTGGCATCAAAGAAGAACACTTACAGCGTATTTTTGATCCGTTCGAGCGTGTTCGTGATATCAGTACGGGGAACTTGTCTGGGACAGGCTTGGGCCTCACCATAGTAAAATTGTTAACCGAAGTCATGGGGGGCGACCTGCAAGCGCAATCTGTGGTTGGCGAAGGCAGTGAATTCCGTGTCAGTCTTATGTTGCCGTGGGTGAGTCAAGGGGACTCTTCTGCTGACGAATATAAGCGTATTGTCAGTTATCGAGGTTACCAGCGCACGTTAATGGTGGTGGATGATGACCCTGTGGTCCGTGGCCTGTTGTCCGACATTCTGGTGCCGCTGGGCTTTAATGTGTTGGAAGCATCGGATGCAAAGGTGTGTCTGGATGAGCTAGACTCCTGCTCGCCTGACCTGTTTATTTTAGATGTTTCCATGCCCGGCATGGACGGTTTGACCTTGGCGAAAGTCTTGCGTGACCGTGGCTACAGTACACCCATTGTTATGCTGTCTGCGGATGCCCAAGAAAACCTACGACAACCCGATGAGCAAGCGGCGTTTAATCAGTATTTGGTGAAACCCGTTAACAACAGCGCTTTGTTGGATGCGATTAAACACTGGTTGGTGTTGGACTGGGTGTACCAAGAGACGGATTCCAGCATATTTGCGCCTTTGTCTGTGGCAACAACGGGGGCCAGCGATAAGCAGGGCAAAGATTTGATCCCAGTAAGCATTCCCGATCACGAAAGCGTGCGAGAGTTGATGGCATTCGCCGAAATGGGTTACAAAAAAGGCGTGCGTGGTGTATTGGATCAGCTGGGCAACAATGGCCTATTGGACCCAATTCATACCCAGCAACTAGAAAATTTGTATCAGAGCTTTCAGTTCGATGGTATTGCTCAATATTTAAAGCAACATTCTTCGTCATTAGCGTGATAAATTGGAAAACATAACAATGAATCCAACCAGCAAAAGTGACATTGTCTTAGTGGTCGACGACTCGCCGGATGCGTTGAGCCTGATTCATGACACCTTAGAAGCGGCCAATATGGATGTGCTCGTCGCCCTAGAAGGCAAGCAAGCCTTAACCATTGCCAAACGGATTCGCCCTGACATCATCTTGCTGGATGCCATCATGCCGAATATGGATGGTTTTGAAACCTGTCGACAACTAAAAGCCGACCAAAGCTTGGCCTCTATCCCAGTGATTTTTATGACGGGATTAAGCGATACCGACGACATTGTACGTGGCTTAGAGGTGGGCGGTGTGGACTACCTGACAAAACCGATTCAGCCGAATGAGTTGATTGCCCGTATGCGGGTGCATTTGTCTAATGCGCGTTTGAGCAATAATGCGCAATCCGCGTTGGATAGCATGGGGCAGTACTTGATGACCGCCACGGCTGCCGGGGAAGTCGCTTGGGCAACGCCACAAACCTATGCGTTATTGGCAAGAGCGCGTGCCAGCAACGAATGGCAGAGCAGTGAAATGGCTTTACAAATTCGCCTTTGGTTAGCTCATCAACCTGAGGTGGGCAACAGCTTAAAATTAACGGGATTGGATTATCCGTTAGCTTTAAAAATGATGGGCCTAACGGAGCAAAAAGAAGTACTACTAAAACTGGAAGATGGCGATAGACCTACTGGTCCGGCATTGTTGAAGCAAGAATTGGAATTAACCGATAGGGAATCGGAAGTGTTACATTGGATTGCCAATGGCAAAACCAACCGAGAAATTGCTGAAATCTTAGCAATGAGTCCACGTACTGTGAACAAACACCTAGAGCAGATCTTTCCCAAACTGGGGGTAGAAAACCGTACCTCAGCGGCTGGTGTTGCATTAAAAGTGTTGGCGGCTGATCGTTAACGCTTATTCTGGCTTCCTTTTTTATAGGTTGCTGCCTTTTATTTTTCACAGGGTATTGCTATGAGTGTGGCGTACAAAATAAACCAAGCGATTAGTGCAGATCAGTTTATTAATTTGTTGTCTGGCACCACGCTAGGGGCACGTCGTCCGCTTGATAACATCGAGACGATCAACGCCATGTTAGAGCACGGAAACCTTCTGGTAACCGCGTGGCAGGGAGACAAGCTAGTTGGCGTGGCTCGCTCGGTGACGGACTTTGCCTTTTGCTGTTACTTGTCTGATATCGCGGTGGATGAAGCTATACAATCGTCTGGTATTGGCAAGCAGTTGATTCGTTTAACCAAGGAAGCCTTGCAGCCTCAATGTACTTTGATTCTCTTGTCTGCGCCACAAGCGGTAGACTATTACCCCAAAATTGGCTTTACCCAACATGGTAGTGCGTGGGTGCTGACCGATATTGACGCTTTAAAATAAGGGTTAGCCTTTCATATGGCGCTGAAAAGTACAGGGAAATGAATTAGATAAGAAAAAAGGTATCCACTTCTTGGCAATCACAAGTCATGCATATATAATTCGTTTCGCTTTTAGGGCCTGTAGCTCAGTTGGTTAGAGCATCCGACTCATAATCGGCAGGTCCCCCGTTCAAGTCGGGGCAGGCCCACCATATATCGAAGCCTCTAGATAGTTAGTTAACGCTAACTTCTAGGGGCTTTTTTATTGCCCGTGCTACATGGGTGCTACAGCCTCAACCATCATTTTTTATTTTTCTTTTTAGGCTTCATTAGAACGTCTGCAAGTTGTATTGATTCCAAGAGCCAAAATGGATGATTTGAAGGGTCTTCTTCATGATCTAAAATAGATGGACTAAGACAGGCTTTTCTGAACTCTTCGTAGCTATCAGAGCCTATTATGTGAGGCTCTAGCTGAGGAAATATATTAGTAAACTTGACTAAGTACTTTCTAAGATTTTTTTTAATTGATGGAGACCAATCGCACCTTTGTATCTCATCAACTAACTCATGCAGCTCCGCATTAGTAATAATACAACCTTCTTTTAGGTCGTTAACTGGGTGAAATGAAGACTGAAGCTGAATGTTATCCCCATAATATTCTCGAAGAATTTGGTAACGTGTTAGTTTTTTATGGTGTTCCTTAATTCGATTATACGCTCTTTTCCCCCTGATATAGTTGGTAGTGTATTGAGGCTTATTTGGGCGTTCTATCGTTTTATGGTTTTTACAACAGTCGTTTAATTTACTCTTGTATGTTATACGATAACAATATTTACAGATTTTAACCCCATTCATTTCTGAGGTTTCTATAATGGCTTTAACTCCACCTAGAAGTTCTGAAATTATATAAATATCATCACTTATCTGGCTCAACCTGCTTCCTGCCGAACAAGAGTTGTATGATGTAATCCAGCTGTATGAGTCTCTTACACCGTTAATAAATAAAACATAATGTTTATCAGTCTTCCTGAATTTAGATTCGCTCCAATAGGGTCCTTCCTCGATGCCAAAAAGAACAACTGAAATATGTATGGCTGCAGATTCTTCAATTTCTTGGGTATCTTGAAGTGACTCTGTTAGAACCGTTATTAATTCATGCCTTAATAAGCTGATAAAAGATTGATTGCTATATCTCAGGTCGTTAAATAACGTAAATGGTTTAGTGCTTCCTTCTTCTTTTGGTGTGCAGTATTCAAATAGTGTTCGTAATGATTTTTTTAAACTCTGACTACTTGTAGATTCAGCTTCTCTTATTTTTGATTCTAGCAATGCTAAAAGTCTTTCTCTTAAAGGCTTAGGCCTTCTTTGCTTAGACAATAGAAACCTCACTTTCTAGAAACTTGTCAATATGAATTATGAGCTTTTATTTAATGTCAAAGATAACCTTTGATTGTGACTCTTAGTCATGTCCAGTCAACAAACTAGAGAGGTTATCATGATTGAACAAGAACAATCTTCAATAGGAATATCTACGGGAAAACCGCTTTTGAGTAGGAGTGAGGCTGCACAGTACCTAGGTATACGTCCTCAAACGCTTTCTGTTTGGGCATGTCACGGGCGCTATGGCCTGAGATACGCCAAAGTCGGACGTAGGGTGATGTATCGCATTATCGATCTTGAAGAGTTCGTAGAACGTCGTACAGTGTCTAACACAGGAGAGTTGGTTAATGACTAAATTTACTGGTTTTCTATCAGACCCCAACGCACCAGTGGTGCATTCAGTGTCTTGTGGAAATCTGAGAAATCGCTTGAGTCACTTACAGAGTAGCGGATTTCAGTTAGCGAATTGATTTCTCAATTCCATTATTAAAAATTTAACAAATTCAATTATTTAAAGCGGATTTCATTGAAATCACGCTCAAGGAATTCCTATGTCTAAAAAAAATGTAAACCGAGCAATCACTGTACGTTTTTCAGCTTCAGATTATAACCGCATCGTACACGATGCTGAACAAAAAAATGGATCTGTTGCGGAGCATATTCGGGCCATAATTTCAGCAAATGATGAGCAGTTGTCTCTAGACCAACGATTAGTAGATCTAGAGCGTCGCATTACTAACAAGACATTTTCTATTGTGTGCGCAGTTGCGAATTTATCTGAGCATGAACGCGAGATGGTCAAAATGCGCTTGAACGGAGGTAAGTAATAATGAGATTGACACCAAATCAAAAAACTCAGGATTGGGAAGGGATCTTAATTTTGTTTGGGATAACTTTCTTTTTCTCATACTGCTTACAGATCTTGTTTACATGGAACTGGATTTCTGGATGGGGAGATTTTTTGGATCACTCAAAGTTCTTTATTAGTTTAATAAAGCACTTATTAAAAATAGGTAGTGGTTCTGATTGGAATTACTACTGGGGTTGGCTTGAAAAGAATAATCTATATTTTCACTTCTATTTACATCTCCTAGTGCCATTTTTAATCTCGCTATTCTTGTCATATAAACTGACAAAAAAAGCTTGTTGGAATTATGGTGGGAAGGATCTTAGCCATCATATTGAGGGGAATAAACTTTATACTGCTCATAAGGCAATTAAGTCTGCAAAGAAGTGCGCTAAAAAGACGGTAAAAAGCGAAGGGCGAAAAAGTAGAGGGGTTAAAATTCACCCAGAGATTTGCATAACCAAAAAAATTGAACAATCAAATATAGGTATTTTTGGAACTACGGGAGTTGGCAAAACGACTGTGATTTTACCTATTATTTATCAAGCCATTCAGTCTGGAGAAAGAGCTTTTATCTTCGATAAAAAGCGTGAGTTTACACCATACTTTTTAGACAAAAGAGCAATATTAATTGCTCCGTGGGATAAACGATCTAGACCTTGGGGCATTGGGAAAGACGTACGGAATAATGAAGACGCAAAAACAGTCGCTGATAATTTAATTCCGATGTCGAACTCACATGATCAAATGTGGATTTACGGGGCTAGGTTGATTTTCGCGGGTATGTTGGTATCTCTTCGCAATGAAGGCGGTGACTGGGGGTGGAATGAAGTAGCGCAGCGACTTAAAACGCCTCAAAATAAAATGCTTTCGCTACTTGAGCTGCATTACCCAATCGCTAGCTCTTTCATTATCGAGAACTCAAAAACCACGCAGGGGTTTTATGTAAACCTAATTTCTGAACTGTCGTGGATTGAGACCCTCGCAATGGCATGGAATAAGAATGAACTGCCAGAGTTTTCGATACGAGATTGGGTTGCAGCAAAAGGAAAGAAGGAGCCTCAAACCATTATTATTCAGGCTGATGAGCGCTATGAGGCAATGGGAGCACCAATTTGCAATGCTCTACTTTCTCTTATGACCACCTATTTTCTTTCTCAGCCTCAGAAAGATTCGCGACCTACGTGGCTGTTTATTGATGAAATGGCTAATTTACCTGCCAATCCAGATTTAATACGTTGGCTTGAGCTGGCTCGATCACGAGGAGGGCGAGCCTTGTTAGGAACTCAATCAATTTCGCAAATTCGTTCAAACTATACTGACCATGATGCTGATACGATTCTCAATTTATTATCCACTATAGTTTCCCTACGAGTGGGAAGTGCAGGGAAAGAATCTGAATATATTTCGAATATTTTTGGTACAAAAATCATAGATCGTCCTTCAACGCACGTTGGAGATAGAACATGGTCTCGGTGTGAAGAGCTAGTAGTTGAGGAGCGTGATCTAACCCAACTTGAGCTACCAAATAAAAAAGGCGTCACAGGTTTTTTGTTGGTACCTAGTTGGGAGTATGTATTTCGACTTACTTGGCCTTATTTTAAAAGAAAAAAAGTAGCGAAAGAGCAGGTGCTTGCAGATTGGGTTACGTCTAGCCCTAAGCCCAAAACAGTTAGCTCAAATAATCGATTATTTGGGGGGCGTTCCTAATGTTAACAATATCACCTGTTCGAACTGTTTCATATTATACAAATTTAGCCGCTGAGGATTATTACCTTGGGGCTGGCGAACCACCTGGAGAGTGGTATGGACTAGGTACTAGATCTCTAGGGTTGTATGGGAATACAGTTGAAAAAGCTGATATTGAAGCACTTATAAACGGGGGGGCGCCTTCGGGCGCTTCTCTTGTTCAAAATGCTTATTCAGAAAAAAGACGCTTAGGTTGGGATTGTACATTCAGTGCTCCCAAGTCTGTTTCCCTGATATGGGCTAGAGCTGATGATAATTTGCGCTCAAAGATTCAAACAGCTCAATCTCAAGCAGCTAAAAGAGGAATCGATGCATTAGAGCGTTATGCTGCTTTTACGAGGCGAGGAAAGGCTGGAGAGACTTTAGAGCGCACGACTGGGTTAGTGGCTGCAACTTTTAGCCACTGTACATCGCGGGAGCAAGACCCTCAATTACATACACATGCTGTAATTTGTAATGTAGCGCCACGAGCAGATGATAGTTGGGGTAGTGTTGAGTCCCGAAAAATTTATCAATGGCAAAAAGCGGCTGGAGCGTTATATCGAGCTGAATTAGCAGCACAGATGAAACAGCTAGGTTTTCAGGTTGAACGAGATGAAGACTCCTTTCATGTGTCTGGTGTTGATAAAAAGCTATGTGAGCATTTTTCAAAAAGATCAAAATCTATTCGTGAGGAGCTAAAAAAACAGGGAGTCGATAGTAGTGCTAGCAAAGTGGGAGATTTAATAAAACTGGATACCCGAAAAGATAAGGGGTTAGTTGATCATCAAGCATTGTTAAAAAGTTGGCAAAGTGAAATGGATGGTATGGGCTTTCATACTGAGACTCTACATTCTATACAGACTGAAATTCTTTGCGATGCTGAATTGCCAGAAGACGATCAAATTCTGTATTCAATTACTGACAAGAAAGCGACTTTTAAGCCTCAAGACCTATTTTATCAGACAGCTATTCAATCCGTTCAGCGCGGAATTAACGCTGCTGAGTGTGAGCAAAACGTTAAGCGGTTGATCAGAGATCAAGAGGTTGTAGAGTTAAGTGCAGAAAATCCGTTTGAACCACAATACACTACTCAATCGGTTTTAAATTGTGAACGCATGATGATACAAACCGCTCGTGATTTATCGAGTCGTTTCACTAAAAGCCTAACTGAGCCTGAAATTCAAAGAGCGTTGAAAAAGGCTGAGTCGGAGCTCGGTTTTCCTTTTGACGATGAGCAAATAGAAGCAATATACAATGCTCTAAACGGGCCTGATATTTCCATTGTGCAAGGCTCGGCTGGTGCAGGGAAAACGACCTTAATGTTAGCAGCAAGACATGCCTATAATGAGAAGGGTTACAAAGTTTTAGGTGCCAGTATTGCAAAAAAGGCGGCGGATAACCTTCAAGAAGAGACAGGTATTCAATCAGTAACAGTTGCCTCATTGATTAATAAAATCACGAATGGCATTAACCCTTTATCATCTACGGGAGTTTTAGTTGTTGATGAAGCTGGTCAATTACCTAGTACTGATCTACAAAAACTCACGCATTGTGCTCATCAGGCCCAGTGTAAATTGATACTTACTGGTGAAGACAAACAACTTGATGCAATTAATCGAGGGGGAGCACTGCGCTATCTATCAAATCCTGAAGTAATTGGTACACAGCGTATTGAAAATATACGTAGGCAGCGAACAGCATGGGCTCGTGGGGTGGTGGCAGATCTAAGGGACGGAAAAGCAGAACAGGCTCTTAAAACGCTTGATGAGAAAGGGTGTCTTCATTTTCATGAGAATGCAGAAAATACTAAAAAAGCGTTAGTGGATGGCTGGCATAAGTATCAAAACGCTAATCCTGAAAAAGCCTCGCTTGTCATTGCGCAGCGGTGGAGTGATGTACAGGAAATTAGCAAAGCAATTAGGGATATTCACATATTAGAGGGGCGCGTAGGGCAAGAAAATATTCCGCTTTCGTGTAGTGTCGCTGATAAGTCGTTTAAAACGGAATTTTCTAAGGGCGACCGAATTAAATTTTGTCGTAATGATTATAGAAAGCTTGGTGTATCTAATGGTACGTTAGGAACTATAGAGTCTATTCGAATTGTTGAAAGCGCAGATGTAGAGTTTTCAATAAGAGCGGATGATGGTCGTAAAGTGAGCTTTTTATCCTCAGAATATGCAGATGACAAAGGGACTCATCTTTGTCATTCATATGCACTGACGGTGTACAGCTCTCAGGGGACGACTATTGATGGTAACACTTTTGTCTATTTCACCAAGGAAATGAATCGAGCAAACATCTATGTTGCTGCAAGTCGTCATAAAGACGAGTCTCATATTTTCTATAATCGCTATGAAATAGAAGAACTCTTTCCTGACTCAAACATAGCTGGTAAGAGAGAAGAAATGCTTGTTAGTATGATGTCTAAGGAAAAGATATCTAGATTATCTATCGAAAAAATCGCAATCGATAATTATATAGAATTGTGATTAACATGTTTTTTTGTACTTTCTAAAATATTAGCTAAATGGAAGTGATATGACTATAAAGTCTATAAAGGTCAAAAATCTATTGTCATTTGATGATTTTTTAATGGACGATATTAATGATTTTAACTGTATTATAGGTAAGAATAATGTAGGGAAATCTAATTTATTGAAATTGTTGAGGTTTTTTTATAATAGTCTTAACGGTGAAAAGGTCATTTCTCCTGAGCTGAATTCAAAATATGATTCTTTTGGCTCTATTACATTAACATATGATCTTACCAGAATTAAATCGATTGTTAGGTCAAACACAAAAAGTGCCTATCTTAAACATATCTATAATGTTTTTTTTTAAAATAGTATTACAGATATAGCTAGTTTGTTTGAGTTTTCAGAAAATAAACCTATTTTGTTTAGTCTAACTCTTAAAGTTTTTAAAGATGGAACAATCGTTTGGTCTGATAAAGACTCAAAAAAAAGAGAAGGTGTTTATAATTTATTTCCTTTTTTTGACATCGATTCTAGGCATATAGATTTATATGATTGGAATAAGGTTTGGGATATTGTATGCAGATTGAATACATTCAATCTTAAAGGCTTGTCTAACAATGATTTGATGGATTTCTTAGACGATAAAATTGCTAATGGTAGCGGTGATTATAAAAAATATGTTCAATCTGTTGAAAAATTAATTGATACAAAAGGCTACAGTTATAGAGATAAGGTTCTTAGTTATATAAAAATAGCATTAAAAGGACATGATTTTGTTCATTTTGGAGAAGATATAAAAACTCAATCTGATGGAACGAATTCACATAAATTTATTGAAATAATGATAACACTATTAATAAGTCTAACAAGACGAGAATATATTTCTCCGTTTATATTTGTTGATGAGCCTGAAGTTGGTCTTCACCCACGATTAAATGAGCAGTTAATAAATAGAGTTTACGATGTATATATGTCATTTAAAAAAACAAAAGATGATGTTGAGGTAGGGAAGTATAAGACGCCATATCCCAAAGTAATTCTATCCACACACTCCCCTAATATTTTAAAACAATGTATAAAGCTTTTTAAAATTAACCAAAGGGTTTACCATTTTACAAAAAAAGGTAAGAAACCTACAAGAATAAATGTGCTTAATTCAACATATTCTGATGCTAGGTTTATTAACTCTTTTGGTGATAATGAAGCGAGGCTATTTTTTAGTGATTTTATTTTGTTTGTTGAAGGGCAAACTGAAATTGAACTCTTTGGTAATTTTAACCTTTCAAGGAAATTTCCAGTTCTAAATAGAATTGATGTTTATGGTGCAAATAATGTCACACTTAAGTATATAGCGCCAAGTTATAGTAATGCATCTATTCCATATATGGTTTTGTATGATTTAGATAAAATAGTTCAGTTTGATTACAATACTGGGAAATTTAAATATACTGATGACAATTTCAATCTTAAAGGTGCCTTTAATAAAGAAAAATTTTCGCTTTATTCAAATTTTAAAGATGTAGTTCTTTATCATTTTAATTACATATTTACTTTGGATAAAAAAATATTTTCTTTAGATTCTTTAGGTACTTCGTATTTGGGTTTTAATAATAGACTTGTAACTAGTAAGTTGAATTTTATCGCAAATAAAAGAGGTTATAATTTTTTAAATGACACAATTGAAGGTTTGTTGATTTGTAATGAGTCAAAATGGATTTTTGAAAGATGGATTGTTAGTTTAGTATTTGAAAAATGTTATCAAGCATCAAAAAAACCTAGAGATGATATTATAAAACTGAAATCCAAAAGTGCTAATTATATAGAATCATTTAATAAGCTATTTACTTCTCAGGATCGTGGGTTTATATGTAGTGGTAATGATAAATTATTTTTAGATGATGTGAAAAAAAAGTATCTTCGTGAAGTAAAAAATAAAATCAGATCTATTCTAAATAAAGAAAATGAAGTTGTATTGTATAGACTTATTTTTGAGGGAAAGACAGATAGCTTGATTAGTATTAAAAATAATTCATCCGATAGACTGGACGAAAAAATTCTTAATCTTGTAAAACAACTTAAAGAAAATGATCTTAGGGTACTATCTCCTTACATGAAGAAAACCAGTGGTTGGGTGACTGAATTCTTAGATTTTTCAATTTTAGAAATTGAGAAGCTAGATTATAATTACTTCATGCCTAATTTTAAGTTGGCATTCCCTGAGTTATCGTATATTTTAGAGCAAGCTTCTTCTTCGATAGAAGTGGGGGGTGTTCGCACCTGATCGTTTAACGATTCTAGCCCTAATTTACTATCTATCTGTCAACTATGCCTTTAAGTTGCTAGCAACTCACGGTGTGTAAAGATTGTTCATGGTATCGGAGAAGAAGCTTCCCTCATATGTTTAAAAAATTAAACTCTAAAGACCTATTAAATATACTCTCCTCTGATAGTCAGTCTAGGCTAGTTGTTTTAACGCAGTCTTGGCCGATGCTCAATGTTGATGACGTAAAAACTTTAAAATTTAATAACAAAACATTCTTTAGTTTAGTATCTAGAGCCGAAAGAGATGGATATTTAAAAAAATTAAACTTAAGTTTTTTGAGTAAAATAAAAACAAATTCAGCTTCGGTGGCATATAAAAATGGTAAAAGTTATTTAGATTTTTTTTCACCGCATGTAGAAAACTACAACTTCTTAAGGCTTGATCTAAAATCATTTTTTCATTCTATATCTTATGAAATTATAAAAGAAACATTTGAATCTTACTTTTTAGATGAATATTTCGTTGACAATGGAAAGGAGAAGAGAAAGGAGAAAATAATAGATGTTTTCTTGAATCTGGTTATGCTTAATGTTCCTTCGAGTTATGGAGATTCATTTATCTCGGGAAGGAGGATTTTACCAATGGGGTTTTCTACTTCTCCATTGATATCCAATATAGTTTTTAGGCGTTTTGATATAGTTATTCACGAGTTTTGTGAAAAGCATAATATAAAGTACTCAAGATATGCTGACGATATGCTTTTTTCTTCAAATGTTAGTGATAAAACACTTTTTTCCAATAGATTTCATGAAGAAATTAAATATATTTTAAATAGAGGTGGGTTTAAGGTAAATAATGCAAAGACGATCCAGAGTAAAGGGGTTTTGTCAGTCAATGGTTATGTTGTTGATTCGTATATAGAAAGGAAAGGGCTAAGATTATCGTCAAGTAAATTGAAGAATATAAATAAAATTATTCACGCTCTAGAAAAAGGGTGGTCGTATGAAATTATTTTGAAAAAATATGCAAAAAAAGATTTTGATAAGACTAACTATTATAATAAAGGCATATCAAAGTACAGGAGCGAATATGAAAAAAGTCAAATTTTAAATTTATTGGTTGGTTATAGATCATATTTGATATCATTTCATGAGTTTGACAGAAGAGATAGATCTATTGATAATAATTTTTTAGTTGTAAGTGGTGAAATTATAAAATCTATAGAGAAAGAAATTAATAAAATAATATAAAAATCAATTTTTAGGCTGATTTTCTTTTAATTTGAGTAAATGATTTTCAATTTCCTGAGATGGTATTCTCAATTCTTCTGAGGTTAAGATGGTGTAGCCTGCAGTAACATCGTTTCTTTGAGTTTTGTGATTAAGTAATCTTTTAATAGTGTAAGTTCCTATCCTTAACATTTCAGCCGAGCTTGTAAATGTTCTTCTAAGGTCATGAAGTGTAAAGTTAATTCCTGTTTCATCTATAATTTTCTGTATTGATTTTTTGGGCTCTCGAACATATCCATAGTCGTTTTCAGCTTGAAAAACATACCCATTACTGGTCATTTCCTTACGTCTCTCAAAAATAGAATTTAAATGATCTGCCATTGGTAGCTCTAAATTATCCCCATTTTTCGTTTCTAAAATTCGAAAAGTTCTCTCTTCTAGACTTACTTGTTCCCATTTCAAGTTCAGTAACTCAGATTTTCTTAATCCTGTGAATAGAGCTATTTCAACAAAGTCACAGACCGCAAATAAAAATGTATCTGCTGTTTTACGAATAGTGTTCAAGCCGCTCAATAATTTAGGAATTTCAGACCTTGTTAGGCGTGTTTGCTTACGTGGTACGTGATTCCATTGTCTTTTATGGCTTAGTATCTGAACGGGGTTATAGAGAAAGATAGGTTTGTCTTGGGCGTTTTTATATTCAAATTGAGCAAAGTTGTACAAAGCTCTGAGTACTCTCATGCAATAGTCGGCTTGCGCTCGACTAGTGCATGAGAGACTCGCGTGTTTTTCTTTGATCATGCTCTCTGTAATGTCTGCAAGAGCTGATTTATGCCAGTCAGCAAGATAGGATCGCATTATTTGGTTATAGCCTCGTAAGCTCGACTCAGACAGCTCCTTTTGTGATATGTAGTCATCATAAACTTCTATTAATGTAATTTTTGACTTTGCATCGGCTTTGGCTTGTTCATTTGGGTTGATGCCATGTGCAAGCTTAGATAATTCCTCTAGTGCTTTTTTTCGAGCGTTCTCAATGGTTAAAAAAGGGAATTGACCTAATGTAATGCTTACAGGAGAGGTTTGTCCTTTGAGTCGTTTGTAGACACGAAACGATTTCCTACCAGAAGGAAGCACTTCTATTACTAAACCATCGACCTTAGCATCTTGAATACGTTGTCTTTTATCTGACGGTTCTATGGCGGCAATGATCTCTTTAGTGAACTTCAGTTTCATGTGATACCTAAATTACGTGCTACAAATGTGCTACATAATCTATCAATATAGGTATAGTTAAGTAAAGCTGAATTAAGGTGTTTTAAAATTAAGTATATGATATATATAGATAAATATATTTTTATCAATCTGTATAAAGCTACATAAAGTAATAGGGATTAAAACTCATAATCGGCAGGTCCCCCGTTCAAGTCGGGGCAGGCCCACCATATAAAATAAGCCTCTAGATAGTTAGTTAACGCTAACTTCTAGGGGCTTTTTTATTCTTCCTCAGAAGATCGGACGGTTTAGTTCGTTACTGGTAACACCAAAGAAATCAGCATTCATTGATGCAGCATTCCTCTTTAAGGAAAGCAATAAGACCATCTAATTCCTTATACTGAGGCACGCAGTAGAGTGTTCGCCCATCTCGTTTTTGCATCACTAAGCCTACCGATACAAGGCGTGTGATGTGATGGGATAAGGTTGACCCCGGAACGCCTAATGCCGCTTGAATTTCCCCCACTGGCACCCCTTGTTTTCCCCCTCGTACCAGATAACGAAAAATCTTTAAACGCGTTGAATGTCCTAATTCTGCTAGGCGTTTTGCCGCTATTTCAATTTCCATGGTCTCTCGCCTCAATATTGAATAATTCCATATTACTAGAAATATATTGACACAACAAACAATGGCCAGCATTATATTTCCATAATATTAGAAATATAGTAAGGATTTGGATATGTATGCATACTTGGAAGGCTTAATTGAGAGTCCTGAAATCCAGTCGATGTTAATCAGCAGCGCTGAAATGTTTATGAAGCTGTTTATTGAGCTGACGCTGCTTTTCATCGTCATTAGCTATGGCGTGGCGCTAATAAACCAAAAATTACCGGCTGAAAAAATTCAAAAGCTGTTAGGAGGACGCAAAGGGCGAGGCTATCTAACGGCGGCAGGTCTTGGTGCCATCACGCCATTTTGTAGCTGTTCAACGATTCCCATGCTGATTGGGTTATTAAAAGCGCGTGCGGGATTTGGCACCACCATGACCTTTTTATTCACATCGCCATTGCTAAACCCGATTGTGATTGCGCTATTTATTCCCGTATTGGGCTTACAGGTAACCATCTGGTATGCAGGGTTTGCCTTAACCACATCAATCATTGCGGGCGTTTTATTACAGCGCTTTGGTTTTGATCGTTATATCAAACAGGAAATGTTGGAGACCAAGGCGTCAGGGTGCGGCACAGTCTGTGATGCAAGCCAAGAAACCTCCTGTTGTGGCAGTGTTGAAAAACAAGAACCGACAATATGGAGCGAAGCTTGGCAAGAGTGCTGGTCGCTCTTTCGTTCCATGTTCCCTTACATGTTCATTGCCATGTTGATTGGTGCTTTCGTGCATGGCTTTGTCCCTGCCGACTTCTTTGCTGACGTCGCCAGTGCCGACAACCCAGCCGCGGTTCCAACAGCCGCGTTGATCGGTATACCGCTCTATATTAGGGTAACGGCATTGCTTCCATTAGTCGCTTCTTTTATCGCCAAAGGCGTGAGTATAGGCGCTATCATTGCGCTGGTTATCGGTAGCGGCGGCGCGAGCCTACCTGAAATGATCTTGCTTAAAAGGTTATTTCACTGGCCGCTTATGCTGGCTTTCTTAATGGTGATTTTCAGCATGGCGGTGATTGGGGGCTTTGCTTTTAACTTGTTTATTGGGTAGTTCTTTGATCATTTGAACGCTTTGTTTTGTAGGCGATAAATATTATATAAAACAAAGAGATAACCCCATTCTCCGCTTTCCCCTTGAAGAAAGGGAAAAGAACTTAGCCCAGCTCCGTAGGCAACTAAGCCCATGTCACTTACCTTTCTATTTGTCATTGTTAATACATGGATACTTGATGTTCTATTATGAGAAAGAAGTGCCTTGAAGGCTGATGGCGTGGGAGCGTTGGCTTTAGTCGATGAATGGGGTATTAAAAAAAGCGCGTCACTTAGGTGAGGCGCTTTTTTGTTGGTTGGGCGTTTTTTTTGTCACCACGAATGGTTTTTCTAACGCTGCTTTTTTCTTTTATATTTCTTAGACATCTTTACCTATCCACACCACGCGGCCGATGACTTCTAGGTCGTCGGCTTCGTTCGGTTCGATGGCTTGTTCCTTGTATTCCTTGTTGTCGCTTAGCAGCAGTAGTCCTTTGTTTATCAGCTTCTGCACGCGTTTTACCACTAGGTGGTTGTCGGTGCGGATAACGTAGATGCTGCCGTCGATCATGTCCCTCTGGCTGGTGTCTATCATCAGGGTGTCGTTGTCGCTGATGGTTGGTTCCATGCTGTCGCCACGGGTGAAGACAAGGACGAGGTCGCTTTCGTTGAGGTTACGGTATTTCAGCCATTTATGACGAAAAGCTAGGTAGCGCGTGGGTTCTTCGTCATGGGGCGCCATACCTGGTCCCGCGGACACTTGAACCTTATAGCCGGGGATCATGGCAAACTCTCGGGTGATGTCGTCGTCTTTTGGCTGACTTTCCGTGTTCTCCGAGCTTTCCCCAGTGACTAACCAGTTTACCGATACGCCGCCAGCTTGCGCTAGGGCGAGTAGTCGAGAAACGGTTGGTTCCGAGTCGCCTTGTTTCCATTTTCGTACCACAGACTCAGACACACCTGATAAACGTGCGAGGGCGCTCATGCCGCCCACCTTCTCAGAAAGCACATTTATACGATCTTTAAACGAGTTATACCCTGATTCGATCGGGTGTGACTCGTTGTTTTGCATTTTTTCGTTCATTTAGATCGCTCGCAAGTATCTGATTTATATCTATTTACCAAAATAAACGCACGCTAATACGAATTATTTTGGGGTGCGACCGCACAAATGTGTTGATTGGTCGTATGTTTGTGCTATCTTATTAAAGGCAAATCATGAACAGAGCCACTAAATACGGACGCTCTATAAAACTGCATAGAAGGAAGCCAAAAAAATGAGCAAGCAAAGCACTCACTCAACAACACTATCTGACTGGCATCGCCAAGACATCATGGCCGCTATTCGAAAGAAGGGAACTACCCTTGCGGAACTGGGGCGTCAGCATGGCTATGAAAGTCCTGCGGCGCTCTATAATGTCTTTAATATGTCGTATCCAAAAGTGGAGCGAATCATCGCGGCATTTTTGGAGTCACATCCCAGTGAGATATGGCCATCCAGATACCAAAAGTCTGTGGTTGATTTTAAAACATCTATTAGCTTAACGCACCTAAAGAAGTAACTGTTTACTTAGTTTAGTCAGCCTATTGTTTAACAACAAGTCGGCGAATTACAAAATGAATACAACGAAATCAGTGATTCGCTTGAATGGAAAACAAGGTAAAGGAAACACCATGACGAAGATTTCAGTGTACCGACACTCGCGTTAGAGACAACACCAATTTCATAAAAATCAAATAGATAGGCGATTCTAAGGCATCGCCCTAGGAAACGTGCGCCCAAAATTTAGGGCCGGAGAGCCAAATGAAACAGTGGTTAACAGCAAAAGAGATCAGCGAGCAGCGTTTGCCCGGTTTGCCAGAGAGCAAGAGTGGTGTGCTGCGCCACGCCAAATTACATCATTGGGAATGTCAGGCGACCTCATCTAATGGTGGTGTGAGCTATGAATTCCATATTTCGAATTTATCCAAGCAAGCTCGCGAGGTGTTGCAAGAACAGCATCGCCTTGCGGTATTGAAAAAAATGACCCTACGAGCCACCAGTTTGCAGGGCAATAACCTATTAACTTTGCCTGCGAGTAAGGCAAAAACCACCCAGCGTCAGCGAGATACGGCGAGCAGCCGTGCCATGGTGTTGCGGGCGATTCAAGCCATGGTAGAGGAAGGCATTAGCCAAGAAAGCGCCATCGCGACTATTTTGACGCAAGCCCAGTTGGGCAGCTTGGCGCAAACGAATCCTGTATTAGAAAAAGCCTTGATGGCGTCTGTGGACCCTCGTGGTCATGGTCAACGTCAGATCGCACATTCGTGTGATGATGTCGCTGCGCGCCATTGTTATCCCAGCAAGCGCAGTATTATGCGCTGGTTTTCTGAGCTGAAGCAGCAGGGTGATTTGATCCCCAAGCAACGGGAAAAAGCGCCATTACCAAAATGGCTGGCGGCTTTTCGTCAGTATTACAACGTGCCAGAAAAGCCGAGCTTAAATGGTGCCTATGAGTTATTCCGCGAAAATTGGTTCGGCGATGGGCCTTGTCCAAGCATTTATGCGGTGCGTCGTGCCATGGATAAGTTGGGTAAGGTGGAGCGTGAAAAAGGCCGCATGGGCAGTCACGATCTGGTCAATATTCGCCCCTTTACTCGCCGTCGTTTTGACCATTTATTGCCCTGCGATATTTACAGTGCCGATGGTCATACCTTCGATGGGGAAGTCTCTCATCCGTTACATGGTCGTCCATTTCGTCCTGAAATTACGACCTTTATTGATATTGCCACCCGTCGAGTGGTTGGGGTATCGGTGACGCTGGCTGAGTCTGGCATGGCGGTATTGGATGCCTTGATGGACGCCTGCAAATGTGGCGTACCGGCACTGATTTATGTGGATAACGGTTCCGGTTATGTGAACCACATGCTGAAGGACGAAGCGAAGGGCATTTTGGCGCGTCTTGGCTCGGAAATGACCCACTCGATTCCCTATAACTCGAAAGCCCGTGGCGTGATTGAACGTGTGCATCAAACCCTGTGGGTTGCCGGTGCGAAAACGCTGCCGAATTACGTGGGTAAGGACATGGATCGCCAAGCCCGTCTCGCCAATTTCAAAGCTTCTCGCCAAGGCGCGCAGAGCGATGGCCCGATCAGCACGCTCAGTTGGAGCGATTTTATGGCATGGGTGGATGGGCGGATCGAGTGGTACAACAAGCGTCCCCACAACAGCTTGCCGAAGATCGATGACCAAGGTACCAAGCGCCACCAGACGCCATTGGAAGTCTGGATGGATAAGGTTGCGACTGGTTGGGAACCCTTGGTTCTGAACAATGATGAGATTGCCCATGTGTTCCGCCCACGGGAAGAACGCACTGTGGTACGCGGCGAAGTCCGTCTATTTAACAACCGTTATTTCTCCCCTGAGTTGGAAGAGTTCCACGGCCTCAATGTGCATGTGGCCTACGACATTCATGATCCGAATCGAGTGTGGGTGTTTGACATGATCACGGGTGAGCTCATTGCTCATGCAGACTGGAACGCCAACGAAAGCAAATATTACCCCGATTCTGTACTCAACCAAGCCCGTGAGAAACGTGCTCAAGGGCGGCTCAATCGCGCCATGAAACGAGTCGATGAGATCGAAGCGGAGCGAAGAGGGAACGGGGTGTTTGATCGACCAGGTGCGATTGAGCAAAACCGCTCGGATCTGTTCGCTCAGCTTGATCAAGCGGTTTTTCAGCCGCAAGCCATAGCGCAAAAAACAGCGCTTCAGCCGCCAGTGAACCAGTACGAAAGCTTATCACCTGCGGGACGCTTTGCGCTGTATCAGGAATGCCAACACAATCAAGACGGGGCTTCCCAGCATCAAGTCTGGATGAAGACGTACCCACTGACCAAGGAATTTAAATACTTCCGCTCATTTGACGAGCAAAAACCGCTCAGCCAAGAAGACGGAACTCATGAAAAGGAGAAGTATTCATGATAGGTATCGCTCAAACTGCCAACCTCGCTTTATGCGACATGGCGATAGAACGCGCTCAATCTCGCACTGAGTCTTTGCCCGGCATGATTTGCCTGTATGGCCCCAGTGGCACAGGAAAATCTATTACGGCGAGCTTTGTTGCTCATCGGCGTCAGGCGTATTACGTGCAAGCGAAAAGCGTCTGGACGAAGAAGTTTTTTCTGCAAACCATACTACAAGAAATGGGCATCAACACGGTGAAAAGCTTGCCGGAAATGCTGGAGATGGCCGCCAAAGAATTGGCCCTATCGAATCGGCCTTTGATCATCGATGAAATGGATCATCTGGTGGATAAAGGTGCGGTAGAGCTGGTGCGAGATTTATACGAATCCAGCCAAGCGGTGATCTTGCTGATTGGCGAAGAACGACTGCCAGACAAGTTGAAAAAATACGAACGCTTTCATGGCCGTGTGCTCGATTGGGTGCCAGCACGACTGGTGGATTTGGATGATGCTCGCAAACTATCAAGTTTTTACGCGGCCAGTATTGAGGTGGCGGATGACTTGCTGGAAACACTTGTCGCTCAAGCCGCCGGTAGTATTCGCCGTCTGGTGGTGAATCTAGAACGTATTCAAGAAGTGGCCCTGTCCTGTGGCTGGACCATTGCGGATCAAACCAATTGGGCAAGTCGCCCGCTGTACACAGGTCAAGCACCAAAAAGGAGGTTGCTATGAATCATGAAGTAAATCGAGTGGAAGGAGATGTTAATCAAGAAGCAAGAGGACTGGCTATGAATCAGATCGATCTCACCCCATGGGGTAGTGAGCCCCCGCACTTTATTGTGTTGCTGGCTGACGCCGTGGCACAAAGCAGCCGTGCCACGGTAGCGCGACAAATTGGTGTCAGCCGTTCAGCGGTATCGACCCTGTTGTCGAATCGTTATCCGAGTAAAACCACCAATAAAATAGAGCGAAAAGTGGTGGAAGCCTTGGGGCGAGTTGATTGCCCGACCTTAGGGGATATCACCTCGGCGCGCTGCCATCGCGTGCGCATTCGCCCTTTTATGAGCACCAATAGCCAAACCATCGCCCAGTTCCGTGCCTGCGCCAACTGTCCGAACAACCCTAATCGTCGGAGCAACAGCTATGAGCAATAAAAGTATGAGCAGTCACCATGTGGGCAATAGAAATCTGGGTAATAGCCAAGGTAGCCAGCCGCTGGCAAAGCCAAGAGCTAGAATGAATCGGCAAAATGTCCATATGCTTAAAAGCCAACTGAGGGTGAGCCAAACCCTTAATATCTTGGTGCGTATGGGGCTGACGATTCTGGAGGTGCATCTGGGAGAAACGACACCCTTGATCATCATACAAGGTTCGGAGAAAGCTAAAAAACTTCACGCTCTGGTATTAAAAAGACGTTTACATAATGGCGTTCTCAGTAGCTATTACAGCACGCAATTAAACCAATGTAGCATCCAATGGGAGAGCAAGTATGTCCACTAATTTGACTCAGTCAAACGTTAGTCAGGGAAAGTCGTTGAACCAACTCACTATGCCGATGGGCTACCGAGAAAATGCCAGTGGTCATCTGGTGCCTGAAAGTGCCATTCGTGAGCAAGACTTGCTGCGCGATCAGGTGGTATCCGGGCTGGTACCAAAAGCATTAGAACTGCATAAAGAATTGCAGGCGTTCAAGCAGCTTGCTCTGCAAGACATAGAAGACCTGATCCAAATTGCTGGGGAACGCTACGGTGCCAAACTGGGCGGTAAAAAAGGCAATGTCAGCTTAACGACTTACGATGGCCGCTATAAAATTCAGCGTGCCTTTCGGGAGGTCTTGGCGTTTACCGAGGAAATAGAAGCAGCCAAGGCTTTGATTGATTCCTGCTTGTCCCGTTGGAGTGAAGGTGCTAGCGACAACATTCGTGCCGTGGTCAGACAGGCTTTTCGAGCCAATACCAAGGGGGAAATCAAAACCAGCAAGATTCTCGACCTGATGCGACTAAAAATCGAAGACGACGAATGGATTACCGCCATGGATGCCTTGCGGGATGCGCTTAAATCCATTGGTACCGCGGTGTATTTACGCATCTATGAGCGTATTGAAAATACCGATCAATATCGGCCTGTGTCATTGGATCTCGCCGCTTTGTAAACGGATAAAACGACTAAGCTCGTGACGTTTATCGAAATCTCTTACTAGGATGTGTAGAGGGCGAAACATGACAGGTACGTTGACAAAACCACCCATAGAGGTGGTTTTTCCGTTTCTGGCTCTGAGTATTCTGTGCTTAAAATTAAACTAGCTTACTTTTCGTAGCACGTCCGCAGAGAAATTGGCAGTTTGTAGATTGGTGGGTTTATCAGATGGATACCATTCGCAAGTGTATAGGTTTGATGTGCAGTTTGGGGTGGCTACTACGGTCATAGTGGGACCAGTGGATTTGAGTTCAATTGACCCTTCGATGTTGAGTTTAACTGAGTTACCGACAGCAAGCTTTTTAGACATAAGCATCACCTAGTTATGAATCACCTATTGATCATAGACCGAATGCTACAAAGTTACCGTAATGATAGGTAAATAAATGTGAGCGTTAGAATTTTTTACTAACGCGACCCCATGCTAGTTTTTCCTGCATGATGACTTTAGAGCCTTGGCAATCCTTATTACCCGACTCCGCGCAGCAGCTTATCCATGTGATTGGTTGGGCGGATACCGCACGCCTGATTAATGCTTTTGGTGGCACCACCTTACCCATGCCCTCTGGTGTGAACGCGATTGGTCGTGCGACCTTAGCTGTGTTAGCGCAGAAGATGGGCGATGAGGTAACGGAAAAACTCGCTCACTATTATGGTGGCGCGCCCTTGTATGTGCCACGTTGTGATGCGGCGTTACGCCGTGCCCGTGATAATGCCATTATCAGTGAATTCGAAACCCGCATTCGGGCGAACGAAACCGCTACCAAGGCGGTAAATGTGTTGGCGATTCAGCATAAGTTGACCGATAGGCGTATCTGGAAAATCCTCAAAACCACACCGCCGGATGATCCTACTCCGGATCTTTTTGCCGGTTTTTCTTAAGCACGATTACTGCGCTTGCCAATACTTCGTTAAAAATAGACTCAAAATGCTCATTTATAACCCATAAACGCGGCTTTGGCATCCTCGGCAATTGCTCCTGCATTGCCCTATTAACCACATCCGTGTGGTTATGCGTCGCCCTAACACTTACATCCATGTAAGTGTCCGCTTTTTCGTCTATTTTTGCCTCGTCTTTGCTTCGCTCGCTACATCGTCTCACTTCCTTAGTATTTATCGTAAGCGATAACTTTCTTTAATATTTTGTTGAAAGTAGAGCATCAGTTGAAATAGAGCGGCGTTTCGAAGAGGTAGGCGCTAGTTTCGATGAGAAGCGCCGCTCTGTTTAGACTATCCAATGATTCTCTTAACCTTCTTTTTTCCCGATTATAAAAAACCAACCTCGCAGAATAACGTCTTTATTTGACCTTCTATCACTGAATTCGCTCCGTCGGTGTCGGGTTCGATCTTCTTGTAACTTGTAGGAAAGCAAAAGTGGTGAGTCACGATCTGCCACGAATTTCCAGTGATGAGAAGGAGTCAATACGATGGGAGCCCGTCGAGACATTAACAGCATTAACAGTGTGGTGATTCATTGCGCCGCGACCCCCAATGGCCGCGCCTACAGTGCAGAGCAAATTGATCAATGGCACAAGGAGCGCAATTTTCAGCGTGATATGAGCATCTCACCGGGCTACAGCCCGTTGCAGCATATTGGCTATCACTTTGTGATCGAGCTGGACGGTACGCTGAAGCGCGGTAGACCACTGGAAGAAGTCGGCGCCCATGCCTATGGACATAATCAAGCCAGTATAGGTATTTGCATGGTAGGTACCGACCAGTTTGCCTTGGCGCAATGGCATACCTTGCTCAAGCTGATTCAAGGCTTAGAAGCCCATTTGGACATGATGCTGTCTTTGTATGGACATAATCAATTGAGTTCGAAAATTTGCCCAGGTTTTGATGTACCTGCATGGGTAAAACGTAAATTCCGTCCGTTAGATAAGCACCTTTTAGAGGAGGTATTCAATGGGCTGGTTTAGCAGTTTGTTTTCTTCCGGGGCTGGCACCTTGGTGTCGTCCATTGGCGAGGTGGCCGATCGTTTTATTGAATCCCCCGACGAAAAAAGCGCCTTCAAGCTGCAAGTACAGCAACTCGTCCAACAAAGGGACAGCGAGGTGGAACAAAGCCTGCGCAAAGAGCTGGAATCGAAAGAACGCATCTTGGTGGCGGAACTGAATCAAGGGGACAGTTACACCAAACGAGCACGGCCTACCGTGGTCTACGCCGGTTTGGTGTTTATTGGCATTAACTATGTGGTCTTCCCTCTGATTGGGCGCTTTGCACAGGCTTTTGGTGTGCAAGTAGACGCCACGCCATTGGCCGATTTCCCCGTGGATTTTTGGGCCGCCTGGGGAGGGATTTGCGCCACTTGGTCGATTGGCCGATCTCTAGAAAAACGTGGCAATCAAGCGCCACTGACACGACTGACGACAGGCTCTAAACCTGTATCGAAACTATTGGAGTAATAACGAATTATGGATCAACTAGATTTGGCGGCGGACTTTGAAGAGCGTTTTCGTGCCGAGGCCATTAAACAACATGTACACAGCTTTTCTGACGCCGAGGTTATTTACTGTGAAGATTGTGATGAAGAGATTCATCCTCGACGTCGTGCGGCTTTGCCCCATGTGACGCGCTGCATTGAATGCCAGCAGGATGAGGAGAGACGCTGATGGAAACCGATTGGGATCAATGGAAATTTTGGTTCGACGTGAGCCAATGGGGGGTGATGGTTGTCCTCTCAGTGTGGATATTTATTGACAAAGGTCGTGCCAAAAACAGCGACGCGATAGAGGACGTGGCGATGAATCAACAAACATTAGATAAGCGAGTATTGCGTTTGGAGAACAAAGCCGCGACCCACGAAGACATCGCCAAACTTACCGCCGAGGTGGAAGGGCTGAAAAGTACCTTAACCCGCCTTACCGTCACGACCGACCGAATACACGATTATTTGTTAAATAAAAAAGAAGGCTAGGGAATCGCTTTCCCCCCATTGGGTGAATCGCTCGCCGTTTTTTCATTAAGCTGGTTTTGTTACTCATTTTATTAAGGAGAATGTCTTGGCTATCATGACCCCCATTGAAGTATTAAACGTTATTCGTTATGAGGTGAGCGCTGCTCATAAAAATACTAATCAGGCTTCCCAGCCATCGCTAAATGCTTTTTGGCAGAAGCTCAATACGCTGCAAATCAACAGTCAAATTGTCATTAGCCATCTGCAATATGATGGCGTAGAACCCCTAGACGAATATGTTGAGCTCTGTAATAAAAGTGATCTGGTGGTGGACTTGTCTGGGTGGCAGCTCGAAGCGGGTTTACCAGACCAGTTGTTCGTTTTTCCTGAAGGCTATTTGATGCATCCTCAGCAGACAGTGCGAGTGTATACCGACAGTTCGAGTGAACTTAGTTTTCACAGTAAGAAGCCAATCTGGAACAACTCTGGTGACTGTGGCCTATTAAAAACGCCAGATGGCGAACTGGTATGCCAGTGGGCGTACCGCAATAACGCCCATGCTGATGTGTCTATTTCTCATATTCATGTGGATGGCAAAGAGCATAGATCTGAAGGCGATGAGTTTGTTGAATTGACCAATATGGGACTATCCCATCTGGATATTAGCCATTGGACACTGGTTGCTCAGCGTAACCATACCTCTTTTGAGTTTCCCTCTAAAACAGTCCTAGGGCCGCATCAGACGTTTCGGGTGTATACCAATAAAGCGGATTGCGGCGAAGGTCAGTACAGCATCAATAGCCGAGCGGCGATATGGAATAACCAAGGCGGGGCTTGTTTGTTGTGTGATGACACAGGGCGAGAAGTATCCACTTATAAGTATTAATCATAAAAAGGGGCATGTCGCCCCTTTAGCTATTCCTTTTTAACCCCATTCTATATCTGGTAAATTGCCGAGTATTTCTTGGTAAGTTGTCCATCCCGTTAGGGTTTCGGTAACCACTGATAAAGGTTCCGCTCCTATGTCCGCTAGATTGGCTTCACCTGTTGTGAGTATCGGAAAGGCCAGCTTTTCTAACGGTGGACAAAATTCCGCTGCTACACCAGGTTTATTTCCCCTCGCGTCGATTCGATACCAACCATGTTGCTTAAGATAAACCGCGTTGAGCCCGTGCAGACAAAATGGCGGCACATCGGTAATGGTTAAACGTTGATAGCATAAGCCAGCCGGAATATTATTCGCCCGCAACAAGGCCGCCAGCAAATGACTCTTGGCGTAGCAGTACCCCGTACTTTCTTTAAGCACATCCGAAGCTTTGCAAGTAATTGGGTTTTGTTTGTAGTCTAGGCTGTGATTAACCTGATCCCGCACAAACTCAAAACAGGCTTTGGCGATGTCAGCATCGTCAGACAAACCTTCCGCCAGTGACTTGGCCTTAGCCAGTACGTTTTCGTCTTTCCAATCAATGTATTCAGAAGAAGCGAGGTATTGTGTGGTTTCCATATTTGTCCTTTGCTTCTTATTAAAGTAGCTAGAATTAGTTCTTAATTTCAAATGAGAAGCGAGTAGCGTTTAGAATAGGTTTCCAGATTTAAAAAACAAGACTCGAGCCGTACAAAGCTATTTACGGACACTATAAATATTGATTGTATGCAATGACGAGGTGGAAGATATACATGGGTTGTTCAAGCTCTTATTTAGTACGGAGAGCATTTTTCTAGGTGGTCTTGATAATTAGGAATTTGCAAAGATGAATACAGTGTGCGAAAACAATAGAAAGTGATAGTTTGAATTGTATTATTAATGCAACTAAAATATAGTTGCATCTCGAAAAAGGAAGTAAGGCTTGCTATGGGGAAGCATCAAAAAATCAAATCTAAGATTTTTAAAATACCTACAAGCACTAACTTGACTTGGAAAGAAGCAAGCAGCTACCTAGAATCAATTGGGTTCACCAAGTTGGAAGGGGATGGTTCAAGGGTTAAGTATTTTCACGAACAGACTAAGACTCTAATATTACTTCATAAGCCGCATCCTGGTAATGAGTTGAAAGAGTATCTCGTGAAGCAGATTCGAGAACACTTGAAAAAGCATGATGCTAAGCTAAATGTAGGGGGCTAAGATGGCTAAAAAAGTATTAAATTATAACGGTTATATCGGTAGTGTTGATCTAAGTCTAGAAGATGAGGTAATGCACGGTAAAATTGAGTTTATTAATGACTTAGTGACATATGAAGGTCAAACAGTAAGTGAACTTAAAATGGCATTTGAATGCGCAGTTGATGATTATTTAGAGACTTGTATTCTGGTCGGAAAAGAGCCAGAGAAGAAAATGTCAGGTACTTTTAATATAAGAATAGGTGCTCAGCTACACAGAAACGCGGCAGAATCTGCACTAATCGAAGAAATATCTATTAACGATTTTGTTAAGAAAGCTATTGAAGAGAGAATTGGAGAAGGAGAAAAAAACCTTCATCTACATATTCATCCAGCTACTGAACAAAAAACGTTATTCATCAAGAAAGATGTTGACCATTGGGAACAAAAAGAAAGCCTCGAGTTCTCAACAAGTCAACCTACTTTAAGGCTAGTGAATTAAAAAGTTATGATTGAACGTATTAGGTATACAGGGGTAGAGCTCAAAAAGGCCAGCTTTGTAAAATTTGAGGTGGATTCTGAAGGTGGAACGATCGGTTTAGAAGCGACGCCTGACTTGATTGTGATAACTAGCTCAGAATTGGATGGAACTACATTTTTTTCCATCCCTGTAGAAGCAAAGATATGGGGGGAAGATAAGGGGACTGGTGATAAAGTTTTCCTTTGCGAAGCTCTTTTAGACGTTGATTTTGCTTGTACTAAAGATGATGCGAATGAAGAAATATTGAATGAATTAGTTGTATCAAAGGAATGGTATTTCAGAAACTATATTGCATTATCTGTTAAGACATCTTTAGAATCGATTTTATCTAATACTGCATATGACGGTATTGAAATTCCACTTGAGTGAGAGATATCAATACCGTTAAAAACCGCTCTTGAGGCGGTTTTTTATTGTTGTCATATCTAATATTTACATCCATGTTAATCACCTTGATTTAGCTATTGGCGAACGCATCCTGCGCTGCCATAAATTCTTATACCACAAACTTTCCTTTGAATTAATGACCTAATTTTCTCGCTTTTCTCTCGCCCTGTGTGCGTCTCTCTATGCTCAACCCTTTATGTTGTCCTGTGTTTTGCGCAAAAAGCGTTTCTAACGGGGGGCTAACGGGGTTTATGGGCACGTCTTAGTTCTGCTGCTGCCTTTTCTCTCATATTCATGACTGAACTGCCTTTCATCTTAGCGGCGTGACTGAACTGACGTTTGTCGCTTGGGTTTTGTGGATGCTTTTCTGCGTGGGCTTTTTCACTTTCTTTTCTAACGCTGAACCTCTTCGCGGTTCTTGCTCATCGGCTTGCCTTTAATCTTGCCACATCGAAATGCAACGCAATGCAGGACGTTATCGGGCTTCGCCGTTGTGGTGGGGCAAGATTCATCTATATGAGGGTTTTATTTGATGTTTGCTCAAGTAGACAGTGCGATGAAAGCCGCTATCCAAGCCGCCTTAGGCAGTCATGTTAATGAGGTAGCCACTCACCCCGGTCATTGGAGTGCGGATGTGGTGAATAGCATGTTGCTGAGCGCCCCTGCGGTGTACACCAGTTTTGACAAGGGCACCTTGCTCGATGAGAACAAGCTGAAAAGTCGCTGGCATTTGTATCTGGTGACCAAGTCTCCCGCTGAGGATGAGCAATCGTCGGCTTATGCCATGGTGACGACCTTGTTGTCGGCCTTGCATGGTTTGGATCTGGGGCAGGCGGATGAGCTGACTTTTAAGTCAGTAAAGAATCGTCCAGACCTCGCAGAAGACCAAACCGGCTATCAATGCCACGAGATCCAGTTTTGGCTGGAAATGCCTTGGCCTGATTTGGTTGAGGTCGGCACCTTGGATGACTTTTTAGGTTATCACGCAGAACAGCAAGGCGCGGATAGTGACGATGTGTTGGTCGCTGCGGATGTGACCTTGTAATCGACTTTTAGCTTAGCTTTTCACTCGGCTTTTTAGTTCAGAGAAGGAGAAACGGAGAAACCATGCAAGCACCATCAAGCACAGTAACTCAAGTGAAAGTGCGTCCCGCCTTAGGGCGACAAGTACGCAAAGAAAACGGCCAAATCATACCGACTGACGGTATTGACGTGGTGCTATCGAAATACTACCGCCGTCGCATTAGTGACGGAGACCTTATCGCCATTAATACACTAGGAGAGAAATAATTATGGCTATTTCCTTTGACAATATTCCCGCAACGCTACGCAACCCGGGTACCTATATCGAATTTAATAACGAACTAGCGGGCGCCTCGTCCACCATGTTCAAAGTGGCCGTTGCTGGTCAACGTCTAGCAAGCGGTTCTCAAGCGGCGGGCATTCCAGTTCGCGTTACTGACCCAAGCCAAGCGATGGCTTTGTTCGGTCAAGGCTCTATGTTGGCGGCACAATGTGAGGCCTTCTTGAATGCCAATACCGACACAGAAATGTGGGCGATTGCACTTGATGACGATACCAACGGCACCGCAGCGGTAGGCTCTATTACGGTTGCGACAGCACCGGTTAGCGCTGGCACCCTAGCCCTTTATGTTGGTGGCGTCCGCATCAGTGTTGGCATTAGTGCAGGTGACGATGTGGCCACAGTGGCAACTTCTATTGCGGCGCAAATTAATGCCGCATTGGATCTGCCCGTTACGGCAACCTCTTCTGCCGGTGTGGTGACGGTAACAGCCCGTCATAAAGGCGAAGTCCTTAACGGATTAGACCTTCGTGCCAGCTTCTACGATGAAGCCATGCCAGCCGGTTTAACCTTAACTTTTGCCGCTTTATCTGGCGGCGCGGGTAACCCAGATGTGGCCGTGGCGTTAGATGCGATGGGTGACGAATGGTTTAACTGGTTGGTTTGCCCTTACACAGATACCGCTAACCTAGTGCAAGTCGAAACTGAGCTGGGCGATCGTTTTGGTCCTATGCGTCAGATCGGCTGTCGTGCCTTTGTGGCTTTCTCTGGAACACATGGCGAAACCGGTACTTTCGGGTCAAACCGCAACAACCCACATGTGACTTGTATGAGCACGGGCACTAGCCCAACGCCGACTTACCTTGTCTCTGCGATCAACGCCGCTGTCGCTGCGAAATCCTTGGCGATTGACCCAGCGCGTCCGCTACAAACCTTGGTATTAAAAGGCATGTTGGCCCCAAGCCGTCATGAACGTTGGAGCAACAGCGAACGTAACTTGTTGTTATTTGATGGTATTTCTACTTTCACAGTGGGCAGCGATGGCACTTGCCGCATTGAGCGTCAAATCACCATGTATCAACAAAATTCCAGCGGTTTAAGCGATGCCAGCTACCTAGATATCTGTACGCCAGAAACCCTAGAACGCATTCGTTACGAGCAGCGTCTGATGATCTCGCAACAGTATCCACGTCATAAATTGGCCAGCGATGGTACGCAATACGGCGCAGGCCAAGCGATTGTGACACCACAAATCATTCGCGGTCAGCTGCTTTCCTTGTATCGCACTATGGAGCTGAAAGGCTGGGTAGAAGCTTACGACGGTTACGCAGAAAAATTGATCGTAGAGCGCGATATCGATGATGCGAACCGTGTTAACTGGCGTGATACCCCGAATCTGGTTAACCAGCTGCGTATTACGGCCGGCAAGCAACAATTCATTATTTAACCATTCATCATTTAATCAAGCGCTGAAACAGCGCTTAGCAAGAGTAGGAGCAATTACATGGCTAAGGTCGCAAAGAAACTGTATTTCGACATTCCTAATATCGGGCGCGTGAACTCGCTGTCTGGCGCTACGTTTAACCCCGGTGGTCAAAAGCGTGAAGCCATTATGGCCGACACTGGCGTGGCGGGTTACACCGAAGAGCCTGTGGCAGCATCTTGTGAATTCAAGATAGTGAACACCACAGACATTAACCAAGATCTACTGCGCAACTTGGTAGACGTGAACGTTACCGTACAGGACGACAACGGTAAGGTTTGGGTCATCAACGGCGCTTGGATGACGGAACCACCGGTGTTATCCGGCGGTGAATACAGCTGCAAAATGCAGGGCATTAGTGCTGACCTAGTTAACTAGGTCATCACGACACTGCCCTTTTAACAAGGGCAATAACCTAATCAACAATGCTTTAGAAGGAAACCACGATGCATCAAGTCACGTTACAAAAAGGCCTGACGGTCGGTGACAAACAACACTTAAACGCCGTTCTTCGTCCGTTGTCGGCGGGGGATATTATCGCCGCAATGGAAGAATCTGAACGCGTGATTATGGCACCGAACGCGGAGGGCAAATATGAACCGGCCCTGTTGCTATCCAACGCTTTAATGGGGGTGAACACCCTGCGTCGTCAAGTGGCGATGTTAGGCGACATTCAAGGCCCATTGGAAGTGGAGCAATTCAAATTGCTGTCTGACATCGACTTGGATCTGTTGCAAAAGGGCGTGACGGCGATGGACATGGCGACGGCTAAGGCGATTGTTGAGCGGGGGCGAGATGTCGCTACGGGCTCAGATGATTGAGCGAGCCTTGGTGCTTTTCTCAACTCAGCTTTCTTGGACTCGTAGCGATTTTCTTTCCATGACAGAGCGCCAGCTAGTGCGCCTGTCGACCAATTTGAAAAGTATAAGTAGGTAATTATGAGCGATCTAGAGGCATCACTTGCTATGAGCACTCGTGCTATGGACATTGCTGCCAATTTTTCACAGCGCACCCAGTCGTATGGCGATGCGTTGTCGAAAATGGGTCAACGCAGTCAACGGGTAATGGATGCCTTTAGTGACTCTGTGGGGCAGGCAACTCGTCTCATCGAGCGTTTGAGTGCACAGCAACCTATGACTCAAGCAGCGTCTTCAAAAGTCGGTGATACGCCAGCGAATGAGGGTGAGAGCAGCAAGAGTAGTATTTCCAGCGTCTTCCAACAGGTGGAAGACATGGCCACCGGCGTCATGACGACGGTGACAGAAGCCGGCGAGTTTGCCGACGCGGCTGCGCAAACTTGGCAGGCGGTCAAGAGCACAAAATCAAAGGGCTCCTTAGATTATTGGAGTGACCTGTATGCCAACGCGAAGACCCTGTTTAGCGAAGGCGCAGACGTATTAGAGGCCGTTGAATCCCTATCCGATGGGGTTTCAGGCAAGGCTTTGGATAAAGTTCAAGAGGATGCGTATTCATCGACCGTCTCCGCCTCTCCTTTGTCCAAAGACCTTCTAGTTTCAAGCGAATCCCAAGGGAAGATACCGGCTGCTATTGGCGAAAATAGCTCAAATGTGCAGGCGGCTCCTTTGTCCAAAGATCTTTTTATTTCTAACGAATCCCAAGGGAAGATACCTGCTGGTGGGGAAAATAACTCAGACGTTCAATCTGTCTTTGTGGTCAACATGCCAGAGTCTGGTTTTGTCGCTAACCATCAAAATACCAGCGCACAAACCAGTAACACCAGCGGGCAATCTTGGATGGATCAGCTAAAAAGTGCGGTCGACCTTGGTAAAGATATCGTCGACTTAGGCAAGGACCTTGGAGAATTTCGAGGTCGTATAACAGGTAAGTCGAAAGCTAAAGCTGAAGTGAATATGCCAAGAGTATTGCCTCGTATAGCGGAGCAAGTGGATGCGGACTTTGATCAACCTAAGACGCCGAGTAAGCAGATTACCTCATCAAGATGGGGCAAATTTGGCAAATTCAATAGTGTAGTGAATGCGGCGGTTGGCGTCGCTGAAATGGGCCGTGTTTGGTCCAGTGATGCCAGTACCCAAGACAAGGTGCAAGCCTCGGGCGGCGTCGTTGGCTCAGTCGCAGGCTCAGCCTTAGGCACATGGGGCGGTGCAGCGGCAGGAGCGGCGATTGGCTCTGTGGTGCCGGTTATCGGCACGGCCATTGGTGGTCTTGTCGGCGGCGTGATTGGCTCCATCGGCGGCGGTTTTGCCGGCGACATGGTCGGCAGCAATATGGTTGGCAACAACATGATCGATGGCTTCATGGGCCTGTTTTCAAGTAATGATGACAAGTCAGCAGCGGATGCCAAACAGCGCGCCTTACCGAGCGAAGAAAGCGTCAGGCAGGCTCTCGCTGAGTTGAAGATCAGTGTCGAGGACAAGCGCGTCAGCGTGTCTTCGATCAAAACGGACAAGCTGAATTTAGAAATCAGCGGTAGCTCTATGGGAGGTCTGCAATGACATGGCGTAATCGATTACAACAGGGCTCGTTCCGTGAAATCGCTTTTTTCACGGATCAAGCCAGCGGACAGGCAGGACGACGGGTTGCGGTGCATGAATACCCGCAGCAGGAAGCCTACTTTGCCGAAGACCTAGGTAAAAAAGCCGAAACAGAACGCCTAAAAATGTTTGTTTCTGGTGAGGACTATGACCTTACCCGTGATCGACTCATGAAAGCCTTGAATAAGCCGGGCGTCGGTAAGTTGGTGCACCCTTATTTGGGCTCCATGATGATTCAGGTAACGGATTATGACTGGACCATCAGTACACAACGGGGCGGCTATTGTGAGTTCAATGTGCAATACGTGCGTGCCGGTAAGCGCTCTTATCCACTGTCTAGTAACAACAGTGCAAGTATCTTGTCCGCTGCCATTGTTAAGGCAAAGGACACGGTTAGCAAGGATTTCGCTAAGACCTTTAGCGTCGATAACACCGCCTCTTTTGTGGAAGACGCGGCAAGACAACAGCTTAGCGAAGGGGTAGCCGTATTGCGTACCTTGAATGGTCAGATCACAGGCTACCTCAACCCCTTGTCTAATGTGGCGAATAAAATTGACGACTTTGTCGATGAACTGGACGACAAACTCGTGCAGCCGAAAGCCCTAGCAGACGCTTTGAATAGTGTGGTTGAAGAGGTGTTTGATGACATGGACGAGATGAAAACCGTGCTGTCTGGTTACCAACATACCCTAGACACCTTTGTGACGACCACTGTGATTGGCAGCATTAACGACGTCACCACCGCCCTTGTGACGGAAGTGAATACCGTGATTGGGGGCATTGACGAGACGGCGACCAAGCTGACCACTCAGATGAGCTCGGCCATTGATGTTGTCAGCACCACGCTGACAACACAGGTGGATGCACTGGTGGATGAAATAGAAGGGGCGACTGAAGCGCTGGCACAGGACATCAATAGCGCCGTTGAAGAGACAGTAACCTCCCTTAGTACGCAAGTGAACAGCGTGGTTGATGACATCACCACCACACTGAGTTCTGAAGTGACGCGGGTAACCGGCCAAATTGATGAGCTAGCCACCCTGCTAGAAGAGCAGGTGGACGAGGCGGATGAAGCGCTTAATGGGTTAACGACCTCCCTCACGGAAAACGTCAATGCCGCGAAGCAGACAGTGGATGCCATGGTGGTTTCCTTAGCGGCAGAGACTAAGGCGGTGATTAATGATGCCGTGCTGGCCCTAGAAACCGAAGTGAGCCGAGTGGTGGCCGAAGCGGGCGACGAAGCCGCTTCCCTTGCGACAGATGTGGAAGCTCTGATTGAGGAGATGGAAACCCGTCTCACGGATCAGGTTAAAACCGTGATTGTGGAGACGACGGAGTCGATTACCACTCAGGCAAACGCCGTGATGAACAAGGCTAACGCCATGGTGGCATCCATCAATGCCGAGCTGAAGAAGGAGATCAAAACCTTTAACCGTCAGCAGGAAGCCTTGAATAGCGCAGCGATGAATACCTTGTTTACTGCCACCTCAACCTTGGCGATGGCTAAGTCCATGGTGGAACAAAACGGCTTATTCACCACTTTGAGCGAAGCGAAAAAAGCTCGGGATCTGGTGTTGTCACACATCGACGAATTGATTGAAGTGGGCACGGATGAAGCCTACGAAGCCTGGGCCGATTTACAAACCGCCATTATGCGCCGACTCGACGAGCTAGAGCCTAACTTGGCTAAAGAAGCGAAGACGCAGATTGAGCAATCTATGCCGGCCTTGGTGATGGCTTACGACCTGTACGGTGACGCCCGCCGCGAACTGGAGTTCATTCGCCGTAACGGCATTGTGCATCCTTGCATTGTACCGGCTGGTGTCGACTTGGAGGTGTTGCAATGAGTGGCCTTGTGGATGCGTCTTTGGCAGATGAATTGATCGTTCATATCGGCGGCAAGGTGCATAGCTACTGGACGCAAGCGACGATTGCTCGTTCCATGGAGCGGGGTGCCCATTCCTTTGATTTGTCTTTAACGGACAGTTTTGAGATCGCCGACAGTGCCATGCAAAACGCCCTAGTACGCAGTGTGCAACCGGGCATGGACGTGGCGGTGCTGATTAACGATGAACAGATTGTGGCCGGTTATGTTGACGATGTGAATGTCTCCTACGATGGCAAAAGCCACAGTTTGAATATCACCGGACGTAGCAAAATAGCGGATCTTATTGACTGTTCCGGCGCAGGGCAACAATTCCAGCTAGGCCAAAGCTTAACCGACATAGCTAACACACTTTGTCAGCCCTTTGGTATTCAGGTCAGCGTGGCGGACAGCGCAACCAGCGCCGCCAATGAGCCTTTTAAAAGTGATCAAATGCTCGACCTGGGACAACCAATCTGGGAATTTCTCGAAGGCTTGGCGCGCCTAAAAGCCGTGCTCTTGGCATCCGATGCGGATGGCAATCTCGTCATCACTCGGGCGGGCGCCAAGATGGCCGACGTGGCGCTGGTATTGGGGGAAAACATCAAAACCGCCTCCAGTACCTTTAGCGATCGCAGCGTGTTTAGCGAATACAGCGTCTATGGTCAGCAGGCGAAAAACCCGTCGACCAATCAGGATGCTAAGGCCATCACCCAGAATAAAGGCAATGCCAGCGCCGAGGGTGTGCGTTATCGGCCTTTCGCCGTCAGTGCGGACATTCCGTCCGATACGGCGGCCTGTGAAACCCGAGCGAAATGGCAAAAAAACGTGTTTGAAAGCCGTGCCAAAAGCATGACCTACACAGTACAGGGCTGGCGTCAGAGGCCGAATGGCAAGTTATGGGAGCCCAACGCCTTAGTGTCTGTTGAAGACCCTTGGCTGGGGTGGGATGGGGAATTGCTTATTACCGAAACCCGCATCACCTTGGACGAAGGCGGTTCGAACACACAAATTCATCTGATGCCGAAAGGGGCGTTTGACCTCTTGTGATCAAACACTGGTTTTTAGCGGATTGAGAGAGGCTAAGGATAACTATGTTAAACACGTTAATACGCAAAATCCGCCGCTTGGCGGGTCGCGCCTTGATTCGTCGAGTGCGCTACGCCAACAAGGTGCGCTATTTCCAAATACAGCAAGAAGACGGAATGCCCCTCGATAACGTGGAGCATTTCGAACCCTTTGGTTTTACCTCGCATCCCTTGCCGAACGCGGAAACTGTGGTACTGGCCTTTAACGGTAACGGCTCCCACAGCATCGCCATTATGGCGGGTGATCAGCAATATCGCCTTGAAATCGAAGAAGGGGAAGCGGCGATCTATAACCATTTGGGGGACAAGGTACACATCAAAAAAGACAGCACCATCAGTGTGGAAGCGGCAACCAAAGTTGAGCTGGTCACCCCCCATACCCATATCACGGGCAAGCTTACCGTGGCAGAAACCATTGACGCCACCGGGCAGATTACCTCGGCTGACAACATTACTGCCGTAGGCATAGTGCAAGGGGCGAGCCTAGTAAACGCCGCTGGTTCGGCGAGCATGGGCGAAGGCGGCACCATGCAAGTGACCGATGTGGTTGCGGGGGGCATCAGCCTGACAGGCCATACCCACAGTAATGGTAACAATGGCGGCAATACAGGAGGTCCACAATGATCATTTCTTTAGGTTACAGCGATGCGCTGGGCGGTTTGGATATAGTCCCCGCCACGGGCGATTCGCTGACCTGGTTAAACAATGCCATTTCCATTTCGCTCTTTACCGATGCCCGTGCCAGTGATGACGACACCTTGCCTGACAGCCGTCAGGACAGGCGCGGCTACTGGGGCGATATGGATCTGGATGACAATCAAAGCTTGGGCAGCAAGCTATGGCTATTGAGCCGTAGCAAGATCACCCAAGACACCTTGAACGCCATGCACGACTACCTCACTGAGGCGGTGCAGTGGCTAATCGACGAAGGCCACCTGTTGGCGATTAAGGTCACAGTGGAACGGGACACCCAAGGAATACAGGGGGCTGGCGATCAGAATCGAGTTAACTTTCGCCTCGATTGTCAGCTTAATGATGGTGAGTGGGTGTCGGTTTTTAGAGCACACGAGATAACCAACGGAGACGAATAGAATGGCTTTTTCACGCCCAACACGAACAACAATTCAAGCACGAGTCGCCGCTGACCTAGAGCGACACAGTGGCCAAAAGGCCACTCGACGTGGCGATGTCTATTATCCCTTAGCGCAAGCGCTGGCGGGCGCTTCCCATGGTTTACATGGGCATTTGCAATACAACGCGGATCAACTGTTCGACGACAGTTGTGATGACCAAAACCTACTGCGCCGCGCCGCTGAGCTGGGCATTTATCAAACCCGCGCTTACCGTGCTTCCGGTAGCGCCACCATGACAGGTAACGATGGCGCTAAGGTGCTGGCGGAAACCCTGCTGCAAACCGATGACGAGGTGAAGTACCGCATTACCGAACAAGCCAGCATAGACGGTGGCACAGCGACGCTGAAGATTACTGCTGTGGAGGCGGGCAGTGCTGGCAACCTAAAAGCCGGCAGCAAGCTGCGCTTTATCAGCACGCAACTGGACATTGATGTGGAAGTGACGGTGGTCAGCTTAACCGGCGGCAGTGATATGGAAAGCATTGACCGAGTCCGCGCGCGACTTGCCGAACGCCGTAAAAACCCCAGTATGGGGGGCAACAAAGCGGACTATATCACCTGGACCCTAGCGGCCCACAGTGACATCACTCGCGCCTGGTGTTACCCGAACGAAGCGGGTTTGGGCACGGTCACCGTGCGCTTTGTGACAGAAGATCTTGACTCGCCGGTACCGAGTGCTACCCATATCGAAGCGGTAGAAAACTACGTGGACGAGAAGCGTCCAGTGAGTATGAAGCGTTTTTATGCCTTACCTATCTCACCGAAACCTCTGGATATTCAGTTTGTTTCGCTGACCCCCAACACGGCTGTAGTGCAGGCTGCGGTAAAGGCTGAGTTAAAAGACCTATTGCGTCGCCAAGCAGAGCCGGGTGGCACGCTTTATCTCAGCCAAATTCGTGAAGCCGTGTCACTGGCGACGGGGGAAAGCAATCATGTCATTAATCTGACTGAGGACGCGACCTGTCTAACGGGTGAGTTCTTTGTATTGGGAGACATTACATGGTCAGCCGATTAACGCAACAGATCAGTGAACAAGCCAGCCAATATCAGCAAACCCTATTGGCGCTTTTGCCACAGGGCAGCGCATGGCCACGTAATCCCGATTCGGAACTGGGCAAGCTCATGGCGGGCTTGGCTGAGGAACTGGCTCGTATCGACCAACGTGCCTTGGAGGTATTGAACGAGTCTCACCCAAGTCAAGCCTATGAAACCTTTGCCGAATGGGAAGAGGAATACGGCCTACCAGACCCATGCAGCGGTGCGAATCCGTCGTTTCAAGAGCGCCTTGCCGCCCTGTTACAGACGTACCGTATGCAGGGCAGCCAGAATCGAGAATTCTTTATCGAGATGGCGTCCATCATGGGCTATGAGATCACCATTACGGAATATCAAACTTCCATGTATGGGGAACGCTTTGGTGGCTTATACGGTGGGGAAGACTGGGCTTTTACTTGGCAAATTAACGCCGCCAGCATCAACTTTAAAACGCGACATTATGGTGACCCGTGGGGCGAAGCCTACCGTACTTGGAGCAATCAGCGCCTTGAGTGTGTGTTTAATCGCTTAAAACAAGCCCATACCCACCTTATTTTCAGCTATCAATCAGAGGAGGTAGTGAATGAACTATCCGGATAGAGACGACCTTTTTCTCGGCAAATTTACCGATGGCGACCCGCTTACCGATGTGGATTCCAGTGTCGCTTCATCGGCGGACATGAACGCGCTGTATGACGAGTTAATTTATTTGATTCAACAGGGCGGTTTAACGCCAGAGGTTGAATCTTACAATCAGATTGCACAGTCTGTTGAGAATCAAATTCGCGCCGCAAGCCCTTCTGTGCCGGTTACCTCCGGCTCAGCGGATGCCATCATCTTGACCACACCTGTGGGCAAACAGCCGGTGATTGAGTTGCAAAACTATGACCAAGTGCGCTTTGTGGTCGCCGCCAACAACACGGCAGACGTGACCATCGCCATAGACGGTTTGCCAGTGGTGAACCTGTCGTTAGCAGGCATCGCCGATCAACTGCTCAAAGGCGCGTTAGCGACTATTACCTATATTAACGGCCGCTTCCACCTAACCCAGCAGATCAACCCGCAAACCGGTAATGATGTTAAAGACATTGCCAAAGTCATCACCGACTCATTAGACAGGGTAGAAAACGGCGAAATCGCCTTTGATGGCGCGACACTAAAACGCGCCGATCATCCGGTGTTCTGGTCAAAAGTACAGACCAGCTCTAACCTGATCGACCAAGCCACAAAAGACGCCGAAGCAGAAACCTACGCAGGCTTCTACGGCACAGGCGATGGCAGCACCACCTTTACTATTCCAACCCTAGGCGGCGAATTTATCCGTGGCTATGACAACGGCCGTGGCGTGGATGCAGGAAGGGAGTTTGGTTCCCACCAAATGGGTTCTATTGTATATCAACCCGGTTATATAGGTGGTGTTACTACTCGTTCACCATCAAGTGGTTATTTCGATGGACATCGTATTTTTGGCGATACATATGATGATGGTTTTCAGCCTAATATCGCACAGGGTACTGACATTCAAGGGTATGGGATTAAGGCACCAAGTTATCCGCAGCCTTATGCAAATTATGATGGCGTAGCAACCAGTGGAAATACTTACAATGTTTATAAAGGAACTAGGCCTAGGAATATCGCCTATTTCTTCAAAACCCGAGTGTAACAGGAGCTAACTTATGAACTACCCAGAAAGACCAGACCTTCATCAAGGCAAGTTTAGCGACGGTGACCCGGTTGAAGGCATCGCCGCTAGCGTTATTTCTGCCGAGCAAATTAACGCCGTGTACGACGAAATGATTGCGGTGATTGAAGAAGGCGGTTTAACGCCAGATGCAGGCAAGCAAGATCAACTAATACGTGCCATGGATAGCCTGTATAGCAAGCGTAGCAACCTAGCAAAGCTACCGATTTCTCCAGAGGTAAAAACACCTGATAATCGATTAACTGTGATTGTGAATGATGAAGTATTAACTATCACAGCAGGTCAAGTGATGAGGCTGCATGGTCACTCGGATTATATCTCTTCGGATTACCCGAGCGAATTCAGCATTGATGCGACGAAAGACTACCATTTACGTTTTGATGTCGAGCATGGCTTTAGGCTGATGGACCTAGCGGATCTTGATTACAACCCTGATGGGTTGAATCATAAAGATCCTAGCTTCATTCATTTGTTTAACGACATTTTGCTCGGTGGTGTGATTCAAGGCGACTATATCGCTTCGGTTGTTACCCCAAACAAGAAGTACAGTTATCGCCCTGTTGGCACTGGCACTCTGTTATTGCCTGTTGGCTACACAGATAGCGCGATCAAAATCATCACTCAATTGTATCAGTCAATAGGAAATATATATTTTCCTGATAACTGGGGGCATCATTTGTATATGGTACGTTATGCATCTGGGGATATGGCCACTCAGGGAACTGCGTGGCATAAAAATGGGGGGATTATTACAAGTAATAACCATGTTCTGGAAAGCTCTGTTTCATCCATATCTGGCCTGATTTCAAATGGAGTTTTCCATTATCACCTACATCAATCCGAAGACGGTGCCGTGGATCAGGATAATGCTGAAGAGCTGTTTTCACAAGGCCGTAAAACGCTAACGTTAAGCGAGAAACAACAAGGAATTCCGTTGACGTTTACCGGTGTGGCGGACTGTTCTATTTATGTGGAGGTGGCGTAAATGTTGATTGAAAACCAAGTATGGATCGATGGTCAACTCCATTCGATTAAAGAAATAACTCATTTTTACATTGATGAATCTGGTAACAAACATGTCGATCAAGATGATTCAAGCTGGCAAGAACTTGAATGTCAGTATGAAGATGCATTGGTTTATAGTGAGTTGAATTGGCGTTTGAAAAATGAGCATGATGCCTTTTTAGAGCAACAAAAGAAGGCAGTAGAGAGCATTGAAGAATTGGCTTTTTCAATACGCCGTGAAACCATTGGTGTGGCGGATTATTATGAAACTGCAGGCTGGGCTGAGAAAGCAAGACGTGCAGAACGAGTTGTTTCGGATAATGAATCAGCCGAAGATTTAGCTATTCTGCAAGCTGAAGTGACTCTCAGAGACAAAAATGAAACGCCAAAACAACTAGCACAACGTCAGCTAGAAAAGGCAAGTTCCTTTGCCATGTCGACCTCTGTAATAGATGGTTGGGTATCTAGGTCAACGCGTCTCATTATGGCGCTGGAAACGGAGAGTGAAATTGCTCCATTGGTTGCTGAGCTAAAGCAAAGTATACAAGCTGAGTTAGCGGCTTTGACTGAGGAAATAGAGTAACCCTATCACTGAATCCCACCAGACAGTCTCTGACCTTATCGTTGGGTCACTATAGACAGGAAGAGAGTGGCACGTCGATTAACATCGGGGTGTCACTCTTTTATTCTTTTTATAGATAGAGGCTTTTACACGGCGTTACGAGCGAAGCAAAGACGAGGCAAAAACAGACGAAATAGCGCAGTTTATGGGTTATAAATGAGCATTTTGAGTCTGTTTTTAACAAAGTATTAGCAAGCGCAGTAGTCGTGCAAAGGTCTCGAATAGGAGACAGTCGATGAACTACCCAAACAGCAATGACCTTTATCAAGGTAAATTTACCGATGGCAACCCAGTCGCCGGAATACGCCCCAGTATTGCCTCAGCCAATCACATGAACGCCTTGTACGACGAGGTGATTCAGGCCATTAAGGAAGGCGATGTGACAGAAGACCGAGGCGTCTTGTCACAGCTTGCCTTGTCCATGAGTAACCAGATGCGGGCGAAAAAAATCTTTCTCACTACTGGCACGGCCAATGACATTGTATTGACCACGCCAGCAGGCAAACAGCCGGTTAAGGTTCTGCAAGATAATGATGAAATTCACTTCACCGTGGCGCTGACCAATACCAGCACCATTAGCGTTTCGGTCGATGGATTAGCCCCGATTGCCGTATCCAATATCGTATCTGCCAACCAGTTGTTCAACGGTGCCTTGGCAACCATTAGCTATATTAATGGCGCGTTTTGGTTAACCAAACAGATCAACCCGTTAACGGGCAACGATGTCAAAGACATGGCGAAAGTCATCACCGACTCGTTGGATATAATCGAAGTGGGGGAAATCGCCCTAGATGGTGCCGAACTCACGCGTGCCGAGCACCCAGTCTACTGGGCCAAGGTGCAGGCTACCTCTAACCTAATCGACCAAGCTAGCAAAGATGCCGACCTAAAAAACTACGCAGGCTACTACGGCGATGGCGATGGTGAGACTACCTTTACCTTACCAACATTAGGTGGGGAGTTTATCCGTGGTTACGACAATGGACGTGGGGTGGATACTGGAAGAGGGTTTGCGAGTTTTCAGGGGGATGCGATTCGGAATATAGTTGGGGAAATTGGTCGTGAGTCTCATACTGGCGATGCAATTTTTGGTATAGATAACGTTTCAGTATCAGGGGTATTCACTCAAGAAGAGAATGAATCAACAACAATTCAAGCCGATGGAGTGCGAGATCAAAATACAGTAAAAGTATCATTTGATGCATCTCTTGTTGTTCCAACCGCAAATGAAAACCGGCCTCGCAGCATCGCGTATTTTTTCAAAACCCGTATCTGAGTAAAGCACCTTCCGTAAGTTATTTTTAATTATAGTTAACCGATAAAAACGCCTCATCTAAGCTGATGAGGCGTTTTTTTGTGTCTGATTTTCTTCCCCGAGTTTTATAGTTTCTTCAATCTAAATAGTTGGCTTAGGTTGCAGTTTGAAACGCCTCTGACACTGAACCTTATCAGGCGGTTTTCGCTTTTTCATCGCGTCATTATAGAGGGATAGAGAGAGCGGGGTATGCATGTTGATTTATGAAACCGGCTCTCTCTTTCTTTGCATTAGACGGCTCTATAGAGCTGATATCTAGAGATTTATAAAAGGAGAAAGTCGATGAACTACCCAGACACGAAGGGCCTTTACCAAGGCAAATTTACCGATGGCGATCCGGTGGCTGGCATCCCCGCCAGTATCGCCAGCGCCGATCACATGAACACCGTATACGATGAACTAACCGCCGCCATTGTGGCGGGTGGCGTGGTGCCAGATGCAAATGATGTGACGCAATTGGCCCATGCCATTGGCAAGCAGTTGCGATCCAAGAGGCTGTTGGAAGTATCGGGTACGGCGAATGCCATTATGCTCACCACACCAGAGGGCCAACGGCCAGTGACAGGGCTAAGCGACTATGACGAATTTTCATTTATTGTGGCCGCAACGAATACGGATGTGGTCACCATACAAATCGATTCTTTAGCGGCTGTGCCGCTGTCCGGCGTCGTATCTGATACACAAGTATTTGAAACCGCTCTGCTTACCGTGCAGTACATTGCAGGATCTTTTTATATCGTCAATCAAATTAACCCCAAAACAGGCAATCCGGTGGCCTTGATCGGTAACCTGATTACGTCGCCATTTGCAGCGGTTGGGGCTTGTAAAATGCGCTTTGATGCTGGCGATTTGAGCCGTTATACCCATCCTATTTTATTTGCCAAAGCACAGAAAACCGGGCTGATTGACCAAGCAATAAAAGATGCAGACCTGCAAACCTATGGCGGTTTTTGGGGGGATGGGGATGGCGCCACAACCTTTACCAGCCCAATTTATGACGGGGCCTTTGTGCGCTTTTCAGACAACGGCCGTGGGTTAGATGTTGGGCGTGAGTTGGGCAGCTGGCAAGGTGATGCGATTCGAAATGTTGTTGGTAATTTCGGCAATATAGCATATCAGTCGGGGCAAGTAGGAGGCTCTGGGAGAGGCGCGTTTATAGGAGAAACGGGAGTTTTTGGAAATACACATACTGTGAATAATCTGGAAAGCACTACTGGAGATGGCATTGGTTTTGACGCGTCTCGTGTCGTGCCGACAGCAGATGACAACCGTCCAATGAACTATGCCGTCAACTCTGAATTTTTAGTCTAGGAGACAATCATGACCACACTATACACATTTGATAGATCGACAAAATACTGGCTGTTTACTGGGGTGGTGGAGCAGCAACTGGATGCCATCAGCGGCGACCCTATCCCATTACGCAATGCCACCCATAAAAAAGTCATCAAGGAAAAAGTAGGCCATGTGCGCGGTTTTGTGTCTGGTAAATGGAAGCACTATGTCGATCATCGCGGTACAGAATACTGGCATGAAGACGGCACTAAACACAGTATCACTGAGGTGGGGGAAGCGGTGCCAGAAGGCGCGCTATTGGAAGCGCCCGTTATCTTGCCAACCGACGAAGAACTCGCCGCCGCGGCCCGCGCTAAGCGTGATACCTTGCTCAACGATATGTCATGGCGTTACGAGCGCCATGCCGGTGAGACCCGATTAGGCTTGCCGACCACCGACGCCATTGAAGCATTAGACGAGTACGCGCAAGCGCTACGAAATATCACCAATAAAACGAAATTTCCTAAAAAGATAAAGTGGCCAAAAATACCAGCTTAAGAGCTAAAAATCGGATAATTCTTTTAAACTAACTTGCAACGATAAAACCCAAAAGCGCCTCATTCAAATCGATGAGGCGTTTTTTTTGTATTTGCAATTAAAAAGTGTTTTTAGATAGTCGTTTAAAAAGCCTCTAACACTGAACCTTATCAGACGGTTTCATCTTTTCTCGCAGGTCACTATAGGGGAATAAGAGAGAGTGAACGACTTCCTGATTAGCAGAGAATAATTCGTTCTCTCTTTCTTTGTATTGGAACCCTACTAAATTCAGAAAGGAGACAGTCGATGAACTACCCAGAAATGAGTGGCCTGTACCAAGGCAAATTTACCGATGGCGATCCTGTGGCGGGCATACCCGCCAGTATTGCTAGCGCCAAGCACATGAATGCCGTATACGATGAACTAACCGCTGCCATTGTGGCGGGTGGCGTGGTGCCAGATGTAAATGATGTGGCGCAATTGGCCCATGCCATTGGTAACCAGTTGCGATCCAAGAGGCTGTTGGAAGTCTCAGGTATATCGGACACCATCATATTAACCACCCCAGAAGGCATGCCGCCGGTAACAGAATTAAAGACGATGGATGAGTTTTCATTTTTGGTGAACTTCACTAATGTGACCCCCTCTGTAACTATCCAGATTGATGGCCTTGCCCCCTTGCCTTTATCTAGCGTTGTGGCGTCCCATCAAATCTTTGAATCCGCATTACTGACGGTAAGATACCTAGATGGAGCCTTTTATATCGCCAGTCAGGTCAACCCGAAAACGGGTAATGATACAGGACTAATTGGAACCTTGATTGTGGATACCATGGACGTGGTAAGAACAGGTGAAGTGGCTTTTGATGGGGCTGAGTTGAGCCGTACAGAACACCCTATACTCTGGGCCATCGCCAGTGCCGCCAGTAACTTGATAGATCAAGCAAGTAAGGATGTAGACTTAATAACATATAGCGGGTATTACGGAGATGGCGATGGGTTAAGAACCTTCACTTTACCTATTTTAGGTGGAGAGTTTATTCGCATGTATGACAACGGTCGTGGGGTCGATAGTGAACGTATATTTGGTTCTTCACAAAGAGGGACAATTATCGCAGGCAATGACGATAATGATTCTGCAAACACATCAATGCAAAACATTGATGAACATAGAGAACTTTTCGGTTGGGAGCAGGCCGATTTGAGAGGTGTTCCTACGAATATTGGTCTTGTTAACTGGGTAGCAGGTTCTCCTAAAACGCTTGATGAGGTAACTAATTTAAAAGAGTGGCTTGGGACACCTAGGCCAAGAAATATAGCGTATTATGCTAAAACCCTTGTCTAAATAAAGCCACTTTAACACTTTATCTCTAACGATAATCAATAGATAAAAGCGTCTCATCTGTCCAGATGAGGCGCTTTTTTATGCTTGTTTTTTGCGCCCTGCCTTTATCGTTTCTTAAATCAAAAAGCGGTCTCGAATAACGGTAAAACCCGTTTCTCACACTGAATCGAGTCAGGCGGTTTCAGCCTTCGTGTTGGGTCAATATGAGGAATAAGAGAGAGCGGATAACTTTGTACCTGATGAATTAGGTATAAAGCCTGTTCTCTCTTTCTTTGTATTAGACGGCCTCATAAGGCTGATTTAGTCGTTAATCGAAAGGAGAAAGTCGATGAACTACCCAGAAACGCACGGCCTTTATCAAGGCCGATTTACCGATGGCAATCCGGTGGCTGGCATTCCTGCCAGTGTCGCCTCGGCCAAGCATATGAACATGATCTACGATGAGCTGATTACCCTGATCGAAGGGGCTGGTGTTACGCCAGACGAAACTAAGCAAAATCAGGTGTTAGAAGCCATCAATACCCTAAGAAAAGACGAGCTTTACGATAAGGCCACGGACTACCTTGCTACCCAAGGTCGCAAAAATATCCTGATCAATGGCAAACCGCAAGTGTGGCAAAATGGCGAGAGCTTTACGGCAACCGGCTATACCGCGGATCAATGGTATACCGTGCTGTCTGGTGCGACTTGCATCAAGGATCCAGACCCTAGAAAAGGCATGTTGGTTACCGTAAACAGCGCTGATGGCTATGGTCAGTTCCATCAACTTATCGAAAGCTTGGAAGTCAAGAAACTGCAAGGTAGAACCTTAACCTTCAGCGTGGAATACGCGGTGAATGCCACTTTCTCTGGCGAGCTAAGGCTGGAAGTTTTTTACTCCAATAGCAGCGATCTGGAGACGGAAGTAAAAGCCTCGGTTGCGGCGAAACACTTCACACCAACACCGTCCGCCAGTGGTATTGAATCCTTAACCTTTGACGTCCCCAATGATGCCGTGGGTTTGCGGGTCGCACTATTAACCGTGACGGGGCAAAGTGTCGGTTCTGAAATGGCATTGTATGATGCACAACTGGAATTGGGCAATCTACCTACGCCATTTGAATACAGTCCTTATGTTGATGAACTCAGGCGCTGTTGTCGTTATTTTTATGAATCTGAAAGTTTGCATTGCACACATCATTACAAAAGGGAAATCGGGCCTAGCTGCAATGCGGATGTGTATTTTCCTGTCCCTATGCGAATAAGGCCAAGCATCATTCCTATTTTTCTTGATGACCCTTTTAGAGTAGCTGTATGGGGAGGTATACACGATACCTTGTATAAGTTTCATATGAACTCTGGAGACTATACATCTTATATTAAGGGCTATACAGCCGATGCGAGGTTATAAAATGAATATTCAAACAGTGAAATCGACAGGCAATAGTTATTTGGTAAATGGTGAAATGGTTGTTCCCCGTGAAGAGAGCAATGCTCATTATATAAAAGTGCAGCAATGGTTAGCGGCGGGTAACCCGCTGGAAGCGGAATTTACCGAGGCTGAGTTGTTGGCGCAACAGCATGCTTTAGCTAGTTCTGAATGCACTCGTCGTATCAATGCTAAATGGGATCCTATTGGGCAAATGAATGCTTCATTAGGGATTTACAGCGATGAAGAATGTGACGCCTGCGCCGATTGGATCGCCCAGCACAGAGAGGCTCTGGCGGTTATTCTTGAACGGGAAGACCTGATCGACCTAGAGGTAGAAAACGACCAATACTGGCCAGTCTAGAAAAGACACAGATTAGGTCTTTAGAAAACTCACAAAGCGCCTATCTCATTTATTAAACTCAGTTACTTAATTTGAGTAAGATAAGTGCGATGAGGCGCTTTTTTGTATGCCAAGATTGTAGCTAAACATAGCCAAATATCCCGCCGCATTACATGGGGGTGAATAAATGGAGTGTTAAATGCTCAAACGTAAGATGTTTTTTTAAATGAAGGTAAGGGGAAGTAGAGAAGGTTTTGTGCCACAACCAAGCGATTGTTGTGGCACAAGAAAGGTTTAGTTGGATTTAACCTTGAGAGGAGCTTGGTCTACGGTTACGACGCGCTGGCGCCAGTGGCTTGCTGCGTAGGCCTTGTCCCGGTGTTACGTCGGCTTTTGGTGCTGCTGGCTTTTTGCCCTTTGAGCGGGAGTTACCGCCATTAGCAGACGGCTTATTACCTTGAGGTCGCGCTCCGCCACCACCATGTGAGCGAGGATCTTTTGCTCTTTTTGGTCGGTTTGGCTTGATGGGGCGATTGTCCAACGTGGTATCTGGCAGCATATGGGTTGGCATGAAGTCATCTTCATAGCGGCGTTCAATCAGTTTTTGCGTCAAGCGCTCAACGGCTCTGAGTAGATCTAACTCATCGGCACAGACTAATGAAATCGCTTGGCCAGTTGCACCCGCACGGCCGGTACGGCCAATACGGTGAACGTAGTCTTCCGCCACATCAGGTAGGTCAAAGTTCACCACGTGGGGCAGTTGTTCTATGTCTAAGCCACGGGCGGCAATGTCGGTCGCCACAAGAATGCGGATGCGGCCTTCTTTAAAGTCAGCAAGGGCACGGGTACGCGCGCCTTGGCTTTTATTACCATGAATGGCGCTGGCACGGATGCCGACATCTTCAAGGCTTTTTGTGATCTTGTTGGCGCCGTGCTTGGTGCGAGAGAAAACCAAGGCTTGATCCCAGCGGCCTTCAGAGATCAATTGGATTAACAGTTCGGTTTTGCGCTTTTTATCCACTGGGTGCAGCCATTGCTCAACGGATACCGCTGTGGCATTGCGTGGCGTGACGGAAATCTCAACCGGGTTGTTCACCAAGCCTTTGGCAAGTTGGCGAATTTCTGGCGAGAAGGTGGCAGAGAACAATAGGTTTTGACGTCGTTTTGGCAATACGGCGAGGATTTTTTTGATGTCATGGATAAAGCCCATGTCCAACATGCGGTCCGCTTCATCTAATACTAGAATTTCTAGGTTATCGAATTTCACCGCTCTTTGATTGTATAAATCCATCAAACGACCGGGGGTAGCGATAAGAATATCGGCACCGCGACGTAGCGCCATCATTTGCGGGTTAATTTTCACGCCACCAAATACCACAGTGGATTTTAGGCCTAGGTGTTTACCATAATCTTTTACACTTTCAGCCACTTGCGCCGCAAGTTCACGGGTTGGCGTGAGTACAAGGGCGCGAACTTGGTTACCTGTCGCGTGCTCACCTTGGCTAAGGCGCTCTAGCAGCGGCAAAGTAAAGCCGGCGGTTTTACCTGTACCCGTTTGGGCAGCGGCCATCACATCTTGACCTTCAAGAACGGCTGGAATGGCTTGAGCCTGAATAGGAGATGGCTCGGTGTAGCCTTTGTCTTCAATGGCTTTTAAGATGGGGGCAGACAGCCCAAGGGTGTTGAAACTCATAGAGGGTACTCATGTTTTTATCTAAATAGGAGGGCGCATTGTGGTTAAAACTCAAGCAATGCGTATATTTTCGTGGAGCTTACCCTATATCGTGCCTACATGCCATTGTGATAGCGCTAGAGGCTTGGGTTCTTTGGTGTTTTACTGGCTAGGAAAGAGAGATAAAGCAAAAATCATCATCTTTGCTTTATCTGAATACATTTGTTACCGATATTAGCGCCTTTGTACATCGACAGAGACAGCCAATTGCTGAGAGCCCCCGCCTTCAAAAATGACTCCTTGTAATGGCGTGACGTCCGCATAGTCTCGTCCCCAAGCGGTGACTATGTGCTGGTCACTTGGCATGATGTCATTGGTTGGGTCAAATTCAACCCAGCCTAATTCCGGAACAAATACGGCAAACCAAGCGTGGGAAGCATCCGCGCCGACCAATTTTTCTTGCCCCGGTGGTGGCAAGGTTTCCAAATAGCCGCTCATATAACGAGCAGGAATACCCACTGAGCGTAAGCAACCAATGGCAAGGTGAGCAAAGTCTTGGCAAACGCCACTACGTTGTTCAAGCACTTGTTCAAGAGGCGTTGCCACTGTGGTGGTATCTGGGTCGAATTTGAATTCGGTGAATATTTTATGGGTAAAGGCTAAGGCTGCGGATAGAAGCGGTTGATCGTCCGTAAAGGTTGCCTGAGCATAATCTTTTAACGCTTGTGAACGGCGGATTTGTGGCGAATCTAATAGATATTCCTTCGCCATATGCAAATCCGGTGTGTTTGGCGCATTGAGCATGGCACGTAGTTCGCCGCAGGTGAGGCTGCTTTTGGCTTGCCACTGTAACGCGTCTAACGGTGTGATTTCGAAGTCACTGGTGACATCAATGACGAGCTTTTTATGGGCCTCTTGAATCGAAAAATAGAAGGTCTGATTGCCAAAGTAATCCTGCCCTTCGTTTTGATAAACTGGCGGAGGGTTTATCTGTATTTTGTGGTTGAGACAGCGCTGGTTTCGGGTGTCTCTTGGTAATAAGTGGGCCATGTTGTAACACAGGCTGACAGGGGCACCGTAGCTATATTCCGTTATGTGGCGAACTCGGTATCTCATAGGTTCGCCTCCCAGTTGTTTTTGATTAATGGCTGTGGCCTCTCGGTATGATCAAAATATTTATCACTGATTAAGGCGGTAAATTGTTCAAGTTGTTCCAGCAGCTGGGTCATGAGTTGTTCTAGTGCCAGACGTGTTTGTGAACTTTCATCTACTTGTGAAAGTGCCTCTAAATCCGCGAGCTGTATGTCGTTCAGAGATTTAATGATTAGGCGGTTTTCTGGGCTTAATCCAGCAGTGGGAACATCGTTTCTTGGCAACTCTTTCATGTATTTGCGCAGTTGTTCCACTTGATACAACAAGGATCTTGGATTAGAGCCGTCGATCATTAATAGATCGAGTCCATAGGCGACTCTTGAGCGATTTCGATAGCGACGGCGGAATGAAATTAACGCTTCGACGCTTAATAAAACGGACTCAAGTATTTGTTTTTGCTGTGCGCCGGGTAACGGTTTCGTCAAGGAAGAGCGCAATAGCTTGGCGGTTTGCAAGGCCCGCTCGGTGCGGCGGCCAATTTCTTGGAAGGTCCAATCTAAGCCACGCAGCATGCTTTCGTGATTTAAGCCTGATAGGGCTAATAGGGAGGTAACCAAGCTATCTAATGATTCTTCTGGCGCGGGTGGCAAGCCATTAATATAAGCCCGGTCCAGATCATGAATGTGGTCACGTAGTTCGTTAATGATGATGCGCGTATCTGCGGAAAGCATTTCTTTTACTTGTTCACCGCAGCTTAACATGGCGTGTAAATTGGCTTTGATTGACCCGGGACGAGTGGCGTCTGTGATGATGGCGACGAGTTCTTCATCTGGGTTGGCCAGTAGTGCTGCATCGGCATCAATGAAACCCGGTAAGCACTCGGTTTGGGTAGAGACCGTTTCGAGCAATATGCGCAGGCTGTCTTCGGGGAGGGGGTCAATACCATTCATTTGTTTGAATAAGGTGCGTAATAGACGCATGCTGATTTCAGCACGCTCCGCATAGCGTCCCATCCAAAATAGATTTTCTACCACACGACTGGGTAAGTTGGTTTGCAGGGCTTCGTCTTGTAGAAGGGTATCTGCAACGAAGGATTTTGGTACTTCTGGTTGATTACTGAGTACCCAAGTATCTTTGCTTTGTGATTCCGATAGGTTAGAAACAATGCTCTCTTTTGAGGTGTCACCAACACGGGATAAGCCGCCCGGCATCACTGCAAAAGAGTCGTCATCTGCCACGGTGAAGGCACGTAGTAAACTCGGTCTAGCCTGTAATTTACCCTCTCGCCAAATAGGTGACATAGAACCCGGCACATAGCTTTGTGCCACATAAAGATGGGGCTGTTTCTTAATCATCTCAATGGTGTTGGCTTTTGCTTCGTCCGTTAGGGTATGGCCATAGACACTGTTGCTATTATGGCGACGAATAGCGGGCTTGATGATGAGTTGGTTGATGTTGGCTAGGACATAGTTTAAGTCCTCGCTATCACCACACCACCAAGTCGCCACAGAAGGAAGCGCTAGGGTTTCACTGGTTAAAAATTGGCTGATAGCAGGTAAAAATTTCAATAGGGCTGGTGCTTCTAAAATGCCGCTGCCTAATGGGTTGGCAATGGCGACATTACCGGCACGTGCAACTTCCAGCAGACCTGGTACGCCTAAATAGGAGTCGGTTCGTAATTCGGCTTGGTCGCAGTAGGCGTCTTCCACGCGACGTAGTATCACATCAACACGGGCAAGTCCGTTTAAGGATTTCATCCACACGGCACCATTTCGAACCGTTAAGTCACTGCCTTGAACTAAAGGAAAGCCTAGATAGTTTGCCAAGTAAGCTTGTTCAAAATAGGTGCTGCTCATGGCACCGGGGCTGAGAAGTACAATGCGCGGTGTATCCGTCCAGCCGCTGGCTAGCTTTGATAGCATGCCTTTGAGGGTTTGAAAAAAATGGGATAAACGGTGTACTTGGCTATCGCGGAAAATACTAGGGATGACGCGCGAGACAACGGTGCGGTTTTCTAAGCTATAACCAGCGCCACTTGGGGCTTGGGTTCGGTCACCAATGATTTGAAATTGGCCTGTGTTATCACGCACCATGTCCACCGCGTGCAATAGTAATTGGTGTGGGCCGGGCACAAAAACTTCATGACATTGACGTAAAAATCCGGGGTGACTAAAAATAATTTCGGAAGGAATAATGCCGTTTTTAAGCAGTTCTTGCGGGCCGTAAAGGTCTTTAAGAATCAGATCGAACAGTGTAGAGCGTTGCACTAAGCCTTTTTCGATGGCTTGCCATTCTTGGTGATGAATAACGTTTGGAATAAGATCCAGCGACCAGACACTGGGTGTCAGTGGGTCGCTGGTTAGGTTATAAGTGGCGCCGTCCTCACGCAAAATACGTTGCGCACGGCGCTGTTTATTAAGCATCTCTTCATCGCCCAAAGCGCGTACACTCTTGAGTAAGTGCTCCCAATGTGGCCGTGGTTGGCGGTTCTCCTTGAAAGCCTCATCATAGGCATTGATCGGTTGATCGTAGCTTGAAACCTGCGCAGGTACGACGTCTGCCGTATTCATCTGCGCAACAGGAGAACCTTTTTGAGATTGCATAATGTACTTGAGCCTAACTATTAATTAAATATCAGAGCATATTATACCTCTTACGCAGGTCTAATGTATGCGGATATTCACCTGTTGGTTCTTCAGCGGGTGGTGACATAGGTTGAGGTACGTAGGCATTTGGATAATATTCGCCCAATGCGCCAAATTCCGGTGCTGGAGATAGGCCTCCTTGGGTGAAGCCATGATCCCAAAAGCGATTAACGCGGCGGGCTTCTGCCTCGTTGCTGTTAACCGGTACGTTGTCATAGGTTCGTCCACCTGGGTGTGACACATGATAAGTGCAGCCGCCTACTGACAAGCCATTCCAAGTATCAATTAAGTCAAATACCAATGGCGCATCGATACCCAGTGTTGGGTGTAATGCGGAGGGTGGCGCCCACGCTTTATAGCGAACCGCACCAACAAACTCACCTTTTTTGCCGGTTGAACGTATGGGGACACGTCTGCCATTACAGCTAAGAACATATCTGTCTTCGGTTAGGCCGGTGACTTTCACCTGTAGACGTTCGACAGAGGAATCCACATAGCGTGCCGTGCCTGTGCCAGTGATTTCTTCGCCTAGTACATGCCAAGGTTCAATCGCCCAGCGCAGTTCGATTTCCATGTCATCGATCTGTTTACGACCATAATGTGGGAAACGGAATTCTTCAAATGGGGCCAGCCATTCTAATTTGAATGGGTAACCATGGCGTTGTAAGTCTTCCACCACTTCTTTTACGTCTTGCCAAACAAAGTGCGGCATCATGAATTTGTCATGCAAGCTGGTGCCCCAGCGAACCAAAGGTTTTTTGTAGGGCTCTTTCCAGAAACGTGCGACTAAACAACGTAACAACAGCATTTGAACCAGAGACATGTGTGGATGTGGTGGCATTTCGAAACCACGGAATTCCAACAGGCCTTGGCGGCCACTGGCACTGCCTGCGGCATAAAGTTTATCGATACAAAATTCCGATCTATGGGTGTTACCGGTAATGTCCACCAAGAGATTTCGCATCAAGCGATCCGCTAACCAAGGTTCGTTAACAAAGCCTTGCGGCATGTCTTGGAAGGCTATTTCCATTTCATACAAGGCTTCGTCGCGGCCTTCGTCTGGACGTGGCGCTTGGCTGGTTGGGCCAATAAACATGCCAGAGAAAAGGTAAGACAAGCCCGGATGATGTTGCCAGTAAGTCACTAAGCTTTGCAGTAATTCAGGACGACGTAGTAATGGACTGTCTGCTGGAGTGAGCCCACCAAGGGTCACATGATTGCCACCACCTGTGCCTGTGTGACGGCCATCCAACATGAATTTTTCTGCACCTAGGCGAGTAAGGTAAGCTTGGTGGTATAAGGTTTCCGTATTGTGAACCAGTTCTTTCCAGCTTGCCGCAGGATGAATATTGACTTCGATAACACCTGGATCTGGAGTGATGAGGAATTTCTGTAAACGCGGGTCTTTTGGCGGCTCATAACCTTCAATAATAATCGGTAGATCTAATTTTTTGGCAACCGCTTCAATATGATGTACCGCACTGACGAAATGCTCTAGATGGGTCATTGGCGGCATGAAAATATGCAAAATCCCATCCCGTGGCTCAATACAGAGCGTGGTACGAATGACATTTTTTACTACTTTTATGGGCGCTAATGGCTTTTCTTCTGATTGTGCATAGTGCTGCTTGGCCACACTTTCTAGAACATCAGCTTGAGCATTATCGGCATTTTTTGACAAGGGCTCACGGGGATCGAATGGGTCTCTTTCAGGAATGACCTCTTCTTCTACCACGGCGGGTAGAGAGTTCAATGGCAAGCGATAACCCATAGGACTATCACCCGGAATCAAGGTGATGACGTCACTGCGCATTGGCCACAAGGAGCTGTTCCAAGTATTTTGGTAACCATCAAATTCGAGTGGCAGAACGTAACCTGTGACCTCGCTCAGGCCACGGTTTAGTAGCTTGGCTAGGCGACGGCGTTCTAAATCATCTTTTAGGTCGGCTTTTTTGGGGTCGGCTTCCGCAGGGAGTGATTGCTCCATCCATAAATAATATAGGGTGTCTTCGAAGGTGCTTTGTAGGTAGCGTTTATCGAGGGCAAGGGCTTCACATAGGTGCTCACCAAATGCTTGGGCATCTTGGATGGTATGGTTGTAGTTGTTATCAACATTGGCTAGGTAGTTGGGATCATGCCATAGGGCTTCGCCATCGGTGCGCCAGAAACAACCTAATGCCCAACGGGGGACTTCTTCGCCCGGATACCATTTACCTTGTCCGTGATGAAGTAGGCCGTTGGAGCCAAATTCTTGCTTCATCTTAATCAGTAGTTCTTTCGCGAGTCTGAGTTTATCTGCACCCAATGCTCCCGTATTCCATTGATCGGAATCCATGTCATCGATGGAAACAAAGGTTGGTTCGCCACCCATGGTGAGGCGAACGTCGCCGTATTCCAGTTCTTGATCGACCGCGTAACCCAGTGCTTTGATGGTTTCCCATTCGCCTTCCGCATAGGGTTTAGTGACACGAGGGTCTTCATGGATACGAGTCACGGTATTGGAATAGCTGAATTCACATTCACATTGATCGACTAATCCGACAATAGGGGCTGCCGATGCGGGTTCAGGAGTACAGGCTAATGGAATATGACCTTCGCCAGCGAATAAGCCAGACGTTGGGTCTAATCCTACCCAGCCCGCGCCCGGTAAATAGACTTCACACCAAGCATGTAGGTCAGTGAAATCTTCTGCTGGGCCCGATGGACCATCGAGTGCTTTCACATCCGCTGTTAATTGCACTAGGTAACCAGAAGCAAAGCGTGCTGCGATGCCTAGACTACGGAAAATTTGTACCAATAACCAAGAAGTATCACGGCAAGAGCCTTTTTGCAGGGTAAGGGTTTCTTCACAGGTCTGTACGCCGGGTTCTAAACGAATACCATAGCCAATATCCCCCGCCAAGCGGCTGTTGATCGCAACAAGGAAATCGTTGATTGGCGTTTCTGTATGGTCAACGGTCGATAACCATTCGTCTAATAGTGGGCACGACTCAGAGATTTTTAAGTAAGGTTCAAGCTCTTTGTCCAGTGCTTGGTCGTATTTGAATGGGTAGTTTTCCGCATAGCTTTCAACAAAGAAGTCGAATGGATTGATGACCGTCATATCGGCGATCACTTCCACAATGAACTCAAGCTTGTTGGTTTTTTCAGGGAAGACTAAACGTGTTTGAAAGTTGCCAAACGGGTCTTGTTGGATATTAACAAAGTGCTGTTCCGGCAAGACTTTAAGGGAGTAGTCATGGATTTTGGTACGAGAATGCGCCGCAGGACGCAAGCGTAAAATATGCGGTGCGACATCGACAAATCGGTCGAAATCGTAAGTGGTCTTGTGTTGAATCGCGACTTTTATTGTCATGCTGCGTCTCCTTGCCGAAAATGAAACCAGTTTTCGGTAATCTGGTGACCAATTTCTATAATGTCCAGTTGCACATCATTTAGATAATCATGGAACTCGTTATTTAAATCTTCTGATGTACCTATTTCATAGTGCTTAGCATGTAGCTTATCGATATTGGCGACAATTATGCCAGCACGAGGCAGCTTGGTCGCGGCTTCACGCATTTGGTTTAGGCAGTAGTTGAGACTTCTTGGGAAGCAAGCATCACGCAATAGGAAGCTAACCGCTTTGGCACCATTAATGGATGTTCGTATCGTGCGGCGATAGTCCAAATAAGCGCTTTGTGATTTGAGGACTTTCGACCAGACCACTTGCCCTAGTTGCACACTTTCTTCTGCTTCTGACTGTAGCATCAGAGAAACCGCCGCATCTAAAATACGTGTGCTCATATCAGCACGTTCGACATAACGACCCATGGTCAAAAAATGCCACCCGCTGTCACGGCTCATGGCACCCGCTAGCAAGCCAATGATTTTTTGGCAGCCTTCAATGATGGTATTGATGAATACGTGACGTTCTGAACGGTTAATGCCTTGTTTAATATTTTTCTGGGCGTATAGGTCTAGTTCGTTGATAAGCTCCCACATTTCTTGTGGTACTACATCTCGGGTCGTGCGAATGTTTTCACGCACCATTTTTAATGAAGACAACATAGAGCTTGGGTTGCTGTCATCAGCTAATAAAAATTTTAATACATTGTGTTCGTTTTTGACTTTATAGCGTTGTTCAAACAGTTCTACATCACTGTTTATTTCAATGAGGTTATACCAAGAGACTTTCACATCTCTTGGTAAGTCGAACAGTAGATCGTCATAGACACTGACCAAACGGGCAGTGTTTTCGACACGCTCTAAATAGCGTGCGCTCCAAAATAAGCGTTCTGCGACTCTAGATAACATGATTATTGCCCCTTAGTTTCTACGATCCAAGTGTCTTTACTACCACCACCTTGTGACGAATTGACGACCAAGGAACCTTTTTTCATGGCGACTCGAGTTAATCCACCGGTGGTCACATAGGTGTCTTTGCCTTGAAGAATAAATGGTCTTAGATCTAGGTGGCGAGGTTCTAGTGTGCCTTTCGATATCAAGGTTGGTGCGGTAGAGAGTTTTAGGGTGGGTTGTGCGACGTAATTCCTCGGGTTGGCGGCAATAAGGTCGGCAAAAATAGCCTGGTCTTTTTTGCTGGAGTGCGGCCCCACTAGCATGCCATAACCGCCAGACTCGTTAGCGGGCTTGACCACCAGTTTGTCTAGGTTAGCGAGCACATAAGCCTGTTGTTCTGGGTCTTCGCAGAGGAAGGTTTCGACATTTTTAAGGATGGGTTCTTCTTTTAGAAAATAGCGAATGATGTCTGGTACATAGGCGTAGACCACCTTGTCATCGGCAACACCGGCACCGGGAGCATTGGCTAAAGCCACATTGCCTTTTCGCCATGCTCTCATGAGCCCAGGAACACCCAACACAGATTCTTTATCGAACACTTCTGGGTCGATAAATAAGTCATCAATACGGCGATAAATAACGTCAACACGCTCTGGCCCGTCAATGGTTTTCATGTAAACACAATCATCGTCATCGACAAATAAGTCGCTGCCTTCAACCAGTTCTGCGCCCATTTGCTGGGCCAAAAAGGCGTGTTCGAAATAGGCTGAATTATAAATGCCGGGTGTTAACACAACAATTTCTGGGTTTTCTATGTCTCTTGGTGACAGGGAAGCTAGGGTGTCGAACAGTTGTGAGGTATACGAACCAACTGGCAAAATGTGCTCGTTTTCAAACAGTTCCGGTAGAACTCGCTTGGTAATGGCACGGTTTTCTAGCATGTAAGAAACCCCGGAAGGGACTCGTAAATTATCTTCTAATACATAAAATTCACCATCGCCAGCACGGACTAGGTCGGTACCGCAAATATGGGCCCATACCCCATGGGCTGGTGATACTCCAATGCATTCCGGTCGAAAGTTCTTTGAGTCTTTAATGATATGTTCTGGGACAATGCCATCTTTGATGACATTTTGATCGTGGTAAAGGTCGTCGATAAACATGTTGAGCGCTTTTAAACGCTGGGTTAAACCTTTTTCTGCAATGCGCCAATCAGAGGCTTCTATGGTCCTAGGGACGATATCAAAAGGCCATGCTCTGTCTATGTTGCCTTCCTCTGTGTAGACGGTAAAACTAATACCCATTTCCTGAATAGTGGCTTCGGCGGTGAGTCTACGTTTTTCTAATTCTTCTTCTGATAGGCTGTTCAAATACCCTAGCAGTTGTTTTGCAGGAGATCTGGGTTCTCCTTTTGTGTCTATCAGTTCATCAAAAAAATCGGATGACTGGTACTGGCTCGTTAGATTTTCCATTTATACCTCGTTCTCTTTGTAAAGCTAGGGTGACATGCACTGAAATAGTACGGTCCTCTGTACTTTTTTTGTGCTCTGCCCCACTTAGGGGAGACTTCTATGTTGTATGAGGTAAGGCAAAAGGCCGAATTTCATTGCCTTACCTCTTCGACAGTAGCCGTTTTAAATTCCTTTGGGAAGTCAGCAAGTATCGCGCCATAGTGTTTTCGCTAAATAAATAAGAAAAGGAAGTGTTTTAAATAGGTTTTTGATGATTTAACTCTGTTTTATTGCGTATGAGATTCGTTACTATGCTTGCGCATGACCGTAAAACGTGGAGAAACGCCTGAGTGAGTAACATGAATAGTATTTTGATTGCTGGTGCCGGGATCGGTGGTTTAAGTGCAGCACTGGCATTGGCTCAGGCTGGCTTTAAAGTGACCATGTGTGAGCAAGCTTTGCAGTTAGGTGAGGTTGGCGCTGGTTTACAAATTAGTCCTAACGCATTAAAGGTATTACAGAAGCTGGGTGTTGATGAGGGGCTTAGTCAGCATGCTTTTGTCCCTCAATATGCCACCATGCGGAATTTCAAAACGGGTGAATATTATCTCAAAATGCCATTGGCTAAGTCCGCTGTTGCTCGCTATGGTGCCTCCTATTGGCATTTGCACCGTGCTGATTTGCATAGGGTTTTGTCTGACGCCTGCGAAGAAATTGGCGTAGAGTTGATGTTAAATGCCACGGTTTCTGAGTATCGACAAGCGGTTGATCAGGTGAGTTTGGTGCTACAGGATGGTCGAGAGCTCACCGCAGACTTGTTAGTTGGCGCAGACGGTATTCGTTCCATTATTCGTGAGCAGATGCTAGGTAAAGAAAAGCCTACCTTTATGGGGCAAGTCGCATGGCGCGGCGTGATTCCTGTGAGTGATTTGAGAGGGATCTCTATTAAGCCTGATGCCTGTGTTTGGGTTGGCCCAAATCGTCATTTTGTCAGTTATTACCTGCGCGGTGGCGAGTACGTAAACTTTGTGGCTGTGGAAGAACGTAGCGATTGGCAGTCTGAGTCGTGGCGCGAAGAAGGTGATGTACAAGAACTGAGGCGCGCGTTTGCCGATTGGCACCCTGAAGTCAGCGAATTATTACAATCTGCTTCAAGCACTTTCTTATGGGCGTTGAATGGGCGTGATGAACTACCAAGCTGGCACCAAGATCGAGTGGTTTTATTGGGTGATGCTTGTCATCCTATGTTGCCTTTTATGGCGCAGGGTGCCGCTATGGCGATTGAAGATGCTTATGTTTTAGCGCAGTCTTTGGTGAAGTTGCCGTTGGCAGAAGCGTTGGACCATTACGAAAAAATGCGTAAACCAAGAGCGACTAGCGTACAGAAAATGTCTAAGGATAATGCAGCTTTATATCATATGCAGGGCGGTATTCTTGGCAAAATGAAACTCAATGCGATACGAATGGCCTCTCAGTATATGCCTAGCATTATTCAATCCAAGCTTGATCCTGTCTATGCTCATGACGTGACACTTTAAGCGTTTGTATTGGTTTTTATTTATCTATAATTAAGTCGCTGAAAACTTTCTTTTCGTATTCTTCCCGCCGATAACAAAACGTCATATCTTTGCGGATTATTATAAACTAACTTAATAGTTCTCATTTATTTGCACGTTTAGTCGTATATTGGTACTGGTCGTTGAATTATAGTGAAGACGAACGTTCGTTCTCACTATAATTTAAGGATTTCTCCTCGATGTTGTCTAAATTTAAATATGCTTCAGCTGCTTTCGTGTTGGCGCTTCTTGTAGGCTGTCAGGAAGACGCAAAACCAAGTGCGGTTGCTACTCCCAAAGCCGCACCTAAAGTTCAGGTTGGTATTGTTGTTATTCAACCTCAGAAAGTTGAGTTGATGACAGAGCTTCCAGGGCGCACAGCGTCAAGTTTGGTTGCTGAGATTCGACCACAGGTTGGTGGCATTGTAGAAAAACGCCTGTTTGATGAGGGCCAAGACGTAAAAGAAGGAGATCTTCTTTATGAGCTAGATGATTCTGTTTATGTGTCTTCTTATAAACAGGCTCAGGCGGATTTAGAATCGGCCAATGCGAGCATGAAATCGGCGAAGTTGAAATTTGACCGCTATGCCTCGTTACGCAAAAAAAATAATGTATCCCAGCAAGACCTAGATGATGCTCGTGTTGCCTATTTAGAAGCAAAAGCACGACAAAAAGGCTCTGATGCGGCTCTAGAGAATACGAAAATTAATTTAAGTCATACGAAAGTTCGTTCACCCATTAATGGTCGCATTGGTATTTCTCAAGTGACGGTGGGCGCCTTGGTGACTGGAAGTCAGGCGACTGTGATGACAACTGTTCGCTCATTAGATCCAATATTTGTCGATTTATCACAAACCAGTTTAGATCAATTGAAGCAGCGTAATTTATTGGCTCAAGACGATGTAGAAAAAGGCAGTAACCATGTTTCCTTGATTTTGGAAGACGGTACAAAATATCAATATGAAGGGTCGTTGAAAGCTCGCGAGGTGAGCGTTAATGAATCTACTGGTAGTGTGACCTTGCGTGCTGAGTTCCCCAATCCGGATAACTTGTTATTGCCTGGTATGTTTGTGCGTGGTGAGATCCATGAAGCGACTTACAACTCTGCGTTATTGGTGCCTCAGCAAGGTGTGGCTCGTGATGTAAAAGGCAATCCGGTTGCTTATGTTGTCAACAAAGATAATGTGATTGAGCAACGCATTCTAAAAACAGATCGAGCGGTTGGTAATCAATGGCTGGTTGTCGCTGGTATTAAAGCTGGGGATAAAGTGGTGGTTGAAGGGTCGTTAAACGTTCGACCTGGTAGTGGTGTTACTACTGTTGAGTTGAAGCTAGACTCTCAAACTGGTGCTATGATCGCTCAAAAAACCGCAACGACATCATTGTCGAACTAAGGGAGTTACATTATGTTAGCTCACTTTTTTATTAATCGTCCGGTTTTTGCTTGGGTTATTGCGATTGCCATTATGTTGGCTGGGCTTGGTTCTATCTATACCTTGCCTGTTGCTCAATACCCTAATGTTGCGCCACCTTCAATCAGTATTTCTGCTACTTACACTGGGGCTTCTGCTGAAACGGTAGAGAATAGTGTTACTCAGGTGCTTGAGCAGCAACTTACTGGTCTTGATGGTCTATTGTATTTTTCTTCGTCAAGTACCTCAAATGGCAGTGCAAGTATTACCGTAACTTTTGAGCAGGGTACTGATCCTGATATCGCTCAGGTGCAAGTTCAGAATAAAGTTCAACAAGTGAATTCGAGTCTCCCTGAAATTGTTCAACAAAATGGTGTCACGGTAAAAAAGTCTAATACCGATTTTTTGTTGATTCCTGCTATTTACGACGAAACCGATACGGATTCTGCTTCTGATATTTCTGACTTTTTGGTATCGACGATACAAGATCCTATCGCTCGTGTAGATGGTGTTGGTAGTATTCAGGTGTTTGGTTCCCAGTACTCGATGCGTGTTTGGCTTGATCCTCTAAAGCTGGCGTCTTATAAGCTAATGCCTTCCGATATATCGAATGCTATTAGTGCGCAAAATACTCAGGTTCCTGCCGGTAGTCTTGGAGCTTATCCAGTTGCTAAAGGGCAGGAGTTGAATGTTACGGTTACTGCGCAATCTAAGTTGCAAACGGCAGAGCAATTCCGTGACATTATCCTGGCCTATGATGACAGTGGCGCTACGGTTCGTCTTAGTGATGTAGCCAAGGTTGAGTTGGGCAGTGAGTCCTATAATTTCATTGCTCGTCTGAATGGTCACCCAGCGTCTGGTTTGGCGGTTATGTTGTCGCCAGGAGCAAATGCATTATCGACTTCCGAAGGGGTTAAAAACGTATTGGCGGAAATGGAAAAAGATTTTCCGGCTGGGTATAAATTGGCTTACCCAGTAGATAATACCGCCTTTATCAAAATCTCTATTGAGGAGGTGATAAAAACTCTGTTTGAAGCGATAGCGCTTGTTATTCTCGTTATGTTTATTTTCTTGCAGAATTGGCGCGCTACTTTAATTCCAGCGATTGCGGTTCCTGTTGTGCTTTTAGGAACCTTTGGTGTTCTAGAGTTGTTTGGCTTTTCTATTAATACCTTGACCATGTTTGGTATTGTTTTATCGATTGGTCTTTTGGTCGACGATGCGATTGTAGTGGTGGAGAATGTCGAAAGGGTAATGGAAGAAGAGAAGCTTCCCCCTAAGGAAGCGACACTCAAGTCGATGAAAGAAATTACCAGTGCCTTGATTGGTATTGCAGTGGTATTGTCGGCTGTATTTTTGCCTATGGCTTTCTTTAGTGGCTCGACGGGCGTTATTTACCGTCAGTTTTCTATCACTATTGTGGCGGCAATGGTGTTGTCTGTTGTTGTTGCCCTAACATTAACGCCAGCGTTGTGTGCGACCCTGCTTAAAGCGAAGGATCATAATGCTGAACAAAAGGGGTTAGGAGGTTGGTTTAATCGCAATTTTGATCGTGCAACGGGTGTGTATTCTGGCCGCGTTGAACGACTTGTTAAGCAACCTGTTCGCTGGATGTTGGGTTATGGGGTTATTGTTGCTGGTTTAGCTTATTTGATGATGAGTTTGCCGACAGGCTTTTTGCCTACCGAAGATCAGGGGCGAATCATTGTGATGGTGTCTTTGCCAGAGGGGGCTTCTATGTCTCGCACAAATGAAGTGATGCGTGAGGTAGAGCATCACTTTTTAGTCGATGAGAAAGCCAATGTGGATGCTTTGTTTACCATTTCTGGTTTTAACTTTATGGGAACTGGGCAGAATGCAGGTCTCGCATTTGCGGCATTAGCTGACTGGTCTAAGCGCCTTGGCCCACAGAATAGTGTTGGCGCTATTGTTGGGCGCTCATATGGTGCTTTGGCTCATATTCGCGACGCAAGAATTTTTTCTCTGATTCCGCCTTCGATTCAAGGTCTTGGCCAAACGAATGGCTTTTCATTTGAGCTTCTGGCATCAGGAAATACAAGTCGTGATACCTTGCTAAAAATGCGTGATGCTTTATTGAATAATGCTCGTACTAGCCCGTTATTGGTGGGTGTTCGTTTAAGTAGTCAGTCTGAAGCGCCGCAATTACATATTGATATTGATCAAGAAAAAGCTTCGGCGCTTGGCTTGTCTTTATCTGATATTAGCAATACCTTGAGTAGTGCTTGGGCTGGAAAGTATGTCAATGACTTTATTGACCGTGGTCGAGTGAAAAAAGTTTATATGCAGGGAGAGGCGGAATATCGTTCGACTCCTAATGACTTACAGCATTGGTATGTACGTAGTAACGATAATACAATGACACCTTTTTCAGCGTTTGCATCGAGTGAATGGACTTTTGGTCCTAAGACCTTGTCGCGCTTTAATGGGGTGGCGTCTTATGGTGTGCAGGGTGCAGGTGCTCCTGGTGTGAGCTCTGGTGCGGCAATGGACGAAATGCAGCGCATTGCGGATAACTTGCCTCCTGGGACTTCAGGAACCTGGAGTGGTCTGTCTTACCAAGAACGCTTATCCAGTGGCCAGACGTATACGCTTTACGGTATTTCTATTCTTGTTGTTTTCCTCTGTCTAGCCGCTTTGTATGAAAGTTGGACTGTGCCTTTCTCTGTGGTGATGGTGATTCCTCTTGGGGTGATCGGCGCGGCAGCAGCGGCGCACATTCGAGGCTTGGAAAATGATGTTTATTTTCAGGTAGCATTGTTGACGACCATAGGGTTGTCATCAAAGAATGCCATCTTGATTGTGGAGTTTGCTGAGGCAGGTTATATGCGGGGTCTCAGTGTGTGGGAAGCGGCAGTAGAAGCGGCTCGCCTGCGTTTGCGTCCGATCATTATGACGTCGATGGCCTTCATCGTTGGTACCTTGCCTTTAGCTGTATCCACTGGAGCAGGGGCTAATAGCCGTGTTTCTATTGGCTCAGGTATTGTTGGTGGTACCTTGACCGCAACCGTGTTAGCGGTTTTCTTTGTACCTTTATTTTTTGTGATCGTGCGTCGTATTTTCCCAAAACGTAAAGATAACCTAGTAAAATAGAAAGTTCATACTCATTGTTATTGAGTTAATAAAAAGGAGCCCCTATATAGGGCTCTTTTTTTTGGGGTGGTCGAAATGGATGGTTTTATGATGTGTAAAGTGAGCTTTTGCTATGCTCAGAGGTGGCTCTTTTATAAGCATTGATTGTGCCTAACTGGAAAATCAGCGAAAATGGCGCCACTTATTTTAATCTCATTTATACGCTTCTCACTTTGAGAGGTGTCTTATGTACAGTAGAAGACTAGAAATCATGTCCCAAGAGTTTATTGACCAAGTCGAACAGCGGCGCACCTTCGCGATCATATCTCACCCTGATGCCGCCCAGCCTTTCAACGCTTAAAAGCACCTTTCATTGCACACCATAATCACATCTCTACATACTGAATTTAAAGGCTTTTTGTCTTTTTCTCGTTTCTTTGCTTTTCAATGATGTTCAAACGTAACCTCGGAAAGTGTGTACAAACTTGAGTACAAATCACCATATTTACCGTTTTTAGCCAAATTCCATGACACAAACCTAGCTGTAGGCCTTGTGGTTACTGGGTTCTGGCCAAAACTTACCTATATTTTTCATGCGAAAAATCGAGAAATGATGGTAGGACGTTCGCGATTATCTCTAATTGTTTGCCGGTTGAGTTGGTTACCGGTTTTTTTCCTGCTGTCCTAAAAGTTCATTTGTATGGACCTGATCTTCTGAACAAATCATGCATCTTTCTGACCATCAACAAATGATGAATCAGGCGATGATAGCTTTACATTGATTTTCAGGAGAATGCAGATGACAGCAGTAGCTCACCAAGTAACCCCTTTCCTAACGTCTTACGAAGTTATGGCTCGTTACCACATTAGCTATACGACGCTCTGGCGAAGAATAAAAGATGGCAGCTTGCCGCAACCTCGTATCAACCGAAATACACGAAACAAGCTGTGGCACATTGAAGACTTGGAGGAGTACGAGAATAGTGAAGGTTGAGCAGGGTTTAAAGCGTTAAGGGCAAAGCACCGCCCTTAACCTCTTAACAATATTATTCGTTGATGTTGTCTGGCTTGTCGTGATTTGGATTGTTTCGGGCGTACTCCACACCATTACGCTGGTAAATGTGCGTGTCTGGATGTTTGCCTTCCTTAACTTCACGAACCAGTGTTTTTCGACTTACTTCGCCGCGACCTGTAATTGTGTAGCTATCATTTCCACCATTTTTACCGCCATTGCCGTTGATACTTGAACCTTTCGCCATTTGGAATCCTCAATAAATTGAATCTAACTGGAGGTGCATTCAAGAACAGCAATGGAACCCAAGGTTTCACTTCCTAAAGCACTACAAATTAAATGTGGTTTCAAACTGAGAAACTCAAGAGTTCAGGCTGAAAAATGACCAGATTAAACCCTGATGATAGCTATGCGGCTTAAGCCTAGTTTTAAAGCGACCAGTCAAAAAACAACATTGAGAAGGTTTTTGACGTGGTCACAATAAGGAATCCCAATCTCCTGGTAGCGGTAGCGACAAATTCTTACTGTCCGAAACGCCAGTTGAATGGAAAGCCTGTCGGCTCGATGATGGTTTCTAGCTGTTGATACCAAACGTCGTAAGCATGACGCATTTCATCCAGGTACTGATATTGGTTGTAGATAGCATCCAACCCTTTTTTGCTGTGGCCAATCATCAACTCGGCAACTTCTTGCGTCGTGATGGCAGACATTCGCGTTCGCATCGTTCTTCGAAGATCATGCATAGACCAGTGTTCCATCTCAATACCAAGCGATCTGCGAGCCCAGATTTTCACATTGTTAGAAATAGTGGTATCAAAGCCATTTGTGGCAAGCTCTTCTTGTCCGTTCGCGGGAAACAAGTAAGTTGATTTGCTCATCTGCATCGCTAGTTCAATCAGCTCAATAGCTGGCTTAATCAATGGCCGCATGATCGGCGCTCCAATTTTCTCACCTTGTTTGCGGATCTCTATGGGCACTGTCCACATTGCAGATTGCAAGTCAAAGTGATGCTTTTCAGCTTGTATGAGTTCTCCTTTGCGACCGCCCAATAGCAGAAGCAGCTTTATGTAGATGCGATTCTTCTCAGTGATTTTTGACTCGTGCAAATAGCGCCAAAGTATCCTGATCTCGTTGTCATTTAGCACCCGAGTTCGTTTGCCTTTCTTACCGCCAACCTTCTTTGCTGTGATCCCAGCAGCAGCGTTAATTTCCAAAATTTGTTCATCAATCAGCCAGTCATAAAACTTATGCAGCACAGACACTAGACGTTCTGTGTTTGAAGGAGACGACTCCGAAACCTCACGAAGACAGTTTCGCAAGGACAATTCATTGATGTCAGTTAATGGGTACTTGCCAAGTCGGGGCAGCAAATATATTTCACTGCTGCGTTTTTGGTAGTGCCACGTTTTCTCCTTTAGCCCTTGCTTACCGGCAGAGTCTATCCAGTCTCGAAAAATCGATTCGAAGCTTTGATTGGCAGAATACTTGGCCCGTTCCTGCTGTAGGTAGAGCTTGGGGTTTCTGCCCTGGTCGAGCACCGCTCTTAACCTATCCAGCTCATTCCTGGCTTCAGCAAGTTTCATAAGTGGGTAAGTACCTATGTCTACCCGCTGTTGCTTGCCATCGAACCGATAACGAAACTGAAAAACAATTTTGCCCTTGGGCGATACCCGAGCACTTAGTCCATCTCGATCAGCTTTTACTACGGTTTCTTTTGCTTCTTTATTTAACCTGGCATCGAGCCAGCTAACTGATAACGCCATGTTATAAGCCCAGCCCTAGTTTTGATTTTAATGATTGTTTACGTGATTCTGCTTTGGGTTCTGGCGCTTTACTCACAGAAGTAATTTCAACTTCTGGAGCATGGTCATCCACCTGTACAGATGTCGTGGATAGATTGGGTTGGCTCATGTGAATTAACCCAAAGGTGGCCAGCATCCGCAGACGCTCAGCGCGTTCCCGTGGTGGCGTCTTTTCCAATTCTTTGAGTAGTTCTGGGTGGCTCCCTGGGGGAATGTTGACGACAACTCTCATGATCAGGCCCCATAAAACCAGAAGCCTCGGACGTTCGCCAAAACAGACTGCTCAGGCACGATGATCTTGCTTCGTGAAAAAATCTCCTTGGCCGCTTCCTTATAAGCCAAGGCTCCACCTCCGGCGATCAATACCAAGTCCGCATTAATGCTTTCGTCGCGCATAGATTGGCGCATGGCTGTGAGAGCAACAGGCGCTACCTTTTTCATGGCAGCATTCAGATAAGGTGAAATATCGACTTTTTCTCCAAATAGCAGGACCTGCAAGTCTCCTGTTCTCATGGCTTTTTCAAGTCGATCCATACCTACTTTGGCACCGTGATCTTCCGAAATCAGCTTATCAATAGTTTCCAGTAGAACGGACATTGCCTGAAGACTGGTTCCTGATGAGCTGTAGCGAATTTCTCCGGCCTCAAGGGCAACCCAGTCAACAGAAAAGAAGCCGGGATCTATGACGACGACGCGACCTTCTTCAATCAAGCCCAGATCACCACCTGTTTGAACCAGATCCATATAGGCACCGGCAGGCTGTGGTAGTACTTTGACGTCATGAACGGTGATGCTGCGCTTAGGCGTCACTTGATGGACACCTTTTAAACGCTTCACAAGGTCAGACTTGCGTTGTGGTTCATGAAACTGGGAAACCGGTAATCCAGTGACAACCAAATCGATGGAGTCAGTTTCAGTCATTAACAAGGCGGCATGAAAAAGCGCCTTATAGGTTTTTGTGGTGGGATATTCCGGGTGAAGCTCTCGTTCCCAGCCTTGAAGGCGTCCAGCAGGCACACCAGCCGCCCAACGCTCATTATCGACAGACACATACAAACAAGTTTCATCATCGCCTCCACCGATACGCTCCGGCATACGATCCGCAGGACCGGCACCCGCAGGCAGAATAATGGTTTTCGGTTCACTGCCTGATTGGCCAATTGCCAGCTTCAGGTTCGAGTAACCGATATCTACGCCTAGTACAAACATACTTATCTCCTGTGCACTCAAAGTGCTCTAACGGTTTTCAATCAACCGCGCTGTTCACGCTTGGGCTATTCCAAGTGCTCTGGCGGTTCACTCAAATGTCATTATCAGGATTCGGTGCACTGGCGGTGGGCAGAAAGGTGACAAATCCTTTCATCTATCTGCCTATTGCATTTTCGCAAAAGTATGAGAATAGGCTCTGTTTGGCGGCGGATAACAGAGCCAAAAAAATCGAGACGCCAAACGTCGTTTGCATTCTAGCCTGAACTCGCCAAACGGTTTGTATCTTCATGACGATACGTCTTTTTAGGCGTTTTTAAGTAAAATCGGGCTGTATCCCTTGTCAGGTATGGGATTGCGCGAGTTGATTTATATCGAGACGCCAAACAGTGATTGTTACGGCAGTTTTACGTTTGGCGTTTCGATCCAAAAGCCAAACGGATAGTGGTTTTGGCTTTTGGGGTTAATTGGATGGGGAAATTGGTTTGGTAGAAATCGTCAATGAACAATGGAAATCAGAAGTATCAAATTTATTGCAGCAAGAAACGGACAGGCTAAAAGCGCTGGCAAGAGCTGAAGTTGATGACTTTTGGGTTACCCATTACAAGGTTCGTGAGAATGAGCCCTTTAAAGACTGGGGGCTGCTTGGTGTCCGTATCAGAGACTTTAAGTATGGCTTTGGCATTGAGTGGTACATCAACAGCTTTCACGGTCAACGAGGTAAGCGCGTAGTCTTTAGTAAAGGACTGCGTATCTCAAAGACGAAGCTGAGATACTCATTTTTGGACTGCCAAGGTTTGGCCAAAGAATGGGAGTTAGCGCTGGCTATGGAGAAAGAGGAATTTTTCAGTGATATTCGACGCCAGGTTGATAAGCTCAACATGCTGCGTCGCAGAGTGAATGCCTACTGAGTTAACTGCGCTACTTAACTCGCGGTAATTGGTCCCAGCGTGTTGTATAAGCGGGAGATAAATGCTCTCGCTTCATCGACCAATCTTTCTTCGTACCTTGTCCAGCAAAGAAAACCTTTCCGGCACCGCTTTGGTTAATGGTGTCCAATACAGACATTAACTGCTGGCTATTAGAGCGGGTCGATACGTCATCGAATAGTCCTGGTTGAAACATACCAGGATCGTAAAAGTCAGACAGCATGACGCCCGCTTTGGCATAACGAAAACCATCCTTCCAAATCCGCTTGAGTAAGTGATTGGCCAGCTCGATAAAGTCCCGCGTATCGCAACTGGGGATTAGCAATTCACCCGATGCAGAGTTGCTGTACTGCGGCTCGTTGTCCTTAAAGGGGCTGGTACGTATGAACACGGTCAGCACTTTGGCTTGCTGCTGTTCTTTGCGAAGCTTCTCAGTGGCGCGGGTTGCGTATTCGCATACGGCCTCACGTAACAATTCAAATTGCGTTACTTTTATGCCAAATGAGCGGCTACAGACGATTTGTTTCTTAGTTGGCGGGATCTCTTCAAGTTCAATGCACGACTCACCATTGAGTTCTCTGACGGTTCTCTCTAAAACCACTGAAAACTGGTCTCTGATGGCTCTAGGTGAGGCATTGGCGAGGTCTAGGGCTGTGGTGATACCCAGAGCATTTAAACGCTTAGAAAGCCGTCTACCAACGCCCCAAACATCATCAACCTGGACTAATGCGAGCAATCGACGCTGCCGATCTGGATTGGTCAGGTCTACAACCCCCTGAGTGGCGGGATATTTTTTGGCGGCATGGTTAGCCAGCTTGGCGAGTGTTTTAGTCGGTGCAATGCCTACACAGACGGTGATCCCAATCCAGTGGCCTATGCGCTCTCGCACTTGTTGTCCGAACTCGAAAAGGGATATGGCAGACTCAATACCGGTTAAGTCCAAAAACGCTTCGTCAATGGAGTAAACCTCTACTCGTGGTGCCATCTCTTCCAAAGTGCGCATCACTCGACTGCTTAAATCCGCATACAGCGCATAGTTAGACGAGAATGCCAAAATGCCATGGCGCTGCATTTCAGATTTGATCTGAAAGACGGGTACGCCCATTTTAATACCGAGTAACTTAGCTTCACGTGACCGTGCAACCACGCAGCCGTCGTTATTGGACAGCACCACAACCGGCGTATCTTTTAAATCAGGACGAAACAGCTTCTCACAACTGGCGTAAAAGTTGTTGCAGTCCACCAAGGCAAATACAGGCATGTGATAGTCACGACTTGCGGCGCATGTTTCGCACCACATTGGTGACCACACCAAATATCTCTAACTCTGTCCCTTCGGGAATATGGATGGGTTCATACGCCTGGTTTCTTGGGATCAGCTTGACGCATGGCCTTAGTTGAAGCTCCTTTACCGTGAGTTCTCCATGAATACCAGCGATGACAATGTCACCGTGTTCTGCTTGGACAGAGCGATCAACTACCAGAATATCATCTGGGTAAATACCGGCATCAATCATTGAATCACCTTCAACACGCACAAAGAACGTTGCAGCCGGTCGCTTGATGCAAAGCTCGTTAAGGTCGAGCGTTTGCTCAACATAATCCTGCGCTGGGGAGGGAAAACCAGCGGAAACACGTTCCATGAACAATGGAATACGAAGGCGCTTGGCTTTGATGAAGGCAAGTGCGCCGCTACGGCCTATCAGCGAGACACTCATGACGAACCTCGAAAAATCACAATTGGTACTGTTTTTTTATACAGTATCTAATGCTATGCTGATTTCTACAAGTAAAATTGTAGGTAAAACTGTAGTTGTTCGAGTAAGACGTTGTGTCGTGGGTGAATTCTTTTTTGTGTTGAAAAGCTTGATGTGGGGGATCGCTCGCCCTCGTCAAAGCCTGCAAGGCTTGGACAATACTGCTTCTGCCTACTGCCTACTGCCTACTGCTCTTGTTTCTGTTACTGATCCTGTTACTGCTACTGGTTAACGCATGGGTCAAGTAACCGTCAGACAAGGCTTGTTGAACCCTTTGCAAAGGGTTTAAAAACAGTTAGTAAAATTCTGCTTCGTATTGAATTTACTGGCTTAAAGCGAAGTCAGGAGCATCATTAAAATGCTCAGTCGAACTCAGTTCAAGCCTTTTTCAACCGTTTGAAAAGGGGTTGGCTAAGCCAAACTTGAAGGGTATCGGTAAGGGTTACCTAAACGGTTTAGCTAAGACTTTCTGAAAGGCTTAGTCAAAGCCTTCATACATAGGTTCACCCAGTAGAAAGATTAAAAAAACGCTGAGGTATCCAAGGTGCATTTTGTACAACCTGTGGCACAGTGAAATAACCCAAAGCGAACAATAGAATTGAAGAGGAACCATCAATGACAAGAGTCCCTGCGCCATTTCCGCTAGAGCGCCTCACGGATATCCCAGAAAGACCAGAAGATTTTAGATTGCTGGAGTGTATTCCATTAACGCGTGAGCTGCAGTCCTGGCCACTTGTACTTTCTCCTATGGTCGGTGATGAACAGCCAATGGTGCTGCTCGATACAGAGACAACCGGACTGTCTGCCGATGATGAGTCCATTATTGAGCTTGGTATGGTTAAGGTGCTTTACAGCCCCTCTGCTCAGCGGATTGTTTCGATTGTTGATGTGATCAGCTTGTATGAAGATCCCGGCAAGCCAATCCCCGAGCTGATTACCGAGTTAACCGGTATCACCGATGATATGGTGCAAGGCCAGCACATTGATGATTCACTGGTAGCGAGTTGGTTATCCGATGATCCGCTGGTGGTTGCACACAATGCACAGTTTGATCGTCCTTTCTTTGAAAAGCGGTTTGCTGCATTAGGCCATCTATCTTGGGCCTGTTCAGCCAGTGGCATAGATTGGAAGGCGCTAGGTTTTGAAAGTCGAAAGCTTGAGTACCTGCTGCTTCGCTTAGGTTGGTTCTATGAAGGACACCGAGCTGCAACCGATTGTTTGGCGATGGCCTGGTTGTTCTATTTGTTGCCCGAGTCCGTTGCAAACTTGTTGTCTGAAGCAGACAGGCGAACTGTGTTAGTTCGTGCGTTTGGTGCGCCGTTTGACGTAAAGGACTATTTAAAAGAGCGTGGTTACCGCTGGCATGACGGTGTTAAAGGTGCCAACAAACATTGGTGGCGCGAAGTCAGCGAAGACGAGTTGCCGCAGGAACAAACTTACCTGGATGATTTGTACCATCGTGGCTCAGAACATGCCCACTATGACTACAAAGATGCCCGCAATCGATTTAAAGCTTTATCATAGCCCCTTGCATATTTGAAAACCTCTGGAAAATGGAAAGTGAACTCATGGTTTAACCAACAAGAGGAATCTTTCCATGTACCAAGACACCTACATTGAATACTGGGGCGAAATCTTCGTCTCTGCCCGCATCATTGAATTTGGCATCACGTTCGAGCGCTTTCTTAAAGATCCATGGAAGCATTTGATGTCCTGTGGCCAAGAGTCTGCACCGGACGCGATTGCTGAAGGGATGCTGCCATTGCTACCAGCCCAGGCTGAAGTTGCTAGGCGCATTCGGGAGAGTGAGCAACGAGCCCTGATGTCTAAAGAGACGGATAAAGGTGTATCTCATCGCGGTAACATCGTGGTGCCGCTGGTTCGGGTAGCGCATTAATAGCGGCTATCAGCGATGACACGAAACAATGTCTTCACGCCCATACCTGAGCGGCAATTGCAATCCAGATCAAAAAGTTGCCGCTTAGTCTTCCCTACAAAATAATTTGTGATAGATAGGATGATACCTAATAAAATTAATTAGGTTGAAGCCTCTTGTGGGAGAGTAATAAAGTCTCATACTAGTTGCAACCTAATTGAGCGAGAGTCCGTCCCTCACCATCGTTAAAGCGGTGGTGAGCTATGATCTCACTTCGAGGACTTATTCGAATCTTCTCTTGTAAAAGTGAATATTGGATTTTTTGGTTTATTAATAACGGTCTAAAATAAAATCTAAAAACACTCTTACACATGGGGCATGTTTTTTTTGAGGTTCATAACAAACGTAAAAGCCTGGAAAAGTCCCGCACCATTTATCTAATAGCGGAACAAGGGCACCTGTTGCTATATAGTCTTTCACTGTGTCTTCAACACAAAACGCGATTCCGATACCCTAATGCTGCCTTGAGTGCTGCATTTCTGTCGTTAACGATAAAAGAACCATTAATATTAATCGCAAACCAGAGACCATTAGCATAAAATTCCCATTTATATGGATGAATTGCCTCAGGCCATCGCCAAAGAATACAGTTGTGTTCCAAGAGGTCTTTTGGTTGATTTGGTTTGGTGTACTTTACTAAATATCTCGGCGATGCAACAGCAATCTGACGTAACTCACCACTGAGTTTTACTGCGACCATATCTTTTTCAATGACTTCTCCAATTCGTATCCCAACATCAAAGCCGTTCTGTATGAAGTCTTCCACTTTATCATCTAGGGAAGATGCGAATAAATCCCCCGATGTGAGATCATAGCAGTACAGTAAATCACAGCGTTTAACGTCTATGAGTCACCAGTTAACCTGTGCCGATAGCGAGTTTTCCAGCAAACGCCGCCAGACCCGTAAAGAAATTTTCTTATCCCGGATGGACAATCTGTTGCCGTGGACTCAATTGCTGGGATTGATTGACCCCTTTTATCCCAAAGCAGGCAATGACAGACGCCCGTATGCGCTTGCGACCATGTTTCGCATTCATTGTATGCAGCAATGGTATAGCCTTGGTGATGAAGCAATGGAAGATGCGTTATATGAAATTGCTTCGATGCATCAGTTTGCACAACTTTCACTGGATAAAGCGATTCCAGACCGCACCACCATTATGAACTTCCGGCACTTGCTGGAAAAGCACAAGTGGACTCGCCAATTATTCAAAACGGTCAACCAATGGCTGACGGACTGCGGTGTGATGATGACGCAAGGAACCTTGGTGGATGCCACGATTATTGAAGCGCCAAGCTCCACAAAAAACAAAAAAGAATGAACGTGACCCGGAGATGCATCAGACCAAGAAAGATAACGAGTGGCACTTCGGCATGAAAGCTCATATTGGTGTGGATGCCAAGAGCGGTCTGACTCATACGCTGGTGACCACCGCCGCTTACGAGCATGACCTGAACCAGTTGCACAACGAAGAAGAATTCGCTTCGGGCGATGCCAGTTATCAGGGGGCAGAAAAACGGGAAGAGTTGCAATATGCGAATGTGGACTGGCTGAATGCCGAACGCCCCGGTAAAGTCCGGGCATTGAAAAAACATCCCCGTAAAAACAAAACTGCCATCAACATCGAATACTTAAAAGCCAGCATCAGGGCGAAACATCCGTTTCGGATCATCAAATGTCAGTTTGGCTTTATCAAAGCACGTTATAAAGGGCTGATGAAATATGATTCACAGTTAGCCATGCTATTCACCTTGGCGAACCTGTTTAAAGTAGACCAAATGCTACGACGACAGCCAGGATCTGTCTGAAATCCGGGAATAACCCTGCATAGGGTCGGATTCCGACCGAAATCGGCCGCAAAGTGGTCAAAATTGGAAATTTAGTGTTCAAAAATCAAGCGGGTAGATCTAAGCTTCACTCGATACCTAAATTGTAGGACTTATTCGCAGTTTCCTTAGATAAGCTGCACCTAGATATTTTAAAGCATCGAATGCAGTCGCAGATGTAGTCAGTATAACTCCGAGGCTTGTAGCGGAAGCAGCCGCCACGATAAACGTTCCAGGTGCTATTCCCGCAATGCCGTAAATTGCTTCCTTAGTACCATATTTTACGGTGTTCGAGACAGTCAAAATAACACCATGTTCAGGGCCGAGTACTGCTATACAAGCTCTTGTCAAAAATGCAATGTAGTTAGTCATCCATATGATCCTTAGATTAAGAAATTGTTAAAACTTTTCTGATTTCGCCGTTTTAATCGCCCAGTTTGGTATTTCATCACAGAAAATTTCAGCATCAACATCCTTTGAGAGTTTTGAGTCTAACGCCTCCACCGGCCGGACCTATTCCGGCATCAATATCCTGCTGCTCTGGGGCGCCATCATCGAGTGTGGCATCTCCGGCGAGAGCGGGCTGACCTTCCGCCAGGCGCTCTTTCTCGAGGGAATGTACGCATGGGTGAGCACGGCACCACCGTCGTCTATTCCGACCGCTTCGTGCCGGAAGAGGAAAAGCGCCATGCGGGGTGCATGTCAAACTAATTGCTGTGTACGCAAGCGCGCCGTGCTCCAAGGCGCTCCTATTCCCAGCATTGAGACGCTCTGGGATTTCTGGGGGGCGCCTCTTGGAGGGTGGGAAGGATTTCCGCCAGACGGCAGACGAATCGTTATCCAACGTTCTCAGCGGTTTCTGTGGCGTCAGTTCCCACTTGCGGGCTGAATCACATAGCGCGATTGACGCGAGCGTCCCCATACTTTGGCGATGTCGCTGAGCGGCACTACTTCGTGAGGCGATGCAAATCCCGCTTCCAGTGCCGCAGGCAGAAGCTCTTTGGCAGCAGACACATAGTCGTGCGCAGGAACCGAGCCGATGCCGGACCCCATGAGGATGAGTCCGGAACTTTGCAGTCCGTACCCGGCGATGGGCACCGCCGCACCTCCGATCGTTCCCAGAACGACGTAGCTGCACCGCTGTCTGTCTGCAGGAAATCCGCTGCTGGCTGTTGCCGCCGCAAGAATGCGCTCGGCAATTGGCCCCCAAACGAAGTCCAGCACGATGTCGACGCAGTCATCGAATGCCTTTTTCAGACACTCTGTCCGCATCCGGCGCATCAAGTGCGATGTGGCTTTCGGCTGTGACTCCTTCGAGTTTGTCGATGGAGCGTGCGACTGCAATGGTGCGCCCGGCTGCGCCATTGGCGCCCATGACCAGGACGGTCTGCCCGGCCAGCATGGGGACACTGCGGGTCAACGCGACCCACTGTGCGCCCTCTACACCGAGTTCGACCCCCATTTCGGACTGTTTGGCACCCCGTAGCAATATCGTGGGGTTAATCGCACAGTGCTGGTTGACCCAAACAGTCCCTGTGTCGATGCGCTTTGCGAGGTCAAAGGCTCGTTCGATGTCTTACGACAAGATCGTTCCGGCAAGTCCGTAGATTATATCATTCGCCCGGGCGACGAGGTCATCAAGATCGTCGTATTTCAGAACGGGAAAAGCTGGCCCGAACTGTTCTTCGCGCACCTGAGGTGCGTCGTCGGGCAAGTCGCGAGCGATCGCAGGCGCAACAAAACGTCCAGTGCGCTCTAGGGCCTCTCCGCCAGCGACGATGGTTCCTCTTGCCTTCGAATCCTCGATGAGCTCCAAAACTTTAAAGTACTGATCCTTGCTCTGTATCGGCCCGACCTGGGTGCCTGGTTCAGCGCCATCCCCGACAATCGTCATCTTGGCAAGGCGCGCCATTTCAGCGCAGAATTCATCACACATGGCGGCGGGCACGGGCACATCGGCGGTCTCGCTCCGCCAGGGAGAGGACAGGGCTATCGAAACTGCTGCTTTCGCCAAGCGGGGAGAAAATGACATGATGTACCTCGCAGATGACGGCTGTTCACGGACGAGCGACTTAGTGCCGTGACAACGTGAATCGTCACGAACGCGAGCAGCCGATAATTTTTTTGAAGGAAAAACACAACTTTCCGCTGACGGGCCGCCAGACGACGGCTAAGTCTTAGTAAGCAGTGTCGATAGCTTTACAGAGCGCCTTCTTGCGCGGCCTGCGTGGTCGTCCGTACTTCGGGCCGGAACCCCAGGTCTCGCGCCAACGAGCCGTCCAGAACGCCGGACCATGGGTTTTTCAGCGGCGTTTCGACGGTGTCCATCGGCGAGCCTGCCAATGCGCTCAATTCGAAAATCGTCATGGGCGCTTCATCCACGGTGTTGACGATCCGCTTGTCCATTGCGCCGTTCAGCGCCATGCGAATGCAGGTGGCGATGTCACGATGATGGATCATGCTCAGCCGGTTGGCAGGATGCAACTTGAGCAGCTGTGCGATGTGTGGAATCTGCGCGATATGCCCGTCATCATCGCCATAGACGAAGCCGAAGCGCAGGATTGACCAGTTGAGGCCGCTGTCACGCACCAGCTTCTCAGCTTCCACCTTGCTCGCCGGGTAATCCCGCGTGGGGGCGATGTCGTCATCCTCGCGGGAGGGACGCCGGGCATCGTGATTATAAACGAGACCCGTACTTGCCATGACGAACAGCGCGTCAGGAGCGCTCTTCTTCGCGGCCTCAATCAGATTGCGCGTGCCCTTGACATTGGCCTTCCAGATGTCTTCCGGGTTTTCAGTTCGCAGAACTGCCGCCAGATGAACGATCGCCTCGACACCGTCGAGTGCGGCGGGCAGGGAGGCTGGGTCGAGAATGTCGCCCTTGACGGCGGTCACTCCCTGGGGAACGGGCTTGTCGCCTCGTACCAGCGCGCGGCAGTCGATGCCGGATGCCACGAGGCGGGGAAGAAGGCGGGTGCCGACAAGGCCGGTTGCTCCGGTTACAAGAATTGTCATTTTTGAACTCCTTGAAAAACATGGTTATTGAGACGCTCGGTCGCAGTCCGAAGCACGGTGATGACGGTCTCGAGGGTAGACTCGTCGACACCTTCGAATGCGATATTCAAGATCATGGAAATTGGATCAGGCAGTTCGGCCCACAGTTCTTCGCCGGCCTTAGTCAAGCTCAAGAGACGCTGCCGTCGATCGCTTGCGTCGGCCTCTTGCGTCACGAAGCCCTTGCGGACGAGTGCTGCGATTACATCGCTGAGTGCAGGTCTTTCGATCTGCAAAATCTGCGGGAATTCTCGCTGCAGCGTGGGACCACAATTTGCTAGCTGATAGAGCACATACCACTGAGTCGATCCCAGATCATAGGGACGCAGAATACGTTCAATCATGGCCCTGCTGGCAAGGTGATAGTGTTTCGCCCAAGCGCCTGCGGATGTGTGGTTAGAATTTGCCAAACTAGTCCTCCTTTGTTTCGCTACCAAACGAATAATATACGGTACCGAACTAAATATCAAGGGAAGGCTTGGAGCCGCCAAAGCTGGTTCGTCGGAAAGGCAAAATCCCGCGATTGTCCATGATGTGGCCTGAGGGACCTGGTAGGTATCCTGAAGAATATCGTCGCCGATCTTTCGCTCCGGAAAGCGGTTAGGGTCCCCGGCAAAGCTCGCACCTTACAATTTATGGTGTTCGTTTGCCGGTTCTCATTTACACTGAACTGACAAAAAAGCAGCATTGGGCAAGAAAATACATTTTTTAGGTATTCTCACTCCGTCCCTACAGGTGTAAAAAGACAAGAAACTTATCAACTGGAGACAAAGAGATGGCGGAACAGATTTATACCACCAGAGAACGGAAAATTGCCCTTGTGACTGGCGGCGGACGAGGCCTTGGCCGCAGCACCGCACTCATCCTTGCTAGGCGCGGCATCTCCTCGGTGATCACCTACAAGTCCAACAAAGACGAAGCCGAGAAGGTCGCGGAGTTGATCCGTTAGGCCGGTGCGGCTGTACTTCGACTGGATACCGGGGAAAGCGCCAGTTTTGACGGCTTCGTCGAGGCGGTGAAGGTCGCGTTGACGGAGCTCGGCGCGGACCGCTTCGATTTTCTTATTAACAACGCCGGCAATTCCAGCGGGATGAGCTTCCTCAATGCCACAGAGGAGGCCTTCGACGAGCTCTACAGGATCCATGTTAAGGGCGTTTTCTTCCTCAGTCAGAAGCTCGTGCCGTTGATGAACGACGGCGATCGCATCGTGATGATCTCCTCCGGGCTGACGCGTGTCGTGATGAATAACCGTGCGGCATACGCGACGGTAAAGGGGGCGGTCGAAACGTTGACCAAGTACACGGCCTTCGAACTCGGTGGTCGGGGGATCGCGGTGAACTGCATCGCTCCCGGCGCGATCGCCACTGACTTCAGTGGTGGCGCGGTTCGCGACAATCCAGACGTCGCGAAGGCGATCGGTGACATGACTGCTCTTGGCCGGCCCGGGTTGCCGGACGATATCGGCATGATGGTGGCTGCGCTTGTCAGCGAAGACAATCGCTGGGTCAATGCTCAGCGTATCGAAGTCTCCGGCGGGATGAGGATCTGAACGCTCCTCGTCGGGACACTCCCACACGGGTGAGAATTGGTGGAAGTTGCTACGATCAAGGAGTGGCAGTCCGCCTTGGAAAGAGGATTGAACGATGAAGGATCTTGCAGAAGCGATTGCTGACTGAACCGGGTTGATGCCCGGCCCCAATCCGTGGATGACAGCGATCGATGGGCTCATCCTTCTTCGGTCCGACCACGCAAAACCACCCAGTCACATCATTTCGCGCCCAGCCCTTTGTGTCGTCGCGCAGGGGGCTAAATGGACAAGTTTCCGAGAAGAGCGGCATGGCTATCGCGCGGGTGAAGCCTTAATCGTCACGGTCGAGATGCCCTCCGTCGGCCGCGTTGTCGAAGCTTCTCCCGATCAGCCCTTTCTCGGCGCAGTGATCGAATTCGACCTCGAAATCTTAAGTGGATTACTCGAGGAAATGGGTGCTCTGGCACCGGAACAGATTCGCGGGGACCAGCAAGGTGCCTTCGTGATCGAAATGGACCGCGATGTCACAGATTGCGTCCTGCGCATGGTGCGACTGCTTTCCGATCCGAAGGCAATCCCGATATTGTCACCGATGCTGAAGCGGGAACTTGGCTACCGGCTGCTGACAAGCCCCAGCGGCAGTGCACTGATACAGATGGCTTTTGACAACGGCCATCCCGGCCAGATCCTGCGCTCTATCGGTCTACTGCGCGATCGCTTCTCGAGCCCGCTTCGCATCGCCGACCTCGCTTAAGAGAATCGCTACTAAAGCCTGAAAGCACTAAGTGGATCCGGATTCGGCGGTCTGACGCTTCGAGTCTCTTGAGGCGATACAATCGCCAAATGTCTACAATAACTTTCGCGACGCTCGTGTGTCATGGCGAAAAGTGATAACTTTTTTTTGCGGTATTAAAGATGAGGGGGGCCCTCGGTTTCGGTAGCCAGAATGGGGTCCTTCGGTTTTTGCCCGGCAGATTGCAAAATCCTCTGCAGGTCACGTATGACGGGACCTACATAAGGGAATTAAACTGCTGGTAATGGCCGATAACCAATAATCGGTGCCATCAACTCCTCCAGGTCCGGAAGATCGCCAACCTGCTCCAACGTGTATGTGCCTTTGAAATTGATATTTTCCCAAACTACCGGCGACGGCGTAAGCGTTAAGTGGGATTACCAGGTGCTTACTTACGAACTGTCGTCTATTTATATTTGAAATTATATAAGTCGCTTATAAACGCTGAGCTTTTACTACGTCAAGAAAGGCCCTGAGGCTTCGAAACATATGACGATACTGGGGAAAATACACATGAAGCCCCGGTTCTTCAGGGCACCAATCATCCAATATAACGGTTAACGTACCTGAAGCTATTTGAGCTTTAGCTAAGCTTTCCGGGACGAAAGCAATTCCCAACCCTTGTACAGCGGCCTTAACCATCAGGTTATTATTGTCCAGTGAAATATCGCCTGATACGTCGATTGTCACAGATCCCCCATGCTTGGAAAACTCCCAATGATAGCGCTTGCCACTTGGGAGACGTTGCCGAATACAGTGGTGCTTATGAAGTTCATTTGGCGTTGTTGGGGACGGGTATTGCTTTAAGTATTGAGGTAAGGCCACCGCGATAAAGCGAACTTTGGGACCCATAGGTAGAGCGATCATATCTTTGGGTACAAAGTCTTTGAGACGAATGCCTGCGTCAAACCCGTGTTCAACGATATCACTCAATTTGCCGTCTGAGACAAGGTCTAATTTAATACCCGGATACAGATCTTTTAATGGAGGAACAATAGAGTTCAGTACATACTCTATTGCCGACTCACTCCCATTTATGCGAACCTCACCAAACAGGTGCTCTTCATCGTTACCACTATCAAGCAGTAACTGTTGAACTTAGCAATGAAATGAAAGCGACGGATGTTGTAAAGGCTTTAGATATGGCGATAAGAACACGTCGGTATGGTTGCTCGTGTATCCATCATTCAGATCGCGGGCTTCAATATTTCTCAGGTGTTTATCAAGATAGATTTAAAAAAGCACAATCAAGCAATGAATAACGGATGGTTATGACTGTTTTCAGAATGCGTTAGCAGAAAGAGTAAACGGCATCCTTAAACAAGAATTTTTACTTTATGAGTGTAAGGATATCGTTGAGCTTGAGCAGTTAGTAAAGGAATCAATCAACATCTATAACAATATGAGACCACACCTTAGCCTTGGGATGAGAACCCCGAATGAGCTGCATGAAAAAGCCAACTGCTAACGCAGTTGGCTTAGTGTAAAACTGTCAACGTATTTTAGGACGACACACAACAAGTACAAAGGTTCCTATAGCCACCTTGATATGTAATTTCTTGACCAACACATAGGTTCTGTGGAGGATATTGCTGCCGCTGTGGCTTTTCTCGTTAGTCCACAACCCTTTGTGTCTACATTGCATCCTAGACAGGTGCTTTTACACTCATATGCTTTTGGAGCACACCAGTACAAAATGCCGCGACGACGCCTAATGCGGTTGGCAATATCAACGACACTGTAGCGGAAACTCCTAGTGGCAAATACGCGGCAAAGAACGTGATTAAACCCAGAAAGTAAGCCGGGATATTGTTCAAAACCGGCACCCCACGTAATGATACCACCACCGTAGCCACCACAAAAACCACCGGACTAATCGCCCAGAACCCCGCTTTTGGCGCTAACAGGCCGATACAAATGCCTGCAACATTGCCAAGCACTAAGCCTATCGCCAGACAACCGAATGTTGCCGCCGCACCTGACAAAGAACTTTTGCCGAAGAAAAAGGCCACCCACCCTATAAACATGGCCCATACCGGCCAGCCAAGACCATTGGAAACTGTTGCCGCGATGGTTGCCATAATTGCAGCAACCGCACTGATTAATATGTATTTTCCATCAAACATTACTTTTACCTTCTCTGTAGAATTATTCGCTCATTGGTCAGCTATTTCTTTACCACTGCAGTCCCGTTTCACAGCCAATACATGATGGCCAGAGCCAGGCAAACCGGAGGGAGAAACACTTGTGGGAACACCAACGCCTCTTCGTAAAGCGAGTAGCCTGCGGTGACTACACCTATCCACAGGTTCCAGCCCGAAATACCGAACCACACAGGAATAAATAACTTGAGCATTTTTGCGCTAGGGAATGGCGTCATGTGCCATAACCACCCGAATGACAGGAACACCCCCAGCAGTATCACGCCGCAAACCAAGACGAGTATTGTGTGCATTTTTCACCTCAATGGCGGCTGTCATGATGTCGCAATCACGGCAGCCTGAAAGGTCATGGCTTTGTGCTTGGTACCAGCAAATCAGCCAGTCCTACGCGATGTAGCATCTCTGCTCTGACTCGATCCAGCACCGCAAATCCGATGTCTGCGCCATCTTGCGTAGGGTCGAAATGAATGCGAAACGGTTTGCTGCCGAAAGGTTGCGATACGGCATCGACAATCATGTCGGCAACCGGTGCCGGATCTGCATCATCAGGCACAATCTCAGCAAAAGACGATTTCACCACCTCACCAAAGTTGGCGTAAGGGCCATTCTCGTATTCAGCAACCCGCTGCACATCCTGCGGTTGACCGGCATGGGCGAAGTGATTTGTCCCCTTAGTAAACGCACCGGGCACAACGATAGTGGTTTCAATTCCCCAGCGACTCAGCTCCCTTGCATACTGCACGGCCAAAGAATCCATCGCTGCTTTGGCGGCAAAATAAGGCGCCAGATAGGGTGGCGTGCCACCGGCCGAACTGGAGCTGGAAATCCAGATAAGATAGCCTTCCCCACGTTTACGCATAAAGGGTAATGCCGCCCGGTTCAGTCGTTGCGTGCCCAACACGTTAACATCATACTGCTGGGCAAATTGCTCAGGTGTGAACGCTTCGGCTGGTCCAAACATCATGTGACCAGCATTGTGTACGATGATATCAATCGCTCCGCGTTCATTGATGACCGTGTTGACTGCCTGCGAGACGGAATTCTCCGACTGAACATCCAGTTCCAACGGCGTAATGGTGATCCCTTCGTCACGGCTCAGCGCGCTGAGTTGCCGGGCGTTGTCAGCATTTTTACCTTCTACATCACGCATTGACGCGTAAACGTGGTGCCCCGCCCGGGCAAGCGCGACTGAAATTAGACGGCCAAATCCACTGGATGAGCCTGTTACGATAACGGATTTCTTTGACATAACCTTCTCCTTAAATAACACCGCCGTTTGCTCTGATCACCTGACCATTTATCCAACCACTGTCGGTACTCGCCAGCATGGAAACCACTGCCGCAATATCTTCGGGTGTACCCAGTCGTTCCAGCGGATTCATTTTCGCCATGCGCTCAATCAGTTCGTCCGACTTCCCTTTTAAAAATAGGTCTGTTGCCGTGGGGCCAGGGGCGATGACATTCACCGTAATTTCCTTACCGCGCATCTCTTTCGCCATAATGGCTGTGAGTGTTTCAACGGCCGCTTTGGTAGCCGCATATACACCATAGTTTTCGAGTTTCAACCCTACTACCGAGGTGGAAAAGTTGATCACCCGACCGCCGTGGTTTAGCCGTGTTGATGCTTCACGCAGGGTATTGATAGTGCCTTTCAGATTGATATCGATTTGTCTGTCAACGTGTTGTTCATCAGCTTTCGCCAGCGGCTGCAGATCCATGATGCCGGCGTTATTAACAAGAACATCGATACTGCCAAATACGTTTTCAACCTGGTCAAACATCGCCCGCACGGCGTTCGCATCAGATACATCAGCCTGATGTGCTATCGCCTGACCGCCAGCCTCGGTGATCCGGGTGACGACCTGTTCAGCCGCACTTTTATTTCCCGCATAATTGACAACAACGGTAAAACCGTCCTTGGCCAAGCGAAGAGCAATACTGGCGCCGATTCCTCTGGACGCGCCAGTCACTAATGCCACTTTATTACGTTCTGTCATACATCCTCCTAAGGATTGTTAATCGTTTCGTTGGTGACTGATGACTAAGGTAACAATTTTTTTTTTACGGATAATCAGCTAATATTCGATAACTGAATCCGAAAAAGACGAACAATAATGGACAGAATAGAGGCGATGCGGGTGTTTACCCGCGTACTTGAAAGACAAAGTTTTACGCTGGCCGCCGAGGATTTAAATATCCCCCGCTCAACGGTTACTGATGTCGTAAAGCGGCTTGAGCAAAGGATTGGCGTTGTATTGCTTGAAAGAACCACCCGGCAGGTTAACCCCACCATTGATGGTGACGCCTTTTACAAACGCTGCTTGTCGATCATTCAGGAAGTTGAAGATGCAGAAACCGCCTTTTCTGGTGCAAAGCCTAAAGGCGCGTTGCGCGTAGATGTTCATGGCACGCTGGCACGCCATTTTTTACTGCCGAAACTTCCTCAATTCCTGGCTGACTATCCTGAAATTGAGATGTTCATGAGTGAAGGCGATAAACTTTCAGACGCGGTAAAGGAAGGTATCGACTGTGTTATACGCGTCGGCGCGATAAAGTCAGTAGATCTCATCGCACGCCAAATTGGTTTGTTGGAAGAGATTACCGTCGCTTCGCCTGAGTATTTGCAAACCCATGGCACCCCCATGCGTTTGAACGACCTAGAAAATCACAAGATGATTGGCTTTCGGGCCACGGGCAGTAGTGTGGCCATGCCGCTGGAATTTGCTTCAGATGGAAGCCTCATCAATTATTCTGCCCCCGTTTCACTCATGGTAAATTCCGCGGAAACGCTGGTTACTGCAGCACGTCAGGGCTTGGGAATAATACAGGTGCCGCGCTACCATGTGGAGCAAAGTCTTCGCGATGGTTCATTGGTGGCAATACTTGAGTGTTACCCGCCGGAACCCAGCCCTGTTTCCGTACTTTATCCACGTAACAGACAATATTCAGCTAGGGTTAAAGTCTTTTTAGAGTGGCTTTCAACGGTCTTCTGAATAGACTGCGAATAAGTCCCCCGGTCATGAGGCAATCCATTCCGAACCAGGTTAACTCTTATAGGGGAGGGGCACAAAACCCCATATAGGTTCGCTTATGGCCGAAGCCGGGCTAAAATTAACTGGCTCCCTAAATATTTTCAACTTAGATCATGCTCGTTCCTTTTTTGAACTAATTAAACATTGATAAACCCCCAGCTCAGCTGGGGTGACTCGCATAGGTTTGACCGTGACAACGGTAGGGATACTACGAACAAGTTAGATGATTTTGATCTGGCTTGCTCCGCATCCAACCATTATTAAAAAGTACCAATTAGCCGCAGTTTTCCGCTATTACGCTGCTTTAAGCAGCTAAATACCCGTCATTTGGACGGACTATCCCCGCGCAGACCGTATCATCTGATCCACTCGTAACAAATTTCCAAGTGCAAACAGCACCGCGAGCTTATTGTCATTTTTAGTCAGGCCTTTGTAGACGGCTTTGCGGAACCCAAACTGACATTTCAAAATTCTAAACGGATGCTCAACTTTCGCTCTGATACTCGCCTTTAAGTATTCCGTTCGGATCAGCTGCTTATTGAGACGGGGATGCTTTTTCCAAGCACGTATCTTGCTAGGCATCTCCGCCACTAACCAATCGACTTTCTTATCCTTGGTCTCTGTGCGCTTTTCTACACCATGGTAGCCCGAGTCCGCCGATACAAATGATTCGTTACCATGAAGAAGTTTTGGCAACTGGTTTAGATCGTATCATTGGCTGATGTGGTGGTGAAGCTGTGTACGACTAGATGCCCGTATAGCCAAGTTAGCTATTCACTCAGCAAGTACCGCAGCGTTATTTCTAATTGAAACATGGCAACTAAAGTATCCATCAAAAGAACTCGTAAAACATTGACCGCAGGTTGTTAGCCTCTTGGTGGCCTGAAAATGATATGGCAGTTTGATGCAAGATTCTTGAAGCTATCGAACTAAACAACTCTGTTTAAACCTTCACACTATCGTGTCGGAGGTTCACTGTGTTCAAAAACCTATTTTTTCAAACCAAAGTACTACCAGAGCTGTCATCGCAACTGGATACAGAAATTCCGCGCTATCCGCCATTTCTGAAGGGGTTGCCAGCTGCCTCACCTGAAGATTTGCAGTCCACACAAGACGAGCTAATTGCCAAACTGCGCCAGGTACTTGGCTTTAACCAGCCTGATTTTCAACGGTTGATTCAGCCCTGTATTGACCATCTGGCTGCTTATGTCCACTTGCTGCCAGCTTCTGAGCATCACCACCACAGTGGTGCGGGTGGTTTATTACGTCATTCTTTGGAAGTTGCTTTCTGGGCGGCACAGGCAGCTGAAGGGATCATCTTTGTTGCCAGTGGCACACCGGTTGAGAAAAAAGAGCTGGAACCAAGATGGCGTGTTGCAGCGGCTCTTGGCGGTTTGTTCCATGATATTGGTAAGCCTGTTTCAGACTTGTCCATCACAGACGAAGATGGACGCTATCAGTGGAACCCTTTTTTAGAAACACTATCCCAGTGGACCTCTAATAACAGCATTGAACGCTATTTCATTCGCTGGCGCGACGGACGGTGTAAGCGGCACGAGCAATTCTCAATTCTGGTGTTAAACCGGCTGATGACACCTGAGTTGCTCGCCTGGTTAACCCAACCTGGCCCTGAGATTTTGCAAGCCATGCTGGAGGCAATTGGCAATACCGATCCCGAGCATGTCCTGTCTAAACTGGTTATTGAAGCTGACCAAACCAGTGTCCAGCGAGACCTGAAAGCGCAACGAATTTCCGCTGACGACAATGCCCTTGGTGTCCCTGTCGAACGCTATCTACTTGATGCTATGAGGCGATTGCTTGCCAGTTCGCAATGGCTGGTCAATCAGCGAGACGCCAGAGTCTGGGTACGAAAATCGAATCAATCAACCCATCTTTACCTGGTTTGGAAAAGTGCGGCTAAGGACATCATTGAGCTGTTGGCCAAAGACAAGATACCTGGCATTCCAAGAGATCCCGATACCCTTGCGGACATCCTCATTGAGCGAGGATTGGCCACTAAATCCGCCTCAAATGAGCGATATGAAAGCTTTGCCCCTGAAGTGCTGATCAAAGACGGCAAGCCAATCTGGCTACCCATGCTGCATATAGTTGAGGCCGATTTATTGTTCAGCTCGAATGTACCAAGTAGCGTGAGACTGTTTAACAAATCTGAGTGGGAAGCAACACAGCAAACACAAGCAGAGCCACAGAGTCGCTCCAGTGAGCATTCAGACTTGCCTGAAGCTTCATCATCAATCGAACATAGCAATTCGGCTGAGTCGCCATCGTCAAAATCGTCCGACCAAGATGATGAACTTCGTCTTGCCAGTGATGTTAATCACCTTCAGGCAACTGAAAATGCTCCAGGTGATGAATGCGAAAAGCCTAACAATTCATATGATGGCGCTATCTCAAATAACGTAAACCAGCACGATGCAGAAGCATTGAATCTGCCTGAATCTTTGGCGTGGCTCCAAGAGGCCAGCAGTGCGTTGATTATGGTTGGTGAACAGCTTCTGATCCGCTATCCCGATGCCGTAAGACCTTGGTGTGCACCCCGAAAACTGCTTGCTGAACTCAGTCGATTAGATTGGCTTGAATTAGATCCCGCAAACCCGACACGTAAGGCCAGAACTGTGACTACGAATGATGGCGTTCAGGAGCAAGGGTTACTGCTGAAAGTATCGATTTCTAAAGGGCTTACTGCACTGATTGACCTTCCCAAACAAGACGCAGAACCGGCGGCAGCAATTCAGAACGAAGAGGCTTCACAGCGTCCGAGTCGAACTAAGACAACCAATGCCCAAGCAAAAGAGCCTGCCACAAGAGCGGAGCGTAAGCAAAAGCCGATTGTGGCCAATGCGAACTCAAGTACAGACCCCAAACACGCGCAGCGGCAACAGATGGTTAGTTTTGTGAAAGATTTGCCCATCTTACTGACCGATGGCGATTACCCAGACGTGGATCATAGTGCCGATGGTATTCGCGTCACGATTCAAACCTTACGCCAAGTCGCCAATGAGCATGGCATTCCAGCCGGACAGCTGCTTCGGGGGATCTCGGCCAGTGACCAATGCCAGTTTGATGAGGGGGAAACGGTTCTGTTTACCGCTCACGCTAAACGTTAATCCATTTGAAGTTAAGCGGATTGTAAACGGTTATTTTGCGGAGCATGAATGAAAGAAAACGCATATGAGATGCCCTGGCGCACGAACTATGAAGCCATGGCAGCAGCAGGTTGGCTGGTTGGTGCAACTGGGGCATTTGCCGCAGAAATGCTGACTGAGCTACCACCTGAGCCATTTTGGTGGATGACAGGGATTTCCTCGGGCATGGCGTTGTACCGCCTTCCTGAGGCTTATCGCCTTTATAAGTTGCAGATGGGGCTAAAAGGCAAACCATTGGCATTTATGGAGCTGTCGCATTTGCAAAAGGTGATGGCAAAACATCCAGATGAATTGTGGTTAGGGTATGGCTTTGAGTGGGATCAACGTCATGCCCAGCGCGCTTATGAAATCCTAAAGCGGGATAAGCAAACCTTGCTTAACCAAGGTCATGGCAAACAAATGGGTTCGACCTGGATTCATGGTGTCGAGCCCAAAGAAGAAGATGTGTACCAGCCAGTTGGTCACACCGAGGGGCATACCTTAATTGTCGGTACGACCGGTGCCGGAAAAACCCGATGCTTTGATGCGATGATCACCCAGGCCATTTTGCGTAATGAAGCCGTGATTATTATTGACCCTAAGGGAGACAAGGAACTTAAGGATAATGCGCAGCGAGCCTGTATTGCCGCCGGTAGTCCTGAGCGCTTTGTGTATTTTCATCCGGGCTTTCCTGAGCATTCAGTACGACTTAATCCCCTGAGGAACTTTAACCGGGGCACTGAAATTGCCAGCCGAATTGCGGCCTTAATCCCATCCGAAACCGGTGCTGATCCATTTAAAGCCTTTGGCCAAATGGCACTGAATAACATCGTGCAAGGTTTGTTGCTTACGTCACAACGTCCTGATCTGAAGACTCTGAGACGATTCTTGGAAGGCGGCCCAGAAGGCTTGGTAGTAAAAGCTGTCACGGCTTGGGGTGAGCAGGTATATCCGAACTTTAGTGTGGAGATTAAGCGCTTTACCGAAAAGGCCAATACCTTGGCAAAACAAGCTATGGCGATGCTGCTTTTTTACTACGAACGCATTCAGCCCGTTGCCGCCAATACCGATTTGGAAGGCCTTTTGAGCATGTTTGAGCATGACAGAACCCACTATTCCAAGATGGTGGCCTCATTGATGCCGGTGCTCAATATGCTCACATCAAGTGAACTAGGTCCATTGCTATCACCGATTGCAAACGATGTGGATGACAGCCGGTTAATTACGGATTCTGGCCGTATTATCAACAATGCCCAAGTGGCGTATATCGGGTTGGATTCATTGACCGACGCCATGGTTGGCAGCGCCATTGGTTCGTTGCTTTTATCCGATCTCACCGCCGTGGCCGGTGACCGCTATAACTATGGTGTTGATAATCGTCCCGTAAATATTTTCATCGATGAGGCGGCTGAAGTCGTCAACGATCCCTTCATTCAACTGCTCAACAAAGGCCGTGGCGCAAAAATGCGTTGTGTGATTGCTACTCAGACCTTTGCTGACTTTGCAGCTCGTACAGGCAGTGAAGCTAAGGCTCGCCAGGTGTTAGGTAACATCAACAACTTGATAGCCCTTCGGGTGATGGACGCCGAAACGCAGCAGTACATTACCGACAATCTGCCTAAGACTCGGTTGCAGTATATCATGCAAACTCAAGGTATGTCGTCCAACTCGGACAGCCCCGCGTTGTTTACCGGCAATCATGGCGAACGCTTGATGGAGGAAGAAGGCGATATGTTTCCACCGCAGTTATTAGGCCAGCTTCCCAACCTGGAGTACATCGCCAAGCTTTCAGGTGGCCGCGTGATCAAAGGCCGCATTCCTATTTTAACAAGCTCTACACAGGCAGCATAAGGAGTCTGTATGCATCATTCAGTCTGTCTGAAAATGACAACACTTACCAGTAAAGAAATGCTCGCTCAGTGGCAGCAACATAACCCCCAGTTCAAGGAAGCCTTAAGACTGCTTGAAACCGACTGGCCTCATGCTTTGGCCTCGGTGTATTGCTTGGCGGACTATTTAACGGATGCGTTCACGTTAGATGGCCACTCCATCTTTGATTTGTGCCTTTGTAATGGCTTGGGCAGTTATGAAGAAGTCAGTTGTGATGATGACAGTGTACGACTGTGGCATTTCGTTGAGGCACTGACCTGGACTGCCGCCAGTGCTTTAACGGGGATTCGCCTGCGTGATCCTGACCATTTCGAGTGGGCCGCCGTGGATGGTGTGTATTTCTACTCCTGGATTCGTAATCGTCCAAATCGGATGGCGTATTTGGCTGAAGGACGCATCGATGTGCGTTATGTCAGTGGCCATACGACGACAAAGCGGCTTCAACAAGTGATTAAAGCCCGGATTATGACGCCAACCGTTGCAGCCATGCTGGCGCGAGTAGAAGAGGAAGTTTGGCATGAGCAAGCATAAGTCCGTTTGGCTGCTGTGTCTGGCACTGATGCTGGAGATTATTGCCATTGGCGTGTTAGTGCCTGGTGATTGGACTGGCCGGGTCATTAGTAAAGAGAAGCAGATGATCCAAAATCAATTGGGCGCACAAACAAGCTATTGGATTGGTCAAACTAGCCATCGCTGGTATCAGTCATGGATTGTGGATACACAGATGGAGCAATCTGTGCGTGATTTTCTAATCCCCACTGAAGAGCAGCGACTTCGTTCTAAAGGGATGGAGAACATGGGAGGCTTTTGGTTTGTGTGGGTAGAAGACCGCATTCAGGCATTTTTTGATGTGTTGTACCAAGTGTTCACTCGATTTGCTTTGCTGATGGTCTGGTTGCCCTTTGCGCTTATTCTCATGTTACCGGCGCTGTGGGACGGCTTGATGACCTGGAAGATTAAGAAGACAACCTTTGATTTTTCGAGCCCTATCATTCACCGCTACAGCATGATTATCCTGGGCTCAGGCGTCATTTTGCTGTTTATGGGATTGTTCGCCCCGCTGGCTATTCCACCGGTGGTGATACCGTCGCTGATCATCGGCTTGGCATTGATGGCAGGGTTGGCGTTAAGCCACTTGCAGAAGAAGATATGAGGCCTGTCAGGCCTCATCTTGTAGAGCTAAAACCTGACGCCTACGGTATTGCCGTTCTCGTCTTCAGCTGACAAATGGTAAGTATCAATAAGGTGACCTTGAAGCCAAATATATTGCGGCATCCAAAACGAGTACTGTCTTATAAGAGCCAATATTTCTTTCAGCGGTTTGTCTGCATGAGGTTCGGCAAGACGAAAGTACATGAGTGAACAATCATCTCGAAAATACTCATGAAGCTCTGAATCTGATAGCGTTTCTTTTAGCGGTCTGTTTTGTTCGTCGTCCTCATAAGGGGAATTGGCATAAATTTCAAATAGCTGCTTTTCAGTGAGCATCTCCAAGAAGTGGTCTTCAATTAAAACTCCATCACTGGTATCGACATCCATACCATCTTTGACATCAAAAGCCATGACACATCCTGAAGATAACGCCACTTCTGATGGCTTCAGTAAGTCATTAGCTTGTACAACTTGATGCCAATGATTAAAACCAACAGAGATTGCAATTTCATCGAGTGCTTGAGTGTGTGGAATAGATTTTTCACGTTTAAGCTTTCGTGCTTTTTGCTTTAAACGTTCAACCGTGGCAGAGGAAATGATTTTAGTAATTTGCATTGAGTTTCTCCTATTAGCGAATACGGTGCCCACTGCCGAGGTCGCAGAAAAAACCTAAGCAAAAAATAAATTTGATATGCATGTCGTCCCGTCCGGGTTTGCTAAAGTGGGCAGCTGGTCTCGACACGACCAATATCCCCATCATATCAACCGCATCAAAAAGATCAATTGTTAGTATTGTCTGAGTAGAACCCTCAAAACCTTCAAGAATTCGGCATCTAGCTGACCACTGAAGCTGCCAATCCCGAGGCATCCTTCACTTCTCAATTCAAACAACGAGGAGTGACTATGGAACCTGTAAATATTCCATCCTATATCGATGACCCGCCGCACTTCCTGCTTTGGAGTGCCGATGAGATGGCTCCCATTCTGTTGGGGCTAGTGATCGGCATTTTTACCGGTAATGCCTTGGTTTTATGCCTATTGGGGTTGGTGACAACCAAGCTCTATCGGCGTTTTCGTGATGGTCGCCCAGATGGTTTTATTCTTCACGCCATCTACTGGGCCGGACTGTTGCCAACCAAAGCCAAGACGATCCCTAATCCATTTATCAGGAGCTATCTGCCGTGAAGTTCGACGTGTTTTTAAAATCATGGCAAGGCACGCAATTAGAGAACCGATGGCAACGGTTTCTGATTGCGGTGCTGGTGCTATCTAATTTGCTGCTTGCGGTAGCGGCATTTTCTCGCAATACCGTAGTAGCTATTCAACCACCAACCTTGTCTGAAACGGCTGAAGTGTCACGAAACCAAGCCACTCAACCTTACCTTGAATCCTGGGGACTCTACCTAGCTGAGCTTATGGGCAACGTGACGCCGGGCAATGTGTCTTTCATCCGGGTTGCCATTGAGCCGCTACTTTCTCCAGCGGTGTACCAGCAAGTGGTCGATGCACTGGAGATTCAGGCAAGACAAATCCGCGAAGACCGAGTCACGCTCAAATTCCAACCCAGACAAGTGGAGTACGAGTATGAAACCGGCCATGTCTTTGTGACCGGTTATTCCTTGGTTTCTGGATCATCTGGAGATGAACAGCGCCAAACTCGCACCTATGAGTTTGACATCGATATTGAGCAATACCGTCCAAAACTTAGCTGGATGGATACGTATGAGGGGAAAGCTAGAACGAAGCGAGTTCGTGAAAAGTTGACCCAAGAGCAAAACCGGAGGGTGAATGATGCGAACCAAAATTAGTCGATGGATGACACCAAGCTTAATCGCAATGAGCTTGAGTGGCGTCCTGTTATCTCAAGCGTCGTATGCAGACGTGGAATTGCCGATTGTGCCAGCCAGTGTGATGAAGCAGTCTGCTACTGCAAATCCACCGGTTCAAACCAATACGGTTTCAACGGATGTGCCAACAACGCTACTGATGACACCGGGGGTTAATGAACTGATCCCTGTAGCTCTTGGTCATCTGAATCGGATTGTGACGCCGTTTGAATCGCCTCAGGTGAGAACAACCAGTGATGCTCAGACGCAAATCAAGGGGAATGTTGTATATGTAGCCACGGACAAAGAATCACCGGTTTCACTTTACATCACTCCGCCTGGTCAGGAAGCGCCCGCATTATCTGTCACCTTAGTACCTCGTCGTATTCCACCGCGTGAAATCACCTTAGCTATTGATGGTCAGCAGTGGCCTATTAAGGGCGTCGTGAACCGAAAAGCCGCCACTTGGGAAACGGCTCAGCCATACGTCGATAGCTTACGTGATTTACTCAGACGCCTTGCACTAAATGAGTTACCACAAGGCTATGACATCCGTTTGGCTGGCCAAACTGACACAAGCCCGAAATGTTTTCAGCCGGGCTTAAAGTTTGGTTTTAAGCAGGGGCAAATTGTGACGGGACATTACTTCACCGTCTATGTAGGACTGGTTGAAAGCTTTGCCGATGAGCCGATAGAAGCCAGTGAGATAGCCTGCAACGCACCAGATATAGTGGCAAGCGCCTACTGGCCTCGCAATATCTTGTTGCCGGGTGAAAAGACTGAGTTGTATGTGGTTGTTCGCAATCATCGTGAAGAAGCGGTGGAAAGTCAGCGACCTTCGCTTCTTGTGGGAGGTGAATAACGATGAAAGCACAATGGGAACAAATGAGCCCGAACATGAAGCGGGGTCTATCGGTTGCTGGTATTGCTGGTGGTCTCATCCTTATGGTGATGGTGTTTTCACCTAATCCTGACGATGGCTCAAGCAGTCGGAACCGGCAGGAAACGATCCGGCACATTCTTACGGATACCAATACTCGTGATGTTGGGGTCGATAGTTTGGCTGCGAACGTAAAACTACTCAGTGAGCGCAATGAACAGTTACGTCGTGAAGTTGAGCGCTTGCGTCGTGACGTCGATTCAGGACGGCTAAGCCCAGGTTCGCCTTCTATACCAAGTGAGGTCAATGCGGAGCTGGCCCGCCTTAGAGCGGAACTAGATGATGTTCGCGCTGGAGGTGATGCAGCAGTTGAAGGCACAAATAGCCGTTTTGAAGTGCCTTTATCTGCCATGGAATTACCTAAAGACGAAAAGCCACTGCCGTCTAACCCAGACGATTATTTTGCCAATGCGCCGCTGCCTGATCCGCTCTATCAGCAGCCAGCCAATGGCCAAGGTACACGAGCACGAGATGTTCCATTGCCGCCAATCACGATTCGTATGATTGAGCCTGAAGTGGTTGCCGAACCAGACGTTGTTGTGCAAGAAGCGCCGCCATTGTATCTACCGGCGGGCAGCATCATCTCAGGCACTTTGATCACGGGTTTGGATGCTCCTACTCACGAGTCCGCAAGACGCGAGCCTTTTCCTGCATTGCTGAGGATTCAAAAGGAAGCCATCTTACCCAACCGATTTAGAGCGGATATCAAAGAGTGTTTCTTGATCGCCGCAGGTTACGGTGATTTGAGCTCTGAGCGTGCCTATTTGCGAGGCGAGACCATTTCATGTGTGAGAGAAGATGGTGGCGTCATTGAAACACGACTGGATTCTTATGCCGTGGGTGAAGACGGCAAAGCCGGTATTCGTGGCCGATTAGTGTCGAAACAAGGCCAGCTGGTGGCCAAATCGATGATGGCCGGGTTCCTTCAGGGGTTGGCTGGCGCATTTGATGTAAATCCTGTGCCGACGATTCAGACGGGTAATGCCGGTGATACTCAGTTGTACCAGCAAGTCATGAGTCAAGAAGCATTACAAGGTGCTGCGATTAAAGGCACCGGTAAAGCATTGGATCGAGTGGCCAAGTTCTATTTGGACATGGCTGAAAATATGTTCCCAGTCATAGAGGTAGACGCTGCAAGGAAAATTGAAGTCATAGTCACTCGTGGTGCCTCGTTGTCGTTGGCCACTTCGCAAGGGGGAGGTGCAAGAAGATGAAAAAATCCTGCATGTTGCTAACCGATCGAAGTCCGTTTCAGACAATAAGATGTGTATCCAGAGGAGAGTTAACCATGACGACATCAATGCAGAACAACTCAAAGCACCAGCCAAAACAGTGGTCTAAAGCTGGATTACTTTTATTGGCAGTCGGCTCAACCTTATTGTCTGGCTGTAGTTCATTGGGTCTTGGGAGTAGTGAATATGGATGCCCAGGTATGCCTGACGGTGTGCGCTGTTTATCCGCTCGTGAAGTCTATGAGCTTACCAGTAATGGCGCTGCACCCAAGACGATTGATGCTGTGGCGACTCGAATTGGTTCTCCCTCTGGGTATTCACAATCTGATTTAGAGACAGGACTGCTGAGCCATCCGGCATTACCCGAGACGCAGCAATCTGCACCTATTCGCATTCCTTCAAGGGTAATGCGGATTTGGATTGCGCCTTGGGAGGATGACCGTGGGGATCTGAATTTATCCAGCTACGTGTTTACCGAAATTGAACCGCGCCGGTGGGATATTGGGGTGTCAGCACCTCGAACGGTTTCGCCAGTGCTACGTCCACTTCAGACTCAAAGCGATTCTGCCTCAGCGGGAGCTGATGGTAAGCGCGATAACTTGAGTATCTACGGAGAAACTAACGAATGACAAATGCAGTTCGCACCATTCAAACTCAGCGCCTAATGACTATTGGTGCGCTTGGTTTAATGGCGTTAATGATTTCGGAGCCCTCATTTGCGGGCACCGGTGGTGATGCTTTCACCGATGTGTGGGATACCCTAAAAGATTGGACCCAAGGTACTTTGGGACGGATCGTAGCGGGAGCCATGGTTCTGGTGGGTATTGTGGGCGGTATCGCTCGCCAAAGCTTGATGGCTTTCGCTCTGGGCATTGGTGGTGGTATGGGTCTCTACAACACACCAACAGTCGTTGAAAGTGTTATGTCTGCAACTTTACCTGTCGTTGCCAGCACTCAAGAAGTCATTGGCACAACCGTTCCAGCAATCAGTGCCGTTTTACTGGGCACCTGAATGTGAGCCATATTAGGCAGTTCACTTAAGGCAATCAAACTTAGGTCTACACAACATCGGGTTATTGGTGATGTTGTGTAGACCTTTTCATTTCAGCGACGCCACATTAACGAACTTGGTTTACATTATTTGGTATATTAATACCTAAGGTGTTAAAATTCCTATCGTAATAAACTATATGGTTTATACTGTTTGTGATATTCATACTTTGGGTGTTAAAATGTCATCTAAAATAAACTGGCTTGTTGCTCATACTTCTCCTGGTGCGCTAGTACTTCAGCAATGGCTGACTGAAAACGGCGTGAGCTACTCGTTGGCTCAAAAGTACGCGCAGAACGGTTGGCTGAAGAAGCTTAGTTCTGGTGTGTACTATCGTCCAAATGCGCAGGGCGATATAAAGCCAACTTGGGTTGATGCCATTCAAGCATTGGATGTGCAATTGGGCGTTCCAGTTCATTTGGCTGGACTGAGCAGCTTAACTCACCAAGGACTGAGTCACTATTTACAGCTGAACAAAGAGCAAGTTTGGATTTGCGTTAAAAACAAGTCGTCCTTACCGAAATGGTTTCGTGAATTCCCTTATCAGAATTGGTTTTACTGTGGAAACCATAAGCTTGAAGTGAATCCCGAGAAAGATTTGAAAAGGATCACGGTTAAAGAGAAAGAACTCACTGTCAGCTGTGCAGAACTTGCTGCCTATGAAGTGGTAGATGCGATTGGAAAGCTGATTTCATTTGAGCATGTCGCAGAATTATTTCAGGGTTTAGTCAATCTTAGCCCTAGAAAAGTACAAGATATTCTTGAACGAAGCAGCTCTGTTCAGGCAAACCGAATATTTCTATTTCTGGGTCGATACTACGATCACCAGTGGGTCAATCGCATAGATGAAACAAGAATTAAATTGGGGGCAGGAAAGCGGCAGGTTGTCGAAAAAGGACGTTTTGATGAGCGATATCAAATCACAGTGCCAGAGATATTAAGCGTCAAAAAAGGTGAACAACATAATGGATAAAGATAGCCCATATTACAAACAGGTTTCTTTGCTCATAAGAATGCTGCCTGTGGTAGCAACAGAGACGGTTTTTGCACTTAAAGGTGGCACCGCCATTAATTTATTTGTGAGAGATTTTCCTCGGTTATCTGTAGATATTGATCTTGCTTATCTTCCACTTGAACCAAGAGATGAGGCTTTGATTAATGTCAGGGCTGCATTGCAGCGCATTACAGACAGAATCAATACTCAACCAGATATCAGAGCGGCATTTCAGGATAATAAAGCTGATGAACTGAGAATAGTTGTATCAAGTCCGGTTGCGACGATCAAAATTGAAGTGTCGCCCGTCGCCAGAGGTACATTGCATAGTGCAGAAATAATGGCAGTTCAAGAGTCTGTTGAATACGAGTTTGGTTATGCTGAGATTCAGGTAGTCAGTCTTCCCGATCTGTATGGTGGGAAATTGTGTGCTGCAATGGATCGCCAACATCCTCGCGACTTATTTGATGTGCGTATGTTACTTGACAGTGAAGGGGTTTCGAGAGAGATTTTAGTGGGTTTTTTAACCTATACATTAAGTCATCCTCGGCCTATTAATGAAGTCATGTCGCCAAACTGGCAGCCGCTGAATGAGAAATTTCAGGCAGAATTTGATGGAATGACTTTTGAAAAAGTTGAATGCGAAGACTTAGCTTCTGTTAGGCCTATGATGTTAACTTCGCTGCAAAAACATTTCACAGAAAGGGATTATGCTTTCCTTATGTCATTCAAAAGAGGGCAACCTGACTGGGCATTGTTTGACTATCCTAATGCAGCAGACTTGCCAGCGATTCGTTGGAAGTTGCAGAACATAAACAAATTGGCAAAGAATCAAGCAAAACATCAAGAGCAATTAGATAAATTGAAGCAAGTGCTTGATGATTGGCTTGTTAACGCAAACGCCGAGTAATTCGTTTATAACAAACCTCAACGAGCTATAAGCCCCCTAGTTAGATTGCGATTTCTTCAATCTATCTAACCGAGTCCACATAGGACAACTGCATAGACTGGAGCCTCGATTTACATTAACGAGGACTCCTCATGCGAAAACTATCTCCAATCATTCTAGCGCTTGCGCTTTCTCCTTTGGTTCAAGCTGAACCTGTGTCTGAAGTGTCGCCCGTTGGCAAAATTGACGGCATGGTTTCTTTGCCGGTCACGGGTATGAAAGCGGTCGAAAGCAATGGCCGTATTGTTTTCATGTCAGACAGTGGCCGGTTCGTCATTGATGGGACGCTCTATGATGCCTGGTCGAAAAAGCCGCTTACTAGCCTTGAAGAAATTCGAGAAGCGGGAAACACGCTGGACTTAAGTCGTCTTGGCCTAAAAATGGATGATTTGAACCCACTGACGCTGGGCGAAGGCAAAAAGAAAGTGGTGGTCTTTGTTGACCCACGATGCCCGCATTGCCATGAGCTTTTGAAACAAGCTTTACCGCTAACCAAAGAATACACCTTCCAAATACTCCCTGTGCCAGTGCTTGGTCCAGATTCAGAGCGTCAGGTCCGCCAGCTTGGCTGTGCGCGTGACAAGAAAGCGGCCACCGATGCATTGCTGAATGGCCGGATTGGTAACCTAGAGCAGGATGATGCCTGCAACTTAGAGCCAATGCAGCGTACCTTGGTGACGGCTCAAATTCTGGGAATTCAAGGTGTGCCTTTCATCGTCGCCAATGATGGTCGCATCAGCCGAGGCCGTCCTTATGATCTTTCTGCTTGGTTGGAGGGGCGTTAATGAAAGCCTCTCTGTATTCAGGGCAACGCGCTTCAGAGCTATTGCCAGTATTGGCCTATTCAGACGATGAGCAACTGTTTTTCATGGAAGATCAAAGTGTTGGCTTTGGTTTTCTATGTGACCCATTGCCGGGTGGTGATGAGTCTGTTGCAGACAGGGTTAATGTTCTTCTCAACAACGACTGGCCAAAAGACACTTTGCTGCAATTTGGCCTGTACGCCTCGCCTGATATTCAAACCGACCTTCAGCGCATGATGGGCTTACGGCATCGTCAATCCGACCCATTGCTCAGGGCGTCGATACGCAAACGTGCGGATTTCCTCGATGGGGGCACGGTTCGACCAATAGAGGAATCGACCCAGACACAGGTACGCAACTTTCAACTGATCGTCACCTGCAAATTGCCTTTGGAAAGTCCTATACCGACGGAGCGTGATTTGAGTCGAGCATCCGCGCTGCGGGCTTCTTTCTCTCAGGCGTTGGCAACGGTTGGTTTTCGCGTCACGGAGATGACTGACCGCAACTGGCTCGCGGCATTAAGTGCGCAGCTTAACTGGGGAAAAGATGCTTCCTGGCGCAATCCATCACCAATCCGCAGTGAGGCAGATAAACCACTTCGAGAGCAAGTGTTGGATTATGACCGAGCTATCAAAGTGGATAGCCAAGGTCTGATGCTGGGTGATTACCGAGTTAAAACCTTATCATTTAAGCGCTTGCCTGAGCGGATCTGGTTTGGTCATGCCGCAAGTTTTGCGGGCGATATGATGACGGGTAGTCGCGGTTTACGCGGAAGCTTTTTGCTGAATGTCACCATTCACTTTCCCTCAGCCGAGGCGATGAGATCTCGTCTAGAGACGAAGCGTCAATGGGCGGTCAATCAGGCCTATGGCCCGATGCTCAAGTTTGTGCCGGTGCTTGCAGCCAAGAAAAAGGGGTTTGATGTTCTTTTTGAAGCCTTGCAAGAAGGTGATCGTCCTATTCGGGCAAATATGACCTTAACGCTGTTTTCCCCAACGGAAGAAGCGTCGATCAGCTCTGTTTCAAATGCTCGAACCTATTTCAAAGAACTTGGATTTGAGCTGATGGAAGACAAGTACTTCTGTTTGCCCATTTTCCTGAATGCCTTGCCATTTGGTGCTGACCGCCAAGCGATGAACGACTTGTTTCGATTCAAGACCATGGCGACACGGCATGTGATCCCTCTGTTGCCTTTGTTTGCAGATTGGAAAGGCACGGGCACGCCGGTGATTAACTTTGTTTCCCGTAATGGCCAGATCATGAGTGTGTCCCTTTATGACTCGGGCAGTAATTACAACTGTTGCATAGCGGCGCAATCGGGATCGGGTAAGTCATTCCTGGTGAACGAAATCATCTCCTCCTACTTATCAGAGGGTGGCCAATGCTGGGTGATTGATGTTGGCCGCTCTTATGAAAAGCTGTGTGAAGTCTATGACGGGGAGTTTTTACAGTTCGGGCGGGACAGTGGCATTTGCTTGAATCCGTTTGAAATCGTTGAGGACTATGACGAAGAAGCTGATGTACTGGTTGGGCTATTGGCCGCAATGGCCGCGCCTACGCAGTCATTAACCGATTTTCAGATGGCCAATCTAAAGCGTCAGACCCGTGAACTATGGGAGAAAAAAGGTCGTGCCATGTTGGTTGATGATGTGGCAGAGGCCTTGAAAAATCACGAAGACCGACGTGTGCAAGACGTGGGTGAGCAGCTCTATCCGTTTACGTCACAGGGAGAATATGGCCGCTTCTTTAATGGTCATAACAATATTCGCTTCAAAAACCGTTTCACCGTTCTGGAGTTAGAAGAGCTAAAGGGGCGCAAGCACCTACAACAAGTGGTGTTGCTTCAGCTTATCTACCAAATCCAACAAGAGATGTACTTAGGTGAGCGGGATCGTCGCAAGATTGTGTTCATTGACGAAGCCTGGGATCTGCTGACTCAAGGTGATGTCGGTAAGTTCATCGAGACGGGTTACCGTCGATTTCGAAAATATGGCGGCAGTGCTGTAACGGTAACGCAGTCGGTCAACGATTTGTATGACAGTCCTACAGGTAAAGCCATCGCTGAAAACTCGGCCAATATGTACCTGCTTGGCCAAAAAGCTGAAACCATCAACGCGCTCAAAAAAGAAGGCCGCTTGCCACTAGGTGAAGGCGGTTATGAATACCTGAAAACCGTTCATACCGTCACTGGTGTCTATTCCGAAATTTTCTTTATTACCGAAATGGGCACCGGGATTGGCCGCCTCATCGTCGATCCGTTTCACAAGCTGTTGTACTCGTCCCGTGCAGAAGATGTAAACGCGATTAAACAGTTAACGCGCAAAGGCCTTTCTGTTGCTGATGCCATCTCTCAGTTGTTGAAGGAGCGAGGCTATGAATAAGTCCACGCTTTGGCCATTTATGGCCTCTATTACTTTGTCTATTGCTGGTAGCGGTTTAATGACCAGCTGGCTCTTAATGAAAACACTCGAACCCATCCACAGCCAGTTGGCGTTAAGTACGCCCATTGCAGTCGTGGATTTTGGGGAGGCGGTGTTGTCACTGGGCCCCAATGCCAGTGAACAAGACATCGAATCCAGGTTGCTTCAGACCAATCAGCAAATTGAAAAGCTAAAAGCAGCCGGTTTTATCGTGCTGGATGCCCAAGCGGTGGTGGGTGCTGATGATTCCATATTTGTGCCAGTAGGCTCAAAGGAGGTGTCTCATGCAGATACTCCGTAAAAGAATGCCTTGGCGGCCATATCTCATCCGGTTGGCCGTTCTTGCGTTAATCATGGCCTTGGTAGGCACCTACGCCATGATGCGCTACCGAATAGGTATTGATACCCAGCAAGAGCGCTGCCTGCCTGATACCACGGTGTATTTGATTGACCTATGGAATAAAGAGCCCGTTAAGTATGGTTTGTATGCCTTCCACTCAAAAGGACTCGCTCCGTTATATAACGACGGTACTCGTATGCTGAAACGCCTAACAGGGATGCCTGGGGATGAAGTCAATGTGACTCCTGAGCATGTGCTAGTGAACGGTGCTGAAGTCTCTACCGGCATGGCATTAGCCCAGCGTCTTGGTGTGGCGGAATCACAATTTAGCCGCTCATTGACGCTGCAAGAAAACGAATATTGGTTTTCCGGCGAGGCTGCTACGAGTTTCGACTCCCGCTATTGGAATGCCGTTAAGCGCGAGCAGATTGTCGGTCGCGCTTGGCCGCTTTGGTAGGAGGTGGAAGATGAGAAGACTATGCCTCTTATTTTTGTTGGTTGCTCCATTGGCTTTTAGTCAAGTGTCCTGGGCACAAGAGCCTTATCCGTTGTCTGACGAGGACAAAAAGATCGTCGAAATGAGCCGCAGCATTTTACAAAGTGCTGTGGATGGTTCATCTGAATTTATCGAGCCTTTTTCACCGATTGAACAACCTAAGTCGCGCAAATACAACGATGAATGGTTGATATTTGCGTCGTCCTCACTGGGGGATTCGTCACTGAAGCAGCTTTTTAAAGAGGCCAGTGCTACCGGCGCTATTGTGTTGTTTCGGGGAATTCCTGAAGGAAAGACCTTGGGGGCGGCTATCCGTTATTGGCATATGCTGATGACAGGGCTTGATCCTGTTCCTCAGGTTCGAATCGATCCGAAAGCCTTTGTGCACTGGCGGGTGACTAGCGTGCCTGCCATTTTCCGCATAGAAGATAACAAGGTGACTGCAAGTGCACTAGGGGTTTACAGCAAGGACTGGTTGCAGCGTCAAATTGAAACAGGCAATACCGGTTCATTGAGTCAACGTGGTCCAATTCATTCGATTATAGAACCTGATTTGATGCAAGTGGCGATGCAGCGTTTACAGTCGATTGACCTGAGTGCGTTAAAGAAAAAAGCCATTGAGCGTTTCTGGTCTCGCCAAACATTTACTGATTTACCCAAAGCCACGCAGTATCGGATAAGAATGGTTGATCCAACCATCGTCATGCAGCGGCCACTATTGGATGCCAATGGCCGAACATTGATCCCAGCAGGAACGCGTATTAACCCGCTAAAAGCCTTGCCGTTCACTCAGCAGCTTGTTGTGTTTAATGCGTCGAACGCTGAAGAAGTGGACGCAGTAGCGCATTGGCTTGAGACGCAAGATAGGACACTGCGCCGCATTACGCTTATCACCACGCAGCTCGACCGTGCCCAAGGCTGGAATCGCCTCAATGCGCTCGAAAAGACATTGGATAGTCCGGTTTACCTTCTCAATGCCTCGCTAAAGCAGCGCTTTGATCTGCAAGTCACCCCATCGTTTGTTCAAGCGAAGGGGCTCGCGTTTGAAATAGAAGAAATTCCAGCAAAGGAGCTTGTTCATGAAAACGCTCAATAATACGTATCGTCTGATGCGGACTCTCGTTGTCATGTTTGCCCTAAGCGCATCTATTCCTGCAAAAGCCGAACTGACCTGCCCAGACGCGGGGTTATTGTCCGGCAAGTTGCTGACGGATGTTTGCTGGTCATGCATTTTTCCTATCCGGGTTGCCGGTCTTCCTCTTGGCTCTGGCAATGTCCCAAGCGGCGCATCAAACAAGTCATTTTGCTTATGTGAAGACAACTTAGGTGTGCCAAGGCCAGGTATTGTTACCAGCATGTGGGAGCCAGCGCGTTTGATTGAACTGGTCAGAACGCCAGGTTGTTCGCCTTCACTGGGAGGGATTCGCTTACCGTTAGGTGATAGGCGATTGCAAGGTGGTCATGGTGAGGGTGAATACGATACCGGTGATCTTGCTTTCTACCATTACCATTATTACGCCTTTCCGCTTTTGGTCATGCTCGATTTGTTCATGGATGGCAATTGCAATGCCGATGGTTACATGGACTTTGACTTGATGTATTTGTCGGAATTGGACCCAACATGGCTGAACGATGAACTGGCCTTTTTTACTCAGCCTGAAGCGGCTGCCGTTGCCAATCCATTGGCTATTTCGGCTTGTACCGCTGACGCTGCTTCATCAACGCTTGGTAAACCTATCGACCAGTTGTTTTGGTGTGCTGGCAGTTGGGGCCATCTCTACCCGTTATCTGGCCACACCTTAGCCTTTGGCTCATTAGCAGAAAACACCAGCCATTTAGCGGCGCGTGCAATCGCGGCTCAACACAGGCGTGGTCTTGCTAGGCGAACAATGGGGAACAGTGCGCTATGCCGACCTGTTATCGAACCCATGCTACCGAAATCCCAATACAAGATGAGTATGTTCTTCCCTGTACCAGAAACTGAAAGTGCGCATGTCATCGGTGAAAGCACCATGAAATGGGGAGAGTGGCGAACAATCCCAGGTGCTGGTGAAGATGCGCTCTATATTTTGTGGCGCTGGCAAGACTGCTGTAACTCGGGAGGTTAACTATGAAACCAACATTTTTTACCCGAGTGTTAGCGGGTATTTTATCTATCACTATGGCGTGCTTGCCCTTACATGGTGTGGCCGCTGATGTGCAGCGCCAATCCGGCCTAAGCGGACAACAAGAAGGTAAGCAATTACTGCAAAACTGGACGATGCCCGCACTCAATGGCAATACATTGTCGGTGCCGACTGGCAGTGGTAATGAGACGATTAACTTGCAAGAGCTTTTCCCTGGTATGGATCAGGGCTCATTGGATGTCTTAACGGGCGTTTATGGCTCTGATGCCAGCATGAATCAATTGGGGACGCAGCGCCAAGAGAGCATGGCATCCGAAAGTAGCGCTACGGGTGAGGCGTTTCGCTCGCTCCAGCAAATCAAAGACCGGTCTCGGCCAGATATGGTCAATGATCCGCTTTGGGCATTAACTGATGCGGTTCAAACTGACCCCAATCTATTAACCCAAAGCTTCCCCGGCTGTGAGTCTCAAGGTGAAGGCAGCCCAAATTACCAGCAATGTGACAGGCTCAATACAGCGGTTAACAGCTGCACTATTACTCACGATTACACGGCAGGCATTATTGAGCATGTTTCAGGACCAATGAACCTTCGCTCTTGTGGTGAGGGATGTCTTGAAGTTTGGATTGGACGAATAGGCGACAACTACTGGAGTGGCCGTTGTAAAGTGTTTGAACAGGCCATCACACTCAAAGTCGTGAACCCCGATGCGATTACCTCAGCCGTTCTTGAATACGCCAAATGGGATGACTACATGCAAGTGTGGCTTGGCGATCAGAAAGTCTGGTCTGGGCCGAACAATAACTTTCCACCAGAAACGGCAGGTCGCTGCGAGCTCAGTACCAGTTGGGAGCGCAATCCAAATACCGATCTCACTGCCAGGCTAAAAGCGGTAGATCCCGGTTTAGAAGTGCCGGTAAAAATTCGCGTATCGGTTACGGGTAGTGGTGAGGGGTATGCACGCATAAAGGTGCGCTTTGATCCAACCAAGGTAGTGATGAATGATAGTTGGTCGCCACAATCCTGTATCGAACAAGCAGCGGATATCCCGACGAAGTTTTCAGACTACAGCATTCAATGCACGGATCAGCCTTCTTCAACCAACGGATGTACGGTGGTCAATGGTGTTTCAGTTTGTGAATCCTACTTTGCCCCTAGCCCTGTGGCTGGCATATCGCCTTTGTGTCAGCGTGTACAAGTCAGTGTGGATGATGAAAGCTATAAGGGGATTGAAAATCAGGCCTGCCAAGTGCTTGAAGCGAATCCTTCCTGTGGATTCATGTCGTCAGAATGTGCCGAGACCAATGATAAAGGTGAATGCATTCGTTTTACCGATACCTATGACTGTGGATTGCAAACCAGCGATCCAAAGTGTGTGGTAACCAACCTTATGCCAAGTAGTTTTGAGGCCTGTGAGCCTACTCAGACGATTACGCCATTTACTGAAACCAAGCATGTACCGGATTACCAGGTGTGCGAGAAGATCAGCACGCTTACTGAGTGTCAGTTAGAACGACGTGTATCCGCTGAAACCCATCAACAAAGCTGGTCTATTGAGCGTGGTTGCTTTAGCTCTGAAACGCTCAGCTTTGTTCCACAGCACAGCAGTACTATGCAAACTGGGAACGCGATACTGAGAATTTTTGATAATCAAAATACTGAGATAAAAATCACCGAGTCGCCGTCCAAGGCAAATGGTTGGAAAACGACACTCTCACTGACGGGCAATAAGGAAACGGTGACTGAGACGAAACCGTCCATTAAATACCCTGAAATGACCTGTCCAAAAGGAACCTTGGTTGGTTCATTGTGTAAAGTCGTCAATGGGTCGATTATTTCGTGGCATGAACCTCAGGAAGTCACTCGTTCCAGATGTGAATCCGGCTGGAACAAAGTCGATTTCGATACTTGCAGCCGAGAAGTTCAGAAGTGTTTGGCTCCTGCGAAACTGAGCGCTTCATTGACCTTCTCTGGCAAGTACTTAGATCAGGAGGTTGTTCATCAATCAAGTGATCCAGGCATAGACCAATGTTTGATGCAAACGGATCAGTTTACTGCGGTGCAGTGGCAGTGTTTAGATACGGACACAAAACGAATCGACGGATTAACGGTTGGTAGTGGAGAGTTGGCGAATCTTGAAAGTCTTTATCCGGCGGTTGTTTCGTCTCCTGCTCATTTAACCAGTCGCGGCAGTTCTGATGGACTGGGGCTCTCATGCTGGAGGGCAAGAGCGACCTACAATGCTTCGACTGCTCATCCAGAGTTCAACATGGGCAACTCAGATAGCTGGGTAGATGCCAATGGTAATACACAAACCATCGTCAATAACGGACAAAACACGACCACCAATACGTGTGCCGCGCTAGAGCAAAACCCGGCCTGCCAGTATGTCAGAACCGAATGCACTGAAGGCGGGGCTGGTCATGAAGGCTTCTGTTATATCCAAAGTTTGGTGTATGACTGCGGACAAAGCGTTGAAGTGCAAAATGCTCGAATGGAAACTCAATACAACTGTGAGGGGCCAGTTCGCTGTATGGGCACAGATTGTTTAGAGCCAGAGTCAATCAAGCAGGCTAACTTTGCAGAAGCCGCTGCGATGCTTAATGCGGCGCAGTTTATGACCAATGATATGTCATGCACGGGCGCTGATGGCCAAGATAACGTCGAGTGTACGGTCTTTAAAGGTAATGCTGGCCAGTGCAAAAAAGCCGTTGGCGGCATAGTGGATTGCTGTGAAAAGCCAAGCGGAGTGTCGTTATCGGACTACATCACGATGATCGTGGCGGTTAACAAGCTTGATACGGCAGTCATGGCCATGAATCCGTCTTCGGCAATCTATGGTTCTTGGAATACGCTCAGGGAACCAATAACGAGTACCTGGAGTGCGGTCAAAGAGCCCTTTGTGTCTGCATGGGACTCTCTTATGGGGGCTGGGCCATCAACGGCTGCTGGCGCGGGAGCGGAGCAAGCTGCGACTGGCTTCATGCAGGTGCTGACCAACAAAACGGCTGAATGGGTAGGCACTACCTTTGGCTCGGGGGCGCAATCGGCACTGTTTAGTAACGTTGGTGGTGCTGTCGGAGCCGATGGTGTTGTTTCGGGTGGCAACTTTGCCTTGGGTGGCGCTGCGGGCGCGGTTCTGAGTACGGTTATGACGGCCTACATGATTTATTCAGTCACCATGATTCTCATTCAGCTTATCTGGAAATGTGAGCAGAGTGAGTTTGAAATGAACGCTAAGCGGGTATTGAAGAGTTGCCACTACGTGGGCTCTTACTGCAAGTCTAAGTTTTTAGGTGCCTGTGTTGAAAAACGGCAGTCATATTGCTGCTTTACTTCGCCACTTTCACGGATCATTCAGGAACAAGTGCGTCCGCAATTGGGCCTTGGTTGGGGCAGTGCGAAATCTCCCAACTGTGAAGGATTGACCGCGAGTCAGTTAAACCAGGTAGATTGGAGCCAAGTCAGTCTGGATGAATGGATAGGTATCTTATCGATCACGGGCAACCTACCTGAAATACCGTCACTGGATCTGGAACGACTCACCGGCTCAGGAAGTACGCTAAACGTGGATGGAAACCGTCAAAGTGCCGCAGACAGAGCCATTGAACGGCTAAACGGAATGGATGCCCAGAAACTGCGTCAGGAGGCGACGGAAGAAATTTCGGGAAATAATTGAGCGTATCCTTCTCAAATAGCTCCGCCAATAATATTCCATTTTGGTTACTTTAATGAGCTCTTTCTGCAATAGGTGACCATTTTGGCACTTCGTGATTACAGCTTGATCATGCTTCAGTTAAAGAGTTCATGCCCATTTCCGCGTTTGCGCAATAAAACCGAGAATAATTTAATTTGAGAATTGCCCAACTTTTACTAATCCTTTCATTCATTGGCTCAATATGTTGTATATTACAATTAAAGCCAAATGTGACTGAGGACTTATAATGAAAGATATTCTTATTATCGTACCTGAAGGTGGGATGTTGTTTGAAGCTGCGGGAGTAGTGGATATTTTTCAGCGAGCTAATCACTTTGTTGTTTCTGAAAATTTAGAGCCTCATTACTCTATTACAGTAGCCACTACACAAAAGCACCATGTCATCCACGGACAGTCAAATCTTAAGCTACTAGCTGATAAGCGTCTTTGCGATCTGAAACCTGATTATAAGAGGCATTCTGTTATTGTGACTGGCAGGGGACTTTCGACAGAAGAAAATACAGAAGTAGCTGAATGGATAAGTCTGTCTAAACCTTATAACAACAGAATTGTATCCATATGTGGTGGTGCTCTTATACTTGCTGAAGCGGGCATTCTTGACGGACTAAATGCAACAACTCACTGGCGGTTAGCACATGAATTACAGTCTCGTTTCCCTAGTGTAAAAGTTGATAACGGCCCTATCTTTGTAAAAGACCAAAATATATGGACATCTGCTGGGGTTAGTGCGGGGTTTGATTTAACACTTGCTCTAGTTGAAGATGACCTTGGGTTTGAAATAGCTCGAGATATTGCTCAAGATTTGGTGATGTTTTTACGTCGTCCGGGCAATCAGTCACAGTTTAGCCGATCGCTTATTAGCCAAGTCCCGAAATCAAGTCGAATTAATAATATTCATCATTGGATACTTAATAATTTGGCTGAAGATCTTTCTATTAACGCTTTGTCTGAGAGATTTTCCATGAGTCCGCGTAATTTTACTCGAGTATTTACAAAAGAATCCGGCTTGACACCGGCAAAATATGTGGAAGAAGCAAGGTTAGAAGACGCAAGGCGACGTTTGGAACAATCCTCTTCAACACTTAAACAAGTGGCTCTTGAGGCTGGATTTGGATCCACTACAAATTTGCGACGTGTTTTTGAAAGGCATCTGAAAGTTACGCCAGAAGAATACCGTTATCGATTCTCTCCACGAAATCTGTCCTAATTTGTCGTTTATATGTCCTTTTAGTCATTTCTATCAATTTCTATACTTTTCGTAAAAGCTGAATTACAGATTATAAGAAGAAGGTTGGTATGGGCATAAAACCATTTAAAATTGCTATCCCTCAAATGCAGTTAGACGATTTATACAAGCGTTTAGAAGCGACACGTTGGCCAGTTTTACCTAAAAATGATGATTGGAAACGTGGTACTCATTTGGACTACTTGCAGTCTGTGGTTAGATACTGGGTCGATGACTTTGACTGGCGAAAAGAAGAAGCAGAGCTAAATCAGTTTTCTCATTATCAATGTGAGGTCAAAGGTGAAAAATTGCATTTTATCTATCAGAGAGGCAAAGGTAATTCACCGACACCACTAATTCTAACGCACGGGTGGCCAGATTCATTTTATCGTTATCATAAAATCATCCCAATGTTGACAGATCCTGAACGATTTGGCGGCAGCAATGCTGACTCTTTTGACGTAATTATTCCATCTATACCTGGTTTTGGGTTTTCCGAGCCTTCAAATAGTTCTGGTCTGAACAATTCCCAAGTTGCTGAATTGTGGCACGAGTTGATGACGATGATACTAGGATATAAAACTTACATGGCAGGAGGTGGAGATATTGGTTCTGGAGTTTCTCGTTACCTTGCTGCTAAATACCCAAATAGTCTTATTGGTTTGCATCTAACAGATGTTGGTATTATTAGGGACCTGTTATCTACTCAAGACTCTCATTGTTCTGATGAAGAATTGAACTACAAAAAATCAGCGATGAATTGGTTAAATCAGGAAGGTGGCTATATGTCACTTCAAGCGACTAAACCTTCAACTTTGGCATTTGGTTTAAACGATTCACCTGTGGGACTAGCATCATGGATAATAGAGAAATTCAGAAGCTGGAGTGACTGTGATGGACATTTGAATAAAAGTTACAGTAAAGATGAGTTACTTACAAATATCATGATTTATTGGTTTACTGGAACAATAGGCTCATCAATAAATATGTATTATGAAAATATGCATGGTTTACCATCGCTAGACGATTTTAATGTCCCTTGTGCAATAGCTAGGTTTGGTGCCGATATTTTATTGCCGCCTAAGATATGGACTGAAAAAAAATATAATGTCGTTCAATGGAATGATATAGCCAAAGGTGGTCATTTCACGGCAATGGAAGAACCTATATTATTTGTTGAAGATATAAGGCGTTTCTCTCGAGCGCTAAAAAAATAATTTTTATGTGTCGGTTAAGGAGTTGCATTCGGGAATAAGTATTTTTATCTTTGTTGATGAGTATATTCATATCCAACACGCATACCTGGGAAAGGCAAGGCGATAGCGTGAATGCTCAACTTTTAACTGTATTACTTTTAATTAATGCAATTAGTATAAGTCCATCTAAACAGATATCGAAGAAAACGACTTCTCCGCTTACACACGGTTTGATTCGAAGTAGAAAGCCTCTCGGCAACAACGGTGTTACTTCGCCCTTGCGCGCACTCTAGAATGATTCTAGCTCGAAAAGCGAGTGCTTGCGACGACGAGTCCAGGGCTCTAGCTGATCAACGTCATCGCATTTGATATCAATTCAGCGAGCAGACGACCAGCCGTAGTAGGCTCCATGAAGGAAAGGAAACAGCCAATACAATACCACCTATTATTTACTGAATTTCGGAGCTAAAAACGTTTTGTAACCATTCGGTAAATATACGCACTCTTGCTGAATGACTTCGATGTGGTGGATACAAAAGATGAACCGGCGATGAGGGAGGGAGATAATCATCTAATAAGGTAACGAGTCTTCCTTCAACTAAATCCTGCTCAATATGATAGCGAGGTACTTGAATAATCCCCAGCCCCAACCGGCAAGCTGCAACTAATGTTTCGGCTGAATTGACTTTCATCGATGATTTTAACGTTTTTGAAACGACTTTTCGGCCAATCGTGAACTCCATTGGTAACGGTTCATTAACGCTTGAGGATTGAAAAGCGACCGTCTGATGATGGACGAGTTCCTCTACATTTTCTGGGTGGCCGAATTGCGCTAGGTATCCCGGTGCGGCGACGGTGATTTCTTCCAATAGTGCAATTTGTTTAGCCACCAAATATTCCGACTTAGGTGTGCCGACCCTGAGAACACAATCGATACCCTCACTGACCAGGTCAACCAATTTATCACCCTCGCTGAGATAAAGCTGAATATCAGGATAGGCCGCTAGAAATTCAGGGAGGCGGGGAAGGACAAAATGCCTCCCAAGGGTGCCATGAACGTCTACTCGTAAGCTTCCTTTGGGTTGAAGCCCTGAAAAGTAATTTTCCATATCTTCAAAATCAGCCAGTAAGGAAAGACAACGCTGATAGTACGCTTCTCCATCAAGTGTGGGAGTGACTTGACGTGTTGTTCGTTCCAGTAGTCTGACCGAAAGATGCTTTTCTATTTGTTTGATAGCATCCGTTACCGTGGAGCGTGGCAGATTCAAATCTTCGGCTGCCTGAGAAAAACTTCGCCTTTCATAGACGCGTGTAAAAACACGCATACTCTCTATTCGATCCATATTGTTTGTGATTGTCGGATTATGATGACGGATTTTAGTTGATTATCCGAAATATACAAAGTGCTAAGCTTATCCTCAATCTTAATACTTGGTTAATATAGGTGGCTAATATGAATGAACAAGACAAGAAAATCGCTATTGTTACTGGCGCATCACGAGGTATCGGCGCAGAAATCGCCAGACGTCTGAGTAAGGATGGTTTTACCGTCGTGGTGAATTACTCGGGTAGTGAAGCTGCGGCACAAACAGTTGCCAGCGAAATACTGGCACAAGGTGGTAGCGCTCTCGCTGTGAAAGCAGATGTCTCGAACTCAACTGAGGTAAGCGCCTTGTTTGACAAAGTGGAAGAGACCTATGGTGGGGCTGATATTTTAGTCAATAACGCTGGTGTCATGGAGTTGGCGCCCTTGGCAAACGTTGAGGATCACAGTATCGAACGTCAGATCGATATCAACCTAAAAGGCACTATTTACGCTTTAAGAGAAGCGTCAGCTCGTTTACGTGACGGTGGTCGCGTCATCAACTTCTCTACCACGGTTGTGGGTTTGAAGCTTGAAAACTACGGTGTGTATGCGGCGACTAAAGCAGCGGTTGAGACATTGACAGGCATTATGGCAAAAGAAATGCGTGGCCGTAACATTAATGTGAACTCAGTGGCTCCCGGTCCAACGGCAACGGAGTTATTCCTTAAAGGCAAGCCAGATGAGTTGATTGAGCGTATGGCAAAAATGAACCCTTTGGAAAGATTGGGCACACCGGAAGATATTGCGTCTGTTGTGGCTTTCCTTGCAGGTCCTGATAGTGGTTGGATCAATGGTCAAGTGCTGCGTGCGAACGGTGGCGTAATTTAATGTCACTTGATTATCAAGCTCACACGAGGGCATTGCTATGTCACAAAAAGTTATTTTAATCACGGGTGCATCAAGTGGCTTTGGTCGTTTAACGGCTGAAGCCTTAGCACGCGCTGGACACATCGTTTATGCGTCCATGCGTGATGTAAACGGACGTAATGCGCAAAACGCGCAAAAAATGAAAGATCTAAGTGTGAGCGAGAAAATCTCGTTACGCCCTATAGAGCTTGATGTGCAGTCTGAGGTATCTGTTAATTTAGCCGTTGAGCAATTGGTGGCAGAAACCAATGTGATTGATGTTGTCGTTCATAATGCGGGTCACATGGTATTTGGACCGGCAGAGGCTTTTACGCCTGAACAACTAGCGCAGCAGTACGATGTAAACGTGTTGGGAACACAGCGAGTTAATCGTGCCGTGTTACCGCATATGCGTAGGCGTCGTGAAGGTTTGTTGGTATGGGTCTCCAGTTCCAGTTCGGCAGGGGGGACGCCACCATACTTGTCTCCATATTTTGCAGCCAAAGCCGCAATGGATTCGTTGGCTGTGCAATATGCGCGTGAATTGAGTCGTTGGGGTATTGAGACCACGATTGTGGTTCCTGGTGCTTTCACCAAGGGGACTAACCACTTTGCTCACTCTGGCATACCAGTGGATGCTGGTCGTGCAGAAGAATATGAAGCAGGTCCGTACGCTAATTTTGGTGACACCATTAAACAGGCTTTTGATGCGATTGTTCCAGAAGACGCTGAACCGGGGCCTGTTGCGGATATGATTGTGGATGTGGTGGCACAGCCTTTTGGTACTCGCCCATTCCGCATCCACTATGATCCGGCTCAGGATGGTGCAGAAGTTGGTTTTGCAGTTTTGGATCGATTACGTGCAGAAATGCTTCATCGTGTTGGCATGTCCGATTTACTGACACCACATGTAGCAGGTTGACCTTTGTCACCGATAACGTTCTCCGTCGTTCATTTCAAAAAGATAACGGTATGTATCGATTGGGGTGCACGCCGTTTTTTCGAGTGAATCTATTATGCATACAGTAATGGTTATTGCTTGTGGTGGAGTGATACTGGCTTTATTTGTTACGTTAAGCAAACTCTGGCATTTGGATATTACCGCTACCCCTTGGGGGTTAGTCCTATTTTGCGTTATCTGGATAGTGATATCACTGATTAACATGTATATGGGGATCAGTAAAGCAGGCTATTCCTTGCAAGATGAGCTGTACGTATTGCCTCAGGTGCTATTGACTCCTATTGTATTAGCTTATCTTAATCTTCGCTAAAAAAGTAGTAAGCGATCCATAAACTCCAGCCTATATTTCTCTCACCATCTCCCGTACTGTACTCACATTCAGATGCCAGGGCAGTAAGGCTTCGTAGTCTTCCACACAGGTCGCTTTGGGCAGGGCTTTAAAAAGATATTTCAGGTACGCATACGGCTCATGGCCATGAAACTTGCACGTTTCAATAAGGCTGTAAAAACGGGCATTGGTCTGCGCACCCCGTGGGGTATCGGCAAACATCCAGTTCTTACGGCCGGTGGCGAAGGGTCTGATGGCGCGTTCATTGGCATTGTTGTCGATGTCCAGGAAACCGTGTTCACAGTAGCGGATCAGTCTGGGCCATTGCTTCAGGGTGTATTGGATCGCTTTGCCCAGTGTCGATTTTGGCAGTACCGTCTGTGCCTCCAGCCAGGCTTTGAACTCTGCCAACAGAGGCACGGCTTTGTCCTGACGCTGTTGATAACGCTGATCATCAGTGAACGATTGATCCCGGGCGTCGGCTTCGATCTGGTACAACGCCTTAAAGTAGGCAATGGCGGTGGCCGCTTTGCTTTTGGCAATGGCTTCCTGTCGGGACAGTTGTTTCAGCGCATCGGTGAATTTTCGGCGGGCATGAGCCATACACCCGACCAGGGTGATACCCTGTGTTTCCAGACAATGGTAGGCGGCATAGCCATCGCATTGCACGAAGCCTTGATAGTCTTTGAACAGGGATTTGGCCACCTCGGAAGACCGATGCGGCGAATAGTGGTACAACACCACGTCCTGTCCGGGTAACCCGCCCTGACGGACCCAGACCCAGGAGGATTTGGAGACATCCCGGTCCGGCTCTTTGAGTACCTGGATCGGTGATTCATCACAATGGGTATAAGGCCCTGCGCGAATGCTGTCTTCGAACAGGTTGAGCAGAGGTTGAACCTCATCGCTCAGGTGTATCAGCCAACGGGCCATGGTGTTGCGGGGCAGATAAATGCCACCCCGGTCATGCTGGGCCTGCTGTCGGTGCAATGGGGTACCATCGACATATTTGGCCGTGACAATCTGTGCCAGCAGCCCCACAGTCGCATTGGTTTTAGGCAGAATCTGAAGGGGCTTAGGGGCGGTTTTTAAGGCTGAGGGCGCATGACAGGCACAGCAACCGTAGCGGTGTTGTACCTGTTCTATGACAATATACTGCGCCGGAATAAATTCGTATTGTTCGGTCACGGTTTCGCCGATTTTGACCAGCGTTTCGCCACAACCACAGAGGCGTTCGGATTCCGGCAGTTCATACTCAATGCGATGACGCGCCAGAGTGTCATCACAGCGGGCCCATTTGCCACGTCGTTTTTGAGGACGCCTGACAGTGATCGTATCGTCATCTTCGAGTGTCGATGGATCCGTCTGAACGTCCGGCACCGATTCCGGTTCAAATAACGCCAACTGATCCTCGGACAATTGCTCAGAAGACGGCTGGTATTTTTGCCGCAACAGCAAACGTAATTGCCGTTCCAACACGGCAATCCGTTCGTTCTGCTGCTGTACCAGATCCATCAGAGCCGGTTTGTCTAAATCCGTTATGGTCATGATGCGCAGTGTATCGTTACTGTCCGCATTCGACCAGTGTTTATGCATCGTCAGCGAGTGGTCATACCCGATACCGATTTCAACGGCGCATGCGGCTTGAAGCGGAAAATATCATACCCGTCCAGCAACATATTCAGTTCCTTAACCGACACCTGAGCCGGCTCACCGGCTTTGGGCCAGCAAAAGCGATTATCTTCCAGGCGTTTATGCCAGATGACAAAACCGTTTTTCTCCCAATAGAGGATTTTCAATTTATCCTTACGTTTGTTGACGAACACAAACAAGCTTTTACTGAACGCAGAGACGGTCATACTCTGTTCCACCAGGGCGCTCAAACCATCGATCTGCTTGCGCATATCCACGGGTTGAGCGTACAGATAAACCTGAAGAGAGCTGTTACCGGGACGAACCATAAGGCCTCCTGTAGCAATCGCAGGCAGCGCAGAAACAGTTGGCCGTCGGTCTGGGCGTGATAGTGCAACTGTATCTGACCCATGGACAACATAATCCCATCCGTATCGGAGACAGGATCAGGCCTGACCAGTACCGGCAAAAAAGCGTCCTGTGCCAGGGGATGTTCTGTGGTAGATGGCTGAGCGTGTAATCGCTGTTTCTTTTTAAGCGTGTGTTTCCAGGCATAAAACAGATCGGGGTTGATGTCTTGCTGGCGACAGAATGCCGCCATGGACTGTCCACTGACCGACCATTGGTGGATCAGATAAGACCAGTATTGTTGTCTGGGTGTGAGTGATGGAGTCATCTGTGCCTCTGATGTGTTGGGAGGCTGGTAGTATTGCGGATGTCTCAGCTGGTTGGCAGACTGGGGTTTGTGGATCGTTTACAAAAAGTATGCGATTAAGTAGTTAGCATGAGAAGACTTCGCTAACTTCAACCAACTGTGATTCCTATCAAAGCAACTGAAGTGTCATACCTTCCCTTGCGGAGCAGCTCTTCCGACAGTCCTAGACTGTTGGCGATCTGGCGCAAAGAGATTTCGGCAGCAAGGAACAGCCGAAGTATGTCTTGAAGTTTAATCTTGGAAATCCTCTTGCTCATCGCGCGCTTCATTAATCAAAAAAAGAAAGGCGCAGATTACGGGTTCAAAAACTCTCAACAAGAGGTTGCAGTGGGAATTTTGCGAAGCATGAACACGAATTTTGTGACGAGAAAAAAAGGTGTTCTTGTATAATGCCCCTAATGGTAGAGAAAATGTTCGGAGTCAATTTATCTTGATTACCCATGACCTTCAGTTACTGAGACTGTAACTAAAACTGTGTAATTGCTTATTATAAATCCTGACTAGGAGAAGGTAAGCAATGAACCCAAAAGACCTTGAAGCTTTCGCAAAGGAAGCAGCTAAATCAATCAAAACCGAATCTGACTTGGATGCATTCAGACAAATGCTGACCAAAGTGACCGTTGAAGCCGCGCTGAATGCCGAGCTTGATGAGCACCTTGGTTACGATAAGCATGCACAGTCAACGAATCCCAATAGCCGTAATGGCAAATCTCGTAAGACAGTTAAAACGGAAGCTGGCCAATTTGAATTAGAGACACCACGTGATCGTGATGGCAGCTTTGAGCCCCAGCTAGTACAAAAGGGTCAAACGCGCTTCACGTCCATGGATGACAAGATTTTAAGCCTTTATGCCAAAGGTATGACTACGCGGGAAATCGTAGCCACATTCAAAGAAATGTATGGCGCAGATGTTTCACCTTCATTGATATCGCGTGTCACCGATGCTGTTATTGAGCGTGTTGTTGAATGGCAATCTCGTCCTCTCGACCCTGTTTACCCCATTGTCTACCTGGACTGTATTGTTCTTAAAATTAGGCAGGATAATCAGGTAATCAACAAGTCTGTTTACCTTGCTCTGGGCGTGACAATGGAGGGTCACAAAGAACTGCTGGGCATGTGGATCTCAGAAAATGAAGGCGCTAAATTCTGGCTAAACGTCTTAACTGAGCTACAAAATCGTGGTCTGCAAGATATTTTGATTGCCTGTGTAGATGGTTTAAAAGGTTTCCCAGATGCAATCAACAGCGCTTACCCCAATACACGCATTCAGCTATGCATTGTGCACATGGTCAGAAACGCTGTCCGGTATGTTCCCTGGAAGGACTACAAGGCCGTCACCACTGATTTAAAACGAATTTACCAATCAGCAACAGAGGATGAAGCTCTGCTCGCGCTAGATCAGTTCTCGGAGCGTTGGGATACCAAATATCCGCAAATATCGCGTAGTTGGCGAAGTCATTGGCATAATTTGAACACACTGTTTAGCTATCCGCCAGAAATACGTAAAGCGATCTACACAACCAACGCGATCGAATCGCTCAACAGCGTTATACGCAAAGCGATTAAAAAACGGAAATTATTTCCCACCGACGATTCGGCTAAAAAAGTCGTCTTTTTGGCAATTATGGATGCCTCAAAAAAATGGACGATGCCGATTAGAAATTGGAAGGCTGCACTTAATCATTTTATGATTGAATTTGACGAACGATTAAGTGATTATGTTTAAACCGCAGTTACACAGAGTTATTTACAGTCTCCAGTTACTCAGAGTTTAGTTCTTCTTCAGCATCACCACTTTTTCGATTATCAATGTCATTGCCAAGCAACACATCTATTTGATATGAGCTCATGATAATTGAAACCAACTTAATAATCATGAGTGGAAAAATGATTATTTGTTCCACAGATTTATATCAAGCCCACTTAAGTAAACGATTGTATTCACATCTTATGGTCAAAGAATGGATACCCTGATGCTTATGCATTAGGGTATCTAGCTAGTGTATTCTTTCTGTTCGAGCATAAAGAATATTTGATTAGAAAAACACTATGCTAACGAAAATACATGTGTAATGTACGAAACTTTAATATGCGTCATTAACATAAGTAATAGGAATCCATGTATAACGACCACCTTCTCGTTTTAATCTACCCAAACCAGGGAATGAAATATGTGCTGGCGCGACTAGATAACCCTTTTCAGCTGCGTCTTCGAAAGCCTGAGCACGTTGCTGTCGGGCCATTTGGGGGTTCACATCAAACTGAATTGTAACCGATGGGTCAATAAACTGCACGGGACCAACGTGAAGAATATCACCCCAAAATACTAATTTTTCTCCTTTGCTGGATAGCTCAAAGAATGTGTGTCCAGGAGTGTGTCCAGGAGAATTAATTGCTTTGATATTGGGAAACAATACATCCCCACCAATAAAGGTTTTGACTTGGCCTGATTGTACATATGGATTAACTTTTTTGAAGGCTTGCTCAAAATATTGTTTCTGGCTTGCTATAGCCGATGCTTTGTTTTTGGCATCTAGCCAGTAATTAATCTCCTTCTTGTGTATATGTATTGTGGCATTGGGAAAAACTTTCTTGTTTCCATTCATTAATCCTCCAGTGTGATCAGTATGTATGTGGGTTATCAATACATCGGTAATATCTTCTACTTTGTACCCAATGGCATTCAAGCTTGAAGGAAGCTTGTCTAGCGTAGGTCCATACAACTCTGCCGTTCCTGCGTCAACTAGTATCAACCTGTTCTCAAGTTCAATCAGAAAAGCGTTAACTGACGCATCAATAGGGCTTTTTAAATATGATTTTGCTAATAGTCGACCAATATACTCTGGTTGCGCATTCAGTACTGCTGTGTCCAATGGCACAGTTCCATCCGACAAAGCCACTACATCAACTTCTCCCACCCTAATCCGATAGTAGCCTGCTTGTTTTTGATTCAGTTTCGGCTTGGAGACATTATCATCAGCAGCTGTATAAAAAGCGACCAAGAATAAAAGCAAAAAAAAGATAGCCTGCGATAAATGTGTATTGTATTTCATAATAATTCCAATTTAGTCCAAAACTTGACAATATCTCTTAACCAAGAGGAGATAAATGCTCTTTTAAGTCATTTAATATTTCTATTAAGTTGAGAATGATCGATCTTTACTTTTGAAGAAGAGTAATCAAGCTGTTAATTGCCTGGGGGAGTTTATAGTGATAGATAGTATCTTTGACATGAAAGTTTTTACGACGGTTGTAACTACAGGTAGCCAAACAGCTGCTGCAAATAAACTGGATGTTTCACTTGCTGTCGTCAGTAAACGAATAGCCTCACTAGAAAAGCACTTGAAGTTACGATTACTAAATAGAACGACTCGGAATCAATCTCTAACTTCTGAAGGCCAAGTCTTTTATGAACACTGCACACGGATACTAAACGAGGTAGAGAAAGCAGAATTATCTTTGACTCAAGCCAAGTCAGAGGTAGCTGGCCTGTTGTCTGTTACAGCTCCACGGATTTTTGGGCAAAACTATGTTGTCCCTTTGCTAACATCATTTAAAAAACTCCATCCAGATTTGCAGGTTCGGCTTATTTTGTCTGACAAGAACGTTGATCTTGTCGCATCAGGGATCGACATTGCATTTAGGTTTGGTGAACTAAATGAGTCGACGATGTTATCACGAAAACTTGTATCAAACTCAAAAGTATTCTGTGCCTCACCCAGTTATATAAAAAGCTATGGTTTACCAAAAGAACTGATCGATCTCGAAAATCATAGCTGTATTCTTTATGGTAAAAACCCAAAACAACAGTGGGATATTCACCAACATGATAGTCATCTTTCTGTGCGCATAAACGCTGCTTACTCAGTCAATGAAGGAGATACAGCACTTTCATTTGCTTTAGAGGGCGCGGGGATTCTGTTCAAGTCGATTTGGGATGTTAGACAACATATAGCCGAAGGAAGACTTGCCATAGTTTTGCCTGAATATTCAAGTTTAGCTGGAAATATCAATATAGTTATAGCGAGTTCAAAGCAACTCATACCAAGAGTTCGTAAGTTTATTGATCATGCTGAGGTTTCGTTACACAGCATCGTGAAAAGTTAAAATATTACCTAAAAATTTTGTAAAAATCTCGTGAGTGAGGGAGTGCCATTAAATAATTTGATAGCTAATGGCCCCCTCCCCCGGATTTCAGGCAGATTGGCTGTCGTTTTTACAGGATGTCAGTTACTAAGAGTCCAGCAAGAACACGCAATGCTGGACTCTTAACTTCTTATACGTTTGGTAGACTTACTACCATTTCCATCTCAACTAAAAATTCCGGAGAAGCTAATGCTTGAACACCAACACCCGTTATACACGGCTTTTCACCTTCAAAAATAGACAGTAATACTGGCATCAGAATCTCCATTTTATCAGGATTCAGGTCAACTGCGTAGACCCTCGCCTGTACAATATCCTTTGGTGATGCACCCACGGCAGTGAGTGCCTCTTTTATGTTTTCGGATACAATTTCCATTTGCGAATGTAGGTCACTGGGTATCTCATCACTATTCGGTCGTGTTGCAACTTGTCCTGATACATAGGCCATCCTTCCCGGGTCGACTATCGATATTTGCGAATAACCAATGGCTTCGCTATTTGGCATTGTTGATGGGTTTAATCTTTCGATACACATAACTGTCTCCTGATACTTAAGCAATGGAATATTTATATATTAACGTAGGGTGGCACTAACTTATCTGATGATTTTTAATAAATGCCACAGCACTATCTATTGCCTGATCGGACTCTGGCAGTATTCCAGCGAAAAGGTGCCAGACATGAAACATTCCCGGCCATATCTCAATGGAAGTACGAACTCTTGCTTCGGCTAGGTTGGTTCCCAGACGTAATGCATCACTCAGCATGACTTCATTCTCACCCAACTGAAGCAGTATGGGAGATAACCCCTGCACATTCGCATAGACAGGCGAAGCATCTGGATGGGTTGCGATTTCGTCGCCTAGAAACAAGCGCCCGAGTTTATTTAAAAACTCAACATTACATATCGGATCGACACCATCACGAGTCACGGCAGATCGTCCACTATGAGTTAAATCAACCCATGGCGAGAACGCAACACCTGATGAAGGAAGCGGTAACCCTGCGTCACGCGCTTTTCTCATAATTGTCACAACCATTGCGCCGCCGGCAGAGTCCCCAATCAAACTAATGTTTTTAGGATTATGACCTTTTTTTATTAAGCCTTTGTAGGCTGAATAGACATCGTCAATAGGTACTGGAAATGGATGCTCCGGTGCTTGTCTATAATCTGGAATATAGACCTTGGCGCTGAGTTTTTTAGCTAAATGCCCAGTGAGCGCTTTATAAGCCTCGACACCACCGTGAACATACCCACCGCCATGGATATATAAAATGATACGATACTGCTCTGACAGATTACGAGGTGTGCAAACTAGAGAATCAACCGATCCCATACGCTCTGTTTGATAATCTACGTCTTCGGAAGCTGGAAATAATGCTTCTAAACCAGACATATACCGTTCACGTACATCTTTCCAAGACACGTCTGATTTGTTTAATACTTTAGCTACAACGGGTGCAGCAGTTGCAATCCAACTATTTAAAGCCTCTTTTGCTTTTTGAGGTAACATATAGAAACTTCCTCTCAATTAATTCTACAATTAAGACTATAAATGATATATTGACGAATGGTTTTCCCTTATGAATAACAGAAAATTCCCGAATAAACCCCCTTACGGTACGTCTTTAGACTTAACCGCTATTCGTATTTTTGTTGCCATTGCAGAAACAGGAAGTTTTGTTGCTGCTGGAAAAAGCATTGGATTAACTCGCTCCGCAGCAGGCAAAGCGTTAACCCGCTTAGAAGAGTATTTGGAAACCCGGCTTTTTCACCGAACGACTCGTAAAGTGACCCTGACAACTGAAGGCCAAGAGTTCTATGAACGATGTTTACAGATACTTCACAGCATAGAAGAAGCAGAATCCAGTCTACGTGCGCAGCCAACGCAACTGAAAGGTATACTACGAATTACGGTTTCGGAAGGATATGGGAAAATGGTCATAATCCCATTTGTTTCTGAGTTTCAACAACAATTTCCTGAACTTTCTTTTGATATCAGTTTTACTGACCGGATTGTTGATTTAGTCGACGAAGGGGTTGATTTAGCAATCAGAGTCGGCGATTCATATACAAGTACACAATATATTACCCGGGTTATTGATCGGTCGAGAGTGGATCTATATGCCTCACCTGGCTATTTGGAAAAAAATAACGCGCCAATAACCCTCGCTGATTTAAACGCGCATCAGTTATTAATTTACGGTTCAGGTTCAATAAGCCATTTTCAATTGAAAAACATTAATAATCATATGGTTAAGTTGCAAGGTCAGTCATTTATAAAATTTGATAATGGTGATGCAATTCGTGTCGCTTGCTGTGCAGGAATGGGGATTAGTTTATTACCTGAATTTTTAGTTAAAAATGATGTAAAAGCAGGACGGCTTATCCCTTTAAGTATCGATGAACTATCCCTAGACGAGGTTGCAATTCATTCGCTTTATCCTAATCGCCAATTTCTTTCCAATCGTGTACGTATCTTTCTTGATACATTGATAGAATATCTTGAGCGGAATCCTCGAAGTTGAAAAGGTGATCAAGAAACCTTACAACAATAGAAGTTGTTAATATAGGAAATACAAAAAGGGATACTCCCTCTTTTGTTAAATGCGAGCGCAAAATCTAGGACGCAAAAAGTAAAAGAGTATTTCGTCACCCTAGACATGGCAAAAGAACTGGCCATGGTCGAACGTAACGAGAAGGGCAAACAAGCCAGACGTCATTTCATCGACTGCGAAAAACGACTCCACCAACAAAAACACCTTCCCGCACCAGCTAACCAAACACACCACTTCCAAGATCTCGAAAAATACCAAGTCCTCAACAACATGATCAAAGCCATGAAACTGGAAAGCAACCCAGTGGTGGTTACCTCGAAAGAACTCGTCGACCCTATCCAAGCCGTGCGCACTTTCCTTGAAAAATAAGCAAACCCAAATCGCCCAGCTCCGCACACCCGACTGAGTGAACGACAACATCACCCGCGTCAAAGACCTCGCCCAACGTAACTTCGTTGATTTCTAAGCCGTATACACAACAAAGCCCACGAAAGTGGGTTTTTTTTCATGCAAGTAACAACACAAGTACAGCGCCAGGTGACTCTGGAGGCCCTATGTTTTGTGCTCATAATGGAAATCTATATCTGTTAGGTGTAACGCTTGGTTCGAATTTCCGACCTAATCAGATGATTGCTGATGATCCTATTGTTAGTAATGAAGCAACTTTCCTGTGCCGTAATGGAGAGTTATTTTAAGAATGATGTGAATTTAGTTGGCTGGTATTGATTTAAGAGCGGCAATAACGTGTTCGTTGGGAACTTCGCGTAAAAACATGCTCCCCATATATGCTGAGTCGGGTTCGAATGAACGGTTTTCTATCCATTTTCGAGCGGAAAAAGCATTTTTTACTCTTTTGTCACAGGCGTTATACCAATTCCAGCCATACTTTTTGACTAGCTTCTGTTTGATAATGTTAAAGCGATTCCTTTGAGTTTTACTATCAACAGAGGCTATAACGCTCGCCCAAATCATTTGCTTCTGTATGGCATTCGATTGCCAATCATTCGCTTTTAGATCTGCAATAACATCCTACCTGCTGGATGACTCTATTGGGAGATGGGGTTCGATTGGCGCTTACTGTTAAATGACCATAGCCTGACAAATTTCACTGATTCGGTTTTCATTAATAGCTAACCTCATATCTGGTTTCAATAGCAAATAATCGTTCCTAATTGTAGGTCAAGGCAGATATCGAACACAGACACGCATGCCCCATTCTTGGGGCTCTGCCGCGCCTACCCTGGCGCGGAAGGTCTGCTTATCGATATCTGCTTCGTCACCAAAAGTGGTACATATTTAGGAACAGCTATCTAGCCATCCGTAGAACAAGTTAAGTCTTCCCAATCATCCATTAATTTGTGCATATCGGCTAGCTGTGAACGCACCAATGACAAAGCATCACTCCCTAGCAATAAGTGGCTGGGTGGATGGGGGCTGTCGATGAGTTTAAGCATCGCTTTCGCAGCTTTCACTGGATCACCTAACTGCTTACCGTTTTTATCTTCTCTTGCTTTTCTGACAGGATCGAAGCTTTCATCATAATCACGAATCATTCTCGGCGTTCGAACCATTGAACGACCAGCCCAATCGGTGCGAAAAGAACCAGGAGCAACCGATGTAACAAAGATATTGAACGGTTCAAGTTCCTTTCCTACGGCTTCAGAAATACCAACCAAAGCAAATTTACTACCACAGTAGTCAGAAATTCCAGGCATCGTGATATAGCCTCCCATAGAGGTTATGTTTAATATTCTACCTTTACGTCTTTGACGCATAAATGGCACAACACATTTCATCAATGCAACTGCGCCAAATACGTTCACTTCGAATTGCCTTTTTATTTCCTGCATTGACGACTCTTCAAGTAAACCTTCATGCCCATAACCAGCATTATTTACTAACACATCAATAGGAGCTATGTGTGATTCTATGTCCCTAATCAGTCTATCGATATCTTCATGGTTCGTCACATCCAGAATACGCCCGATGGCTCGATGATGGTCGAGCATCTCAAATGCAATTTTGTCTGCTTCGTTACGAACTGTACCGATAACGCGATGGCCAGCTTGTAAAGCTTGTTCGGCTAGTGCGCGCCCAAATCCGCTACTAACCCCGGTAATAAGAATGGTGCGATAAGATAACATATGATTCCCTCTCTTGTTCTGAGAAATGCATATTATTATGTTGATTTGATGGATATCAGGTCGAAAATACTTAAATTATTGCCTATAATTATGAATCCGTTAGCTGGCCGCTTAGCGAGTCTCTATGAACGCTTCACTTTATATGCCCGAGCATCAACATATTATCCATCAACGTATTATCGGACAAATGCAACAGCTCGCTCCGAAGGAAGGTTATAACCTGACGTCAATGAAGGACGTACGCTTACTTCGCTCCAACCGTAAATTAACCAAAACACCAGTCTTATACGAACCAGGAATTGTGATTGTTTGCCAGGGAAGAAAACACGGGTATTTTGGCGATCAATGTTATATATACGACGAGAGTCAGTATCTGGCGGTATCGATACCTGTGCCATTTTCCATGGAAACCGAAGCGAGCTTCAATAAACCGTTGTTGGCCATTTATATCACTCTCGATTTTAAACTGGCAGCGGAGTTGATACTTCTCATTGAACAGCAAGACCCAGATCGTCCAACGGAATTAACGCCAGAAAGTATGATCGCAAGCCCAATGACACCCGAACTACAAGATTGTGTGACGCGCTTTTTACACGTTTTAGACAAACCCCTTGATGTCGCTGCACTCGGGCAATCATTACTTCGAGAATTGTATTTTCATTTTCTGACGGGATCACAAGGAAATGTGATACGTTCAGCGGTCAGTATGCGAGGTCAATTTGGTAAAGTCAGCCAAGTATTGAAGTATATTCATTCTGAGTACTCAAATGTACTTAATTTGGCGACCTTAGCTGCTATAGCACAAATGAGTGTCCCCACGTTCTGTACTCATTTTAAGGCGATAACTCACATGACACCGATGCAATATGTAAAATCTGTTCGTCTTCATCAAGCCAGAATGATGATGCTTCGCCAAGCGATACCTGCGAGCACCGCGTGTCATGCAGTGGGATATGAAAGCCCTTCTCAGTTCAATCGTGAATTCAAGCGCTTGTTCGGATTACCGCCTGCAACAGAAGTAAAAAGACTCAAAGAAAACTTTTCCTACCCCCCAACGCAAAATATAGATTATGTATCATCACATTAAGATATTCGACAACTCCCGCACAAGGTACAGACATGATAGGGGTCAAAATAAAATATGAATCACAATTTATTGATACGATGGCTACACAGCTAGTGTATTTTTAAACCTACTCGATATTCAAGAGTATGCGCCGCTTGCTTTTGCCTCTCCACCTGTTCCTGATGTCATACATATCTTCGTATAATAATGGTGATTTAAGGCGTCTAATAATTGGTACAGGGAGCGAAATCACTGATAAGGCATATTTGGCGCCGATAGCAAGCGGGATAGTCAGGTGGCTATCACTGAGTAGAATCACTGCTTGAGCATAAGCACCGAAACAAGGTAGCGATCACTTTGGCAAACAAAATGACCCCTATTGCTTGGGTGATCCTGACTCGAGAAGAGCATTACCGTTGTGCAATAGCATTGTGACAGTTCATAAGAAGCAGGCACGATAGAAAATCGTCCATCCGATTACAGAAGTTATGAATGGCGAAATAGGTCGAACCACAGCAGACCAAACCCGAGGTACCTCTTGGCACATGATGCTATTTTTCAGATAGGTTCCTGCTGGCAAATTCCATAATGGCCAAGTATGAAATACCCGTAGATAGGGCGAATGTAAGAGTGCAATCGAACCTATGAGCTATTTGTGACTTGGCAAACGGGCGGTGTTCATGTAAAAGGAGCCCTAACTCTTTAGAAACCCTTTGCAAAGCGTTCAACAAGCCTTATCTAACGGTTACTTAACCCATGCATTAACCAGTAGCACCATCCTTGTTAATTCTAAGATGATCTGATCATGGAACAAAAATTTAGTTCAACAAATCCCCAATCAGGGGCTTGGGGACTTGTGTATAAGAGACAGGTTTGATAGCTGGCTAGTTGGAGGGAGTATCTGTCTCCTCTTCAGTGATATCGTCATCGGTTGAAGGCACCGCTTGTTCAACTTCTGCTTCTTTACCCTTAGCTTGGGCTGATTTTCGTGCTCGAATTTCGATATCAATAATGCGCCTAGCCAGTTTGATGATGCGCTGTTGCCATGCGTAGTTACCATCAACACGTTGCTTATTGCTAAGCACGCTAGATAACCAGAGTGTGTCCATTGAGATCATCAACGCATCGAGTTTGCGAACTAAGCCGACAAACTGGCCAACCTGGGGCGAGCTGATTTTTGCGTTGAAGGTTATCGGGTCGGTGTAGTCAGGTACTTCATCGATACCGTTGGACTCCATCAATTTGTCCAAACGAGCTTGTTCGTTGTCTACCGCCTTAGCGCAATCCTCGATCAACTGGCTAATGATCTGTTCCACTTCATCAATTTCGTTCTCATCGCCAATGATGCGCAGGATGACATCGATTCCGTAAAGCGCACTGACCGTCCGTCTAAAAACACGGTCAACGACACGTTGCGCCTGTAAGCTATTAATTGTGAATGATTGTTCAAAGATGGGTTTTGAGTAATTGGGTTTTGCTTGGGCCATAAGTTTGCTCCTGATATGACAATAATCAGTCCCTAGCCTAATCCTCTGTGAGGTAATGGCCTTTCAGCTAGGTGGAAGAATTGAGCATCTTTCTAACTACCCTGTCTGGATAAGACGGTTACACTGACTATCAAATATTGCTGATCTGTTTCAGTGATATCTGCGCCTGAGAGCATGAGCTCAAAGGAAGCCCGCCGCTGAGTTTTCTCAGTGGCACTAAGAGGTAGCTAGCCTCCTTAAACAAATAGCCTGCATGTTTCTACATGCTCAACCATGCGTTCCTTACGGTTCGCCTTTTCACCACCCAACTGGGGGAGTTTTCCCCAGTTGGGGGTGACTCCTTCAAAACCAAATTAAGGAGTCACCAATGGAATATATCTTCGGGTTTATTATCCAAATCGCAGGCATTATGTTGCTTGCAAAACTGAGCTGGTCGCTTTTGCGATTGCTTGCTCGTCAATGCGTGCGCCCGTTTCGATTTGTACTTACTCAAATCAAGCGATTGCTCACACCAACACCAAAACGTCGTCCAATGGCAGTGCCTAAAGCTCCTGGTATGCCCCGTTTGACATCTGCGTTTTACAAAGAGCCACATCAGTACGACATGGCTTTACTCGAAATACCAACCTATCTGCGTCGTCAGTCTTCTTTGCCCAGCCGGGTAGAAGCGACTGTGTGCACAGAGTTCAACTAAGACGAGGAGAACATCATGAAAAACCAAGTAACACTCATAGGCTACGTTGGCGCTGAGCCAGAGACGCGAGCCTATCCATCAGGTGATTTGGTGACCAGCATTTCGCTGGCCACTTCTGAGAAATGGCGCGACCGTCAATCCAATGAGCTCAAAGAGCATACGGAATGGCATCGGGTCGTTTTTCGAGATCGTGGTGGATTTAAGTTAGGGCTGAGAGCAAAAGATTTGATCCAAAAAGGAGCGAAGCTTTTTGTTCAAGGGCCTCAGCGCACGCGCTCATGGGAGAAAGATGGCATTAAGCATCGATTGACCGAAGTGGACGCGGACGAGTTTCTGCTACTGGATAGTGTGAACAAAGCATCTGAGCCATCAGCGGCGGATGATGCAGGCTCCCAAACTAATTGGGCACAAACTTATCCTGAACCAGATTTTTAACCGAGCAAAAACGCTTTAACCCAGCCGGGAGTACTTTCCCGTCAGGGGCAGACTCCCACTTTGATTGTCGGAGTCCACAATGGAAAAACCAAAGCTAATCCAACGCTTTGCTGAGCGCTTTAGTGTCGATCCAAACAAGTTGTTCGATACCCTAAAAGCAACAGCATTCAAGCAACGTGACGGTAGTGCACCGACCAATGAGCAGATGATGGCGCTCTTAGTGGTTGCAGATCAGTACGGCTTGAACCCTTTCACCAAAGAGATTTTTGCGTTCCCTGATAAACAAGCTGGAATTATTCCAGTGGTAGGTGTCGATGGATGGTCTCGCATCATCAATCAACACGACCAGTTTGATGGCATGGAGTTTAAGACTTCAGAAAACAAAGTCTCCCTGGATGGTGCGAAAGAATGCCCGGAATGGATGGAATGCATCATCTACCGGCGCGACCGTTCGCACCCAGTCAAAATCACTGAGTACCTGGATGAAGTCTATCGACCGCCTTTTGAAGGTAACGGCAAAAATGGCCCTTACCGTGTGGATGGTCCATGGCAGACGCACACTAAGCGAATGCTAAGACATAAATCCATGATCCAGTGTTCCCGCATTGCGTTTGGCTTTGTGGGAATTTTCGATCAAGACGAAGCGGAGCGAATTATCGAAGGCCAAGCAACACACGTTGTTGAGCCATCGGTGATTCCACCTGAGCAAGTTGATGATCGAACCCGAGGGCTTGTTTACAAGCTTATCGAGCGGGCGGAAGCTTCAAACGCTTGGAATAGTGCATTGGAATATGCCAATGAACATTTTCAAGGTGTTGAACTGACGTTTGCGAAACAAGAAATATTTAATGCACAGCAACAAGCAGCCAAAGCGCTCACACAGCCTTTAGCTTCTTAGCGCCACGCATTCATTTTACTAACCCTGGCGGGATTATTCTCCCGTGAGGGGGAAGGTCTCGTCATTTTTTGGAGATCTTCCATGACTAAATCAGCCTCACTTTTTCGCTTGGTATTGGTTGTTGCCCTTGTCTTAGGTTCGATTCAAGCCGGTAAAGCGGCAATTGATTCGGTTCAAGCAAGTGTTATTCAGCCCCAAACAGCGTTAGCACAAGCTGCAAAGTAACCACTTAACCCTGAAGGGGAGTTCTCTCTTTCAGGGGAGTCTCCCCTCAAAGGAGGCAATATGAAGGTTATCGACCTATCACAACGTACTCCTGCATGGCACCAGTGGCGCATTGCAGGGGTTACGGCATCTGAAGCCCCAATTATTATGGGGCGTTCACCCTACAAAACACCTTGGCGATTATGGGCAGAAAAAACCGGATTCGTATTACCGGAAGACCTGTCGAATAATCCAAATGTGCTTCGCGGTATACGGTTGGAGCCTCAAGCAAGGCGAGCATTTGAGAATGCGCATAATGACTTTCTTCTGCCGTTATGTGCAGAAGCCGATCATAACGCAATCTTTCGAGCCAGCTTTGATGGCATCAACGATGCGGGCGAACCCGTTGAACTGAAATGTCCTTGCCAGTCAGTTTTTGAGGATGTGCAAGCTCACCGAGAACAAAGCGAGGCGTACCAGTTGTATTGGGTGCAAGTACAGCATCAAATACTGGTCGCCAATAGCACGCGAGGTTGGTTGGTTTTCTATTTAAAGGATCAACTGATTGAGTTTGAAATACAACGAGACGCGGCGTTCTTAACTGAGTTGCAAGAAACAGCGCTTCAGTTTTGGGAGTTAGTACAGACCAAAAAAGAACCGTCAAAATGCCCTGAGCAAGATTGTTTTGTTCCCAAGGGTGAAGCCCAATACCGTTGGACATCGCTGTCTCGACAGTATTGCTCAGCACATGCCGAAGTGGTCCGACTGGAAAATCACATTAAATCTTTGAAAGAGGAAATGCGAGACGCCCAGTCAAAATTGGTCGCCATGATGGGTAACTACGCTCATGCCGACTATGCTGGGGTCAAACTCAGCCGCTACATGATGGCGGGCACGGTGGACTATAAGCAATTGGCCACCGATAAGTTAGGCGAGCTGGATGAACAGGTTTTAGCCGCTTACCGAAAAGCGCCACAAGAGCGGTTGCGCATTAGCACCAATAAGCCAGAGCAGCCCGTTGAAACACCACTCAAAATCAGTCTTGAGCAAGATAACTTGGTTCTGCCAGGTGACTCGCCGAGCTCATTTTACTTTTAACGTTCACTTGGAGCCGATTTCGGCTCCTTTCTCATGCGCTTACATCGAGTGCATCAGAAAGCAGTTTCACTCGTAGCCAATGCTGGGTACGAATGATAGAGCGAGCTGAACTCTTACATACACAGCCATACCACAATCAACACACCACCCGACGGGGACTTCATTCCCTGTTGGGGCATGGGGCCTCGTTAAAACTAATGAGGTTTACCATGACAGAACAATCCCCATTTTTGGTTCAAGTGAATCAAGCGTTTAATGTCCCGGCTCCTGATGCTTTCGTTCTGGAAGGATATGGTGCCGACACTACCCATCCAAACATTCCCGTTCGCAAGGACGAGTATGTTTTTAGAAAAGAAGACTTACGTGACGTATTGGCGTTCTTGTCTCACCCAGACGGTGACGGTTTGTATATTACAGGCCCCACTGGATGCGGTAAGACCTCGCTAATTTGCCAAGTTGCTTCTCGATTGAATTGGCCTGTTCAGCAAATTACTGCGCACGGTCGATTGGAGTTGTCCGATCTTATCGGTCACCACACACTGGTTAATGGCAATATGACCTTTGTGTATGGGCCGCTGGCACTGGCTGTTAAGCATGGCCATTTGCTGATCATTAATGAAATGGATCTTGCTGAGCCTGCTGAACTGGCTGGGCTCAATGACATTTTGGAAGGTGCCCCGTTGGTCATCGCACAAAATGGCGGAGAGATCATCATGCCACATAACAAGTTTCGTTTTATCGCTACCGGTAACAGTGCGGGCAGCGGTGACCAGACGGGCTTGTATCAAGGTGTGCTTCAACAGAATTTGGCTTTCCTTGATCGCTTTAGAATCATTGAAGCGACCTATGCAGAGCCATCTGTAGAGGAAGCCATTCTGGAGAATTTTGCGCCGGGCTTGCCAGAAGTCTTTCGCCAAAAAATGGTGAAAGTAGCCGGTGACATTCGTCGTCTTTTTATTGGGGGCGCGGATGGCGGAGCAGAGCTTAGTATCACGATGTCCACTAGGACCTTGGTGCGCTGGGCAAAGTTAACACTTGCTTTTAAAGGCGCTCCTAACGCAGTGGAGTATGCACTGGTTCGGTCTTTGACGGCTCGTGCTGAGTTGGAGCAACGAGAAGCCATTCACCGTATTGCCGCTGATGTCTTCGGTGACCATTGGGAGGATTGATGATGGAAAAGTGCTTTGCTCTTTACCGTTACAGTCATTCTGATGGGACAGCCAAAGAATGGGCCATTTACGTTGGATCAGATACCAAGGAGATTGAAGTTCGGTTTGGAAAAGCCGGTCAATTATCGCAGCAGCGATTGATTGATTCGACTGATCCTAACGCTGAAGCAGACCGACGAATCAATGAGAAAATCAACAAGGGTTATCGATTTGTTGGACACGTCGGTATTGATCATCAAGGGCGGCCATTTGAACTCTCAAATGCGCTAGATAGTGTCGCGTGCGCCAATAACGTCAGTTGGGAGTTTCGTGCTCGCAAGGACGTCAATGGCCAAATATCGCTGGCGCAAAAAGCGTTGTTCGATATGGCAAAGCTGCTTGAAGCCTATGGCTTGGCTGTTATTGATGATAACCAGGTCAGGATTGGAGAATGGTCATTAGGGTTTTGCAAAAGCGGATTACCTAGTACCAATCAAATCAGCATGGTGTCAGGTGAAGGCGCTGGCATTGTTAACACTGATGATGGCCCGTGGCCATTGTTGCTGTTACTGGCCTTTAAGCGTCAATTACCACCACTGTGTTCGCTCACAGTAGCGAGTCCTGAAGGGATAGAAGTATCCGACCAACTGAAGTTGGAAAAAGATGTATTGCGGTTGCTAGGCAGTGATTTAGAGCGGGTTCGCCCGATAGCTGAAGCACTGGACTTAATGCCTGTGAAAATCGATCTCAACCAATCGTCGCCAGATTCGCAAAATTACTATTTCTGATAGTGATGTTGCCATTAGCGCGTCAACTACTACCACCCAAATGGGGGCCATTGCTCCTGTTGGGAGTGGTGCGTCCCCATCTCGCATGAGGAAGCACTATGAGTATTCAAACCCTCGACAAACTTTTGATTTGTCACATCGACTGTTCCATCTGGAGCGGTAGAAAAAAACTAAGGCCTGAAGATTTCAGACTAGCCAATGGCAGCCAACTTCCACCGAAGGATGTTGCCAGCTTAGGGAGTAAAAAAATTTGCGACCCTGAGGCATTGGCGAACTTTGAAAGGCTTAAGAAAGAAGCGCAGCGCTTGTGTGAGCAAGTCGGTGTGCGGTTTTTAGGTGGCTATGCCGTCCCTGAAGACCGAATTGATCAGATTGTTCCAGAGCTTGACCGGATCGGTCAGGAGTTTGCGCAGTGTAAGCAGTTGTTCTTGGACAACTATGATCAGGTGACGTTTGACTGGGTTGCGAAACACCCGGAATTTGCAGATGCAATCCGACGTGCATTATCGCCCATCGAAGACGTGGAACAACGGCTTCAGTTCGATTATGCCATCTATCGAATGCAACCGGCTGAACAAGCTGGAGGCTTAGATGACAAGGTCAATGGTATGGGACACACCCTCTTTAGGGAGGTGGCTCGTGATGCCAATGAACTGTTTGAGCGTTCCGTTGCAGGCAAGAATCAAATCAGTCAGCGAGCTCTTAATCCGCTCAAGCGATTAAGAGACAAGTTGGATGGTTTGTCCTTCCTGGATCATCGAGTTCAGCCGATGGTTGAAGCGATGGACAATTTATTTGTTCGTCTGCCGAAGACCGGCCCTGTGACAGACAATCTCTATCACGAACTGATGGCGACCATTTTAATTTTGTCTGATCCAGACAAGATGAGAATGCACGGTGAAGGTCAATTGGATATCAGACAACTGATGCCCAAACCTGAACCTAAACCCGCACAGCCAGTATCTGCTCAGGCAGATAACTTACGTGCAATACCACAACCAACCGTCAGACCAAACCTTGGTTCGACTGTACCAAACTCATTTTATTTCTAACGTCCTTGAGGGCATGTTGCCCTTAAGGGCGCATGTCCTCTGAACTATGTAAGAGGAAATTATGCAATCAACCATCCATAACCCCAGCCAACTGAACCAGTTTGAAGCACATTTTCGTGGTGTGACTGATGCGGTTGAAAGTGAATCGATACCAGAAGTGGCGTGTTGTCGAACGTTAGTACAACGGTCGTACTCAACACATAGTGTCTTGATCCCCAAGAACCCTGTTTTGATCGCAGATGCGGACGCACAAGGAGTTTGGGTAACGGCCATGGTATTTGTTCCAAACATGGCATTGCAGCAAACCGCTTATGAGCGGGCCTGGCTGCAATATCAACACGAGGTGTCTACTCAGTTACAAGACCAGTACGGTCTGACATTGGATGACATCCTGAGTTTAGACCAGCTTAAAACGTCATTTGAGCAGCACGAGAGTCCAGCTCAATTGGTGGCTTGGTTAGGTCAAAAATACGACCTGGATAAGCTAAAAGCACAGGTTTAAACACTTACATTCCCAGCGGGGAAACGCTCCCGCTGAGGGAGTATTCCCCCTAATGATTAGGAGACTCCCATGAATCATCCATTAAAAAACGCACTGCCAATCGTTGCCGCCGCTTATGGCGAAAAGTTTGGTGTGAAGGTGCTTATTCAAGGACAAGATGCGTTTACCGATGGTGAGCGGATTGTGATCCCAACAGCAAACCCAGACGACCCACACTATCAACAGATAGCTTGGGGTTATCTGGCTCATGAAGCGGCGCATATTCGGCATACCAATTTTGACATGGTGAAGAAGGCGTCGTCTAAGCCGATCCGTAAGGCACTTCTCAATATTATTGAGGATGTGCGCATTGAAAACGAATTGGCAAAGGATTACCCCGGAACCCGGCGCAGTATTTCGCAAGTGATTGAGTACATGGTGGACACACAGCAAATGTGTGTACCTAAACAGCCTGAGCCTGCATCTAACTTGCAAGCCTGGTTGTTGTTTCGCTTGAGATGCCATTTTCTGGGCCAGAAAGCGCTGACGCCTTTGTATCAAGCTGTTGATGAAAGAGTGAGACAACTCTTTCCTGCCGCAGCGATGAGCCGGTTAAGCGCCATGCTGACAGCAGTGCCTAGCCTGGCATCTACAGGTGAAGTGCTGAAACTTGTCGATGCCATCGTTGCCATGTTGGAAGAAGAATCTCGTCCACCACAGGATGAGTCTGATGCTGATGACATTGGACAAGATGCGAGTAATGACAGCAATAGCAGTAGTGACAGTCAAACCCCGGAAACAGGTTCGTCTGTAACAGGGGATGCTGCTGAAACGAGTGATTCTGATAACTCTGATCAAGCTGACAATTTGCGACAAGCCTTAGAGGCCAGTGCCGCTCAGTTTGAACCCGATACCTTTGCCCAAGTGGCAGAAGTGTTGTCGGAACAAGCTGAAGGACATCAGGGCGTCACACCTCTCAGTTTGCCCCAAGCAGAGCAAGCTATGTTGGGTGATGAGGCCATCTTGACCTTATCGGCGTCTGAGTCGGCTCAAATTCGAGCCCGACTTAGGGGCATGGTTCAGTCCAGTCAGGACAATCGGAATCATGCCAAAAGGCACGGTCTTCGAGTTGCAACTCATCGTCTTGCCGCTTCACAAACAGGTGAGTCGAGATTGTTTATTCAAAGGCAACCTCGCATTGCGCCCAATGCTGCTGTGCACTTGCTTGTCGATATATCGGGCTCAATGGGTAAGCCCATTGGCGAAGGTAATCGAAAGTACTTTCATGTTGCTAATGAAGCCGCTTTGGCTTTGGCCATGGCACTGGAAGGCATACCGGGTGTTGTACCTGCGGTCAGTTATTTTCCTGGTATTCATCAGGAAGTTTCTATCGCGTTATTGCCCAAGCAATCGGTTCGACATCGGGCCGCCTGTTTTGACCAAAGACCACGAGGTTGTACGCCTATGGCACAAGCGATGTGGTTTGCGGCAAACAGTTTGTTAGCGCAAAAACAGAAGCGAAAGCTAATGATAGTGCTAACGGATGGTGACCCAGATGATTGGGCTGCCACGCATGACATTGTTGACCGGTGCAGACGAAGTGGCTTTGAGCTGCTGGGAATAGGGATTCAAACACGCAGTGTTGAGAAATTCTTTCCTCAAAGCATCGTGATTAACGACGTCAAAGATCTGAAGCGTGAGTTATTCGAAGTAACACAACAACTGTTAATTCAGTAACCACATCAATTTTACCACCCTGCGGGGACGATTCCGTCCCCTTCAGGGCATGGGTTCGTCTCCGTTTTTTCTGGAGACTCCTATGAAAAACAAAAAATTCTTAGCTGGCGAAGAAGCCGGTACTTACATCGTTCCTGAGCAAGTGACTGAAGCGGATATCTTAGATATGGCGCTCAAGCTTGCCCGTGGTCGATTGAGTAAAGGTCGCAAAATTGAACAGCCATCATCGGCGTTCTCATACCTGCAAACACTGATGCACGAGTATGAGCACGAAGTCTTTGGCGTGCTGTTTCTTGATACAAAGCATCGCGTTATTCGATTTGAAGAGCTGTTCAAAGGCACTTTAGATGCAGCAAGCGTGTATCCAAGGGAAGTAACAAAGCGGGCGTTAGAATTTAATGCGGCAGCAGTGATACTGGTTCATAACCATCCATCGGGTGATCCTGAACCCAGTGAAGCTGATAAACGCATCACTCATCGACTTCGTGACGCCTTGTCACTTGTTGATATTCGAACGCTTGACCATGTCGTGGTCGCATCCGAGGGCTGCGTTTCGCTTGCCGAACGCGGTTATCTGTAATGAATGGGCGTATTGCCCATTCTCCTACATCACAAAAGCAGTCCCATCAGCACACATCAGCACAGCTCGAATTTCTATTTGAGTTTGATGATGCCCCTGTCACTTGGTCTGACACGGAAATCTGGCAGTTACGCGAAGGCATTCTATTGGATGCGATCCGTGTATTGCTAGACGGTCGTGTCAGTACTCGATTGCGAAAGGATGTGTTGTCGTGGATTCAAAATGACGAATTAACGCCATTTTGCTTTCGTGTTTGCGCAATGGCTGCGGTTGTCGATCCTGATGTGCTTCGTGATTCCATCATGTGGCTATTAAGACGACATGGTATCCAGCTTGACTAACGTTCCTGCATTAACCAAACGGCTCAATGCAGGCCCAGAGCTGACTTTTATCACTTGTGGTAGGAGTCGGCTTTTTACTTAAGGAGGTTATATGGCGTTACCTTTACAAATTGAAACTGTAAGGCCATATCTTAATGGCCAGTGGCTTCAAATACTGGCGGCGTTGGTGCCAGAACTTGATGCCGCTATTGCTCGAAAAGGCCGTCATGTGGCTTGTCCTGTTCATGGCGGTCGTGATGGCTTTAGGCTGTTCAAAGATGCTGAATATACCGGTGGTGGCGTTTGTAATACCTGCGGTATCTTTCATGATGGCTTTGAACTGTTGTCTTGGATTAATGGATGGAACTTTGCTCAGTCTATTGAAGCAATCGGTCAAGTTCTAGGTATTCAACCCGGACAAGTACCAACTCGGGTAATACCGAGTAACGCTGTTGACTGGAAGACTAAAAAGCAGGACGAGGACAAAGCGATTATCCATCGCTTGAATCAAACCTGGGGAGAAACGCTATCTCTTGCAGATACTCGTGCGCAACCAGTTTGGAACTACTTGCATCGTCGTGGCATTGTTACGCGGCTTCGTCCTGAATGGGATTCGGTGCTGAGGTTTCATCCAAACTTGCCTTACCATGATGAAGATGGTCTGTTTATCGATAGCTACCCAGCGCTGCTAGGTAAAATCGTTACTCAACAAGGGCGTTCGGCTACGTTCCATCGGATCTACCTAAGTGAAGATGGATTCAAAGCACCGGTCGAAAAGCCTAAAAAGATGATGCCGATACCAAGTGACAGAACAATCACTGGTGGTGCCATTCCGATAGGTGAGCCTGGTGAAGTACTAGGTGTTTCTGAAGGTATAGAAACGGCCCTAGCGGTAACCAGAGCAACGGGGCAAACATGTTGGTCGGTTGTGAATGCAACGCTACTGGCTAGGTTTGAACCACCAAGTAATGTGAAAATGCTGTACATCTGGGCAGATCACGATCTCTCTGAGACCGGCCTGAATGCAGCGAATGAACTCAAGAAAAAAGCCTGGCAAAAAGGCATTCTGACACAAGTGTTGATCCCTCCGATACCAACGTCACTTGGCGTGAAAAGTTGGGATTGGAATGATGTGTTGAATGTTTACGGTGCCATGGGCTTTCCTAAAGTTCATATCTGATCCAAGGGGCTTCGGCCCCTTTTTTTGCGCCTTGCATATTTGAAAAAACATGGAGAATGAAAAATAGATAACCAATAGGAGAAACAAACATGATGGTATTAACTCTGTTAACAAAGCAGATTGATGGTGAGTTTACGGTTTACTGGAAGACCGGCCTTCGAAGAGGTGGTGAGCTAAAGGTCGATTTAGGTGAGCAATACGACAAGCTACCCGAGCAGCAAAAGCCAATTGCAGCTGAGCTTTATGCTATTCATCACCTACTGTCAGTGAAAGAGGTGATGGGGAGTAACCGAAGCGGTAATGGGCTTCAAATCCGAGTCAGTAAAGGAGCTATCAAAAAGTTACAGAAACAACGCTCAACTAAGCATTCACTTTATAGCCTGACTAGGTTTTTGCTCACTCGATACCAGGAAGCACAGATCTCGGTAGAGAAGCGGGACGATTGGCTCTCACATTCCTTCGAAGAATACAGCGTCGATAATGCTACAGTGAGAGAAATCGATGAGGTCATCAACGTTCCGAACATTGGACCTGTCGTGGTGACTCGTCATGCACTGGAACGGTTTGTGGAACGGCTTTCTGATGGAGTGCCCAAGCATCCTTGGAAGGCTTTGATTTCAAAGTTATTTAGCTCATCATTGACAAAAGCAATTTTGCCTGAAAAGGTAACACTTCATAAGAACCAAAAATATAATAAAAAAGCTGATACTTGGCGGCATCATGGTAGCGGTATGCACTTTGTTTTTGTACCAAATGGATCAACAAAAACGCTGGTTACTGTTTTCGCATTACAGTAACTTGTTAAGCCTGCAATTTATATTGGCTTTACAAAGGATAAGGGGAAAATGGATGTCTAAAATTACGATTAATATTCAAAACTGCAACAGCATCGAAAGTGCTGAGATCCAGATCGTCAAAGGAACACTTAATATAAAGTATGGGCCTAATGGATTGGGGAAAAGCTCAATTGCAAAAGCAATATTGGCATCCGTGAGCGATGAAGAATCGCTTCAAAATTTGAAGCCGTTTAAATATCGTGCACTTACAGGCCAATTTAATCCATCTGTAGTCGGGGTTGAGGATATCGACTCAGTTTTGGTATTTGACGACACTTATGTGTCGCAATTTGCTTTCCAGCGGGATGAGGTTCTGAAAAATAGTTTTGAAATATTCATAAAGACGGATGACTTTCTTGCTGCTATGCAAGAGATAGAAGCACTATTCCAAGGAATTAAAGAAGCTTTCCATGGTAACGAAGACTTGGATAATGCTATATCAGATTTGAAGGAACTTCGTGATGCCTTTGGGGTTACAAAAACCGGAGCTCTTTCCAAGTCGAGTAAAGGTTATAAAGCATTTGGTTCAGGAAATAAAATAGAGAATATTCCTAATCATCTCAAGCCATTTGAAAAATTTATAAAATGTGATCAACCGGCGACATGGATAGCTTGGCAGACGAAAGGTAACTCTTTCTTAGAATTGTCGGATAATTGCCCATATTGTTCTTCGAGTTTTGAAGGTACTGATAAAAAGGACATCGCGCAAGCAGTTGCAAAAGAATATGATTCAAAGTCTGTTGAGCATTTGAGTATGTTACAGATAGTCATTGAAAGACTAGGTAAATATTTTGATGATGCTTGCCGTGACAGTTTGGAGAAAATTACTAAATCGAAGGTAGCGCTTTCCCTAGAAGAAACTAATTTCCTGAGTGCCCTCAGAGGTGATATTGAAACGCTCATTTCTAAGCTAGAGGGTTTGCGAGCTATATCGTTTTTTGTGCTTCGAGATGTTGAGGAAATTAATGATGAAATAAGTAAGCTGAGAATTGATCTCAGTCTTATTGCAAGACTTAATTCGGTTGATACAAAATCTGTAGTTGATCCCGTAAATACCAAACTCCAAGAGTTGGCTGAAAAGGTGGGTGTACTCAAAGGTAAGATCAACAAGCATAAAAAGCTCATTGAAAGGACTGTTGAAGAAAATCAGGATGGAATTAATGGTTTTCTTAAGTCAGCTGGTTATAAATATAGTGTAGTTATCAAGTCTGAAGCTGAGTCATACAAGATGAAGTTGGTGCACCAGGAGCATGATCAACATATTGAAGCTGCTACGCAACATCTAAGCTATGGAGAAAGAAACGCTTTTGCGCTTATTTTGTTTATGTATCAGGTTTTAAGAGAAAAACCTGGATTGGCAGTCTTGGATGATCCCGTTTCAAGTTTTGATAAGACAAAGAAATTCGCCATACTGAATGAATTGTTTAGAGGTAAGGCAAGTCTGCGTGACACAACAGTGCTTTTGCTAACCCATGATATTGAACCTGCAATAGATGTTATAAGGGGCGTCAAACGATTATTCCAACACCCTAAACCAACAGCATATTTTCTGGCATCAAAGTCTGGTGTTGTTTCCGAAGTAGAGATCAGAGAAGAAAATATTCAAACATTCGCACAAATATGTATGGAGAATATTCGAGAGCTTGAGGATGAAGTTATTAAGTGCATATATTTGAGAAGGCACTTTGAGATAATTAATGATTTAGGCTTGGAGTACAATTATTTAGCTAACCTCTTACATGCTAGGGATATTCCAATCTTAAGATCTGATGATGGGGATGTTGATATGAACGCTGGACAGATTGCTGATGCGGATGTTGGTATTAAGAAATTCATCTCTGACTTTGATTATGCAAGGGTTATAGCTGTGATTAAGGATAAGGTAGAGATGAAGCGTCGATTCACTGAAGCTACTGTTGGGTACGATAAAATACAGCTCTACCGCATCTTTAAGGAAGTGCATGGACCTGCAAATGGGCAACAGGATAGCATTCTACAGAAATTTGTTAACGAGTCATTTCACATAGAGAATGAATACGTGATGCAACTTAATCCCCACAAGTTTGACAATGTACCGGAGTATGTGGTCTTAGAGTGCGATAGGATTATTCAGGCTTCTTAAGCTTGCTCGACTCTTTATAAACATGATGATTTTCTGACAGGTTTGTTAATTTTCTTGCTATTGGCTCTAAAGTAGGAAAATTGTAAATTCAAATTTTATCTTGCTAAGAATTAGCTTTTACGGTTCGCAGCAGTTAGTCAGAAACACACACGATTCATTCATCTATCTGGCCTATCGCTCTAACGGGGATCTTTAGCATGTTAGCTCTATGAAATTTTCTGGAGCTGACAATGAGAACCCCCTTGTTCCCTTGGTTCATCCTATGGGTGACCATCCCAATCATTATTTTCTTGCTATTCATCTTGCCCGCCCATGCCAGTGATGGACCATTCTATCAGCGTGGTCAGGAAGGCTGGTTTTGGTATCAGGTTATTCCTGAACCTGAGCAGCCTGATGAGCTGATAGAGCCGGAAACTGGTGTCGTGGAGTCCAGTCAGAGCGAACTAAAGCCCTTCAGTGCCGCATGGTTCCGAGAGCATATGCAATCGTTCATGGACAAGGCAATTGATGAGCCGACGAATGAGAACGTCAGAGCCTATCTGTATCTCCAGCGCGTCATGATGGATAAGGGCTCACAGTTTGCTGATGTTAGTCAGCAGGTGGTCATGGGCGATCCTGTTTTGGATGAAATCAGTCGCAGACCCTTGGCGACCTATGCTGCCAATCGGATGGATCGAGAAGCTGGCGCTCAACGTGATGTAGCTTTAGGTGAAGTAGCGAAGCGGGCTGGTTTGTTCTTTTTCTATCGTTCGGATTGCCCTTATTGCCATGCTCAAGCGCCTATCATCGAATCTATGGCCTTGAACTATGGGTTCGAGGTGTTTGCTATTGCTGTCGATGGCTTGCCTTTACCCGGTGGAGAGTTTCCCAATTACAAAGTCGATTCAGGACAAGCACAATCCTTGTCCGTTACGACTGTCCCTGCCGTGTTCTTAGTTGACCCGCCTAACGTTATTACTCCGATTGGACAAGGCGCAATGAGCCTTGATGAGCTCAATAATCGAATCATTCTCGCAGCCCATCAAGCCGGTTGGATTGACGATCAAACTTACTATGCCACCAGACCTGTTCAACCCGGCGTGTCACTCGCGATGTCAGCCCAAGAGCTTAACGAAAAGATATTACAGGACCCTGAGTTCCTTGTTCGCTATCTGCGTGCACAAGGAGGGTTATAACAATGAAAAAAGTAATCCGAATATCGCTAATCGCCTGTGCGATTGGTTTTTCATCTATGAGCCAAGCAAGCTTGCAACAGGAGATGAACCAGTTGTTTGGTTCAATGACCAACACCACTGCGCCTGGTGTATTCGAGAGTCAGCGGCGTGGCGTTATATCTGGAGGAAGCGTTGTTGTTCGTAACAGGATCATGAACGAGAACCTCGTCTCTATGGTGCCACCGTCATTCCAAGCCGGTTGTGGCGGCATTGATATGTTCGCGGGAAGTTTGTCATTTGTTAACGCGGATCAGTTTGTTCAATTACTTCGCTCTGTTGCTGCAAACGCCAAGGGGTATGCATTCCAATTGGCGCTCAGTGCTATGTGTGAGAAATGCTCCCAGCACATGGAGACACTGCAAAAGAAAATCCAGCAGTTGAACGAGTATTTTGGTAATTCCTGTCAAATGGCTCAGGGAGTCGTGAACGATACCCTGGCTGCTTTTGGTAAAAAGGGGCAAACAGAAGCCAGCATGTTGAGCTCACTTAAAGGGGCTGGGGACATTTTTACCAGTTGGAGTGAGTCCAATGGTAAGAACCCATATGAGAACGCTTCGAGTGTCGCGGCATCTGATGTAAACAGAACGATTAAAGGTAATTTGGTTTGGCGAGCACTGAAACGTCATTCGGCATCAAGCTGGTTTGCATCGGGGGATGACCGTTTTCTTGAAGCAGTTATGTCGGTGACTGGTTCGATCATTGTTGGTAATCTAGCTAATGCCGCTGATGGCCAAGGTAAAGCCCCGAAACTGACCAGACTGAATGGCAATAAAGTGACTATTGAGCATCTAATTCATGGCGGTAACGTCGCTATGTACCGATGTGACACAGTGACACAAGACGGCTGTCTGAATCCGACAATTACTATCGTGACTCTTACCGGGTTATCAACTCAGGTAGAAAATTTACTTCTTGGTACAGGTTCTAGTAACGGCATTATTTTTAAGTTTGCTCGAAATACAGGGGCTGCTAGCACCACCGAAAAGGCTTTTATGACCTCGGCTCCTGCGAGCATTGGCGGTATGATTCGAACACTTTCTGCATTAAATGAAGGGGCCGCTAGGTCGTTTGCTTCAAGAGCGGCACCATTTATTGCTGTTGAGATGGCCCGAGCATTGGTTGAAGACATGCTCAATGCAGCTAGAAGTACCTCCGGTGTGGAAGATCATGCCTATGCGAAGTTGTTAACCGAAGACCTTGAACGTGCACGTCGCCAAATCAATGAGGAGTACGCTGCGTTGCAGCGAAGATACGGCTCAGAGCAAGAATTGCTGGCGCATTTTAACCAGGTGATTCAGACCATTCGCAAACAGCGTTATTACACCGTTAAATCTACGGCGCTGGGGGAATAGGTCATGTGGGAAATCTATTCCATCGGGGATTCGGCTTTTTTAGAGCAGGTCCTGAACGCTGTCGCGATGATCACTGGTACAGGCGACTTTACTTCAATGGTTCGCATTGGCTTGCTCATTGGGGTATTGATGGTCTCTGTTCAGGCCTTAATGCAAGGTGGTCGTGGGATTAACTTTCAACATGTTTTAGTCTCATGGCTAGTCTTTGCAACCATGTTTGGGCCCAGTACCCGAGTGAGCATTGAGGATGCGTACACGGGACAAGTTCGAGTGGTTGATAATGTGCCCATCGGTGTTGCTGCCGCAGGTAGTACGATTTCGACTGTTGGCTTCCAAATCACGCGATTGTTTGAAACGGCGTTCTCAACTCCCGCCATGACGGAATACGGCTTTGCATCCAGTTTACAGTCACTGATTAAAGTGAGAAAACAGGTGATGGATCGCTCTGGGTTGGGTGATGCAAATCGTGTCGGTGGCTCAGATATCGAGCAATCGTGGTTTAACTACATCAAAGAATGCACCTTGATTGGCATCGACATCGGCCAAAAGGACCTAGATCAGGTGCTGAGTGATCCTAACCCGATGACTGCGATTAGGTTTGATTCGCGCATATATGGCACACGCATCATGCTCAGTGGTAGCAGTAGCGATCTGGACTGCACCGATGCCTATAGCCAACTGAAACTCATGACAGAATCAACCTTCATTCCGAGGCTTAAACAGGTTCTGTCAGCCTCATTGGGGACTTCGTCAGCCACTGACACTGATGACGTGATCCGAAATGCACTGAATAACCTTGGTTTGGCTTCGGTTAACACCCAAGAGTACATGACCGCGTCAGTGCTTTTGCCTATTTATGAGCAAAGCGTGACGGGCAAGTATATGGATGATCAAGCTTTCACCGCCGCCGTTATGGTTAATCAAGCGATTGAACAGCGCAATACACAATGGGCGGCGGAGCAGACTCTTTTCCAAAGTATCGTTCGTCCGATGATGACGTTTTTTGAGGGTTTCATTTACGCCATCACCCCTTTGATGGCCTTTGTGATAGCCCTTGGCCAAATCGGGATGCGAATGGCTGGGAAGTACTTGTTAATCCTGCTTTGGATTCAACTTTGGATGCCTGTCATGGCTATCATTAACCTGTATATTCATTTAACCGTTGCAGGGAAAATGTCGGCTCTTGATGCCTTTGCAGGTACAGAAGTGCCATCTTTTGCTGGGATGATGCAGATGGATTCAGTGCTGCAAACCTGGATAGCTACTGGCGGCATGTTGGCGTCGAGTGTTCCGGCAATTTCGCTCATGCTCGTGTATGGCTCAGCAATAACTGCAACCCACTTGGCTGGACGTCTTCAAAACGGTGATGCCATTGATGAAAAGATGGCAAGTCCAGATGTCGTGAAAAATGCCCCGGTAATGCAATCACAGTCAATGTTCCAGAATTCAGCCCTTACGGGTTCTGCTATGACCGGAGCGTCAAACCTACTAAGCAGTTTCTCTGTAGGAAACGCAGTGGGTTCAATGGTCGGCTCTGCAAAAGAATCCATGACTCAGGCAACCCAAGCCTTTAGTCGTCAGGTTGGGAATACTATGAGTCGAACTTTTGGTGAAAAGCTAAGTTACGACAACCTGTCTTCGGTTGGACGTCAGATCGGCTCATCTAACTCCGCATCTAGCGCCGTTGTTAATCAGGTTACTGATGACCTGCAAACTCGGTATGGTTTTGGAGACGATAAAAAAGATGCTGTACGTGGCTTGGTATCTGGCGTGTTATCGGGAGGCTTAAGGGTCGGTGGCGATGGAACCATTACAAATACCGATGATAAAGAAGTAGCAGATAAAGGGTTCTTGGGAAGATTACTTGGTACAGGGGGGAATGACTCCCCACAGGGCAACTTGCCAGGAGTCGATAAGCCAGACGCATCTCGTGTACCAAAAATATCACGGTTACGAGCAGGCTTGGATTTAGGTGGTAACTTTAGTGGCCAAGTTGAGTCATCAGAAGGCAGTTCTCGATCTACGACCGCAAATACGCTCACTGGGGAGATGCAAAGCTTGGCATCAAGTGATTCACGACGTGCTGAGTATCGCGATGCAATGGTTAAGGACCTTTCAGATTCAAGACGTTCTGGCGTTGAGATGTCCTTGTCTAACCAAGACTATCAGTCTCTTCAGAGTTCAGCACAAGACGTTGTCACGGCATCAAACCGCTTTAGTGAGCTTGATCAGGCCAGCTACAGTCTATCAGGACAAAGAAATACTGATGGTGCGACGTTAACCCGATTAGCGGCGGATAATCCTGAAGTCATGGATTATTTAGGTCGCTATATGAACCAGCATGTTGAAGCCGGTAACCGATTACGTGAAAACCTTCCAATGTATCAGCGTTTGTTACCTGATGATAATCAGGCATATGTGGCCGCAGCTATGGAGTCTTTAACCTATAGCAATTCTTCAACGCCCGCTGAACGGGACAATGATTATCAAGCAGCAATGACTGTTATGGCCATGGCTACCGGAGCCGATTTACGATCAATTCAGCCGCGCTCAAATGAAGGCTTGTCATCAACTGCACCTACTTTTGGTGGTACTCAAAGCCAAGTTGAATCGGGTGTATTGGGCGGCTACGAAGATGCAGCAACAGTTCAAACTCAGTTCAACGCAGCTCAATCGGCTTACCAAACCAATCTGTCTGGTATAGATGGACAGTTGAATGCGCATCAGCAGCAAGCTCAGCAGGCCGTAGCTACTGACACAAGTACCTATCAATCTGGACTAAACAGTGAAGCTGGATCTCAGTGGCGATCACGCATTATGGCTGATGATAGCGGAGTTTCTGGTGCTGAAATGTTCTTCAACAGCGCCAGTGCTATTGGTGATTTCAGTGGCAAGCATACTGATGCAGCACTGCATACCTTGAATCACTTTGGCGAAGACTATGAGAGTTACAAAGAACAAGCGCTTGAAGATCCTGGCTCACGAGGTTTCTTGCACAACGCTACGGTGGCCAGCAAATCAACCTGGGATGGCTTAAAAGCCGCCGTTGATGCAGGAACCTCTTTGGAAAACCCATTGACGGCGTTTAATGATGCATACAGTGGATCGAGTTCGCAGTATGCTTCCGAAGTAAACTGGGGCACTAAGTCTGAAGCCATGTTGGCGGGGGCATTCGGTGCGGCAGTTAACAATCGATATGGTGAGTTCCTAGAGCAGTATGCTGATGATTTTAAAAAGGAAGCATACAGCGAAGGGCAGAGAATGGGATTGACCCCGATTCAAAGCCAAGTGTTCGCTCAAGCTTTCAATGAAGGTTTGGCGGGGCGCGTATTCAACTCTGAAGACTCATCGAGTTGGTCGCCTGAAATGCTTGGCCTAAGGGAGCAAATGCTAAATGAGTATCGTCAAAAGGATGAGAGTGGCGCTTACATCCCTGACAGTGTGTCTGAAGAAGATAAAGCATTTGTGGATAAGCAGATAGCGGTGATCTCAAATGCATCCCTTGCGGGAGATTATGCTCAGAACAACTTGATTGATATTAGGGCCTATAACCAGGCATCAGGAAGGAACTAGAAATAGAAGGTAGCCAGCGTGATAGGCTGGCTACTTTTTTGGTTTTTTGGGGAGAATAGATGAGCGACCATCTGCAAATTCGTTTACCCAGTACCAATATTTTTTTTCGCTCAGGCTTAGTTCTCGACCGGTATCTTTCAGTTGCCTTTGAAACAAACGGATTAGACCGCTTAAGCCTAAGAAAGCTAAGCCGACACAGAAAATTGTCCAACTCACTTGCCAATATGCGATTGCTAAAAACATAGTGGTGATGGCTATAAGGCCGATGGGGTTGCAGGTCGCTTTGAATCCCAAGTAGCTGAAAAAAACGACGGTGCAGAACAGAAATGGCAGAGCCGCTAACTTGGCAGATGCCGTTAATATTTCTGATGGAAAAAAATGAGCCGCAGCCAAAGTCGCCAGAAAAAGCCCCAGTGATATAACCCAGCAGCGTGCTGGTAAAGATTTAAGTAAGTTTGTCATCTTAGTACTCTCAAAGTGCACGGGCGGTGCACAATCAAATCATGTATCAGCATGTTAGTTCTCAAAAAGTGCTCTAGTGGTTTGCTCGGCCATAATCTCGCACACAGGACATTTAAGCTGAATGCGCTGTTGAGATACCGTCAAATACAGACTACCGCATCGACACCGGTGTAAGGATGCAAGCTGTGATCTTAAATCACGAGCTAGAACCCAACCTTCATTGATGGTCAGTTTTTTCCAGGGGATCTCAGCTGGAAGGTCTGCCTCTTCTCTTGCAACCAAGTACGCATCGTAAGCCTTCATCAAAGCATCGATATTTAATTGCTTGTAGACATTATCACCACCAATATTGACATAAAGCGCCATCAGCAGGGAGCCTTCAACTAGGGCTCTTCTGCTTTTAACGATGGCATCAGATTCTGGCAATTGACCAGGACAAGGTGACTTGCCAGTCACTTCTTTGTGCAGCCTTCTGATAATGTGGATTGGCAAACCTGTATCGAGCGCGATAATGGTCGTTCGAAATCCGTACTTAATAAGCAGCGAGGCTCGGGTAAACAGCTCACTTTTGGACAGGTTATCAATCATGCATCCCCCTTGTTGTTTAGGGTTGATAATAAATAAGCGATTCTTGGGATACCTGTGCCTTTGCTCTTCACCATCTCAATCAGTTGGCTTTGGTTACCCCTTGGTTGAAACAGCATGAATGATGAGGTCGCCACTCGTTGCAGGTCGTCAACACCGGCATTAATCAGTGCATCCACCACGTCGCGTGTAAGTCCAAAGCGCAAGACCGCCTCTTGCGGATCAATTCGCGCTAATTCACGTGCTGCGTGTAGGTACGCCAAATTTAATTGATAGAAGTCTTGTTGATTGGTTGTCATTGACGGACCTCCAGTTCATGTAAAATATTGCGATAGATAGAAAGCACTCTTTGCCCATACCAGCGTGCACGCTCTTCGTTCCAACTGTGATAGCGGCCTATGCCAAGCTCTAAATCGTTTGGTGAAGACTTGATTGCTTCGGCCAAAATACTGGAGCCGACAGTAAGGTTGGTGATGGGGTCTAGCAGTTCAGCTGCTGAGCTCACTCGATGCCCATGCCAATGCAAATTGATTTGCATAAGGCCAATATCGAGCTGGTATTTTTCACTCTCTTGAAGTGCCTGGTTTAACAGTTGCTCCGCTTCTGTCTTAGATTTGGCGTAGGTTGCGTTTGAACCATTGCGAATTGCGTATGGCCATGGACTGGTCATGTTAAGACCTCGATGTGAGGCTGACTCAGCCAAGGCAACGGCGTAGAGCATGACTGGATCAATACCAACACTTTGTGCTGCTTTTTCCCACTGATAGCCCGGAAACGCATAGACTGAAGTGCTTGCGGACATGGCTATCACTAGGGCAACGGTTTTTGCTTTAATCGTTTTCATTTTTGTCCTCTAATTGATTTCCGAGAAGCGCCTGAATGGCTTTCGGGCTTATTCTTTTCAAAGGCACTGCGCTAAAATTGGCGATGCCTCTCGTGTAAACTTGTGCCGCTTTTGACCAGTCACCCACGGCAACAGGCGCTTGCATATCAAATCCTTTTTGCTGGTTCTGATGGTCTGCAATACCCTGTAATAGCCTTGGGTATTCACCCACTTCGTCCCGCAGCAAGTAAGCCTGGTAGCGTGTTAAAAACTCTTTTTGCTTAAAGGGGTATTCCCTGTCATCAACTTTGCAGAGTTCAACCCATCCCCCCATGTCTGAAATCACGCGGTGGATAAGTGCATCGTCAAACATCACGGATGTCCAAGCGCCAACCTGACGAACAGCCTTGTCAACTTTGTTCCAAGCAACCATGGCTCTTGAACCCGAGTTGCCATCGATATGCTTGATGACGTCAGCGGGCTTTGGAAAAAATTGCCCAGTATCCGGTGATTGAATATGCCGAGTCAGACCGATTCGCACTTCTTCAATGCTATAAGCACGAAGGGCTTCAAATGCGATGGATAGCAATTGCGGTGATACGCTTTTGCCATACATGGCCCAAGCTGCTCCCCAAACTTCAGCAAACTCGCGTTTATCAACCTCCTGCACTTGAACGAACCTCCCGAATACCTGGTCCGGCCCAGCTTTCAGCGATGCGACGATTGCTTTCTTCAATATTCAATTGGTGATTGCTGCCCTTTAGGCTCGTCGATGATTGCTGTACTTCATCAATGCGAACGTACTCGTCTTCCCATTGCCGGTTTAAAAGCCAGTTATGTGGCATAGGGGTCTTAGTCCGATCTTGATACTGCAATCGGTTGTCTCGTTGCTCTTTCCAGCGTGTTAGCACTTCCAAGGCGAGTTCATGGTCTTCATTGAGGCCCATGCGTAGCCATTCTTCTTTGGCTTTCGCTTTTTTTTCTTTGCGTATTTGTACATCCCAGAAGTCTTCAAACTGTATGTGGTCAACAGTTTTAACTGTTGGTTTATTGCTTCTCTCAGAGTCATCCGACCGTTGAGAGTCCCTTACCGGGTTGCCATCAGGCATAAACAATGATGAAAATTCTTCTGGTAGCCGAGCTTGAAAAGCGGCAAGAGATTTCAAAAGCGATGCCATACCAACGAAGTCGGCAGGTACATCTTTAAGCAACCGAAAGGCTGCCTTACCTTGGTTTGGGTTTTCGATTGGGTTGTGCTTCAGAAAGCTTCGAATCAAAGTCCAACCGGATTCCTCGCAACGAATCAGGAACTGATCTTGTTCTAACTCACTTAACGCCTTGGCAACCTGTTGCTCATCCCAGTTCAAGTCAGAAGCAACGTAACCAATCGGCAGTCGAAAGCAGCCAAGCAAATTACAATGTGGGCATGTAAGCAAATACAGTCCTAGCAACTTCGCAGAGTCACTCCAGGACAAAACGTTTTGCTTTAGCCAAAAGCGGGTATAGACCTTGCCATAATCACGCATGGAGGTACTCGCTTCTGTGTTTACGTAAAATGCTGACCATTACTTGCCCTTAATCCTACTGGTTACTGGCTTTCAGCTCGCTTGGGCATTCGGGGTAGATGTCCGGTCTTAACTGAGATCGGGTTACCTGTCCTTGCGTAGCTTGTTCGATGGGTAAAACGAATTCAGCGGGAACACGCCCTGATTTATTCAACCAAAACCAGACGTTTTGCTGTTTTGAGTTGATGGCTCGTGCTAATGCTGATTGCCCGCCGACCAAGTCAATGGCACGGCGGAGATGTTTTTGTGTTGTGTTGAACACTTCCATACCGTCTCCTGTTACAATAATAACTGTTACAAGATTGAATGTTACAGTTTAAACTGTAGATTAGTCAACAGTTAAAATTGTTGAAAGGCTACAGTTTTATTTGTAGAATACGGGCTTATGAAAACTTTATCCGAACGACTAAACCATGCCTTGCAGCTTACTGGGGTGACTCAGTCTGAGTTGGCTCGCCGCATTGGTATCAAACAGCAGTCGATCAGCCAGATTTGCTCTGGTAAATCGGCTAGGTCTCGTTACACCATGCAGATCGCGGAGGCGCTTCGCGTGAATGCTCATTGGCTCGCCACAGGTGATGGCGAGATTGGCTTGGGGGTCGGTAATGTAGAAGTCGGGCCTGATATTAAGGGAAGAATTCCTCTCATTAACTGGGTTCAGGCCGGTGATTGGACTGAAATAGCGGAGGGATTTGCCCATGAAGATGCTGAGGAGTGGCGTGAAGTCACTGGGAAAGCACATGAGGGTTGTTTCGCACTTCGCGTAAAAGGCGACAGTATGGAAAATCCAAGCGGAAAAAAATCCATACCTGAGGGGGCAGTGATCGTTGTTGATCCTGAGTTACCGTACTCTTCAGGTTCATTGGTTGTTGCGCGTTTGGATGATTCGAAAGAAGCAACCTTTAAGCAGTTAGTTATTGATGGTGAACAGAAGTACCTAAAACCTTTGAACCCGCAATACCCTGCAATACCGATCAACGGCAACTGCACCATCATCGGTGTAGTACGACAAGCTATCATCGATTTCTGGTAGCGAAGGAATTTGTGGTTTAGCCACAGTTGTTCATGAGCTGAAGAAGCAACGATTGCAAACAGCTACAACTGAGCATTGGCGCACGCTGAGAGTAAATGGTAACCGATTAGATAACCATTGATTGTTTATAAAGTCAAGATCAGCGAAAATAGCGGCCAATTACGATTAACACGACGGATTTGACAAGCGAAGAACTGAAAAGAGAGTACTTCCAAAAGTGTGTACAAATCCGTGTACAAACTAAAAGAATTTATACATGGCAAACCAAGATTTTCTCAATGAAATCAATAAGCGAAGGACCTTTGCTATCATCTCTCACCCTGACGCTGGTAAAACCACTATTACCGAAAAGCTCTTGTTGCTCGGCCAGCTTATTCAGACAGCGGGCTCAGTAAAAGGCCGTAAGGGTGATAAACATGCAACCTCGGATTGGATGACGATGGAGAAGCAGCGTGGTATCTCGATTACCTCTTCTGTGATGCAGTTCCCCTATAAAGATCGTACGGTTAATTTGCTTGATACCCCTGGGCATGAGGATTTTTCGGAAGATACTTACCGTACTTTAACCGCAGTTGACTCTGTATTGATGGTTATTGATGGCGCGAAAGGGGTGGAAGACCGAACCATTAAGTTAATGGATGTCTGTCGCTTGCGTGATACGCCTATTTTGACCTTCATCAACAAGATGGACCGTGACATTCGAGATCCTATTGAATTGTTGGATGAGGTGGAGGATGTTCTTAAAATTGCCTGTGCGCCTATTACTTGGCCAATCGGCATGAGCCACTTTTTTAAAGGTGTTTATAACCTTTATACGGATACCATTCATGTCTTTACCCGTGGTCGTGGTCATACTTTGACGGATGATATTCGCATTGAGGGCTTGCAGTCTGACGAGGCAAAAGAGCTGCTTGGCGATGACTGGGAAGCCTATCTTGATGAGGTTGAGTTGGTGCGTGGTGCGAGTCATGAATTTGATTTGGATGCTTATTTAGCGGGTGAACTATCGCCTGTGTTCTTTGGAACGGCACTGTCTAATTTCGGTATCCGTGAGATGCTGGATGGTTTTGTGGAGTGGGCTCCGCCGCCGATTGGCCGAGAAACTCATTCTCGCAATGTGGAAGCGAAGGAAGATAAATTTTCTGGTTTCATTTTTAAAATACAAGCCAATATGGATCCTAAGCATCGTGACCGTATTGCTTTTATGCGCGTGTGTTCTGGTACCTACCGGCGTGGCATGAAGATGCGTCATTGCCGTATCGGGAAGGATATAAAGGTGACGGATGCTGTGTCTTTCACGGCAGGTGATCGTGAAGGCGTTGAAGAGGCGTTTTCTGGTGATATTATTGGTTTGCATAACCACGGTACGATCCAAATTGGTGACACTTTTACGGAAGGTGAGGAGCTGAAGTTTACCGGTATTCCTCATTTTGCTCCTGAGCTTTTTCGTCGCGTTCGTTTGAAAGACCCGATGAAAATGAAAGCGCTGCAGAAAGGTTTACAGCAGTTATCCGAAGAAGGCTCTACACAATTATTTATGCCTCAGCGTAATAATGAGCTGATTGTTGGTGCGGTTGGGCAGTTGCAATATGAAGTGGTCGCTTATCGTTTGAAAGATGAGTACAAGGTTGAGTGTATTTATGAACCTGTTAATGTGAATACGGCTCGCTGGGTAGATTGTGACGATGCTAAGAAGTTTGAAGAGTTTAAAAATAAGTGTAGTGATAATCTTGCTATTGATGGTGGTGGTCATTTGACTTATTTAGCGCCGACACGAGTGAATTTGATGATGGCAGAAGAAAAGTGGCCTCAGGTTCGTTTCCGCTCAACTCGTGAGCATTGATCAATACTTGACTGAAATACTAGGTTAAGCGGATAATTCATTTATTCAAAATAGTTTTAGTGGTGTCAAAATGAGTGTGGTTGAATCAGCAGATCCAATAGAGTTTACAGAAGCCGCTGCGGCGAAGCTGCAAACTTTGATTGAGGAAGAAGAGAATGATCGACTCATGTTGCGTGTTTATGTAACAGGGGGTGGCTGCTCTGGCTTTCAGTATGGTTTCACTTTTGACGAAGAGCATCAGGAAGATGATACCGAAGTAAAACGCCATGGTGTTACCTTGGTCGTTGATCCGTTGAGCTTTCAGTATTTGGTTGGCTCTGAAGTGGATTACAAAGAAAACCTCGAAGGTTCGCGTTTTACGGTGCAAAATCCGAATGCTACATCGACTTGTGGTTGTGGTGCCAGTTTCAGTATCTAACTGTTTGTTGAATGGTAAACCAATAAACCCTTTATGATTTTTCATAAAGGGTTTTTTATTGTCTAAATGCGCTTCAGGCTTTGGTGTACAGCTTGTTAGATTGTCGCTGCCTTTCTTCTAGGCTTATGTTGCTGCTGTCTAGGGGGTGGTAATGGCCAAAAAAGAGCATGCCGATTCGATTGTCACCTAGGACGACAGGGTTGAGTATGTTGCCTTTTGCGCGCCATATTCTTAAACCCGATAGTAGCGGTTGTGAGGCATGTTCATCGATGATCCGGCTTTGATTCACATAGCTGTAGAGAGGTGATAGCTGATCTGCCTCACCATCTTGATCTAGCAAAACATGATAATGAGTGATTTGCTGGTCAATAAATTCTGGGGTATAGGGCGTATTAAGTGCCGGAAGTTGATTTTCTTTTGGGAACAGGTGAAACAGCTGCGGAATTTCTGGTGAGCCGTGGTGAGCTGATAGCAGAAGCGTCATTTCAATTGTTTTACCATATGCCGGTTTAACAGGGATATGAAAAATGAGCTGTTTTGCTGGCGGCTGCCGATGGATTGCAGGGACAAGGTAGCTGCCTTGTTTTTTAGTATTCTCGGTATTGACTGGTGGTACTTGTAAAAAAAGCTGCCAATCATTTTGTTCTAAATTGAGTTCCTCTGGCGAGTGGAGTGTTAGCTTTGCGCCAGTTAAGTAGTTAATGACATGTTCAATAAGGTTGGCGAAAATACTGTTTGAGGGGGTAAGTGGTGTTTTTTCTCGACTATCTAAATGAATTTCTTTCACCTGATGGGCGGCAGAGCTTAGCGCGACAGAGTCTCTGTTGCTAATAATAGTGCGATTTTTTCTTTTGTTAATAAGCGGCCTTGTTTTTGGCTGGCTATTCGCTTTACTTAACGCCTCGATAAACAGCATACGACGGCTCCTTTATTATAATGCAAAGGGTATCGGCCACATTGTTGAAGAGTTTAGAGATAGTCTGTTTTTTGATCAAAAAGACTATCTCTTAGTTGTACTTTTAACGTAATAAATTAGAGAGCTTTGGGTTGGGTTCTAATGCCGCACGGTAAAAAAGTGCCACTTTACCTATGGTTTGTACGACTTCACATTTCATTATTTTGCTAATTTCAGCAATAAGAGCGGTGCGTACTTCACGGTCTGTGATGCTGATGCGAACTTTGATGAGCTCGTGGTCTTCTAGTGCTCGGTCGACTTCTGTCAAAACCGTTTCCGTTAGGCCGTTGCCTGCAATCATAACCACTGGGTTAAGTGCATGGCCAATTAGGCGGTATTGCTTTTTTTGGGCGTTTGTAATGCTCATAGTAAATTTTTCTCATCTTAGTTAACCCTCTTTATTGGAGGCTTTAGAGGTTAAGGGATATTATAGCGGAATATTGACTGATTTAGGTATGATGAAGACGTGGCAAGATCAAAAAGTAGTAACTCTTGGATGAAGGAACATTTTGACGATCAGTATGTCAAAAAATCCCAGCAAGATGGTTATCGTTCTAGGGCAAGTTATAAATTGCTGGAGCTGAATGATAAAGATAAACTGTTTAAGCCTGCCATGCGTGTGGTGGACTTAGGTGCTGCACCTGGAGGGTGGTCTCAAGTAGCGGCTAAAATGATAGGTGATAAAGGGACTATTGTTGCTTCTGATATATTAGAAATGGCTCCGCTCCCCGGGGTGACTTTTGTTCAGGGCGATTTTACTGAGCAGGAAGTTTATGAGGCAATATTAAGTGAAATGGGGAATGAGAAAGCGGATCTTGTAATTTCAGATATGGCCCCCAATATGAGTGGTAATGCTTCTGTGGATCAGCCGCAAGCTATGTATCTTGTGGAGTTGGCGCTGGATATGGCGGCTCAAGTGCTACGTCCGGGCGGAAATTTTTTGGTAAAAGTGTTTCAAGGAGAAGGTTTTGATGACTATCTTAAAGCCATGAAAGCTCAGTTTGGCTCCGTTGTAACACGTAAACCAGACGCGTCACGTGCAAGAAGCCGTGAAGTTTACTTATTAGGAAGACAATACAAAGGTTAATGAGAGATGTTCTGGTATTATACTGGCTACATTAAAAATAACCGTTAAGAGGTGTGCTCTTGAACGATATGCTAAAAAATATACTGTTGTGGCTGGTTATTGCGGCTGTACTGTTAACTGTATTCAACAACTTTAATACAACGCCGGATACCAATCGTATCTCTTATTCTGAGTTCGTCAAAGAGGTACACGACGGTCGTATCGCTAGAGTGATTGTGGATGGCTATACCATTAGTGGTAGCCGTACCAGTGGCGATACTTTTGATACTGTTCGTCCTGCAGCGGCAGATCCTAAAATAATGGATGATCTGCTTAGCAATAATGTCATTGTTGAAGGGCGTATGCCTGAACAGCAAAGCATCTGGACTCAGTTGTTGGTGGCGAGTTTTCCTATTCTGCTTATTCTTGCAATTTTCATGTTCTTCATGCGCCAAATGCAAGGTGGCGGTGGTGGTAAGGGTGGACCAATGTCGTTTGGTAAATCTAAAGCGCGCCTGTTGCCTGAAGATCAAATTAAAACCACCTTTGCTGATGTGGCTGGTTGTGATGAAGCAAAAGAAGATACTGAAGAGTTAGTCGACTTCTTACGTGAGCCGAGTAAGTTTCAGCGATTAGGGGGCAAGATTCCTCGCGGTATTTTGATGTGCGGCCCTCCAGGTACAGGTAAAACCTTGCTAGCGAAAGCGATTGCTGGTGAAGCTAAGGTGCCTTTCTTTACTATTTCTGGTTCAGATTTTGTTGAGATGTTTGTGGGTGTGGGTGCCTCTCGTGTACGTGACATGTTTGAGCAAGCTAAAAAGCACGCTCCTTGCATTATTTTTATTGATGAGATCGATGCGGTTGGTCGTAATCGTGGTTCCGGTATGGGCGGCGGTAACGATGAACGTGAGCAAACGTTAAACCAATTGCTTGTCGAGATGGATGGTTTTGAGGGTAACGAGGGGATTATTGTTATCGCAGCGACTAACCGCCCCGATGTATTGGATCCTGCATTGTTGCGTCCAGGTCGTTTTGACCGTCAAGTGCAAGTTGGTTTGCCTGATATTCGTGGACGTGAGCAAATTTTGAAGGTGCATTTGCGTAAAGTGCCATGTGATGACGATGTAGAGCCTAAAAACATTGCCCGTGGTACACCTGGGTTCTCTGGTGCGGATTTAGCTAACTTGGTTAATGAGGCAGCCTTGTTTGCCGCTCGCTCCAATCGCCGCTTGGTGAATATGGAGCAGCTGGAGCTAGCAAAAGATAAAATCCTCATGGGCGCTGAGCGTAAAACCATGGTGATGAAAGAAGAAGAGAAGCTTAATACGGCTTATCACGAAGCAGGGCATACTATTATTGGTTATCTCATGCCTGAGCATGACCCTGTTTATAAAGTGTCGATTATTCCTCGTGGCCGGGCTTTAGGTGTCACCATGTATTTACCTGAAGAAGATAAATACAGTGTCAGTAAACGTGGTCTTGAGAGTCAAGTATGTAGCCTTTATGGTGGCCGTATTGCCGAAGAAATGATTCATGGTTTTGATGGTGTTTCTACCGGTGCATCTAATGATATTGAGCGAGCTACAAGTATTGCTCGTAATATGGTCACTAAGTGGGGATTATCTGAGAAATTAGGGCCATTTGCTTATGAAGAAGATGATAATAGCGGGAGCTATATAACTGGGCCAACGGGAAGTAAAGCGAACTACTTTTCTCCAGAGACGGGTAAGATTATTGATGCTGAAGTGCAGGATATTATTACTCGTTGTTATGCCACAGCGACACAAATATTGGAAGATAATCGTGCTAAGTTAGAAGTTATGGCGGAAGCCTTGATGCAATATGAAACGATTGATGCCAAGCAAATTAAAGAAATTATGGATGGTAAACAGCCATCTCCTCCAGAAGGCTGGTCAGACCCTAGTGTAAATAAACCTAAAGATGATGACGGGAAGGAAGAGGGTATCGCTGAAGAAAATTCTTCAGGAATGGATTCTCCTTCAGGATCTGAAGACCTTGGCAGTGCGCCTAATCAAGCTTCATCATCTAAGCCTGCTGGTGAGTAGTGATTTGTGTTGATAATTTTTGATCTGGCTTTTTCATGTCGTTAATGCTCTTTGGGGACAAGTCGCTTGACTTGTCCCTTCCTCATGTTATGGGGATACTGAATGTCACCCCTGACTCATTTTCTGATGGTGGGTCTTTTTCTTCTCTAGATTCTGCTCTTTTTCAAACTCAAAAAATGATTCGAGAAGGCGCTAGCATAATAGATGTCGGGGGAGAGTCGACTCGACCTGGTGCGACGCCAGTAACCATGTCTCAGGAGTTAGATCGTGTTTTACCTGTTCTGGAAGCGATAAAAGAGCGTTTTGACATCATTGTATCTGTTGATACAAGTACGCCGGAAGTGATTCGTGAATCAGCCACTTTAGGTGCGGGGTTAATAAATGATGTTCGAGCTTTAGAGCGTGCAGGGGCGCTAGAGGCCGCTGCTCAAGCGGATTTGCCTATTTGCTTAATGCATATGAAGGGCGTACCTCAAACTATGCAGGTAAAGCCTGATTATTCCTCTGTTGTTGCTGATGTGTCTGATTACTTGATGTCTCGAGTAGTAGTATGCGAAGCGGCAGGGGTTGAGCGGTCTCGTTTGATTTTGGATCCGGGTATTGGCTTTGGAAAATCTCTAGAACATAACCTCGTTTTACTTAGTCATACTGAGCATTTTAAGCGATTGGGTTTTGACGTGCTTATAGGTGTTTCGAGAAAGACCATGATTGGCGATGTTTTAAATTTACCTGTTGATCAGCGCTTGTATGGAACAATGGGAGCAAATGCGGCAGCCTATACCAAGGGTGCTCGAATTTTTAGGGTTCATGATGTTAAGCCACATGTTGAAATGTTGGAATTAATGTCTCGTATTGAGAGAGAAGTTTGATGCGTAAGTATTTTGGTACAGATGGAATTAGAGGCAAGGTAGGCGTAACGCCTATTACACCAGAGTTTATGCTTAAGCTTGGTTGGGCAGCGGGCCAGGTTTTTAAAGAACATGGTAAAAAGATTCTTATCGGAAAAGATACTCGCATATCGGGTTATATGTTTGAGTCGGCGCTTGAATCTGGAATTGTTGCAGCAGGCGTTGATGTGCGTTTGGTTGGGCCTATGCCGACCCCTGCCATTGCTTATTTAACGCGTACTTTTAGGGCGAGTGCGGGGATTGTAATTAGTGCGTCGCACAACCCTTATACGGACAATGGCATTAAGTTTTTCTCCGCTGAAGGTGGCAAAATATCAGACGAACTTGAAGAACGCATTGAATATTACTTAGAGCAACCAATGGAGGTGGTTGAATCTAATCATATTGGCCGTGCTAAGCGGGTTGATGATGCGGCTGGTCGTTATATTGAATATTGTAAGGGCACTTTTCCAATTGGCTTGCAGTTGAGCGGATTAAAAATTGTTGTCGATTGTGCGGATGGTGCAACTTACCATGTGGCGCCACGAGTGTTTTCTGAATTGGGTGCGGATGTCGTTATTATAGGTGCAAATCCAGATGGCCTTAATATCAATGAAACCAGTGGTGCGACTAAACCTGAGTTACTGCGTAAAAATGTATTAGCTGAAAAGGCCGATATAGGGATTGCTTTAGATGGTGACGGGGATCGTTTGATCCTTGTTGATCGACATGGTGTGGTACGTGATGGGGATGATATTTTATACATTATTGCTAATCACCTGATGCAAACAGGCCGCTTTAGTGGCGGTGTTGTAGGTACTCTGATGAGTAACTTCGGCTTGGAACTAGCTTTCTCTGAAAGTGGTATTGGCTTTAGTCGTGCAGCTGTTGGTGATAGGTATGTTAATGAAAAGCTAGTGCAGCATGGTTGGGTATTAGGTGGTGAGCCATCAGGTCATATTGTATGTCGTTCCATTACCACAACAGGAGACGGTATTGTCGCTGCGTTGCAAGTGCTCAGGGCGATGATTGAAGAAGAGAAAACTTTGGATGAGCTCTTAGTTGGGTTGGTTAAGTTTCCTCAAAAATTAAAAAATATTCGTGTGGCGAAGCGCTTTATACCGAATGAGGAGCCGGCTTTGCAAAAGGCTATTTCTGTTGCCAATGAACGTTTAAATGGTTTAGGTCGAGTGCTGCTTAGGGCTTCTGGAACTGAACCTCTCATTCGAGTGATGGTAGAGGGCCGGGATGATAAGACAGTGGATGAGCTGGTTGACTATCTGGTTGAGCAGGTGAATGAAGTTGTTTCTCAAAAAATGTCTTAATATGCCTTACTTTAAAGGAGTGGAGCAAAATAAGTACTTGAAACCAATGGGGGCTTTCCATAGAATAGGCGCCTCGAATTTAGGGGGTTAGAATATGACTCGTCAAAAGATCGTAGCTGGAAACTGGAAAATGAATGGCTCAAAAGAGTCGATTTTGTCTCTTGTGAATGGCTTGCTTGAGATGAAAAATGCTAACTCTGAAGTGGTTGTTTCTCCTTCTTTCCCATATTTGTCCATGGTGTCTGAACTTATTGGCGAAAGTGATCTTGTTCTTGCTGCGCAAAATGTTAGCGATAAAGAACAAGGAGCTCATACGGGAGAAGTGTCGGCTTTGATGCTGTCTGAGCTTGGGGTTAAGTATGTATTGATTGGCCACTCTGAGCGACGTTCTCTCTATGCTGAAACTGATGCCTTTATAGCTTCGAAAGCGAAAGCGCTCTTGGCAGCAGGCTTAACGCCAATGTTGTGTATTGGTGAAACTTTGCAAGAGCGTGAAGCTGAGCAAACATTCGCAGTTTGTATACGTCAGATTCAGGCCGTTATTGATGTTATCGGTATTGATGCATTTAATAATGTCGTTATTGCCTATGAACCCGTTTGGGCGATAGGAACAGGTTTGTCCGCAAGCGCAGATCAGGCCCAGGAAGTACATCAAGAGATCAGGGCTTTTTTGGCTCAGTCGTCTTTGTCTGTTTCTCAAAAGGTTCAGATCTTGTACGGCGGAAGTGTTAAAGCATCAACCAGTGCGGCTTTATTTGAAATGCCTGATGTAGATGGTGCTCTGGTTGGCGGTGCATCACTTGATGCAAAAGAATTTATAGCAATTGTAAAAGCAGCAGGTTAATTGATGGAAGCACTTATTTTAGTTTTGCATGTATTGGCGGCAGTAGCGATTATTGCGTTGGTATTATTGCAGCAAGGTAAAGGTGCAGACGCGGGTGCCTCTTTTGGTGGTGGTGCGTCTCAAACTGTGTTTGGTAGCCAGGGCGGTAGTAGCTTCTTTGGCCGTATGACGGCAGTTTTTGCACTGGTTTTCTTTTTGACTAGCTTTGGTTTGGCATTTTTTGCCAGCGAGCAAGCGAAAAGTGTTTCTGGGGCTCTTGATTTTGTTCCTTCAGCTCCTCAGGTTGAAGAAACGGTAGGGCTTCCTGAGCTAGGTGATAAAAAAGCGACTGGGTCTGACCTTCCTGTCACTGAGTAATGCTTGGTTTTGATATTTGGAAAGTCGTTGGGTTGTGTTCGGTAAAATAGTTTTGCGGATGTGGCGGAATTGGTAGACGCGCCACCTTGAGGGGGTGGTGAGCTATGCTCGTGGGGGTTCGAGTCCCCCCATCCGCACCAATCTTGAATTGGTGTTGTATTTTGTGTATAATACCGCGCTATTGATGCAGAGTAATATGGTTTGTTGAAGGCGATCTATTTGTTAGTCTTTCTTCAGGTAGATATCTTTTAGGTATCTGTACCAGTTTATTGTTGGTGTTGAGTGTCAGGATTGACAACCTTCTTAGTTGAAGGGGGCTCTCTCAGGTATATTGAGTTGAGTGCTGAGAACCCCTATATGGGGTTTTTTGTTATCTGTACTGTTACTGTTTATAAATGGAAATGGGCCTTGAGCCCGTTTTTTGTTTCTGCGTTTTATAAAAAGTTTTCGGAGAAAACGATTGTCAGCAAAATATACGATTTTAGAAGAACTTATTCGACCAGTCGTTGAAGGGTTAGGTTTTCAATTTTGGGGGATGGAATATTTATCTTTAGGTAAAGATTCCGTGCTGAGAATATATATTGAAACTGATGCCGAGAAAGGTATTGATGTTGAGGACTGTGTTCAAGTCAGTCGACAAGTGAGTTCTATTCTAGATGTTGAAGACCCTATTACTGGGGAATACAACCTGGAAGTTTCATCTCCAGGATTAGATCGACCACTTTTTGACTTGGTTCAGTATCAAGCTTATGTGGGGTCTATTGTTTCCCTACGTTTACGAGTGCCTTTTGATGGTCGCCGTAAATTTAAAGGACAGCTTATGGGTATCGAGAACGAAGATGTCGTTATCCGTGTTGATCAAGAAGAATACTTATTGCCAGTCGATCTAATTGACAAGGCAAATGTTGTTCCACAATTTTAAAAATTAACCTTGAAGAGAGGCTAAAAGGATGAGCAAAGAAATTCTTTTGGTAGTCGAAGCCGTTTCCAACGAGAAAGATGTTCCGAAACAAGTTATTTTCGAAGCTGTTGAGATTGCTTTAGCTAGTGCTGCCAAACGTCGATTTGAAGAAGATGCGTTAATTCGTGTTTCTATTGATCAACGTACAGGTGACTACATTACATACCGTCAGTGGAACATTGTTGCCGATGAAGATTATTCTTCACCTGCTTCTGAGTTAACTATTGATGATTCTGAAGAGCAAAACCTTGGTATTGCTATTGGTGGCGTCTACGAAGAAGAAGTCGAGTCGGAAGCTTTTGGTCGTATCGCTGCGCAAACAGCAAAACAAGTGATTGTACAGAAGGTTCGCGAAGCTGAACGTGCTAAAGTGATTGCTCGCTATAGTGAAAAAGTGGGCAAACTTGTTCACGGTCAGGTGAAAAAAGTGACTCGTGATAGCTTGGTTGTAGACTTAGGTGAAAATGCTGAAGCATTGCTACCTAAAGATCAGCTTATTTCTCGAGAGAGCTTTCGCATGAACGACCGTGTGCGCGCGTTATTACTAGAGATTCGTGATGATAGTCGTGGCCCACAGTTAATTCTGTCACGTAATGATTCCAATTTTATGGTTGAATTGTTCCGCTTAGAAGTACCTGAGATTTCTGAGGAAATGATTGAAATTCGTGGCGCTTCACGAGACCCCGGCTTGCGTGCAAAAATTGCAGTTAAGACAAATGACCGTCGTATTGATCCTATCGGCGCTTGTGTCGGTATGCGTGGTGCTCGTGTTCAAGCGGTTTCTAATGAAATGAATGGTGAGCGTGTTGATATTGTCCTATGGGATGATAATCCAGCTCAATTAGTGATTAATGCAATGGCGCCTGCGGAAGTAGATTCTATTGTGATTGATGAAGATGCGCATTCTATGGATGTTGCTGTTAAGAGTGATAATTTAGCACAGGCAATTGGTCGTAATGGCCAAAATGTTCGTCTTGCCTCTACCTTAACTGGTTGGTCTTTAAATGTGATGACCAGTGAAGATGCCGAAGCGAAACAGCAGGAAGAATCACAGAAAATGATCGATCTGTTTGTTGCTGGATTAGACATTGATGATGATTTAGCCGCCCAAATGGTTGATGAAGGCTTTGCTTCACTCGAAGAAGTAGCCTATGTCCCAATGGAAGAAATGTTAGACATTGATGGGTTTGATGAAGATTTAGTGAATGAATTGCGTTCACGAGCAAAAGAAGCATTGTTGAATCAAGCTCTTCAAGCAGAAGAGCAATTAGATGGTGCTAAACCGGCTGCCGATTTATTGGAAATGGAAGGGATGGATAATCATCTCGCTCTAGTTCTAGCCTCCATAGGTGTAGTTACCATGGAAGACTTGGCAGAACAGTCGGTTGATGAATTGCTTGAAGTTGAAGGTATGACAGAAGAGCGTGCGGGAAGTCTGATTTTGACTGCTCGTGCACCTTGGTTTGCTGAATCTGAATAAAATCTGAGTACATAAGGGGGAACTTAATGACAGTTCAAACCGTAAAGATACTATCCGAGCTGGTAAATACGCCAGTCGATAAGCTACTAACTCAGATGAAAGATGCTGGTCTTCCTCAAAAGAGTGAAAACCAAGAAGTCTCTGAAGTTGAAAAAGAAGTATTGTTGAACTATCTGAAGCGTCAACATGGCGAAGAAGAAGGTGCTCAGCGCATTACTTTACAGCGCAAAAAAACCAGCACCTTGTCTCGTGATGGTGGTAAAGCTGTTAATGTTGCGGTGAAGAAGAAGCGTACTTATGTTAAGCGTGATGACACCGGAGATGATGCGCAGAAGCAAGAAGAGTTAGTGGCTAAGCGTTTGGAAGAGGAGCAAGCTGCTCGTCTGGAAGCAGAGCGTAAGTTGGAAGCTGAAAAGGCTGCGAAAGCGCAGGCTGAAGCGGAAGAAAAAGCCCGTGCTGAGGCCTCTGTTAGTGATGTTGTTGCAGATTCAGGTGTGAAGAGTGTGGAGCCGAAGGCCTCTGATATAGAAGCGGTAGCTCCCGTGGAAGCACCTAAGCCACAACAGCCTAAAGCGACAAAGAAAACGTCTCAGCCAGCTATGGACAGTAAAAAATCGCCTGTAGCACCTAAAGGTAAGAAGGGTGCTCCTATGAGACAGGATGGGGATAATAATAAACCTCGTGGTCGCAATAGTTCTGACAACAAGCGTTCTCGCGTTAATGTAAATGGCGACGAAGAGTTTTCTCGTCGTAATAAGTTAGGTCGTAAGCACAAAAAACCTTCTGTGAAACAAGAACATGGTTTTCAGAAGCCGACAGCGAAGATTATTCATGAAGTGGGTTTGCCAGAGAGTATTACTGTGGCAGATCTTGCTGAAAAAATGTCGGTTAAAGGCGCTGAGGTTATCAAGGTTATGTTTAAAATGGGCGCTATGGCGACTATTAACCAAACAATTGACCGAGATACAGCAACACTTGTCGTCGAAGAAATGGGTCATACTGTTGTATTGATTGATGAAAATGCAGTCGAAAATGACATGATTGAAGCCATTGACTACGAAGGTGAAGCGATTAAGCGAGCACCTGTGGTTACCGTAATGGGTCACGTTGACCATGGTAAAACATCATTGCTTGATTATATTCGTACCACTCGCGTTGCGGCTGGTGAATCTGGTGGTATTACACAGCATATTGGTGCCTACCATGTAGAAACGCCTCATGGAATGGTGAGCTTCTTGGATACTCCTGGACATGCTGCCTTTACCTCTATGCGTGCTCGTGGTGCTAAAGCGACTGATATTGTTATCTTGGTATGTGCTGCTGACGATGGTGTCATGCCGCAAACCATTGAGGCGATTCAGCATGCTCGTGCAGCTGATGTGCCAATGGTTGTTGCCATTACTAAGGTGGATAAAGAAGGCGCGGATCTAGATCGAGTTAAAAACGAATTGGTTGCTCAAGAAGTCGTTCCAGAAGAGTGGGGTGGTGACATTCAGTTTGTTGGTGTTTCTGCGAAATCTGGCGAAGGTATTGAAGAGCTTCTAGAGGCTATTCTACTGCAATCAGAGGTGCTTGAGTTAACAGCTGTTCCTAGCTCACCAGGTAAGGGTGTTGTTGTTGAATCTCGCCTTGATCGTGGTCGTGGTTCGGTTGCTACCTTATTGGTGCAAAATGGTACCCTGCGTAAAGGTGATATCGTTTTGGCTGGCCTACAGATGGGCCGTGTACGCGCTTTGTTGGATGAAAATGGTAAAGCAATTAGCGAAGCTGGTCCGTCTATTCCGGTTGAGATTTTAGGTCTTGATGGTACGCCTGAAGCGGGTGAAGAGTTTATTGTGGTAGCGGATGAGCGTAAAGCTCGTGAAGTAGCTAACTTCCGTCAAGGTAAATACCGTGAAGTGCGTTTCGCTCGCCAGCATACAGCGAAACTTGAAAACCTATTCTCTGAAATGGGTAAAGATGAAGTTCGTACCTTGAACGTGGTTCTTAAAGCTGACGTTCGTGGTTCTCTCGAAGCTTTGATTAAGTCTTTGGTGGATCTGAATACAGACGAAGTTCAGGTGAATATTGTTTCTAGCGGTGTTGGTGGTATCACTGAAACGGACGCAACGTTAGCCTTGGCTTCTGAAGCGGTAATTTTTGGTTTCAATGTTCGTGCCGATAATTCTGCGAAACAGTTTATCGAACGTGAAAGCATTGATCTTCGCTACTACAGTGTCATCTACAATATTATCGATGACGTGAAACAAGCGCTTTCAGGTATGTTGTCTCCTGATTTACGTGAAGATATCCAAGGTACGGCTGAAGTGCGTGATGTATTTAATTCACCTAAATTTGGTCTTATTGCTGGTTGTATGGTTGTTGAAGGTACCGTGTACCGTAACAAGCAAATCCGTGTACTGCGTGAAGACGTTGTTATTTACGAAGGTGAACTTGAATCTCTTCGTCGCTTTAAAGATGCGGTTAACGACGTCAGCAAAGGTATGGAATGTGGTATCGGTGTGAAAAATTACAACGATGTCAAAGTAGGCGACAAAATCGAGGTTTTTGAAACCGTCGAAGTTGCGCGTACGCTTTAATAGGACAAGATCATGGCAGACGGTTTTAGTCGTACTAGTCGGATTGGTGACCAGCTCCAAAAGGAGCTGGCGTCCTTGATCCAGTTTGAAGTAAAAGATCCGCGTTTAGGGTTAGTTACTGTCAACGAAGTACGTGTAGCAAAAGATCTTGGTTATGCAGATATTTATTACACGGTTCTTGGTAAAGACGATCAGCCAGAAGTATTGGCAGAGAATCAGGCAGCATTAGATAGTGCAAAAGGATTTTTACGTCGTCGATTGGCTAAAGAAGTGAAGCTTCGTGTCATGCCGTTATTGCGTTTTCATTATGATGAAAGTGTTGTCAATGGTTCTCGCATGTCGAGCCTTATTGATGAAGCTATTCTTGATGATCAGGCAAAAAACGGTAACGAAGGCGAGTAATAGGTCTGTATGTCAAAAACAAAATGGCGTTCGGTAGACGGCATCGTTCTACTGAACAAGCCCATTGGTTTAAGCTCCAATCAAGCATTACAGCGAGTCCGACGTTTGTATCGAGCGGCGAAAGCGGGTCATACTGGCGCGTTGGATCCTCTTGCAACAGGCATGCTGCCACTATGTTTGGGTGAAGCGACCAAGTTCTCGCAATTTTTATTAGACGCCGATAAACGTTATTTAACCTGTATTCAGCTGGGTATTAGAACGACAACTGGAGATAGGGAAGGTGATGTGTTGACGGAAGCGGCGATTCCAAATCTCTCCGGGCAAGAGCTTGAAGTGATTTTTGACCGATTCCGCGGTGAGATAGAGCAGATTCCTCCCATGTATTCTGCGTTAAAACACGAAGGTAAGCCTTTATATGAATATGCTCGTCAGGGCATTGTTATAGAAAGGAAACGCCGGCGTGTCACCGTTGCTAATCTGACGCTTGTTGCAAGAACCGAAGATACACTGACTTTAGATATTCAATGTACAAAAGGGACTTATATTCGCACTATCGGTGAGGATATTGGCGAAGCGTTGGGGTGTGGTGCGCATTTGAAATCCTTACATCGGATTTCAACCGCTGGTTATCAGCCAGAAAACATGTTGTCTCTGGAAGATTTTGAGGCTTTAGCAGAGCGAGGTGAGGCGACATTAGATGGTTATTTAATGTCAATGGATACTGCCGTTGAGCATATGAATAAGGTAGAATTGTCGCCGTCTGATACAAAAGATATGCTGCATGGTCGTAGCATCGCGAATACCACCTCTTTTGAGGATGAAAGTTCGGTTAGATTATACGATCAAGACACGCAGCGCTTTTTGGGTCTAGGGCGAATAAAAGCTTCTTTTATTAAGCCTCAACGACTCGTAAATACCAGTGAGTTAACTCGCATTTAATGTTAGACTAGCTGGCTTAGGGTAACTGAAAATATGCTCGGCTATCCTTTATTTTTTATAGCATATTAATTTGGAGATATAGATTATGGCATTGTCTGCAGAATCAAAAGCAGCGTTGGTTAAAGAGTTTCAAGTAGCGGAAGGCGACACAGGTTCTCCTGAAGTTCAAGTAGCATTGTTGACTAAGAACATTGAAGGTCTACAAGGTCACTTTAAATCTCATATCCATGACCACCATTCTCGTCGCGGTCTAATTCGCATGGTAAACCAACGTCGTAAGTTGTTGGATTATCTTAAGCGTAAAGACGCAGCACGTTACACTGGTTTGATCAAAAAACTAGGTCTGCGTCGCTAAGACTGAAGGAAAGGGCCATAGGAATCTATGGCCCTTTTTTTATTGGTCTCCCAAGGGACAGCCTGTACTTCATATGAGTTTTGCTCTTTGTTAAAAAAGAGGCAAAAAGAATTCATATGAGTACTGGCTTAAAAAGATGGTCTTTGGGAGAAAGCAATTTTTTTAATGAAAAGGAATACTTGTGAGTATTACGACTAAAACTTTCCAGTTTGGTAACGACACCGTTACTTTAGAAACCGGCCGCATTGCTCGTCAGGCGACTGGTGCCGTGCTTTGTACTATTGGCGATGCACAAGTGCTTGCTACTGTTGTGGGTGCTAAATCAGCAAAAGCTGGTCAAGACTTTTTCCCATTATCTGTACATTATCAAGAGCGTGCTTATGCTGTTGGTAAAATCCCAGGTGGTTTTTTAAAACGTGAAGGCCGTCCTTCTGAAAAAGAAACACTGACTTCTCGCTTAATTGACCGTCCGATTCGTCCATTATTCCCTAAAGGCTTCATGAATGAAGTTCAGGTCGTTTGTACTGTTATGTCGACTAATACAAACTTGGACGCTGATATTGCGGCCATGCTTGCGACCTCTGCGGCATTGACTATCTCTGGTATCCCATTCAACGGTCCAATCGGTGCTGCACGAGTTGGTTTTAATGATGAGTCTGGTTATCTACTAAACCCAAGCTACTCAGACCTAGATGCTTCTTTACTAGACATGGTGGTTGCAGGGACAAAAGATGCTGTATTGATGGTTGAATCTGAAGCGCAAGAGCTTACTGAAGATGAAATGCTAGGTGCGGTTCTTTTCGCTCATAAAGAAATGCAGGCGGCGATTACTGCGATAACTGAATTTGCTTCAGAATGTGCTAATCCTCGTTGGGATTGGCAAGCGGAAACGGCTAATGTTTCTTTAACTGAAGCTGTTGCGTCTGGTTACGCTGATCAAATTGAAGCGGCTTACGGTATCAGCGAGAAAATGGCTCGTTATGCACAACTGGGTGAAGTTCGTAACGCTGCGGTAGAAGCTTTGGTAACCGAAGAAGGTGAGTTTACAGAAGTCGATGTAACTGGTGCTTTTTCTAAACTTGAAAAGCGTATCGTTCGTCGTCGTGTAATTGATGGTCAGCCTCGTATTGATGGCCGTGATAATAAAACCGTTCGTCCAATCAATGTTGAAGTGGGTCTACTGAGTAAAACTCATGGCTCTGCACTGTTTACTCGTGGTGAAACTCAAGCGATTGCAACCTGTACTCTAGGTACTAGCCGTGATGCACAAATGAGTGATGGCCTAGCTGGCGAAAACAAAGACAGCTTCATGCTTCACTATAACTTCCCTCCTTATTCTGTTGGTGAGTGTGGTCGTATGGGTGGTGTTGGTCGTCGTGAGATTGGTCATGGTCGTCTAGCTCGTCGTGGTGTTCAAGCGGTATTGCCAAGCGAAGAAGAATTCCCATACACCATTCGTATCGTATCTGAGATCACTGAATCTAATGGTTCAAGCTCAATGGCGTCTGTATGTGGTGCCTCTTTGTCTATGATGGACGCGGGTGTTCCCCTTAAAGCACCTGTTGCTGGTATCGCAATGGGTCTGATTAAAGAAGATGATGGTTTCGCTGTATTGACTGATATCCTAGGTGATGAAGATCACTTGGGTGATATGGACTTTAAAGTGGCTGGTACTGAAGAAGGTATTACAGCACTGCAAATGGACATAAAAATTGAAGGTATCAATGAAGAAATCATGGATATCGCTTTAACTCAAGCAATGGAAGCTCGTAAACATATCTTACGCGAGATGGCGCAAGTTATTGGTTATGCCCGTCCAGAAGTGTCTCCAAATGCTCCTTCGATGGCGACCATTAAAATTGATCCAGAGAAAATTCGTGATGTTATCGGTAAAGGCGGTTCTATGATTCGCTCGATTACTGAAGAAACGGGCGCATCTATCGATCTAGATGATGATGGTACAGTACGCATTTATGCAGCGGATAAGTTGTCTTCTGATGCGGCTTTGCTGAAAATTCATGAAATCACCGCTGAAGCAGAAGTGGACAAACTTTACAAAGGTAAAGTGGTTCGCCTTGCTGAGTTTGGTGCTTTCGTTAACATCTTGCCTGGTAAAGATGGCTTGGTTCATATTTCACAAATTGCTGAAGAGCGTATTCGTGCTGTGACGGACTTCCTTGCTGAAGGTCAGGAAGTTATTGTTAAAGTGCTAGATGTTGATGCGCGTGGCCGTATTAAATTGTCTATGAAAGATGTGACTGAAGAAGAAAAAGCGTCTTACACTGAGTAATTCTTAGATGTATGTTGGTTTAAAAGGGCGCAATTGATAGCGCCCTTTTTTGTGTTTAATGGTACGGATCTACTATTATAGACTCTGTTAATAACACACGTTTTGAAAGTTTTCGATTGATGACTATTTTAAGAGGGAAGAAAAAATGAGATTAAAACTTGCTGGTATCTTGGTTGCTAGTATTGCTTTAGCAGCTTGTAGTAAAGATAAGGAAGTTGTGAACACGCCTGCACCTGTCCCGGTTCCTGATTGTGTATTTGCTGATGGTTCTAATCGCGCTGCGCCACAGTGGGTTTGTGGTACACCTGTTGAAGGTGTTGCTTTGTCTGCGGTAGGTTACAGTGAAAAATCGGCGGCGGGTCCAAATTACATGAAGCAAATGGCAGCGACTGCAGCGCGAGTTGAATTGGCTCAAGTGCTAAGTTTAGACCTGCAAAATATGGTTAAGCAATATGTAGAAACAACAGGGGCTGGAGATGCGGAAACCGTAGATCGTGTAAACAGTGTTGTCACCAAGCAAGTGACAGATCAAACCTTGATTGGCTCTAAAGTAATTCGTCAGATGCCAACGCCGAGTGGTGGTTTGGTTGTCTTAGTTGGGCTAGATCCTGAGCAAGCAGGGAAAGTAGCGCAAGATATTTTGCGTACTTCGATGAAAAATGAAGAAGCCTTATATCAGAAGCTGGAGGCCGAAAAAGGCTTCGAAGAGCTAGCCTCAGAAATTGCCGCGCGTAGGGCTAAGTAGGTTTCTGTGGGTCATGATGCCTTTTCGCAGAGGAAAGGTATCATGACTTTTTATTATTATAGTAAAGATTAGCTAAAGGCTAGTTGATGGTGTCTTCGCTAAAGATTGGCGTTGGTTTTTTATTTTCATCCACGGCAACAAAATTGAAGTGACCTGTGACCGCTTTGGTACGTTTGTCGCTGTCTAATTGTTCGAGAAAAATAGACACTTCAACTTTTAAAGAGGTTCGGCCAACGTGGACGACTCTTGCTACTAGTTCAACTAAAATCCCTGAAGGGATGGGGTGTTTGAAGTCAACTTGTTCGGTTGAGATAGTCACCATGGGTTTTCTGGCGAAACGGGTGGCGGCAATATAGGCAACTTCATCCATCCACTGTAAAGCGATGCCACCGAATAGGGTGTCATAATGGTTAGTTGTTGCAGGAAAAACCATCTTGGCAACCCGTGTTTCTGATATTTCCTCACGTTTTTGAATGAGTAGCTTGTTCATGGCAATAAAACCTTTCAATAAAATGATTCTGTTATGCAGCATTATACTCATTGGGGCCACTGCCTGTGATACTCGTTTTAAGCCAGAGGCTGTTTTATCTGTTTATATTGAAGATTTAAATCGTTCCCAGTTTATTTCGATTCATGTTCCTCCTGTGGTTATGCCGAAAAGCTTGCCGTCATTGCGTGATAGGCAACAGAGGTTGACGCAATTTGATATTGGATTATTAGACTTTTTATCTCTACAGCACTGTGATGTTGGCCTAATTGTAGGGCAAAAAAATAGTATTCTAGGAAAAGTGATGCCAGACAGTCAGCGCTTTTTGTATGAATTAACTATTATAGGTGCGATTGAATCTTGTGATATTAAGAATGCAGAATTGTTAGCTGAGTTAAGACAAGTGGCAAAGCAAAAACGTAGAGAGTTGCCCAAGGCCTTTAGTAATGCCATTTTTCATGGTCCCGAAAGCAGTGAGTTTTTTAGTTTATCTAACGGCTTTATTCCAATGAACTATTCAACGGCTAATGAGCATAAATTACTGTCTTCGTTGAATCAATTAGTCGATATTGCTCATCAGCTTGAGCAGTTACCAGAAGTAGATGGGGAAATATTTGAAGCGAGTTTGAAGGTCTTATCTGATAGCGAGTATGCTGGTCGAGCTTTATATTCATTCATGCAAATCACACGTTATTTGAATCAAGTTTCAGAGCGTCTAATACTGTTGGATGATCTAGTCTGTGGTGCACCGCTTACTTATCTTAAACGGCAGTTTAAGCGTCATTATGTTGATGTTATTCAGCCTTATATGGCGCGCTTGAACCGTAGTGCTTATCAGGTTTTTCCGCTTATGAATCAGTTATCTAAAGAAGGCATTCCTTTAAGTAAGGAGCTGAAGGGGTTTCTCGATCAATTTTCATTTTCGGAAAAAAACAGTGTTTGGCATCAGTATCAGCAAGCATCTCAACATCATGCAAAAGCGTGGAGTGAATTGTTTGTTCGCTGTGCTGTGCCATTGAATGGCTAAGACTTAGATTTGAGTATTGATTTGATTTTCAAGGTTTTCGACCAGATCATATTGATAGGCCGGTCCGGGTGCTAAGGGCTCTTCACTTAATGCTTTCAGAAGCGCGATATTGGCACTCGGGTTTCCACTAATATTATGGGAAAACTGAATAGGGCGAGTTAGCGCATGGGGCTCGTGGAGGTTTTGGGTGTCTGGTGTGTCAATCAACGAAGGCCCAGGCTGATTGAATAAACTCATCAATAAAGCGAATTGAGCGCTGCCAGATACCGGTTTACCCGCTTTACTGCCTTGGGTGACCTGTACCTCAACAATATCTCTTATATTCATCTTTATGCCCATTAATTTCGCTATGATTGGGTTATCGGCATGAGTTTTTTTTTCTTAATGAAAACAGGAAGCTAATTCGAAAAGAGTGCTTGTTAAGATTTTATTGCTATACCGCATGGACAGATAGGTTTAAGGCATAGCTTATGTTTTGGTCGTCATTGTTACTTTTTGTATAATGCTTTGCCAATTTGTCTGTGACATATGGCTCCAAACCGCTGGGCATCGTACTATAATGTATTACAGATCAATTGCTTCTATGGTCTGACTTCATTAAGGAAAAGCAGCTGCTGAACTGTGGCGCGGTAGGGCATAATACATGCACGACATCAATGAACTGATAGATAACGTACGGCGTAATGAAGAAATTGCCCGTAAGTTTTTTGAAATAGAACGCTGTATCCTTTCTATTGGCCGTTGTGATCAGTTCGTTTCTACTTTGACTAAAGAAGTGCAAAAGCAGTTTAATGTTCCTTATGTATGGGTGAACCTGATTAATGAAGCGCCCCTTTCTCACCTTATTGAAAGCTTGGAAAAAATGCCTGACTTACGGGATCGGGTATTGTTCACACGTCGCCGTTCTATGATAGATATCATCAAGTCGAGTAATAAGACGGTTTTAGTGAATGCTAATTTGATCCGGTGCCGAGATATCATTCCTTCTGTGTACCAGGATATTATTTCCTCCGTTGCTATTTCACCTTTGACTATTGATGGTGAGCTAGTTGGCTTATTTTGTCAGGCTGACTCGGATAGTACCCGCTATGATGCATCCACCAAAGACACATTTTTATTGGATCAGTTGGCTATTAAAATCTCGATTTGCCTGAGCAATGTGACTGCTAGGGAAAAGTTGGAATATTTAGCAACCAGAGATCCATTGACTGGGTTGTTAAACCGCCGCCAATTAGAGCTGATGTTAGACCGTGAGTTTGCACGTTCCAAGAAGCAAGAACGTGATTTGACCGTGGTGTTTATTGACTGTGATGCTTTTAAATCAATAAACGACACATTAGGTCATAACTGTGGTGATGAGGTTTTAGAATATATTGCTAAGCGTTTATTAAAGTATGTGCATAAGCAGGGCTTGGCTTTTCGCTTTGCTGGTGATGAGTTTGTTTTTGTTATGCCAGGGAAAAATTACGAACAAGCAATTTTGATTGCTGAGTCTATCCAAGAATACTTGCATTCGAATCCTTTGAGGTATAAATCCAACCTTGTTCCTATTACTATTAGCTATGGTGGCGCCAGTGTTATGGCTGATAGGCCAGCTAACTATAAGAATTTGCTTAAGTTGGCAGACGAACGTCTTTATGATTATAAAAACAACAAGAAGCGATTAGTTCCAACTAAAGTATTTAAGTTTCTGAATCGTCTAAGATAAAATGTAATTTTATTACATTTTCAATTCCATATTTATACCGTTTGGTATTTTTTACGTTTATATTGTTGTAAAATTTCATGAAACTTTATTAGGGTTCGTTTATGTCCCATGCTTTGATTGCCGATTTGGGTGGTACGAATGCGCGTTTTGCTTTAGTTCCTATCCATCAATACGTACCCCAAGAAGTTCGGGTGTTGCCTTGTAAAAATTACGATGGCTTTTTTGATGCCGCTGCGGATTATGTTGAAAATTGCAGTATCAGTATGGATAACATTGATGCGGTTGTTTTAGCAATTGCTGGACCTGTTAATCAGCCTGTCATACGCTTTTCTAATAATTCATGGCATTTTACCCGTGAAGAAATACAAGCTTACTTTGGTGAGGGAAAAGCGGTTTCTCTGTTAAATGATTTTGATGCGGTTGGTCACTGTCTTGAAATTCTTAGCCCTGAAGATGTGGTAGTGATTGGCGATAAAACATGGGTAGATCTGAAAGCGCCAGCATGGGTAATTGGGGCGGGCACAGGATTAGGTGTTTCTTGTGTTGTTCCTCAAGACAATGGTCCTAATATGATTTTGCCAGGTGAAGGCGGGCATGTAGATTTGTCTTCTTGTAATGAGTTGGAGGATGATATTTTACGTTTTTTGCGAGCCCGTCATAAGCGAGTGTCTGCTGAGCGTGTGTTGTCTGGAATGGGGTTGGAGAATATCTATGAGGCCTTGGCTTTTCGTGAAGGTATTGAAAAGCGTTTGACGGCCCCTGAAATTGGCGAAGCGTTAAAGTCAGGCAATGATCCTATTGCTAACGCCGCACTAGAACAGTTTTTTGTGTTTCTAGGTCGTGTTATTGGTGACCTAGTGTTATCGGTTGAGTCCCGTGGTGGTGTGTATATTGCAGGAGGAATTGTTCCGCGATATGTGAATGAAATCCTTAACAGTGGTTTTCGTGATGCGATGCAAGAAAAAGGTCGTATGAAAGAGTTTGTTTCGCCCATTCCGACTTTTGTTGTTATGTCTGAATACCCAGGGCTGATGGGGTGTGCGTGTTACGCCTCCTATCTGGTATCGAAAGCCTAGTTTAGTTGGAGAATGAAGAATGAAGGCCAGTTTAAAAGCTTGTGATGTTGTTATCTTCGGTGGTGGCGGTGACCTTGCTATGCGTAAGTTGTTACCTGCTTTATATCATCTGGATATGGATGGTTTGCTTGCACCGACTACACGCATTATCGGCGCTTCTCGTCGAGAAGTGAGTGCTGAGGATTACCAAGCTAAAATCCGTGCTGCTCTGGATGAGTTTGTTCCCTCAAGTGTTGGAGATAAAGAAATTTGGCCTCGATTTAAAGAGCGCCTTAGCTATGTTTCTGTGGATGCTCAATCTGAGTCTGATTTTGCTCGTTTAAATGACCACAAGGTAGGTGGCGATGATCGTGATGTGGTTTTCTATTTAGCAACATCCCCTGATTTGTTTGGCTCTATTTGTTCATCGTTAGCAAGTCATGGCTTGAATAATGAGCGTATGCGAGTGGTATTAGAGAAACCTCTTGGTCGTGACCTTGTTTCTTCTCGTGCTATTAACGATGAGGTGATGAAAAATTTTACCGAGCAACAGGCTTTTCGAATAGATCATTATCTAGGTAAAGAGACAGTACAAAACCTATTAGCCATTCGTTTCGGTAATACGCTTTTTGAGCCGCTTTGGTCTAGTGCGCACATTGATAATGTTCAGATTACGGTATCTGAAACCGTTGGTGTTGAAGGGCGTTGGGGGTATTACGATAAAGCAGGTGCCATGCGAGATATGGTGCAAAACCATTTGGTTCAGCTGTTGTGTTTGGTCGCTATGGAGCCTCCTGGGCGTATGGATGCAGACTCCGTTCGCGATGAAAAAATTAAGGTTCTTAAAGCATTGCGCCCGATTGAAGGAGCGAATGCTTATACTAAGACCGTTCGTGGTCAGTATGCAAAAGGCATGATTAAAGGTAAGAGCGTACAGGGTTACTTTGATGAAGAAGGAAGTAATCCGGAATCCAGAACCGAAACCTTTGTTGCTTTACGTGCTGATATTGATAACTGGCGTTGGGCTGGCGTACCTTTTTACTTGAGAACAGGTAAGCGATTAAGTCAGCGTTATTCTGAAATTGTTATTCAGTATAAAGCGGTACCGCACAGTATTTTTAGTGATGAAAGCAATCGTCAATTACAACGTAACCAGCTAATTATTCGTTTGCAGCCGGAAGAAAAAATTTCGTTAACAGTAATGAATAAGGTGCCAGGGGCGAGTGAAGGGATGAACCTACAGCCTGTTGATTTGAACTTGAGTCTGACTGAAGCCTTTAATGATAAGCGTAGCCCTGAAGCTTATGAGCGTCTTTTACTTGATGTTATGCGTAATGATGCAACCTTATTTATGCGTTATGACGAAGTGGAAGCGGCTTGGAAATGGGTGGATGGCATCATGTCTGCTTGGAGCCAAACCAGTGAGCGTCCTAAAGAGTATGCTTCTGGTTCATGGGGGCCTGCGGCATCCATGGCGTTACCGATCAAAGATGGCCGTAACTGGCAAGATTATTAGGTCTTAAAAAAGGAAAAGAGTATGACGACTTCTTATACTGCTGAGCAGGTAATGACGGCGACGCCAGTTGTTCCTGTGATTGTTGTTGATAATGTCGAGCAAGCTGTTGCTTTAGGTAAGGCGCTAGTCGCTGGTGGTGTGCCGGTATTGGAGGTGACACTTCGTACTCCTGCTGCTTTAGAGGCGATTAGCGCATTGCGTAAAGAAGTGCCTGAAGCCATTGTTGGCGCAGGTACTGTCTGTTCCCGTGCACAATATGTTGAAGCGATTGAAGCTGGTTCACAGTTTGTTATTAGTCCTGGCATGACGCCGGATTTATTAGCAGTAGGTAAAGAGTACGACGTACCTTATCTACCTGCGGTGGCAACCATTTCAGATATTTTGTTGGGAATGGAATACGGTTATGACCGTTTTAAATTCTTCCCTGCAGAAGTCAATGGTGGTGTTAAGGCGTTAAAAGCTTTTGGTGGGCCTCTTCCTCAAATCAAATTTTGCCCAACGGGTGGCATTGGTGCCAATAATTTCCGTGACTATTTGGCATTGCCTAATGTGCTTTGTGTGGGCGGCTCTTGGATTGTACCAACTGATTTGGTTCAGGCTGGTAAGTGGGATGAAATTACAGCGTTAGCAAAATCTGTCGCTCAGTAATTGCTTATTCTCAAAATGCTGTTCTTATTACTCTGATTTTCAGGTGGGGTTTTGAACTAGGACTAGGCAATTTTTCAGCATAAAAAGGGAAAGACAAATGTCTTTCCCTTTTTGTTTTTACAGCTTAAGGGTTAAAGATTTTCTTCGGCAAATTCAGCCAAACGGCTACGTTCTATGCCATTCACATGCATGATGCTGGCGTATTTAAAAGGTTTAGACTTTTCCACTAAATAGGTCAATCCTGAGGTGAGTGGGGTGATGTACTTGTTATCAATTTGTGCCAAATTCCCTAAGACGATGATTTTCGAATTGCTGCCTATGCGAGTGACGATGGATTTTAATTGGAACTGAGTGAGCCCCTGTGCTTCATCGATAATAATCAAAGCGTTGTTGAAAGATCGGCCACGCATGAAGTTTAATGATTTAAACTGGATGTTGGCCTTTTGTTTGACGTAGTCGATGCTGCTAAAGGCATGTTCATCGGCACCATGGAGTATCTCCAAGTTATCATCAAAGGCGGCTAACCATGGTGCCATCTTTTCCTCTTCTGTGCCGGGTAAAAAACCAATATCTTCTGCCATAGGAGGGGTTGAGCGAGCAACAATGATCTTATTAAAGCGTTTCTCTTCCATTGTGACTTGCAAGCCATAAGCTAGCGCTAATAAGGTTTTTCCTGAGCCTGCTGGGCCTGTCATGACCATTAAGTCTGAGTTGTCATGGCGTAATAAGTAGAAAGCCATGGCTTGTTCCAAGTTGCGCGGATGAATGCCCCAAAAGCCTTGGTTCATTAGGTTTTGTTTATTGATATCGAGCAGATAGACAAACTCTTTATCAATATTGACGACAAAGCCAATAAAGTCTTCGTCATCGATGATAAACATATTCAAATAAAGAGTAGGGAGGCTTGCTTTAGCAATCACATGGACAGTGTGTCGGCCGTGAGCTTCACTTTTTACGCTATCTACGGTTGACCAAAAGCTGTTTTCAAATTGAATGTAGCCTTTTGTCATCAGGTCTAGATCATCTAATACACGGTCTTTTTTATAGTCTTCTACTCGTTCTAGCCCTGAGCCTTTTGCCTTAATGCGCATATTGATATCTTTGGTAACAAGGCAGACAGAGGCGCGAGGGTGAGTGGCTTGTAAGCTGAGAGCGACATTGATAATGCGGTTGTCGTTAGCGTGGTCATGGTTGCCATTTAAAAAGGGGATATTGTCTGTATGGGTAATTTTCTGGTCCGGAAAGACAGCGAGAGAGCCTTCTACTATTTTGGAGTCATTTTCGTCATCGTCATCACCTATTACTCTAATAGGAACCCCTGATTGCAACTCTCTTGGAGAGGCGTCTCCGACCATTTTATCTATCGTGTTGATGGCAAGTCTGGCTTCACGGCTTACATCTTTATCGCGCCTATCTTTAATAACGTCTAGTTCCTCCAGTACTGTCATGGGAATGACTACCTTGTGTTCGGCAAAAGCATAGATAGCAAGGGGATCATGTAACAACACATTAGTATCAAGGACGTAGATTTTTTCCATAGAGTATTTCTCCAGTTATGAATATGAAGTTTTTAGTTGCGGATTGAATGAACGAACGAAATAGGTTGTGCTTGATGATATTGCTGTGGATAAAGCTATGCAGGTGCTGGTTTGCTAGGCGCATTTCTAAGCAGAAGGCGATTGATGTTGAGTTTTTTGGGTGGTGACTATGGTCTTCTGGCAAGCTAAGCCTCACTGTCTTTATCCATACTCTAACTAGAGTGTATGACAGATTTATTGCTTATGCTTGTTTTAATAGGCTTTTTTGAGAATAAAAAAACCGCTGTCTGTGCAGCGGTTTTTCATTGGCTCTTTTTACTTATTCATCCAAAAAGCTTCTGAGGTGTTCAGAGCGGCTAGGATGACGTAGTTTACGAAGGGCTTTTGCTTCAATTTGACGAATACGCTCACGTGTCACATCAAACTGCTTACCTACTTCCTCAAGGGTGTGGTCGGTATTCATATCGATGCCAAAACGCATACGTAAGACTTTTGCTTCGCGGGCTGTTAATCCTGCTAGCACTGTCGTTGTTGATTCTCGTAAGCCTTCAATGGTGGCTGTATCGATAGGTGATTCAGCACCATCATCTTCAATGAAGTCACCTAGGTGAGAATCTTCGTCATCACCAATAGGGGTTTCCATAGAGATTGGTTCTTTGGCAATTTTCAGTACCTTGCGGATTTTATCTTCAGGCATGTCCATGCGAGCAGCTAGTTCTTCAGGCGTTGCCTCACGACCCATTTCTTGTAGCATTTGACGAGAGATTCGATTCAATTTATTGATCGTTTCAATCATATGTACAGGAATACGGATAGTGCGTGCTTGGTCTGCAATAGAACGTGTAATCGCTTGGCGAATCCACCAAGTGGCATAGGTTGAGAACTTATAACCACGGCGATATTCAAACTTGTCAACGGCTTTCATTAGGCCAATGTTGCCTTCTTGAATTAGGTCCAAGAATTGTAAACCACGGTTGGTATATTTTTTAGCAATCGAGATAACCAAGCGTAAGTTAGCTTCAACCATTTCTTTTTTGGCACGACGTGAACGAGTTTCACCAATAGAAATACGGCGATTAATTTCTTTTAACTCAGCAATGGTCAGGCCTGTATCTTTTGCAACCGCGCGCAACTTGCGTTGGCTACGCATGAATTCAGCTTCGTTTTCTTCCAATCCAGCCGCATAGCTAGCGCCTGAAGCGATCTGCTCAGATAACCAATTTTGGTTAGTTTCATTGCTTGGGAAACGTTTCAAGAATTCAGTGCGAGGCATGCCAGATTTACGCACACAAACCTGCATGATAAGGCGTTCTTGATCACGAACTTTTTCCATGCGTGAACGAACACGATAAACAAGCTCATCAAAGATTTTTGGTACAAGTTTGATTGGAGCAAAGCTGATGCTAAGCTCTTCTTGTTTACTTTTTACAGCTGGATCTTGACGATTGCTTGTTTCAAGTAAAACTTTAAGTTCTTCGTAAATGCGTGAGATATCATTGAAGCGTAAGGCCGTTTCTTCTGGATCTGGGCCATTATCCGTTTCTTCTTCGTCCTCATCATCACCATCAGTATCGTCGTCGGTATCAGGTGCTTCTTCTAGAATAGGCTCTTCTGGAGCTGTTTCTTCAAAAATAGGCTCTTCGCCATCGCCATCAATAAAGCCGCTGAAGATATCGCTTAGTCGACCTTCTTCTTCTAGTACCTTGGCATAGGCATCAAGCAAGACGTCAACAGCACCGGGATAGTAAGATAGGGACGCCATGACTTCACGGGTACCTTCTTCAATTCGCTTAGCAATAGCGATTTCGCCAGCGCGAGTTAACAGTTCAACGGTACCCATCTCGCGCATATACATACGCACTGGGTCAGTAGTACGGGTTATATCACCTTCTACTGCTGCTAATGCGGCAGCAGCTTCTTCCGCGGCGGCTTCGTCCGTTGAATCGCCTTCTTCCATGATGAGGCTATCTTTATCAGGAGCAATTTCAGAAACCGTGATGCCCATGTCGTTGATCATGGCAATGATTTCTTCTACTTGCTCTGGGTCAGAAAGGTCATCAGGGAGGTGGTCATTGACTTCGGCAAAAGTTAGGTAACCCTGTTCTTTACCTTTGGCGATCAGCTCTTTGAGACGCGACTGTTGAGTGTCTGGCATTCGACAACCTATCGTTAGAAATTATTTGGGATTTTGCAAGCAGCGGATTATAACAAAAAACATCAGTTTTATCCAGATAATCGTATCTTATTAGGGTGAAAATCAGGTAATAATTATGATTTTTTTCGTCTGATTAAATCCATTAAATTTCGTAGCTCCTGCTTGCTGTCATTATCCTTTATGGATTCATTGCCCTTACTTTTCAAGCGTTCAATGCTGCTGTTTAACCCTAAATTATTTTCCATGGTTGAAATCATATCGAGCACTTCTTGATTTGCATTGATGATTTTTTGTTTGGTAGTGGCATCTTGATGATTTAATAATGCATAAATGGCATTTGTAGTGGCAGTATCTGTTATTTCTCCGATTAGGTGGCCTGTATTGTTTTTGGGATATTTTGAAAAATAGCGCCATATTTTACAAAAAATCTGCAGTTCATCATCGGCTTGATTAATAAGTGGATCGGGTAAATCAATCGTTTTTGCGATATGAGGATGGAGTAATAGGCATAGGCTTGCTTGCTTTATTTGGCTTAGGCTGGAGGGAGCAGGAGGGAAAACCAGCTCTTTTTCTTTGAATTTATTATATTGGCCATTATTGTTGCCAAATTTGCTCTTTTTCTTAAATTTTCTTGGTTGGCTGGTTTCATAGGGCGCATGTGTCGTGTGATCATCACCATGGTAGGCATCATAATCATCGTACTCTGGTGGGTAACCGTAATCATGAGTGTGTGATGTGGCTTGTTCTATTGGAGCTTGGTTTTGCTGCCCTGACACATCTGGCTGAGAGGGCCTGTGTTTAGGTGTGGCGGTATTACCTAGCGTGTCACTATCGATACCTGACTGGTCGCTAAGTTGTTTAATAAGCACAGATCGAAAGGTCAGCTCTTTAGGGATCTGCTGAATCATTGTCATGGCATTGCGAGCAAACTGAGCTTCGCCTTCTTCATCACCTAGAGTGACTTGGTTTCTCGCATGATCGAACAGCACATGAGATAAGGATGAAGCATCTTCTAGTCGGCTATTGAAGGCTTCTTTGCCTTCTTTTCGTACCAAAGAGTCTGGGTCTTCTCCTTCGGGCAAGAATAAAAAGCGGACTTGTTTTTCGTCCTGCATGACTGGTAGTGCTGCTTCTAATCCGCGTATCGCGGCAGAGCGCCCGGCCTTGTCGCCATCAAAGCAAAGTATGACTTTACTGACTAATTTGAATAGTTTGCGAATGTGTTGACTGTTGACGGAGGTGCCTAGTGTCGCCACGGCATTAGTAATGCCGTGTTGAGCTAACACAATCACGTCCATATAGCCTTCAACGACAATGATTTGTTCAAGGGTGGGGGTATTTTGTTTGGCTTCAAAAAGGCCGTAGAGTTCTTGGCTTTTTTGGAATACTGGTGTTTCTGGTGAATTCAGATATTTGGGCTTTTCGTCCCCAAATGCCCGTCCACCAAAAGCAATTACTCGGCCACGAGAATCGCGAATGGGAAAAATGATTCGATCACGGAAGCGGTCATAGTAATGCCCTGGCTGATCTTTTTTCTCAATCAGCATGCCGCCGTGAAGTAGTTGTTCTTGGCTTTCGGCTCGTGTGCCGATTTTTTTTAGAAGGTTATCCCAGCCAGCCGGAGCGAACCCTAAACCGAATACCTTGGCTATTTGGCCTGACAGTCCACGTTCTTTCGATAAGTAATCTGTTGCTTTAGTTTTTTGTGGGCTTTTTATGAGTTGTTCTTGATAAAACTGTGAGCTTTCAGACAGGCGTTTTAACAGTTCTGCGTTTTGTTCATATCTATCGGGAGCGCCTTGCTCTCTTGGCACTTCCATACCTGCATCTTTAGCTAGGGTTTCTATGGCATCGACAAAATCTAGGTGGTCATGCTCCATCACAAAAGAAATGGCGTTACCACCAGCCCCACAGCCAAAGCAGTAATAAAACTGCTTATTAGGGTTTAAACTGAATGAAGGGCTTTTTTCATTGTGAAAAGGGCAGAGGGCACTGTAGTTCTGTCCGGTTTTTTTTAGGCTGATGCGAGACGCAACCACATCGGTTAGGTCGGTTCGAGCTAAAAGCTCATCAATGAACTGATCTGGGATGCGTCCCGCCATAGTGTTAGCCTAGTTGTGCTTTTACTTGCTTGCTGATTTGTGCCATGTCGGCACGACCTTGTACCTGCGGTTTAACAATAGCCATGACGGCGCCCATCTGCTGCATAGAGGTTGCGCCCGTCTCTTCGATGGCCGCTTTTACAATAGCAGCAACTTCGTCATCGGTCAGTGGTGTTGGAAGAAATTCGCTGATGATCAGCATTTCTTCTTGCTCTACTTTTGCTAAATCTTCGCGACCACCATCAATAAATTGCTGATTGGAGTCTTTACGCTGTTTATTCATTTTATCGAGAATGGCAAGAACACGTGCGTCATCTAATTCAATGCGTTCGTCAACTTCGACGCGTTTGCATTCAGATAAGATAGTGCGAATGACGGTCACGCGCTGTTTTTCTTTGGCGCGCATGGCTGTTTTCAATGTGTCTGATATTTTCTTTTTAAGTTCTGACATAGGGTCCTCTCTGGAATTATAAGCAAAAAAAACGGCTAGTTAATCAACTAGCCGTTTTTATAAGCCTAAAAGCGCTGAGCGTCTAGGCAAACATTTGTTGTAGAGCAAGTTGCCAAACGGCAGATTGGCCTAGTACAAACGTTGGAATTTTTTCTGCTCACGAGAAACTTTCTTAGCGTGACGCTTAACTGCAGCTGCTGCAGCGCGTTTGCGAAGTGTCGTTGGTTTTTCGTAGCATTCACGACGACGAACTTCAGCCAAAACGCCTGCTTTTTCACAAGAACGTTTGAAGCGACGTAGAGCGATGTCAAATGGTTCGTTATCTTTTACTTTAACTGCTGGCATGTATTTACCTTTAAAATGTGTTTTTAAGTTTAAGTATTCACAAAAACGGCGTGAATTATACCCGGATTTATTGGGCTTTCAAAGCGCGCTTTTGTTGAACAGAGTGAGACCCAATAGTGGATCCATTTTCTTACCCTGAACAGACTTGATCGCGTCTGTTACTGTGCTAGTTTTTACATAGGGTGTCTGGTCGCCTTCGCTGCCTACGAGCTCTGGTCCAAACTGAAAAAATCACCTGCCTTTTATTTAAACATTGAAAACGCGCGCATTATAGTGCTTTTGTAATGCCCTGTCTAACGCAAATTATAGGAAACCTATCTGGCAGCCTGCAACAGAGCGGTGAGATGGGGTACAATGCGCGCAAATTATTTATTGATAGAGATCGCTTCCATGAAAGTCTTGGGATTAGAAACGTCTTGTGATGAGACGGGGATTGCCATCTATGACACTGAAAATGGCTTGTTGGCACACAAAATTTATTCTCAAATTGCTCAGCATGCAGAATATGGGGGCGTTGTTCCGGAACTCGCTTCTCGTGATCATGTGCGCAAGACTTTGCCCTTAATTGACGAAGTATTACAAGAAGCTGGGATGGCTAAAAATCAGCTAGATGCAATAGCTTATACGAGTGGGCCAGGTTTAGTGGGGGCTTTGATGGCTGGTGCTACTATTGGGCGTTCTCTTGCCTATGCATTGAGTATTCCTGCTTTAGGGGTGCACCATATGGAAGGTCACCTTTTGGCTCCCATGCTTGAAGAGTCTCAGCCTGAGATGCCTTTTGTTGCTTTGCTGGTGTCGGGGGGACATACACAGTTAGTTCGAGTGGATGGTATTGGTGAGTATCGTTTGTTGGGACAATCCCTTGATGATGCTGCCGGTGAAGCATTTGATAAAGCGGCTAAGATGATAGGTTTGCCTTATCCGGGTGGACCGCAAATTGCGGCGTTAGCCAAGCAGGGGAACCCTCAATCTGGTTTGAAATTCCCTCGTCCTATGACAGATCGTCCGGGCTTAGATTTTAGTTTTAGTGGTTTGAAAACGGCCTTCTTGACTGCCATACACGCGGCGCTGGATGAAGAGCGGTGTGATGAGCAGTTTAAAGCGGATGCCGCGTTGGCGTTTGAAACCGCTGTAGTCGATACCTTGGTTATTAAATGTCGCCGTGCATTGGAGGCGGAAGGCTTAAAACAATTGATTATTGCTGGCGGAGTGAGTGCTAACCTACGTTTGCGTGATCAGTTAGAAAAGCAGTTGAGAAAAATTAACGGGCGTGTGTTTTATGCTCGTCCTGAGTTTTGCACTGATAACGGCGCTATGATTGCTTACGCGGGTGCTCAGCGTTTGATGAATGGACAGTCTTCTGGGTTAAGTCTTTCTATTCGTGCTCGTTGGCCCTTGTCTGAACTCCCTTCTATTAAGGCGTCTTAACTATGAAAGATTTGGTTTTTATTGAAGGCTTAAAAGCCAATGCGGTGATTGGCGTTTATGAGTGGGAAAAGACGATTCAACAAGAATTAGTTTTTGATTTGGAAATGGAGCATGACAACCGCATTCCTGCCACAACGGATGATCTGGCCAAAACGTTAGACTATGAAGCAATTTCTAACTTCATTGTGGCTTTCTGTGCAGAGCGTCAGTTTGAGCTGATTGAAACTTTAGCAGAGCATTTGGTTGCTGATTTAATCGCTGCGTTTAAATTGAGCGTCATTAGCTTAACACTACGTAAGCCGAGTGCCATTGCTGCTGCGGCTTCTGTCGGCGTAAAGATACATAGAAAGTCAGATTTGACTTATTAAGGCTTAAATCCGCTTTAGTATAATTAGCAAATAAACGGCGAGACTTGTTTATTCAGGGCTTCTATTCTTGATGCTTTGAGAGCACCACCGAGCTCCGCGCCGCTGAACCCTTGCTTCATCAAACTTGCTGCACTAATAACAGCAATGGTATTGCGCAGCTTTTGCCATTCTTCGGGCTTGGTGGCTGTCAGATAGCTTAGAACCTCAATTAGTAAAATAAAGGGCTGAGGTTTTTTTATGGCATTAACAGACATCAACCAGCTTTCCCAAGTCGCAGCATTCATCGGAATCGTATGTCGCTCAATAAAAGTTCGCACCTGCTCTGCGAGTGTTTTGAATTGATTTGGGCAACGTATGCGCTGATGTAATACAGCAAGCTTTTCTAAGGGGGTTTGCTGGCAGAGAATGGCCCAGCGCTGTGCAGGCGTAAGGTCTCTTTGATTTAGTATATGAGTATTTTCCGGTGTATCTTGCCAGATAAAATCAGGAAAAAGTTTACCGAGTGCATTCGCTTCTTCTAGTACTCTAAAGAATACATCTGCATGTTGTGTATTTAGGGCTTTTTCCAGCTCCTTCCAAATGCGTTCAGCGCTTAATGTAGCAAGCTCTTCTGATGCGCTGATAGTTTGCATTAAGGCCATGGTTTCAGGCGCTACCTTAAAACCAAATTCTTGAAAACGAGCGGCGAAGCGTGCCACACGTAATACTCTTAATGGATCTTCGATAAAAGCTAAAGAAACATGACGTAATAGTCGATTTTTTAGGTCGCCTTGTCCATTGAATGGGTCGATTAAGACATTATCTGATGTTTTTGCTATGGCATTGATGGTGAGGTCGCGACGTGCTAAATCTTCTTCGAGGCTAATGTCAGGTGAAAAGTCACAAATGAACCCTGTATAGCCTTCCCCTTGTTTTTTTTCTTTACGAGCAAGGGCGTATTCTTCTTTGCTTTTGGGGTGTAGGAATACAGGGAATTGCTTACCAACTTGTTGGAAGCCTTGCTGCTCAAGTTGTTCAGGAACTGCGCCTGTGACTACCCAGTCATGATCGATAACATCAAGCCCAAGTAATGTATCTCGAACTGCGCCACCCACTAGGTAAATTTGATAATCAGGCATAAGTAAAATTAACTACCCATTTCGCATTGCTCTGGGAACATGGCGCTCCATTGACTAAAGCCACCATTTAAAGAGTAAACCTCTTGAAAGCCCTGAGCAGCGAGGTATTCAGCTGCGCCTTTGCTACTGTTGCCGTGGTAACAGCAAACAATAACAGGCTTGGTTTTTTCGCTTGAATCAATGAAGTTTTGAACATTGTCGTTATGTAAGCTGATGGCATTGATCATGTGACTGGTTTGAAAGCTGGCTGCATCGCGTATGTCTACAATGGCTGCGTCATTTTCAATAATCGGAAGCGCATCTGCTATGTCTATACAGGTAAAAGTCATGAGTTTTTCCAGTTGATTGAACAGGGTGTGCTAAAGCGTTTTTTATCTTCTAGGCGCAAGGCCGTCAAGCTGCCGCCCCATACGCAGCCAGTATCCAATGCATGGATATGTTTATGGGGGCTACTACCTTCTAGGGCTGCCCAATGGCCAAAGGCAATATGGCAGCCATCGGGAAGCTGTGTTGGGTAATTAAACCAAGGTGCGTAACCTTTTTGAGCCGTGTTTGGCCCTTCTTTTGATTTTAAATCGAGTTTGCTGTTGGCATCACAAAATCGCATGCGTGTTAGATAGTTAGTGATGGCTCTGAGGCGATCTAGACCAGTGAGTTCCTCGGTCCATTGATTTGGCTTATTGCCATACATAACAGCGAAAAACTCATCCGCACTGTCTGAACGGAGTTTGTTTTCTACTTCTTTAGCGAGAGATTGAGTTTGTTGTAAGTTCCAGCAAGGAGGGATGCCTGCGTGGGTCATGATAACGTTAAGCTGGGCATCATAATGGCAAAGTGACTGTTGACGTAACCAGTTCATTAAGTCGTCTCGATCGCTTGCGGTAAGAATGTCGGAAAAAGTATCAGCACGCTTTAAAGCGCTATGACCATAGGAAACTGCTAATAAATGTAGATCGTGATTACCGAGGATTACCTTGGCGTTATTGCCAAGCGATTTCACGAAGCGCAGTGTTTCTAGGGACTCTGGGCCACGGTTGATAAGATCACCAGCGAACCAAAGCTTATCCTGCTCGGGCTGATAGCTAATTTCTTCTAGGAGTTGTATTAATGGTGCTAAGCAACCTTGCAAGTCACCAATGACATAGGTTGACATAAATCCTCAGTGCACTTTGTTTGGGACTGAAAGGGTAAAGGGGCGAACAGCCGCTGAAAATTCAGTGCCATCATCGGCAATGAATTGATAGCTGCCGTGCATGCTTCCTACTACGGTATCCATTACGGTACCACTGGTGTAATGGAAGGACTCTCCGGGGCCTAAATGGGGGTATTCGCCAATAACGCCACTGCCTTTTACTTCCTGTACTTGTTCATTGCCATTGGTAATGATCCAGTGGCGTGTTTGTAACTTAGCCGCTTCTGTGCCGCAGTTGGTAATCGAAATATGATAAGCAAATACATAGCGAGATTCAGTGGGTGTTGATTGGCTTGCTAGATATTCAGTACGAACGGAAACGGCAACGTCGTATTTTAACATTTAGCCTTCCCTTTTAAGTACAAAGTTGGTGATGCGAACAAAGTCTGCCACGTCTAATCTTTCTGGGCGTAGGCCCGGATCAATATCGAGTACAGCAAAATCATCGTTATCTAATACCCCTTTGTAATTATTACGCAGGGTTTTTCGGCGTTGTTGGAAGCCAATTCTCACTATATCTTCCAGCTTGTTAGTATCATTTACCTGATAAGGAAGTATTTTGTGTGGCGTCATGCGTACAATCGCTGAGTCTACTTTTGGTGCTGGATCAAAGGATTCTGGTCCGACAATAAAGAGTGACTCTACTGCGCAGTAATATTGCGCCATGACGCTCAAACGGCCATAAAGGCTGTCACCTGGGCGTGCGGCCAAGCGATCTACGACTTCTTTTTGCAGCATGAAATGCATGTCTTCGATAGCAGCAGCTTGACTAAGTAGGTGGAAAATAAGCGGTGTTGATATGTTGTAGGGTAAGTTGCCTACCACGCGAATGGATTGTTCTTCCGTGGCGAGGGAAGAGAAATCAAATTTCATGGCGTCGGCTTCATGAACGGTTAGTTCAGAGAAGCGAAATAGGTTAACTTTTAAAATTGGAATCAGGTCTCGGTCAAGTTCGACCACGTCCATGCTTTCAGTGACGCTAATGATGCCTTCTGTTAGAGCGCCTTTACCTGGCCCAATTTCAACAATACGTTGTCCTTTTTTCGGTCCAATACAAGCAACGATACGTCGAATAACGCCGTGGTCGTGAAGGAAGTTTTGGCCGAATCGTTTTCGGGCTTTATGGGGTTGTGGTTTGCTCATTGAGAAAAAGTTTTCGCGTTGTTTGCCATATTAATGGCATGTTGAATGGCGACTTTAAGGCTGCCGTTATTTGCCTTGCCTGTGCCAGCTAGGTCAATAGCTGTGCCGTGGTCGACGGATGTTCTTATAATGGGTAAGCCCAAGGTGATATTCACCGCGTTACCAAAACCAGAGTATTTTAACACAGGTAAACCTTGATCGTGATACATAGCAAGCACACAGTCTGCATTGTCTAAATATTTAGGGGTAAAGAGCGTGTCGGCTGGTAGTGGCCCTATTAAGTCTAGACCTTGCTGACGGAGTTTGTTTAATGTGGGGATGATCACTTCTATTTCTTCCATCCCCAAGTGTCCATTTTCACCTGCATGGGGGTTTAAGCCACAGACTAGAATTTTGGGTTTTTGAAGGCCAAACTTTTGCTGTAAGTCTTGATGTAGGGCTTTTATTACGAGTGTTAGGCTTTGTTCAGTAATGGCTCCCGAAACATCTTTTAAGGGTAAGTGAGTCGTGGCGAGTGCGACTTTCATGGCTTCTGTTGCCAGCATCATGACAACATGGGGAGAGTGGCATTGAGCTTGAAAAAATTCAGTATGGCCAGAGAAGTGTATGCCAGTGTCACACAAGATACCCTTATGAACAGGGGGCGTGACAACCGCGTCAAACAGCTTGTTGAGACAAGCTTCACCTGCTTGTTTTAGGGTTTCTAAAACATAAGGTGAATTAGCGGCATCCAAAACGCCAGCGGTTGACGCTTTTGCTAGGCTTATGGGGAAGACGTTAATCTCACCTTGCTGGTGTGGCTTTGCTTCCGATGTCTTGTTTAAGGTGTGTATTTTAACTGGCAAGTTGAGCCGTTCTGCTCGACTTGCCAGTAGTGCCGGATCAGCTAATACAATTAAAGTTGCCTTAAAAAAATAATCCGTTAGCGCGCTTAAGATAATATCTGGACCGATCCCTGCCGGTTCCCCGGAAGTAATGGCAATAATAGGGAGCTGCTCAGCTGTGCTAGTTGCCATGATCGTCTCTTATTGCTTAATGTCGATAAAGGCATCAGCACGTAATTCTTCGAGCCAATTACCTAATACAATATCTTGTTTCTGAGCGATTAACGCTTGCTCTGCATTAGCGCGTTTTACCTTGTCGCTAATATCCGCTTTGCGTCGGCCTTCTACCTCTAAAATGTGCCAGCCAAATTGAGTTTTGAAAGGTGTGCTAATGTCGCCAATGTTGGTTTGATTCATCTTATTTTCGAATTCCGATACCATGGTTCCAGGAGTCACCCAGCCAAGGTCGCCGCCCTGTAATGTGGAGCCTTGGTCTTCGCTTTTTTGTTTGGCTAATTGGGCAAAGTCGGTGCCCGCTTTTAATTCTTTATAAAGCTCATCTGCCACCACTTTAGTTTGTGCCATATCGCGAATTTCGCTAGGGCGAACCAAAATATGACGTACTTTGGTTTGCTGCTGTATGGTGACAGAAGGAGAACGTTTTTCAATGACCCATAAGAGGTGAAAACCTGCATTACTTTGTAACGGGCCGATGAGAGGGCTCTGTTGCTTATCAAGAGCGCGTACAAAGAGTGGTGGTAATTGATTGAGAGGACGCCAGCCTAAATCCCCGCCTTCAATGGCAAATTGGCCATCTGACTTAGCAATAGCTTGCTGAATAAAGTCACCTTCTGATGTTATTTTGGCGGCGATTTCATCGATTTCAACTTTGGCTTGGGCTGGGTTTTTGGTTCGAATCAACAAGTGGCGTAGATGCACTTGATCCTTTTCTTTGCTAATACTGGTGTCTGAACTTAAATAGTCATCAATTTCCTGCTGTGCAATGGAAATGCGCTTTTTGATGATTTCCCGTTTTACATTATTAATCAGGATTTCTTGTTCAATTTGGCCGCGGTAACGGGCGTAGTCTATGCCTTGCTGGGCCAGAACTTGTTTTAGCCCCTGTAGGTTAAGGTTCATTTTTTGGGCCACACCAAGAATAGCGTTATCCACATCTGAGCTACTGGCGCGCATGCCAATTTTGCGAGCATAGTTAACTTGCAGTGCTTCATCTGTCATTTGGTTGAGGATTTGACGGCGTATGTTATCCGTCATAATGCCGCCAGGAATACGCTCTTTGACAACTTCAAAGCGGGTTTGAATATCGCTTTCTAAAATCGCTTTAGAATCAACAATGGCAACAATACCGTCAATTTTAGTGGGGGCTGCTTGTATTGCTTGTAGTGGTGCAAACATCAAAATGATGAAAGAGAAAAAAGAAAACAACTTCATGGTTTAATATCCAACTTTTCCTTGGTTCCAATAGTCATTGGCAATGCTGGTTTCTTCGTTTGCACGACCAGCAGTGCTTAAACTGCGTAAAATAAATTGTAAAAAGATGCCTCGATCAAATTTACTGTCATCATTGAGCCAATCTTGATAGCTCAAGGATACTTTGATACAGCAATTTTCATAGCCTAAGCCTGAAACTTGTCGAATGGCATCCTGCTTTAAAAAGTCATAAGTGTATTGAGAAAACATTGACCAATGTTGGCTAATAGGGAAAATCGTTCCTATGCTAGCTTGCTTGGCGTTGTTATCAGGGTCCGTATTATTGATTGTGTATAGGTAACTTAAGTTCACCTTGACATCGTCAACAGGTTCCATTTTGGCTGTAATTTGTGCCAAAGCGACGTTGTCATTGTCTAGGTCGTAATTCAAATTACTGGTTAAGTTATAACGATCACCATTGTAACTGGCTGAGGTCAGTAAATCGCTGCGTTTTGAATCATCAACAATAATATTCTCATCGGTTACGCCGCTAATACCAACATAGCGGTCTTCTAAATAGAAGAGCTGTCCTGCTTTGAAGGTCCATCTTTCATTATTATTTGCATCATATAGACGACTTTCTAACCCTAGAGTCACCTGCTCAGTGTCGCCGATACGATCATTGCCACTAAAACGTTGGTGACTAAAAGCTTGTGAGTAGGTCATGGTTGGTAAGCTGGCATCAAAATTTGGAATAAGATCCTGGTCTTCAAACGGAGCGTTGAGGTAGCTTAGGCGCGGTTCTAGGGTTTGGCGCCACTGGTCATTGCTACTCATTAATAAGCTACGTTCAAATACAATTTTTGCATCAAGATATCCTGAGACGTGCTCAACAGAGGTCGTGCTATCTGTATCTGTTGTGTAGGCGTGAAGATTATAATCTCGATATTTGGTTAGAACCCCAGGAGTGAGGCTTCCCCAAGTATTGCTGAAATTGAATTGGAGGTCTTGATTGAATACTAGTCGCTGGCCATCGAAGTTGTTTTCGTCTGGATCATAGAAATCCGTATATTGTGCGGCAAGAGAGTAGTCAAGGTAATGAGTCGCGAAGCGGTAGGAACTGTCTATTCTAGGTACCCATTCGAATGGCTTATCTAGACTGTTATCCGGCGTATAGTAAGTGCGGTAGGTTATTTTATTGTTGAAATTTCCGTTATTGAAAGCAAAATAAGCACTGCGTTCGTAATTATCTTTTTCTCCGATGGAGGTGCTATTGGCCTCAGGGTATTTGTCTTGAGTTGGATTATCTTCTAGTAGCAATCCAGCGCTAAAGTATTGATTGAATGCTTGATCCGACTTCAGTTTTAATAGGGTTTGCTCACCTTCGTCGTTATCAAAAAAAGAAGATTGTTCATAGCTTGTGTTTCCGTAAGGGCTTAAATGACGAAATTCTAAATCAATACCTTCCCCTTTATTTTGAATGAGCTGGGGGGTGATGGTTGCGTCATAGTTTGCGGCAATATTCCAATAAAAGGGTGTGGATAGGCTGAGACCATCTTTTGTTGAAAAACCAAAGCGTGGAAAAAGAAACCCTGTTTGGCGTCGGTTATCTATTGGAAAGCGTAACCAGGGCACATAAAAAACAGGAATGTCAGACAGACGGATTTGTACATGCCTTGCCGTTCCGAAGCCGCTGATTGTATTGAGCTCAATGGCGCTACCATACAGCTTCCAGCTATCGCTGTCTGGTTCACAGGTAGTAAAAAAACCTTCCTGAATAAAAATGATGCCACTTTTATCCTGTAATAAGGACTTTGCTTCCAATCGGGCGCCAGTTTGGTGGCTGATAAATTTTGCATCAATAAACTCAGTGGGGGCGGCATCGGTGTTTGAAACATAGGCGCTTGAGCTGCGTACCAGTTGTCCTTTCCGGCGTAGGCTGACATTACCATCCGCATTATAGTATTGGCCGGGAACACCTTTAATGCTGTTGGCAGAGAGTATTGATCCTGACTGAGCAATCTGAGCTTTACCCTGTAAATGGATGAGACCTTTTTCGTCACGGACAATGCTATCGGCGCTCAAGTCTGTGCCACTGGTATCTCTTGCTTGCCAGCCATCAAGGTAGGAACCATGGCAATATTGGTTGAGCTGAGACTGTTGGTCTGTGCTTAGAGCCCCCCGAGGAACCCAGTCCCATTGGTCTGCTTGTGCTAACGGCAAGATGAAAAGACTGTGAAAAAATAAAGCGCAGATGCGTAAATGCTTAACCATGCAGGGTATACTTACTATCAATAATGATAGTCCGAAATCGGACCGTGCCCATAAGATGGGTCCATATTATAAAGTAAATGATAATCTAAGCAGGCCCATAGGGGCTACCGATTCTGGAGAAATATCTTTATGTGGAAAATTGTCTGCGCAATTTTGGGTTATATTTTAGCCGGATTTCTGGGTGGTTTGTTGGGTTTTATCATAGGAGGGGTCATTGATAGGAGCCAGAGCGGCGGGGCTTTTATTGGTATGGCTGGCCGTGGCAATGTGCGTCTTCAACAAGAGGCATTTTTTCGTACATTATTTCTTTTGATGGGGCGCTTGGCAAAAGCCGACGGTCAGGTGTCGGAAGCTGAAATACAATTAGCGCAAGCCGTTATGCAGCGCCTTAGGTTGTCTCCAACTGCCCAAGAGCAGGCTAAGCAGTTGTTTAATGAGGGTAAATCAGCAAATTTTGACCTATTTGCGGTATTAGAACATTTTAAAGCCGTTGTTGGTCCAGGAAACTTGACTCGTACTTTGTTAGAGATTTTGCTGGTCTCCGCCTATGCAGATGGCCATTTTAGTGTTGAAGAAAAATCATTGGTATCTCAGGTGTGTGCGCATCTTGGGGTAACGGTTGCTGAATTTGAAGCGATACATGTTCAGGTTAAGCAGCAAGCTCATTTTAGGGAGGGCTATCAATCATCACCGAACGGCATGAACTCGAAGGACTTATTGAAAGCAGCTTACGATGCTCTAGGGGTTACGCTTGAAATGAGTGATGCTGAGATCAAGAAAGCTTATCGCAGGTTGATGAGTCAGAATCATCCGGATAAGTTAAGTTCACAAGGTTTACCTAATGAAATGATTGAGTTGGCTAAAGAGCGAACTCAGGAAATTCAATCCGCTTATGAGTTAGTTAAAAACTCTCGAAAATAAACATTTTGTCTAAGTAGATAAAGCTGAATTCTTAGGGGCTTTTGTAGAAAAGCCCTTTTTTATATTCAGGAAAAGGCTTTTGCTGGTCAACTTGACTCGTATTCTGCTTTAAAAAACCTCGTACTCGCTGGATTAATAACGGTTTACTGTCATTGCCATGCGCTCTATCTGGTTGTGCATCCAATTGAATAAAATCACCTATCGTATTTTTTCGCTGATTGGCAGCTTGTTGTCGCCATAACGCAAACTGCTGCTTGCTAGCATTATTATTAGTGTAGTAATCCAGTATAGGTTGAGGTATTTGCCTGATGAGTTGTGCTATGTCGTGATTGGGCGTTGCTTCAGGTGTTTCCATGTCGATTAAGACTAAGGCTTCGCCGCTGCTTTTGTTTTCCACTAAAAAGTTGAGGGCGTAACTGGCACCTGTTTTGTAACCAAGAAAAACAAAGCTTTCTACCTCATCGCTTTTTGCTTGAGCAATGGCAGCCTGAATTCTTGCAAAGACGATTTGTTGATTAGGAAGGCTGATTTTTTCTTTGTTATCATCGTCTTCTGTACTTATCGGTGTCACTTTTACTGGAATGGCCCGTTTTATAATGTCGGGAACCTCTATAGACAGCGTACACCAGCTATAACTTGGTAAAGCATTACGTAATGGACTGATGGCGCTAGGCCAGTTTGGGTGCTCATTGTCTGCATGTATCAAGATGACGCAGCCTTGGGTTGAGCTGGTGAGAGAGGGTTCATATAGGGCTAAAAAAGGCGTCCCGTCAGCTTCCAATGTGAGAATTTGATGTTGGAGGTTTTTTTTTGTTAAATCGGCTTCTAGTGCCTTTATTCTGGTGGCTTGCGGTGTTGGGGCGACTCGTGGAGTGTCGTTTTTATCGGTTGTTGGCGTTGTTGTATTTTGAGGTTCATCGGCTGCAAGAACAGAACTGGTGTTGACAGCCAGAGTGGTTAGCAGGGAAATAAACAGAGCATAATTTTTCTTCATTGTTTTCAATACTTCTTTTACATGCCTTGTTAAAATAGCGTCCAAATTTCAAATCTTCTTTTATTGTGTCATTGCTGGAGCCAGATATGAATGATTTTTTCATTGCCCCTTCGATCCTTTCTGCCGACTTTGCTCGTCTAGGAGAGGAAGTTGATCAGGTGTTAGCATCGGGAGCCGATATCATTCATTTTGATGTGATGGATAACCACTATGTTCCTAATCTGACGATTGGCCCCATGGTTTGTAAAGCGTTACGCAAACATGGTGTGACGGCAGATATCGATGTGCATCTGATGGTGAAGCCGGTCGACCGTATGATTGGTGACTTTATTGAAGCGGGTGCTTCGTTTATTACTTTTCATCCGGAAGCGAGTGAGCATATCGATCGTTCTTTGCAAATGATTCGTGATGGTGGCTGTAAAGCTGGGTTGGTTTTTAACCCTGCTACGCCTTTGCATCACCTCAAGCATGTTATGGATAAGCTTGATATGGTATTGCTTATGTCAGTTAATCCAGGGTTTGGAGGACAATCTTTTATTCCTGGAACACTGGATAAACTGCGTGAGGCGCGTGCCATGATAGACGCTAGTGGTTACGATATTCGTCTTGAAGTAGACGGTGGTGTGAGTGAAAAAAATATTGCTGACATTGCCAGAGCAGGTGCTGATACGTTTGTGGCTGGCTCTGCCATTTTTGGTAAAGATGATTACAAGGCTGTGATTGACGCAATGCGTCTAGAATTAGAGGGAGTTCGTTAATGAAAGTACCAAAACACTTTAAGGAATGGTTTGAAGGTTGGCCTGAGTTGGTTTGTTTGGATTTGGATGGCACTTTAGTTGACAGTGTTCCCGATCTAGCTATTGCGGTAGACGCTTTTTTAACCGATTTTGGTGTCGCTTTGGCTGGGGAAGAACGAGTTAGAGGCTGGATCGGCTTTGGGGCGTCAAAGTTAGTGGAGCAGGCGCTGCAATGGGCCAACATTGACGCTAACAAACATGAAGAAGCCTACCGTATTTTCTTGCTTCATTATCGTAATCATCTCACGAATAAAACGACCCTTTATCCTAATGTACAAGCACTACTGAAAGCTTTTAAGCATAATGGTGTTCCGGTTGCTTTAGTGACCAATAAACCGAGCGTTTTTGTGAAACCGATTCTTGATCATTTTGAGTTGACGGAGCAATTTGGCTGGTTGTTAGGTGGTGATACCCTAGAAGAGAAAAAGCCATCCGCTTTGCCTTTATTGCATTGCAGTGAATCTATTGAGGCGTTGCCAGAAAAATGCCTGATGATTGGTGACTCCATTACCGATTTTCGTGCCGCTAACAATGCCGGCTTTAAATGTGCTTTAGTAACCTATGGCTATCATCAGGGCGTCGATCTTGCTTCTTTAGGAGCCGATGCTGTGATAGATGATTTGACAGAGTTACTTGTTTAATCGAAGGTTTTGAAGCGAATTGAAAAATGCCAAACGATTTAGTTTGGCATTTTTGTTTCTGGCGTTAGTCTTTTGTATCTGAGGTAGGGCTGAGGTCAATTTTTTCGTTTGCTGCCATGTGTATGGTATGGGTCGGGAAAGCCACTTCAGCGCCATGGGATGCTATTATTTCCATGGCTTTGAATAATACGTCCTGTTTCACATTATGGTAGGTGCGCCAGTCAACGGTTTTTGTATAGGCATAGATAAAAAAGTCGAGTGAAGACGGTCCAAATTGATTGAAATTCACCATATAGGTCTGATTAGTATCTAGCTCTTCATGGTTAGCTATCATGTCTTTTATGTCAGCCAGTAGAGCGGGTAAAAGACTGAAGTCATCATAACGTACGCCAATAGTTTCATTGATACGACGATGAGTCATGCGTGAAGGGTTTTCCACAGAAATCAGCGAGAAGGTGGCATTTGGTACGTATAATGGGCGTTTTTCAAAGGTGCGGATTCGCGTCTGTCTCCATCCAATATGCTCCACGGTTCCTTCTATATTTTGATCTGGTGAGCGAATCCAGTCGCCAATGGCAAAGGGACGATCTAGGTAGACCATTAAACCGCCGAAGAAATTAGCCAGTAGATCTTTTGCGGCAAAACCAACAGCGATGCCACCAATACCTCCGAAAGCTAATACACCTGAAATACTGTAGCCAAGCGTTTGTAATACGACAAGAGCGGAGGTGATGATGACAGAAGCTCTTAATAACTTGCTGATGGCGCTGGCGGTTGTGTGATCAACTTTAGTTTTTATTTTTTCTGAGCTAGTGAGTGCAGTTTCAGATTCTGATATACAGCGCAAAACAAACCAAGTCAGTATGACGATGACCCCCACGTCACGAATCGCAGCGATTAGGGAAGAGAGTTTAGGGTCTAGCTCCGAACCGGAAATTTCAGCGGCGATAATGAGTCCGACTAACCAAATAAAAGCGCCTGCAGGTTTTTTAGCTGCTTTGATAAGCACATTGTCCCAAGGTGTTTTTGTACGAGTTAGTTGCTTATCTATGTTCATTAAAATACGGGTAACGATGAACTTTATACAAAGTGTCGCCAATACAACTAAGAATACTTTGATAATCCAGTGCATCTTGATGTCACCAAAGCCTAAATATAAATGGATCGTTTCCCAGGTCATTACGTAGTCTCTATTTTATTAATTGGTGGAAAATAAGGGGGCTTTCATTTTATTTTACTAAAGTAGCAAGATGGTGCCTAACCCTAGGAAGGCAACAAAGCCTGCAATATCTGTCACTGTTGTTAGCACAACGGACCCAGATAGGGCTGGATCAATGCGTAATTTATCCAGCAGAACAGGAATTAATACGCCAAATAGGGCGGCCATGACTATGTTCAAAATAATGGCTAAGGCAATTACTACACCTAACATTGGATTGTTAAACCACCAAAGGGTAATGATGCCAATGATTATGGCCCATAAGACGCCATTCAAACCACCTACTTTTAGTTCTTTTGAGAGCAGAGATTTTAAGTTACTTCGGGTGATTTGCCCTAGCGCTAAACCTCTTACAATGAGGGTAAGTGTTTGGCTGCCTGCAATGCCACCCATAGAAGCAACGACTGGCATTAGTACCGCTAGGGCGACGACCTGTTGCAGTGTTGCTTCAAATAAATTAATGAAGGCAGAGGCCAAAAAGGCGGTGAGTAAATTAATGCCTAGCCAGATGCCGCGATTGGCGGCGCTACACTTTACTGGAGCAAATAAGTCTGACTCTTCATTCAGGCCTGCCGTTGACATCTGCTGAGCTTCATTTGCTAGTCGCCAAGTTTCCATGGCAAGTCCTGCATGAAAACGCCCGAGCAAAACATGGTTTTCATCGACCACAGGGAGTGCTGTTAGTCCCGAGTGCTCAAGTAATTCAGAGGCCTTGGTGAGTTCTGTGTTGGCGAGAATAAAAGAACAGTCTTCATCGATTAGGTTTGAAACAGGCTCGTGATCTTGGGCTTTAAAAAGTTGCTCGAACCTTACACAACCGACCCATCGGCCAGTTCGGTTTACCAGATACACCATGTCCGTATAGTTGGGTGTTTTTTTCTTCAGCAGTCTAAGGGCTTCTGAAGCTCGAATAGATTGTGAGGCAATCAGTAGGTCATGATTGATCCAGCGACCGACTATATCATCATCGTAAACAATACCCTGTTGGTAATATTCACGTTGCTTGTTGTCCATTTGATTGAGGGCGATGTCGACCAAGCGGTTAGGCAGTGAGTCTGCTATTTCTAATAGATCTTCTGCGTCGACATCTGAAAATAACGTTTCAATTTCAATATCATCTAGTTCTCGAAGCAATAATTGACGAGATTCGCCGCGCATTTCCACTAAGATATCAAGGCGGTTTGCGTATTTTATACTTTCCCATGCCTGCTTACGTTGCGCGAGTGGTAATGACTCAAGTGCGAGTGCCACATCATCAGGCGTCAGTGCTGACATGGCTTTATTGACTGCGTCAGGCGAGTAATCGTCTTGAATTAGGGTTTCGATGAGATCTGCAATTTGGTTTTGCATAGAACATCCTTAAAACGCTAAATAATGAAGAGGTGAGTTAGTGTGAGCTATCGCCTTGTGTTTATCAAACAAGACTTTGTTTTAGCTTGCTTTTATTGACAGCTTGGTTGTTTATAACAAGAAGCTTAGCGAATGAATATGACAATACCTCTAGTTTTAGAGAAGGTGAAAGGGATTAGTGTTACAGCTTTAAATCCTTTAAAATCGACAGTCGTTTGCCATTATTTTTAAGTGTGTAGGGCAAAAAGGGTAATATTTATTGGTTTTTTAATAAAGGCCAATAAAATCAACGGGTTGGTTTTTTTAATGCTTTTGATGATCGATAACCACCATTCCCTTCTTTTTTAGTCTTTGATTGTTTCCCTTTGTTTGTGACCCCTTTGTTTATGCATGTTTAGTTGTTTTTACTTGTTTCCGTTTGTTTGTGGAAAGCTGGGCAGGGTAGGGGTAACATCGGGGGTAACTTAAATTAAAAAGGCGTTACCCCTTAGATGCTGACAGACTTAAAAATTAAAGCGCTAAAGCCAAGAGATAAGCCTTATAAGGTTTTTGATGGTGATCGTTTATATTTGCATGTACGGGTAAGTGGTAAAAAATACTGGCGGGTTCGGTTTAAGCTTCGTGGAAAAGATGGGCTGTTTACTATTGGGGAATATCCCATGGTGAGCCTTTACCAAGCGAGGCGCGAACGAGACAAAGTGGCCGAGCAAATATCCCTAGGTGTTGATCCAAACATAGAAAAAAAAGCCGAGGCGTTAAGGGAAAAGCGAGAGGATTCCAGTACCTTTTTTGCAGTGAGTGAAGTGTTTTTTGAAAAGAAAAAAGAGGGGCTTAGTGATCACTATGTCAGTCAATGGAATAGTATCATGGCTCGCGATGTTTACCCGGTCATTGGGGGTATGCCTATATCAAGAATCACCGCGCCCTATTTGCTGGAAATATTGGAAACGATAGAAAAAAGAGGGGCGCCCACTGTGGCATTATTGGCCCGTCAATTCATGGGGCAAGTGTTCCGTTATGCTGGTGCACGTTTGCTTGTTGAGGCTGATCCAACCGTGTTTTTGGCTGGCGTGATAAAACGCCCAAAAGTGCGACATAACCCACCGCTAGAAAAACCTCAGTTAATAGATTTCTTTGAAAAACTAGCCTTATACAAAGGGTTTCCGCCCACGGTTATTGCCATTAAGTTGATGGCCAACACCTTTATAAGAACAAAAGAGCTTCGTTCAATGAAATGGTCGTTTTTAGAAGGTGATACCATTATTTTTCCTGAAGAAGTAATGAAAATGTCTACAAAGCACGTTGTGCCATTATCTACCCAATCCCTAGCCTTAATTGAAGAGCTCAGAAAATACAACGGTGGGCATGAACTGATGTTTCCCAATGCGCGTGACCCGTCACGGTCTATGAGTTCAACCACCATAAATCGAGTCATTGAAAGGTTAGGGTATCGGGGGGATTTTAGCGGTCACGGTTTTAGGAGTACCGCATCCACCATGCTTAATGAAATGGGGTACAGGGAAGACTTAATCGAAAGGCAGCTTTCGCACATGGAAAGAAAGGGCCAGCGCCGCGCTTATAATCATGCCGAATACATGCCAGAGCGTAGGGCCATGATGCAAGATTGGTCTGATTTTTTGGTAAGCTTGGGCGTGTGATTCTAATAACAAGCCGCTTAAATGCGGCTTTTTTGTGTCTGAAATTTATGGTTGTGATAAGTTTGCTGTTAATTGAAATAGTTATGGAAGGGGATATATGGAGCTTCAAGCATTTTACGATAAGCTGGTTAAGCTGCAAGGTGTGGCGATATTTGATAGAGAGTTGCGAGACGATGAAGAAGGGTTACCGGCCAATAGTGTTCAAGGATTTAAGAGTACAGAAAATGGTATAGAGGCAATACTTGGTGAAGATGACGGATTGGTGATTTCGAAGGTAATTGAGGCGTTAACTGATTTTGTGAAGTTAACGCCAAAAGCCATTGTACATAGTGTTTATGAGGAAGAAGTTCTTCCTTTGAAATATGTATATGAAGACTTTCCTATATTCATTGTTGAGTTTGAGTTGCCAAAGGATTCGGAGTGGCGCTAATCAAGCTTAGATATGCGTTAGGTTGGTCGGGGTAGAGCATTATGTTTTCAATGTACTGGATGCCACGCTCTTCGGTGATCGGTGGCATTACTGTAGTTTTGAAATCCGACTTTGGAAAGGCGTCAGACAGTTGATTTTTAACGGCATCAAGTGAAGCATTTGGAACAAATAGGGCTAATTCAAACACCTTTGCTTTGTGTTTTCGTGTGGTTTTTATACGTCTAATGCCTTGCAATTGTATGTTGTTTCTTTTGCAGTACGCGCGAAATTTCCGCCATATTTTATTTATTTCATCTTCGACGCTGACACCTGAAAAATGAAAATCTTTTGTAGGTGAGAACCATGCGAAGAGTAATGTATGATATTCGCTTTGCATTGCTTTAACTCGGCTGATTAGCGTTTCTGGTTGCTGTTCGTTCATGGTATTTACCCCTCTTGATTATTTCTTAACTGTTGTTCGTATCGTTCTTTTAATTTTGGGTGTCTGTTTAATTTGTTTTTCATGGCGCCGGGTTGCCATTTCATATTGAGTATTGATTCAATATGCCGAAAGGCTTTATTTTGAAAAACTAAAGCGTTTTCCCCATGATCTAGTGCTAAATAAAAAGTGTTAATTGCCTTTTGTATGTCGTGAATTTTTGTAGAGAGCTGGGCTGCATTGGGTACGGATGTTTCAAAGTATCCGGTGCGTTCGACGGCATCGCCGCCGCATGTTGGGCATTTTGTTGTTTCGGTTTTGAATGTGATTGTCTCGATAGTCATGATATTTACTCCCCTAAGAAATTAAGCCGCTTGAATGTGGCTTTTTTGTGTTTTTAAAATGGTGCTTGTTGTGGCTCAAGGCCTGCTTGTAAGTCAGCGTTGTGAAGGGTTTGAATAACGCGGTCTAGTCCATGTTTTTGGATAAGCTTGTCTAGTGTTTCTTTTCCTTTTTCTACCGTGGCGAATTTTTTGTTAGTCACATATAGGTAATCTGCTCTAAGGCCTGTTTTTACGTCGGTTAGTACGTAGTATCTCGATTTTGAAAGGCACTTATTAATAATAAATTTCCTTTCTAAATTGCCTATGGTGGCCATAAAGGTTTGGCCTGTTACTTTCGTGCTACTTGCGGAAACAATGCCGGTGTTAAGGTCTTTGGTGAATGTTCGAATAGTGACGGTCTCAATAGCCATGTCGTTTACCTCATATCAATAAAAATTAGAGAAATAAAAAGGGCGGTGGCCCTTCTTAATGGGTGCGGCTTTTCGCGGCTTTTGCGGCTTGTTCGGCGGCTTGTTGCACTTGTTCGTCTGTAGCGGGGGTTAAGTCGTTGATCCATTGTTCAACATCGCGGCGTTTCCAGTAAGAGCCCGCCCCGACTTTTAAAAGGCGGGGGAATTCCCCATTGCTCATGAGTTTATAAATTGTGTTGCGGCTAAAGGTCGTTATTTTCATAACATCCTTGATCTTGATTAGTTCGTTTTGAGTTGTGGTCATATGGGTTGTCATCTGCTGTCTCCTGTTGTTTCCAAGTGTTAATTTTTGATAACTCTAGATGTAAAAAAATATTCTGTCAACAACAGTTAACAAAATATTTTTAGTATGCTTGGCAATTTTTTAGAGGTTATAGTTTGAGTTTTAGCTCTGTGACAACACCAACAATGCGGCAGTTGTCATTTATGTGTAACGGAGGGTAGGCGGGGTTTAGGGGTTTTAAATATTTTTGTCCGGCGTCTATCACCAGTTTTTTAAAGGTCACTTCTTCGGTGTTTTCCAGTTTTGCTACCACGAGTTTTCCGTTTTCAGGTGTCACGTCTGGATTGACTAGAATCAACATCCCTTCTGTAATGCTAAGCCCAAGCGGTGAAGCCATGCTGTCACCCACCACACGAAGCCAAAAAGCGTTTGTGCTCGTCGAATAAGACGCTATTTCCCATTCTGCCTTGTCTACAGAGGCATAGAGATCAATGGATTTATCCCAATCTCCTGCGTGAAAAGGGCTAATAATAGGTAATTTTCTGATGCTTGGCTGTTCTGGTGATGGCGTTACATTGTAGACATTTTTGCTTTCTCTGACCCCTTGCCCGTGTTGTAGCCATTCGGGTGTGGTACTTAACGCTTTGGCCAACTTAAGAAGGTTTTCGCCGTTCGGGTAATTCCTTTCGGATTCCCAAAGCGATATGGTCGCGCCGGCTATATTGAGTCGTCTGCCCAATTCCCGTTGTGACATTTGTAATTCTTTCCTTCTATGAAGGATTCGATCAGCAATAGTTTTCATATTAGAAATGTTAATTCCTATTGACATATCATTATTTGGCAATTATTGTTATCAAAAGTTAACACTGTGAGGTAAAAAAAATGCACAAACAAACCGTTATCGATTTCTTTGGCGACAATCAGTCAAAAGTTGCAAGGGCGCTGGATATTTCTAGAGCGGCAGTTTCTTGTTGGCCGCCTTTAATTCCTGAGAAGCAAGCTATGAAGTTAGAGCGCCTTACCGAAGGTCGCCTTAAATACGATGCTTCTTTGTATAGCGTTCAGCATAACCAAACCGCGTAATTAAAAAACCATTTGATTTTCTGGGGAGAAAATGACGATGCAACCAGCAATAGACCACTTTACACAGGCCGTTTATGACCTTGTTCATAAGTCGGAAATGTCTTCTACCGAGATTGCCACCACGTTGGGAATGTCGCCACAGATCTTGATAAACAAGGTCAATCCACACAATACGGTAAATAAATTAACCGTCCACGAGTTACACGCGGCCACCATCCTTACAGGTAATGACGTGGTGATTCGCGCCATGCAAGCCGAGTTTGTTTTGAGCGTGTTGAAGAATGCGCCGCCTTCCATCCTTGAAGCCATGATAAGCCAAGGTAAAGAAATTGGTGATGTGTTTGCCGCCGTGCAAGAAGCGCTTGCAGATAACCATTTATCCGAGCGCGAGCGTTCAAAAATCCTGAAAGAAATACGCGAGGCGATCAGTTCGCTTGAAGTACTGATGCAAGCCGTTGTGGCCCACGGCCGAGTGTAAGGAGGCAGCATGGCAACGTTAAAGCGTAGCGGGTGGGAAATCGTCATAGCGGAAATACACGCAAAACAAGCCAAAACCAAAGGGCCGAGCAAATGCCGAAAAGCATTGGGCGCGGTGGGAATGGGGGTGGTGCTGTTGCTTGGCAGTTATGTCGAATGGGTTATTTTTTTTCATGAGGTGAGTTTATGAGGCGGTTAAATGTAGTGAATGTTTCCGGCGGTAAAGACTCGACAGCTACTTTGCTTGTGGCAATCGAAAGGGAGGTAAAGAGCATTGTGCCTGTGTTCGCTGATACGGGGAATGAACACGAACAAACGTATCAATATCTTGATTATTTAGAAAAGCGGCTTGGTTTGAAAATAGAGCGTGTGAAGGCTGATTTTTCTAAGCAGATCGTGAGAAAGCGTACTTTGACGATGGATAAATGGCGCCAAGAGGGTGTGGAAGAACGCGTGATTGAGCGCGCTATTTCTGTCTTAGAGCCAACGGGAAACCCATTTTTAGATTTATGTTTATGGAAAGGTAGATTCCCTTCTATGAAGGCGCGCTTTTGTACGGAAGAGTTAAAGATTTTTCCCATTAATCAGTTTATTGAACCGATGTTGGGCGCTTATGAGTCTATTTATTCTTGGCAGGGGGTAAGGGCGGAAGAGTCACCAAGCCGCGCCAAAATGCCAGAAATAGAGGTCGAGTTTGGCGATATGGAGACAGGGAAAGGGATATTTAATTATCGTCCTATTTTGCGTTGGACGGCGGATCAGGTTTTTGAATTCCATAGAAAGCATGGTGTTGATTGGAATCCGTTATATGAGCAGGGAATGGGTCGTGTTGGGTGCATGCCTTGCGTTAACTGCAATAAGACAGAGCTAAGAAAAATTGCCGAGCAATTCCCCGAAGTAGTTGAGCGTTTGCGGGAATGGGAAGAGTTAGTGTCTGTTGCGTCAAAGCGTCAAAGCGCCACGTTCTTTCCTGCGGTTACTGATCCCATGGTGGATGGTGGTGAAAACATCATGTTTAGCACTCATGGAATAGACAGGATTGTTGATTGGTCAAAAACCGCACGCGGTGGCCGTCAATTCGATCTTTTAGGAAGTGGCGGTGGTTCTGTCTGTCACTCAGTTTATGGGCTTTGTGAATAAGGGAGGATTTATGTCTATCAATCACCAAGCGCGTGAAGCGCAAATCAAGCAATTAGAGGCCATCAAAAAAGACGGTGCCGTGCCTTACGACTGCATCGACTGTGGGTGGAAAGGCACAAAGCGCCAATTGGGTGGCTGGTTGGGGTTTTCGCTTTGGGTTGGTTTTTCTGAGCCAACAAGGTTTTTGTCCGAAATGCGGCCATTCTGGATTTTTAGTGTCTGGGCCTGAGTTGGACGAAATGAACAAAAGTGAGGTGGTGTAATGGGGAGAAAAATTGACTCCATGTATGAAGATTTAGTTGCAGTAGACACAATTATTTTTTCGTTAGAAAAGGAGGCGGCGCTTGATCCTGTGGGGGCAAATATTACAGCTCTACAAAAAGAGCTTAGAGGGCATCAAATGCAACTATTAAGAAATTTGAGAGACACAATCTCTATTAGGATTTCTATCGAATGAACGCCATGAACGAGGAGGACGACACATGCAAACTGCCACACCTCATGGACTTAAGCAGTCCTTTGAACAATTAACCGTGTTACTGCGGATGATGCCGCCGCAAGAGGTACGCCAAAAAATATGGCGTTCGTGGAAAGAAGAAAAAAAGACAATTGAGGCGACACAATGACAACACAACCGACACCGCTCAAAAAACCACAATCTATGCTGTTCAGCTTTACGACTACGGAATTAAACGTGCTGAAACTGATCGCCCATCATTGGCAAAAAATGTACGTGTGCCATGAAATAGACCGGGGCGAAGTCGCCGGCTATACCTTCCTTACTTTGTGGTCACCTGAATTTACCATTCAAAAACTGACAGAAACCCCCTCGTTTAAAACCGATTCCATTAGCTCTACGCGTTATGAGCTGGGCGAATTTGGCGCGCAAGTCAATGCGCCTTTATGCCGTTGGGAATTGGAAATGCTGGCCACCATGGTGCGCTATGCCGTGGAAGGGCGCTTGAATTGTTTCCTCCTGTTAGACAAGGGGCGAATGAACGACGTGATAGGGCCGTATTTAACCCAATCTTGGACCTGCAACAGCGGCGCGGCGGCGTTGGCCAATAAGGTGGACTTACTCGGCCAAGTGGCGGGCTTGTTTGAAGGCCATAGCAGTTATGAAAGTGCCATGGCTTACGTGCGCCAATACGCCCATTCGTTAATGGGGGTAGAAAATGTTTGATACACAGCCAACGGAACAGTGCCTAGTTTGGCGAGCGGAATTATTAGAAGGGGTAAGTCTTGAGGATGCCGTTGTACTGCGAAAGCGTCTTGACGAGTTAGACCTTAAAAAAGGCTATGTTGCGGCCAATACTTGGTTTCGTGGTGTCATTGAGCGTTTTGAGTTGCTGGGGAAAATATCGGTCATGCGTTCCGTGGTGGGCAAAGAATGTGACCGTTTATACGAACTAGAAACTCAAGGAAAAGAGCCAAAAGGCACCGCCATGGCGTGGTTGCGCCGCGTCGTTAAGCGTTTGCATTTTTGCGACAAAATGATAACTGAGTTTGACGGCGAACAATTGGCGCAATGGGCGTGGAAAAAGTCCAGCTACTTTGAAACCGAAACGATGGGCATCTACCTAGAAAGCGGCATAGAAGGGGTAAAAGGCTTTATCCATACCCAGCTTGTTGATGTGGGGATTCAGTTTAAAGACTGGGACGACAAAGAAAAACTATTAGGGCTGATGGCTCGAATGATCACCACAGAATGGTGGGTAAGACAGGCCAAAAGGCAGTGGGTCGTTGTAGAAGATGTGTTAAGAGAATGTGGCGAAGTGGAACGGTTCAAATCGCCTTATGTGTCTAACTGGGCATTACGAAAGGCGGAAAGACAAGCCGAAAATAACAGAGCCTTTTTAGAAGGTTGGGAAGCCATAAACGAATTGGGCCAGTCTTTTACATTGGCGCAACTATCAGAAAAGGGCGTTTCTGATCCTGATAACCGATTCGCTGAAATGGTGGTTCGGGCCAAAGGGTTGGAAGAAATAGCGGAAGAGCAAGGACACCAAGGCTACTTTATTACATTGACGGCCCCGTCTAAATATCACCCTATTTCGCAGGGGTATAGGAATAAAAAATTTTGGCGGGCGGAATGCCCTTCGGTGCGTAGCGCCCACGCATACTTAAATGGCGTTTGGCGTCGTTTTCGTGCGTGGTGTAATCGCCACGACATCCCATTTTATGGGTTAAGAACCGTTGAACCACACCATGACGGGTGCCCTCACTGGCATCTAATGTTGTGGGTTGACCCCGATCATTCACAAGGTTTTTTAAGCGCGTTTTCTCGTTATGCACTTAAAGAAGATGGGGGCGAAGCCGGGGCGAAAAAGTACCGCGTGAAAGTCAAAAAGATAGATCCGGATAAAGGGTCGGCGGTGGGTTACATCGTCAAATACATTTCTAAAAACATTCACGGTAAACACGTAGATACCGACCACGAAACGGGCCGAAGTGGCAGTGACGCGGCCAAGCGTATTGTGGCATGGGCGCGCTTAAACCGTATTCGTCAGTTTCAGTTTTTGGGCGGTGCGTCGGTGACCGTGTGGCGCGAGTTACGCAAATTCGGAAAAGACAACACCCCTGACTATTTCAAAGACATTTACCACGCGGCGAACCGTGCCGACTTTGGCGGGTTCGTCAAACTCATGGGCGGCGTATTTGCGGGTAAAAACCAAACCTTGCAAACCCATTACAGCGACGAAGTAGAAAACCAATATGGGGAAATGGTTAAGGCAGTAAAGGGCGTTAAAAGAGGAATTGAAGTGCTGATTACTCGAATTCACGAATGGACAGTACAGCGCCGGGGGGCTTCTTCTCTAGAGGACGGCGAAGCCGTCCCTTGGACTCGTGTCAATAAGTGTACGGGGCCGAATTTCGGCCCGAATTATGAACCAACCGGAAGCGGTGGAGGTGGCCAATATGTCAGTCCGGGTTAAATGTCCACGGTGTAAGGGTAAGGCGATAATCACAAACAGCAATGATCTAGCAAAAGACATAAAAGACGTGTTCTACAAGGAACTTTACGTGCAGTGCGTAGAGAAGGACGGGTGCGGCGCGCGCGCTGTTTTTGGTATGGAGTTCAAGCACTACATCAACCCGCCCCAAACTGACGTGGTTGGAATGGCGCGAAAGATCATAGAGCAAGAAGAACAACTAAGCATAAAAGGGGTGTGACCATGACGGCTTATTACAACGAATACGACCCAAAAACCGCCGCATGGCTTAGGCAACTGATCAAAAACGGCGACATAGCAAAAGGTGAAGTAGATGAAAGAAGTATTACAGACGTTAGCGCAGCGGATCTTAAAGGATTCTCACAACACCACTTTTTCGCCGGAATTGGTACATGGTCATACGCTCTTAGACGTGCCGGTTGGGGAGACGATAGATATGTTTGCACCGCCAGCCTGCCTTGCCAGCCATTCAGCGCAGCGGGTAGAGGTATTGGAAAAGACGACGAACGCCACTTGCTCCCCCACTTCCTCGATCTCGTCAGAGAGTGCGGCTTTAACACAATTATTGGGGAGCAAGTGCCAGGAGCAATTAAACATGGATGGCTTGACGATTTATACGATGAAATGGAGCGTGAAAACTACGCCGTCGGGTCGGCAATTATTACAGCAGCAGGCGCGGGTAAAGCCCACGTCAGGCAAAGACTCTACTGGGTTGCAGAAAGCAGGTTTCCCCACGCCCAAAGTGAGAGACATGAAGGGCGGGTATCAGGGGGGGGGCGAATTCGCCACGGGAAACTATCGACGGATTCATTGGATGTAGTGGCTCAAATAACGGGATGGCCCACGCCATTGGCGAGCGACAAGCGAGGGAGCGCGGGGAAGGGGAAAATGGAAATGCCGAATGTTGCCAAAATGGCGGGATGGTCAACTCCAACGGTAACGGATGCGAGGCGAGGAGTGAAACCGCCACGGCCACAGGACACAGGAATACCACTGACCCAACAAGTGGGAATGATCGTGAACCTATCGACTGGCTCTACTGTGCCGACGACAAATACAGGCCAATTAAATCCGGCATTAAGCCGTTGGTTGATGGGGTTGCCAGAGGCGTGGTGTATTGCCGCGATGCAATCGACCCAAACAACAGCGGAATAAACCGAGCAACCAGAATAAAAGGCTACGGTAATGCGATCGAGGCGGAAACCGCCACCCGATTTATAAAAGCCTACATGAGCATAAAAGAGGTGTGAGCGTGGACGCTAAAACCAAACAAGCCAAGGCTGACAAAAAGCGCGAGCAAGACAAAGAGCGCCAGCGGGCCAAACGCCAGCGCGACGCGCAAAAAAAATCCGAGCTCGGTATTCACGAATACCGAGTTCCCTTATCACAAACAGAGTCTGAAATGCTGGACGAACTGTGCGCCTATCGTGGCGGGGCCAAGCCATACGACGCGGCGGAATTTATCGCCACGCTGATACGACGTGAAAAGCAGCGGGCAGACGAAGAGAAAAAGCACCTAGGCACCTGCGATTTTTGCGGCGAGCCCTTGCCCATGGGTTGCAAAAATGGCCTAGGCATACCGAGACTAAAAGGCGTGGGGGAATGCTTCTACACGCGAGAGGAACGAAAACTAAGACTTTAACCAAACGCGTGACACGTCACGTTTTTAAAAATTAACACTGGGGTGAAATATGTTGGATGTTAAAAAGATATTTTTCGAGCGCTGCTTTTGCATGTTCGATGTTTTGGTTTTGCAAATTCTGTATGTGGGAATGGTTCAACTCAGCCAGCTTGGTTTGGGGATTGTAGAAAGGTTCTTTATTTCTTTAGTGTGCTGGGTCGTTTTAAAAATAGTAATTGAACTCATTAGAGAAAAAGTAGGGGCTGAGTAAAAGCCAAACGCGTGACACGTCACGTTTTTAATTTTTAACATAAACGGGGAATACATTATGAAAGTTATCGTTACAGACATCGAAACAAAAGACACACTACAAACGGCGGTGATACTGTCCATTGGTGCCGTGGTAGTGGATACCGACACGCTAACTATAGGGGAAACGTTTTATTGTGTTATGGATGAAAACCAGCCGGGGCGAACAGTGAGCGAATCAACCATGGTATGGTGGGAAAAACAAAAAAAAGAAAACCCAGAAGCGTGGAGTGCGGCGTTTCCTCGCTATTCAATGACATTTTTAAAAGAAGGGTTAAACATATTTAAGGAATGGATAGAGGAAACAGGAATCAAACGACCACAAGTGTTCGGCAATGGGCCAGAGTTCGACAACATGATATTAGAACACGCCTTTAAAACCGAATTGGGACGATCCGCCCCGTGGGATTTTGGATCGAATCAATCCATTCGCACCGCTGTGTTGTTTGGTCGTGAATTACTCGGCATAAACCCTAAATATGAACTGTCATTTGAGGGGTGCCAGCACATAGCCATAAGCGACGCCCTGCACGAAGCGAGAACACTCATTGAAATATTAAAAGCATTCAAAGGGGCACTAAAAACCGAGGTGGCCGCATGAACAACCTAGAAACCGCCATAGAGCAAGCCCAAAAAATCACCCTAGGCCAAATCGACAACGGCACCCTAGCCACCGCCGTAACCTGTGCGGAAACCCTCGCCATTGCCCGCCATGGCCGTGTAGAAAGCTACGTGATACCAAAGCATGTTATTGATGATGTGCTTTTAAAAATGGCTGTTATGGACTGCGATAACAAACGCCTATTAGGCGAGCGGGTCGCGGAATCTATTGAAGAACCATACGTCCCCCGCCGTGTGGATTTTAAAACTTGGGTTGGTGAGGAAACGGGCACTTATGAGGGCTTTGTTATGCCGCATGTATTTGATACGGCGCAAGAAATGGAAATAAGCCGCCGCATTAGGGCGGTTAAAGATGGGCAGAAGGCGGACTGGGGTTTACTACTTGATATTTGTCGGAGTTTTGAACCAGTACAAACGCCCCGTTGCCGTTATTGCTTAGATCCAAACTGCCAACGTGATGACCATTGTCTTTTTGATCGTTGTTAAGCGTCCCATAAACACCCAAAAACAAAGAGACATTGACAGAATGAAAACACGAGGACTATCATTACCGTGCGCTGGCAAAATCCAGCACTCGGAATTGACGTTCTGAAACTCATTGGCGGACACGCCGCATCCCAGCGGTTTTTTTTGTGTCTATTGCATAGTTATGCCCAGTTATGGGTGAGGCTGTGTGGGGAGCTTTATGCTCACCGGTTGCCTTTGAGCCGGTACGTCAATCCACATGGTCTTGCCCACCTTAATTGACGTTGAGGTGGCAAGAAAAGCCAAAACTCAAAGGTGTTTTACTATGAATAATCTTACTATCCTTTCTAATAATGTTCGTGTTCAAGACGGGCTGTATTCTTTAAATGACCTTCATAAAGCTGCCGGTTCGTTGAATAAGCATAGCCCACGTTATTGGTCTAATAACGAACAAACAAAAGAGTTGGTTAAGGAAATTGAAAAAGACGGAATCCCGTCTATTGTTCGAAAGCAGCGCCAAGGCACTTGGGCATGCAAAGAATTGGTCTACGCTTATGCTATGTGGATCAGTGCTAAATTCCATCTTCACGTTATCCGCGCCTTTGATAAAGCGCAAAGCCTACCAATCGAACATAACAGCCAGCAAGCCGACAAACTCCAACTGATCAACACCATGACCCAATCCATGGGCTTAGAAGAAGACGTGGTGATACTGCCCACCATCGACGTAATGAAAATGGTGCAAACCATACGCGGCTACCAACAAGCCGCCGACTTGCTAAAACAAAACCCCACATGGATCCACGACACCATAGAACGGGTAAAAACCACCACGGGTAGGAATGTCGATTTATAACGAAAAAGACTAAGATGGATTAATAAAAATAGGGGTGATCTATGAACGCTAAAAACGAATTGCACGTATTAAAACTGGCGGCGGGAGAGTGGGAAGGCATAGCCTTTCTGAAAGGTGAGCAATTACCAAGATGTACCAGCCGTGAAGAAATGCACGAGGAATTTATTAAAACGGGTTTGATGACTATCGATTCAATCCCTATGCAAAGTGATGGCAGTAATTACGCTTATTTTCTAACCCAATCAGGTCGAGAAAGATTAGAGAAACTTAGAAAAGATGCAGGTGAAGAAAAGCCGACATTTGAGATTTTTTAAATAAAAAACGCCCCATCATTGGGGCGTTTTGGTTTAGGTGAGCGTTAGCCACATTTTTTCCGTCAATATAATAAGCGGGTGACCGCCTTCCCTGAGTTCCACGGCCTTTTGTATCTTGCGGCCAAAACTGGTGTGCTTCCAATCGGGGGCGACTTGAGTGCCAATAATCACATAGTCAATCGATTTGCTGGGGTCTTTGCGAGTGATCGCGCCAAGATTATTGGCGATGGCTTCCACCTCTTTACGTGACCCTGTGTTGAATACTCCTGTAAAGCAGATCCGCGCCCCTGTGTGATCCATAGAATCAATATTGTCCGCGATATTATCCATAGGGTGGGCGTCAGCGGAGCCTGTTTCTAAAAATCGTATGCCTGCGGTTTGTTTTAAACAGAGTAGTAGCGCGTCTTCATCGTCTTGAGTGACGTGATCCCGCTTTGAAAAATCAATCACGTTAGCAATGACGTTCTTTACAGCGACTTCTTCCATCACGTCGGCATGGTTGTTTATCCATTCCACAATGTAGGCAAACTCTTTTTCGTTAATTTGATCGTCCGCAACAACACCACTGATTAAGCCTAGAAACTCGTTAACATAATCATCAACGGTGACCGTTGAAAAGGATCGATATTCGATAATGTCAGTAATTAACGTGTTTAAATCGTCCAGTTCATCCGCCGTAAATTTACCGTCTTCTAGCGCGCTTTGGATGGCGTCTAATAAATCCACCACGTCGGGGTCGTCACGTAATGGTTTAGAGTCTAACAGCCAAGTGTTTAGATAGAGGGCTTCAAGACTGTTTAAAACGGTGTCGGCAACAATGCCTTGCAAAATGCCCTTAAGCGAGTAAATGGCTTTTTTCTTATTGCTGGCGAGGGAGTAATTCGGGGTGATTGTGTCCATGGTCTATTCCTTTTTGTGATCCATGCTTAGGAATATAAAGGAATTTTAAAAGCGTGACACGTCACGCTTTTAAAAAATGGCAAGCCATAGAGGTACAAACGCCCCAATGACGGGGCGTTTTATTATTGGTGTGAATCCACGTATTCTTTAAGCGCTTTATCAATACGGGACTGCCAGCCTTTGCCCTCGTTCTTGAAATAGTCCAGCACATCAGGGCTTAAGCGGATCGTTGTAGACACCTTTGGGTTATCTGATTTTGGCCGTCCACGGGTTTGCGCCGCGACAATAGCGGGTAACACCTCACTCGCGGGTTTTACCTCTCTTTCTTCATGCTTTTTATTGTAGTAACAAAATAAAAAAATAAAAAAATAAATATTTTTTGTTGATACGATAAATTTAAATAATTTTAGGGGAATGCTTGTATTTGTATGTAGGACGTCCTACAATTATCTTGTGGTTAGGGGATAGGCTCTTAACCGAATCAAAAAGGTGATTATGATGTCTTTACAAAGAATCCGCAAAAACTCTACCAAGAAAATACAAACCTTAGTTAATAAGGGCCAAGGTATTATTTTTCACAAAAAAACGAGCCGAATGATAGAAGACAGTATAGATAGTGATCATTCTGTTGCTGTTGCGGCGGATGTTATGGCGTGGTTGGCTGATCCTAAAAACTATGAAGACGCTAGAATTTGGTTAGATGGAAATGAATTAAGAGTAGGTGGTCAGTATTATTTTCAGGACTCTTTTTATATTTACTTTAATAAAGAAGATTTTGAAGGTGAGTTGAATAGGTTGGACGAGTTGGACGGAATAAAACGACCTGTTCAGGTGGAGGCTTCGACATTAATGACTAAAAATAGCAATGTGGTTTATCTTACGGATTACGTGAAAGCGATGAAGGTAGGAAAAACTTTATAGTTTGGATATAAGCCGCCCTTGTTTGGGCGGTTTTTTTTTTACTTTATTTTGAAAAAGTCCTTGCATTAACATGTAGGACGTCCTACAATCATCTTGTGGTTAGGGGATAGGCTCTTAACCGAATCAGAAAGGTGATTATGATGGAAAATTTCAATGTTGTTACTCACGGCGTTTACTCTACACAAAACCAAAAGTTCCTTGAAGAACATAAAGTTAACTTTGGCCTAGAGTCTAGCCAGTGGGCAGGGTTTCACCAGTGGAAAGAAGCAGGGCGCAAAGTAAAGAAAGGCGCGAAAGGCTGCAAGATATTCATGGTATGCGACAAAAAAACAGGCGACAAAACCAAGGAAGGAAAAGACGACAAAAAGAAAGTGTTAAAAGCGCTTTATGTCTTTAACATAGAGCACACAGAAGCGATTTAATAAAAGCGCGGGGGAGAGATCCCCCGCCACCAATGAGGTGGCAAACATGATATTTTTTATAGACACACAAGATCAAACCGTGACCGCCCATAAAAAAATGGGGGAAGCCGCGCGAGCCGTGCTGGAAAAGTTAGGTGTTACCTGTGGCGCGGGCAGTGATCCGGTAAAAACCGCCTACGAGGCATTAGGGGAAAGAGGGGTGATGCAGAATCTTTCTCAAGCGTTCGAGAGTATCGCAGAAAGTGACGACCAAGCCGCGCAAGAACTGGCCTTACAAATGAAACAAGCGGTAGATACATTGTATGGAAACTGAAAAAAGCCCAGCGCAAATAAAGCGGCGTAAAGCGCAAGATGAAAAGAGAGCAACACAGCCGAGATTACCAAGCGCTAGAATTAGCCAAGACGAGGCCGATTTGTTGGAGCGGGTAAAAACTTTGTCAGGTTTGAGTTATAAAGATATGATCTTAATCGCCGTGGCGGATCTAGAAAAAAAGTTAAATGAATAGGAAATAAAGGTATTAGGGTGTTGTTTTAATCTGTAGGACGTCCTACAATATAATCATGGTTGAGGGATAGGCTCTTAACCACTCAAGGAAAAGGTGAATGAAATGGCTAATCTAACTGGTTTTGCAGAAGCGTCATACAATAATTTGACAGTCGAAGAAATGAGAAAGGCTATAGAGAATGATTATTTTGAGCCAGACGCAAAAGAGTGGAATATAACTGAACAGGAATGTAAAGAAGCTCTTGAAGTTGCTATACGTGAGAAATTGAAAGATTAAGGAATTTAATAAAAAGCCCTCCACGAAGAGGGCTTTTTATTGGGAGAGAAAACAAATGCACATCATAGAAAACGACAACGCCGAAGTAAAAAAGACGTTGGTTCTAAATCCGAGTGAGGCGTGGGAGATTGTCGAGCATCTTCAACATCAAATTAAAGAAGGCCGTGAATCCATCGAAATTGCCATTGAATATGACAAATAGTAAAAATTATAAAAAACCGCTTTTATAGCGGTTTTTTTTTGTTCGGATCTACCTAATTTTTTTGATTCTTCCGACTTAAGCTGCTTTCTGACATGTTGAGCCTACGTGCGGTTTCTTTTTGAGAATTGGTGTGGTGGTATGTGTTCTTGATAACTAGTATTTCTATCTCTTTTAGTAGTGATTTCATGTCCACATATTCCCCTACCGACGGGCGTGATAGTCTTTCCATTAAATCTTTTAATGCTAAATGATGGGTGCGCTCTGATGAGAAAGGTACGAGCTTCATCATAGAAAATAACTTGTGTTTATCACTTAACGTAATAAAAATAAACAGCATTAGGCATGTTGCGAGCGACAAATACCCCGCCATGCTTACTTTATAGCCGAGGTGCATTAGAATAATTAATATAATGGGCATGGTAATAAAAGGAATAAAAGCAAAAAGGGCTACGCGGCAATGTTTCTTTATATGTGGGTTTTTTTGATTAAATGCATTTTTTATCAAGAGAGAAAGAGAAAAGATCAAACAAAATAAGATATACAGTTGGAATATAAAATAATAGTCGCCAGCGACCCTAGTAATGGACTGATTGGGTAAAATGCTAAAGTCGGAGATAATATAGTCTGTAAAAGAAATGGTGGCAGACAGTAGAGCGGCGATGAGTGGTGATAGATGGCTTTTTGTAAAGTTAGCACTTTTGGTAATTTCGGAGCACGTTATCAGTAAATATAGGGATGTAAATACGGCTGAACAGTAGTATAGCTTTAGAGTTAAAAGGTCGTGCCCGATCCGAAAAAATGCGACAAGCTCGAAAAGGTTAAGAAAGAATGTCGAAATCAGGAAAAGGAAAAAATACGTCTTTTTATGGACGTTTGAGTAGAAAAATAAAATGCACTTAATAAGTAGTGCAAGAGATGATGGTAACATCCATGTCATTTTTTTTGTTCCTATTAAAACGTCAAGCCTGTTTGACTAATCGTGAGACCACTACCGGCCCCTCCAATTAGTATTTTATCACCACTTTTGTATTTTATATTATGCAGGTTTATGGGGATTGTTGCAGTGGTGATATTTCCGAGTTTCTTGTAGGAAATTGGCGCTATGCTGTGTGGGACATTTGCCATGGTTGACATACGTTCGTGAGGCTTTTTACCGACTTGGTGGCATACAAAATAATTAATGTCTGTTGGGTGCCAGTTTAACGCGGCGTATGTTTGGTTAATTAATGATTGGTGCAGTTTGACCATAACTGAGCTGATTTTACCCATTACCATTTGCCCGTCATATCCACCATCTTTGTTCGTGCTGATTTTACATAAATTTGCGTGTTTCGCATTAGTGTAAAAATTGTAATACTGAAAACCGTCTGTGCCGTTTTTAGGGGTTAATATTATAGCGGCGCCGGCATCTCCTAGGGTGAGCGCACCTATTTCGTTTTTTACTGATGCTTTTTTGTTTTTCAGTTTGTCAACATAGTGAAAAGTGATGTCCGTGGATATTTCCCCTGTGACTACTAGGACATGAGTCGCATCGCTGCATTGCATGAGATTGTCTGCTAGTAGGATGCCATTCATAAAACCATGGCAGGCGTTGGACACATCAAAGCAAATGGCATTAGTACAACCTAATTCATGCTGTACCTTATGGGCAATGCTCGGCTCTATCCATTCTCGACTGATGCCGCAAAAGATCACCACATCTATTTCACTAGGTTGTACGCCACTGTCTTTTAATGCGTTCTCCGCCGCTTTAATTGCCAATAAACTGGGTAAGTCTCCGGTGGTGGCAACACGCCTTTCTTCTATGCCACACACTTCATCTAACCAATTTTCAGGAATTCCATAATTAGATTCGGATTTGATTTCTCTCATCAGCTCTTGAGAAGTTACGATTTGACTGGGCAAAAAGGTTCCTATTCCTGAAATTTTACAATGACCTTTGATAAGCATTTTGAAATCCTTTGTATACGTGCAACATTGCACCCCTAAATCTAACTCCCTTAACTTTGTGAAAAACAGCGAATGTGCTCGATATAATGGCTGGGGTGAAAATAAAGTACGAATTGCAGAAGTGGGATTGCCAAAAAACACGAATTGCAAAAGTGGGATGGTTTAAATAGGCATATTTCAGGATTAGAGTGTTGTATTTAACTCGTTGTCTCGTAAACGTTATTTATGGGATATTGTTATTTTTGAGGGCGCAGAATTGCAAGTGTTTTTTAGCGATAAAAACCTTTTGACACCACGATTTTTTGCTTATTTACTGATGGAAAGAGGAGAAAAACCCGCCTTGGGAAAGGGGTATTAATGAATAAGCGGAGGGGAAACGGAATGACGAAAAATACGAGAATAGAAGGAAAAGACGCGGATTGGGTAATAGTGCCGGCAGGGCATGTGATGGAACTAATCGGTTTGGTCAGATATTACCAAGGGCAAGTTAATCACATGAAAACCGTGGGGGATTCAGCAGATGCCACGCTCGAAAAAATCAAAGCGTCTTGTGATCGGGACTTTGGCGATGGGTGATTGTGCTATCCCAATACCTCTTTTACCTCGTCTATCCCAAAATCATCAACCAGCACTTTGCTAAGTTCGGGTCCTGCAAGCTGTACTAAAAACGGTCTTACACAGGGGTCGTTTATTAGTCCTTCCACTTGTGCCGACTTTGCCATTTGGTGAAAAGAGGTGTACATATTTTCTACCATTCGCGCCTCGTTGCTGATTTTGCCTAGTAGTGCGGTTAGGCTGCTGGCAAGTTCGGCGGTTACTTTGTCGAGCAATGCTTCAAAAGGTTCTAGTTCCATTGTGCCGCCATCAAAAGCGGCTATCCCGTCTTCTAGCTCGTCCATGATGGACGTGGACGCGGCCAATAAACTATCTGTTGCCCCCGATAAAGTACCCGCTATGGTATTAATGTTTGCACAACTTTCTGGTACATCGCTTATATAGCTGTCTAGCCCTTTGACCGCGCTCGCTACTTGCATGTCATCAAGCAACGAATCAAGCCGCTTTTGTACGTGTGCGTTTAACGTGTTTGCCCCTGTTCCGTAATTTAACAAGGCATTTTGGCAGTTTGTCACCTTGGTTTCGTCGGGTAGGGTTGGGTCTATGATTATTTGTTCTTCAAACGGTAAATACTTATCTAGCTTTATGCGAAGTTGTGCGGCTTGGGTATTGGTGGCCGTGGCTTTACTGGTGGTCAAACTGGTAAATGCATTGCCAGCACCAAGCGCATTAAATAACCCCTTGTTTACATCGAATGCCATATTAAGCCCCTTTTCTACTGTCGATTAACCAACGCGGTTCGTTAAATCCTATCTTTGCCCGTGCGGGTAATTGGTCGTTTAGTTCCTGCCAGATCGCTTGTTTAGGTAAGGTTTCGCAGTCGTAATACACTTCACGAACATTCTTTAAATCCCCATGGCCCGCCGCATTTTCGGCCATGATGCTGGCAAGCCCTGCGGGTACGCGGTGCATATTGAGAATGTCTTGCTGTGTGATGGATTTGATCTTGTCGTATTCGTCTTTATTGCCAAAATCCCCGACGGGGATCACTTGAATGCGGTCTTTGGTGTAGCCCGGTTTCCCTTGAATGGTAGACGCCATATTCAAATACATAGAACGATGATTGCCGGGGCCTTTGGATTGGGTAATGGCTTGTTGTATGTCGTTGGCTTTGTTCTTGTCCAAATCAAACGTGACCATGATATAACCCGTATGCGCCCCGTTTTGGTAATACTTACGACGAAATAGCGTGGCCGCTTCCCCTAATAAAATGCTTTGAATGCCGGAAAAATACGTGGGCACCCCGTAAAGGCCTTGGCGAATGTCGCCCCCGTTTAAATGGATAATGTCGGCGGCGGCGTATTCGGTAAAGCCCCCGTCTGAATGCAATAGGAAATAATTGTCGTCAGTGCCCACGCGCATATTAATGGCGGGTAAGCGCACATAGCGATTAATGCCCCCTAAAAAATTACGGATGGCCAAAAAGTACGCATTGTCGAACACGTCGAAGTCTTTCAAGGCGGGGCGTATTTCTTGCCGTGCTATTAAGGGATTGTCTTTCCAGTTGGCTAACAATTGGTTTTGCTTAAACTCCAATGCCGTGCCGTGGGTTCCATTGGAATACATGGTTTTTGCCAGTCCGGCCAAACTGACGGGCGGCAAATACCACAGCCCGTTTGAGTCGGCAAAGACCCCTAGATAATCACTTATCTGGCTGTTTAATACAGGTTCAGGGTCACCAAAGGCAAACGCCGTGGGTTGCACGTCTTGCTGTGGTGGCATGAGGTCGCCAGCCATCGCGCCCGTGGTTAACTCACTGGGCACGGTATAGCGTTGTTTTTCTATCGTTTTCATCGTTGCTTGTCCTGTTTGTTAGCCTATTGCCATTTGGGTTTCGGTGTTGGTGTCGTCGGATTTTTTCGATTCAAAGAATTGCTTCTCGGCTTGCATGGCTTGAAATAGCGCCCATGCAAGATCTGCGTGGCCTGTTTCGGCACTGCGCGCCGCACCGTAGGTGATAGAGCCATTTTGTGTGGTGACTTGGTGGATCATCATTAAGGACTGGGAAAGCTCTTTTTTGCCCGTGTCGTATTCAACGCGTCCGCCGTCGATCAGGCGTTTGGCGCGTGTCACCAGGTCGGTTTTTTCAGATACGGAATAGAGGATGGGAACGAGATAATCTAGGTCTAAATCCAAACAACATTGGAAGGTGTCGCGACCTATTCCGCTTTCGTCAATGCCACACCATTTAACATTGTAGCGTTGGTAAATCTCGGCAATCCGCGCCGCTTGGTATTCCGACGTAATGCCCTTGAATTGGTGGGTTTCAACCACTCGCCATTTTTGCGAATAATGACTTGGGATTTCTACAACGACCAGCGCGGCGTTATCACGTATTCGAGAGGGGTCGTAACCAATCGCCACAGGGCGGCTTCGGCTTGGGTTGTCGCTGTCAAAGTCGACGTCTGTCCATTTGCTGTACGCGTCGACCATGCATTTTTGCAGTGTGCTAAACGGAAACACGCTTTCGTTGTCGTCAACAAATTTGCAACCAAATAGGTTTTCATAATCCGCTTTGCTGTATTCGGCTTTTAGTTCGTCAATGTCGAACAGTGTACAGCCCGCTTTTTCGGCATCTTCCACGGTGACCAAGTGGCGCCATATTTTGTCCCCACCTAAGGTACCTTGTTTAAGCGTTTTATCGGATAAATCAATATCGACTTTGCGGGATCGGTTCTTATTGAATTTCGCGCCGCTCCAATGCTCATAAGCAGGGTGTTGCAAGCTCGAAGGCGTAGAAAAGTAAGTACGACGCCATTTTTTATGTGCCGCCATGCCAGACGCCAATTTTTGCAGTTTGGCGTAACCGTGAATCCAGAACACTTCGTCAACATATAAGTGGCCGTGGTAGCCCTGTGCCGTGCTTGAGTTAGTCGATAAGAAATACAACGTGGCCCAAGATTTGCCGTCTTTGGTAAGTTCTATGCTGTCTTGACCTTTTAGCTCAATATCAAAGGTGTTTCGGGCGAAGGCCTGAATATAGCCTTTAAAAATACGCGCTTGGTCTTTCGATGCGGATAGGAATACTTGGTTTTCGCCGTTTTTCACCGCGTCTTCGAACGCTTCCCACGCGAAATAATAGGTAGCCCCGATTTGGCGACTTTTTAAAATAAAACGGTTTCGGCATAGGTCTGGGTCGTGCGCCACCGCTCGCCACAGCTTTTGGTATTCAAATAGGTTTTTATCGGCCCATGTATCGAACTTGGATACATCAATACCGCTAATATCATTTTTTGCCTTGGTTTTTTTCTTACTGTTGCCACGGCGATTGCTGCGGCTTATTGCGCCTTCCACGGCTTCTGGTTTGCCATCGGCAATGGCTTTGGCTTCGGCCATGATCTTTTCGGCTTTGGCTAGGTCTTGCTTCATGCTGCCAAAAATGCGGCATAACGAGGCCAGTTCTTGTACTTCGTCTTTCGTTTTATTCTCGCGGTTCGTTAGTGTGCTAATGCGGCGGCTTACTTCTATCTCTGCCGTGTCGAATGCCAATAATTCCTTCCAATTGAATGTATTAATCCAATTAAAAATCGTTCTTTCACTAACGTTTAGGCGGTCGGCTATCTCCGACGGTTTGTGGGCGCGGATATACAGCAGTCTTGCATGATCGATAGTGTCTTGAGAATGAGCCATGCCGCCATATTAGCCGCCCATTAAACAACTAATAACGCTAGTAAATACAATAGGTTGCACTTTTTCGGTTATCGCAATTCTATGGACTTTAACCGCTGGAATACCCCTTATTTGAGGATTATCTTTGCTTTACAGAGTGATTCAACGGATGCAAAGCAAGGGCGAAAAATGGCGGACAAGCTGAAAGAGTCGAAATGGTTCAAAGTCGCAACGGCTGGGCCGACTGTGGATGGTCGCGAGATCAAAGAGCAGTGGCTTAAAGACATGGCCGAAACTTATGACCAAGACGAATACACCGCCAGTATCTTTCAAGACCACTACGGTTGGTATGGCAATTACGGCCAAGTGGTTGCCGTAAAAGCAGAGAAAGACGCCAAAGGGCGTTTGTGTTTATTTGCTCAAATCAAAGCAAACAAGATGCTGTTGGCATTGAATAAAGCGGGTCAAAAACTCTTTACCAGTATTCGTGTGGTTGAAGATTTCGCAGAGACGGGTAAAGCCTACCTGATGCACCTAGCCATTACCGACGAGCCCGCCAGCCTAGGCACGGAACAGCTTTCCTTTAGACAGAACGGCGAACACTCCCAAATCTTTGCGAATGAAGACGGCATAGAGCTGGACTTTGGCGCATCCCAAACAGACGAAGAATTGGCGGCAGAAATTAAAAAACGCCCTAATTTTTTGCAACGATTTTTTAGTAACTCCCCAAAGGAAGACGACCCCATGACAGACGCAGAAAAAGCAGCGTTCGACAAGCTGCAAACTCAAGTAGACGACTTCAAAACCAAGCTTGAAGCACTAACAAGTGGTAGCGAGTCAGAAAGCGAAGAAGCGCCGGAAGACTACGCGGCACAAATTAAAGCGCTAGAAGACAAAATCACAACGCTTGAGAGTGAAAAAACCGAGTTTGCCAACCAAGCGCAAACGATAAACACACTCAAGGAAAACTTCACAAAAATGCAAAGCGACTTTGCCGCCGCGCTGGAAGACAAAACCGAAACGCCACCGAAAGGCAAAGGCGAAGCGGGCGACAGTTTCGAAATTTTTTAAAAAAATCAAATGGTCAAGCGTCTGGGGAGCCGCTTAAAAGCAGAATTTAGTAAAGGAAAAAGTGATGGGCAATTACGCATTATCAGCACAGGGTCGAAATAATCTAGAAAGCTTTAGTCAACAAATCCATGGAGCGGTTGGTGTTGAGCCGGGTAAGCAGTTCGCAGTAACGCCAGCGCAAGTTCAAAAGTTATTTGAAAAGGCCGTTGAAGATGGCGTGCCATTTTTGGGGAAAATTAATTCCAACGTCGCGGTGACGGAAAAAATAGGCGAGAAAATCGGGCTGTTTGTTTCTGGTCTGGTGGCAGGTCGTACCGATACCAGTGGAAGCGCAGAACGAAAAGCTCGTAGTCTGCATTCATTAGAGAAATTTGGTTACGAGCTGAGACAAACAAACGCAGATGTAGCGCTAAAGTACAGCATTATCGATCAGTGGAAACACGTTGCGGGTGGTGAGTTTGCCAAGCTTTACGCGTCGGCTATTCGTATGGCGATTGCCAATGACCGTTTGCGTATTGGTTGGTACGGAACAAGCGCGGCAGATACGACTAATCCAGTGGCAAATCCCCTAGGTCAAGACGTAAATATTGGCTGGTTCCAAAAAATCCGTAACGAAGCGCCGGAACAGATTAGTGATGGTGAAATTACTATTGGTGTTGATGGTGATTACGCAAACCTAGACGCTGTCGTGCGTGAAATGAAAGACAGCATTGACCCAATTTTCCGAAATGATCCGCGTTTGCGGGTGTTCATTGGTAGTAATTTGATCAGCCTTGCGGAAAACAAGTTTTATTCTGTGGGTGGTGATAAACCAAGTGAAAAGCGCCATTTGGATGGTGGTCGTTTGTTAGATACCTACGGTGGTCTACAAGCGGAAACGCCGCCTTTCTTCCCTGAGAACGCCATCATGATTACGTTTTATTCCAATTTGTCGATTTATCGCCAAGAAGGAACATGGCGTCGAAGCATCATCGACAACCCGAAAAAAGACCAAATCGAAGACTTCAACTCGTTCAATGAAGATTACATCGTTGAAGAGTATCGAGCGATTGCGGTTGAAACAAACGTGGTGGCGTTTGTACCAGCATAAACCAATAGGTTTAACAAATGGCATTCGCTAGAACGCGAGTGCCATTGATTAAACCCATACAAATGGACAAGAAAATGAGCCTGATTAAAAAGCGTCGGTTGGAACGATTGGCAAAGATAAACGCACAAAATCAAGCGGCCAAGCCGGCAAATAAAAGCGGTAAAGCGGCGGCGCCTGTTGTCTCAAAAATGCAGCAAAAACTAATAAATAAAAGGGCGGAAAAGGCCAAGGCAGAAGCTGAAAAAGCGGAAGCCGAAAAGGTAGCGGATGAAGGTTTAGGATCTGAAAAAACCGATGAATTGGAAAACAAAGTTGATAGCGTGGAAAGCGCTGTTGACGACGTAAAAAACGACGTGGACAACCAAACTGAAAAAACGGACGAAGTGGCCGCCAGCGTTGACGAATTAACCAGCGACCTAGACAGCGTAAAAAATGACGTTAGCGATTTAGAGGGCCAAGTTGGTTATTTAGATGGCCGCGTTGACGACGTGGAATACGACGTTCAACAAATCAAAGACAAGCTTGAAGACAGCAGCGAATACCTAGGCAATTCAGAGCTAGAAACACACAAAGCGATTTTAGCCGCCAGCATTGATGAAATGCGAGACGTGGAAGAAATAGAAGACCGCAAAGCCTACAAAGCGGAAGCCATTAAAAAGCTAGAAGCCTTTGTGAATGGCTACGTAAAAAGCGGCGCAAAATACCCCAACATTGTGGCGGTGTGGGTCATGGTTTGGTTATTTGACCTAGACGACATTGCCAAGGCCGTGCCGCTTGCGCTGCATCTTGCAAGCCAGAAAATCCACAAAATGCCAACGCGTTTTAACTCCAGTATTTACCAGTTTATTGGTGACGACGTTTACGACTGGGCCAATGCACGGCTAAAAGCGAACAAGAGCGCTGGCCCTTATTTGGATGATGTGATGAAGGCGATTGAGTCCGAAAAGTGGCAGTTGTCCGACATTGTGCACGGCAAAATGTACGCCATGCATGGCAAGCATTTAGATGCACTGGCAGAAGACGTGCCAGCGTTAGAAGCCTATGAAAAAGCGATGCAATTAAACCCGCGAGCGGGTGTGAAAAAGAACATTGTACGACTAAAGAACAAGTTAGGAAAAGTTTAAAAAGAGCTCCCCGCGAGACATCGCCAGCGGTGGCGGGTTGGCTGCATGTCAGCTCAATACCAAAACCGCTTGGTCGGTGTTTTTAATAACCATTTGAGTCAGGAGAAAACAGCGTGAGTTTAAACGGCAAAACAACCGCCAGCACAACAACAGACACGGTGATTACTAACCCGCTTTCGTTCTTTCCTGATATTGAGTTACAGGCGTTTATCGACAATTACCGCTTACCAGGGGAATACAACGAAGCGCCGCTAGTGTACGAGTTAAAAAGCGCCATACGACAGGTAAACGAAGCATTAAAAGATTCGGTGTTGATCCTGCAAAGCGTCATCGTCGCGGAAACCTTAAAAGCGTTTCAAGCGGATTTAGTAGACACCTACATAGCCGCCGTCATGCACTGGGCGCGGGCGGGATTGATCAAATACTTTGAAACCATTAACCGCAAGGCACCGGCGGAAATACAGGGCGAGCGTAACGAGATCATTGTTACAGAATGGAAAGGCGAGGCGTTAAATAACATCGATTTGCTGAATAAAAACATCCTAAAAGTGGCGGCAGATAACGGCGCCCTAGGTACTGGACGTCGTGACTATGCTGACGGGTTTAGAGCCTCGATCATATGAAAAAAATGATCGCGTTACGGGCGTATTTAGAAGGCTTGAACTTTTGCCACAAAAAAGAAAAGTTTGATGCTTGGGTGGAAGACATGGAGCAAACCACGCGTGGCAAATATGAAGGCAATCGCGTGTTGCTTTATCGATCTAAATACAGGGCGGTTTTCTCAATAGAAGGGTTTGTTTATAGCAAAGAGCCAATCGAACTTTTGCACACACGGTTGATTACTTGGCTAGCAGACAACGACGAACGCGGCGACATGGAAGACAAAGAGCTGAGTATTAGCCCTGATATTTTGGATGACGACACGGCAGACATAGAAATAACGCTCATGTTTGAGGAAGACGTTTACATAGCAGAAGTTGAAGATGGCCCGATTGAATACGCAGGTAAAACGTGGGAATTGGCCGATCCAGAACACGACATAGCCGAATCGTTTGACCTGATAAATCAGAATGAGTAGCCACGGATTAAGTGCCAAGTGGACGGGTGACGGCTTATTAATGGCCGAGCTTAAATTGCTGTCACTAACGCCCGCCAGACGAAAACGGGCCATGTCTCAAATGGGCCGAGAAGTACAAAGACAGTCTCGAAGAAACGTGAAGCAGCAGCGCGACGTAAACGGGCGATCATTTGCAGCAAGGAAGAAGCGGAGAACCAAAAAAGGGCGCATGTTAAGCGGCTTGGTTAAGCGTGGAAACATGAGGCAAAGAGCCAAAACAAACAGCGTCACGATAGGGTTTAAAAATGATGTGATGGCGCATTTAGCGTATGAGCATCAATACGGGACAACTAAAAAAGTAAAGGCGCGAAAAATGTCTTCTTCCCAATCAGCGGAGTGGGAAAAAGCGCCAGCAACAAGACAGCAAGCGCAAGAAATGAACGCGTTAGGGTTTCGGGTAGCGGCCAAAGGCGGAAAGAAAAGACGAGTAAGCCAAGCTTGGATTATTGAACATTTAACGAAAAAACAAGCATTGGGAATTCTTTACGAATTAAAGGGCAGTGAGCATAAAAAGCCGAGTTGGGAAACTGTTCTACCCGCTCGTAGATTTTTTGCAAGCGACGCCCAATGGGTCAGAGCAATGGCGGCTAGCGTCATGACAAACGAATACAGAAAAGGCAGGTAAATAACATGGCATTAGGCAGCGTAAGCGTTAGCAGCACAGACAACGGACAGGGCGATTTTACGCAAGTAGAAAAGCAATTCTTGTTCATTGGTGCGGCAGCTAAAAACGCCGGCACCATTCAATACATTGACCAAACAACAGACTTGGACGACGTGCTAGGCATTCCACCAAGCAAATTAAAAACCTGTGTTGAGTGGGCACGACAAAACGCGGGCACCAATTGGACAGCCATTGCCATGCCACAAGCGGCGGCGGGTACATGGTCAGCCGCGTTTGATACCGCCATGGCACAAAACCTTGTTTGTGAAGCGGTGGTCATTACCGACCCGGTAACAGAACAAACCGACTTAGACGCCATGAATGTGGCCGTGACCAATGCAGAAAATGAGCATGGGCGCTATTTGCACCTGTTTGCTGTTACGGCAGCTATGGACGCCGCAACCCAAGCATGGGCGGACTTTATTACCGAATTTGAGGCACTACAAGATGGCGTTGCCGCGCCTTCATTATCGCTCGTCCCGCAAGTGTTTGCGGGTTGGCTAGGTGCTTACTGTGGCCGCTTGTGCCATGAAGACCAATCCATTGCCGACACGCCAATGCGTACCCAAAGCGGGGCCATAGTGGGTTTATCCACATTACCAGTGGACAAGGACGGGATAACGTTCAACACCAGCCACGCAAAAGCGCTAAACGATGCGCGTGGAACTGTGCCACAGGTCTATTCGGGTTATGACGGTATTTACTGTTCGGATGGTATGACCCTCGCGCCAGAAGCCAGTGACTTTGCGGTGATTGAAAATTGCCGTGTGGTCAATGTGTGTAAACGCGAAATACGAATCTTAGCCATTAAAAAAGTGGGTAATCGTGAATTGAACAGCACACCCGCGTCCATTGCTGCCCACGAAACCTACTTTATGCGCCCGCTGATTAATCGCAGTGTCAGTGTAAAAGGTAAGCCGGGCGACGTAAAAAAACCACGAGACGGTGATGTTGTGATCACGTGGAAAACGCGAACGAATGTGGCCGTGGCGTTATTAATCCGACCTTATAACTGCCCTAAAGCCATCGCGGCTTCTGTGGCGCTAGAACTGAGTAACGGAGTGTAGAACATGAGCACACATCATATTAGCGGAATGGATATAAACGTGTCGTTAGGCACATCTTTGATCAACGTCAAACAGTTCACGCTAAACATTGAAGATGGCGTGAAAGAAACCACCACGCGGGGCGTGGCGAATGGCTTTGTGAATGGTGTTACGGGGGCCAGTGGCGAAATCACCGTGGATACAGAAAACTTTAATCGAATCATGGAAGAAGCGCGCAAGGTTGGGTCTTACCAGCAGTTGCCCGCGTTCGACATCATCAGCTTGGGTCAAACCGTTAACCAGACGTTAAAAACAGCGGCCTACGGTTGCAAATTGAGCGTTAGCAAATTGATTGATGCAGCGGGCGACGGCGGCGACAAACTAGAACACACCATACCGTACAAAGTGACAGATTCCCGTTTCGTGGAAATCAACGGCGTACCGTATTTGGATCAAAGCCACTTAGAAACCTTAGGGCTGTAAATGAACATTAAATACCTTGTGGTGCACTGTTCCGATACGCCAAATGGTCGCGAAACCACCGCGGCGGATATTCACCGCTGGCACAAGGAGCGCAGCTGGGACGGGATCGGTTACCACGCGGTTATTAAGTTGGACGGTGACATTGAAGCGGGTCGCCCTGTTTATTGGCAAGGCGCCCACGCTGACCCATACAACCATGAATCGCTCGGTGTGTGTTTGATCGGTAGGGATCAATTTTTACCTGAGCAAATGCGCTCATTAGAAGGGTTGTTTTTGGCGCTACATGCGGAATATCCCGACGCGCAAATAGTTGGCCATTGCGATTTAAACCCACATAAAACCTGTCCTAATTTCAATGTAAAAAATTGGTGGGCGGACGTGCTGAAAAGGAATATTGATTAATGAATATTTTAGGCGGTTTGAAAGGCTTATTTACAGGTGATAGCGGCATTGTGTCATCAATTGCGGGGTTGGTAAAAGACTACTTTCCACCGGATTTGTCGCCAGATAAAAAGGCGGAATTGGAAACAAAACTTCGTGACTTTCAACTGCAAGCACAAAAGCAAGTGGATGATGCGACAAGTGAAGCTGAGAAAAATTTGACTCAACGCATTGCAGAGCTGGAAGGAACAGCAAGCGATTTAAAAGCCATCCCGTTCTTTGGTCCGGTAATGATTTTCCTGCGTGGATTACAGCGCCCTGTTTGGGGCTTTGCCACCTTATATATGGACTTTCTTTGGTTTGCAGAGTGGGCAACGCTAACACAAAAACAAGAAAGCGCATTGATGATTATTAACGTGCTAGTGCTGGGTTTTTTGTTCGGTGAGCGAGCGATTAAAAACGTTATGCCGTTAATCATCAAACTGTTTGAAGCAAAGAAAGGATAAGTAAGGCATGGAAAAATCGACGGTTGCCACGGCCTATTGGGCGTCTTTGATAACGACGGTAAATGGATTGTCTATCAACGAATGGGTGGCAATTGGCGGTTTACTAATTGGTGCAGCAACATTTTTAACGAATTTATGGTTTAAACGCGAGCATTTAAAAATTGCTCGTCAACAACAGCAAGTAGGGGAATAGATATGGCTCAAGCAATTGCGGTAACGATTGGTGAAACAGATTTTGTATTTAATGTTACGGATAAGGGGTTTAACAAGTTTACAGATTCGATTTCGACGGGCGGTAAAGCGACGTTAGCCGCGTATAGCTTTTTATCTGACGCGGTAGAAAATAAGCAGCATGCGGCCTTAAAAGGCTTGTTGGTGAATGAAGTGAATGAACCTAGGTCATCGCTTGTCATGGACGTTATTAAAATCGTTCAGGAAGAGTTTACCAGTGAGTTACCTAGCGTGGTAAAGACGCGAGCGAGTTCCGAGACTTCATCGAAAGGAACGGCTTCGAGCAACTCGTAACACTGCGAATGCGTTACTTGCCACATGAAGACGACACGCTAGAAAACTTAGGCCGTGCGTTGTGGTTGGAAGGGCGCGAATTAGAACGACAAACCGCCGCCGTGGCAAACGGTATTAATAAAGCGTTTTCGGGATAAAGAAGGTAAGACTAATGGCCGGATCATTAGATAGATTGATGCTTACCGTGGGCTTGTTGGACAAAATAACGGGGCCCATGCGTGGCATCCAAAGAACCATCCAACAAGTCACGTCCACGTCTCGAAAAGCCTTTATGAATACGGCGGCGGGCGTCGCGGCCTTGGTCGCGGCGTCGGCTACTTTTGCGACCACCGTCAACCCCGCTAACGATATGAACATGGCGCTTGGGGAGGTGCGATCCCTAGAAGTAGCGGACAGTACCTTGGCCGCGCTGAACCAAGCCGGCCTTAAATATTCCATAGAATTTGGTGATCAAGCGTCTAACTATGTGCGTTCAGCTTATGACATACAAAGTGCCATAGATGGCCTAGTAGACGACGACTTACCACGCTTCACCACGGCGGCGGGTACGTTAGCCAAAGCCACCAAAGCCAATGTAACCGACATAACCAGTTATTTCGGCACAATGTACGGAATATTCAAAAACCAAGCCAATGAAATGGGCAAAGGGACATGGGTAGAGATGCTTGCGGGTCAAACTGCCACCGCTGTGCAAATGTTTAAAACCACGGGGCCGGAAATGTCCGCCGCGTTTGGTTCCATCGGTGCAGATGCCGAAAGCATGGGCGTAAAACTGAATGAACAAATGGCGGTATTGGGTACGCTTCAATCGACCATGAGCGGTTCAGAAGCGGGTACAAAATACGGGGCTTTCTTGCAAGGGTTGGCGGGTGCACAAGATAAATTAGGACTGAATTTCACAGACGAAAGTGGCGCGTTATTACCCGTTGTAAATATTTTGGACATGATAAAAACCAAGACAAACGGATTGAATGCACTGGATATGCAAGACGTGCTAAGCGGTGCGTTTGGGTCTGACGAGGCGGTAGGGTTCATCAAGTTAATGTCCAATGATGTGGGCAAGTTACGCGGTGACATAGACAAGCTGGGCCAAGTAAAAGGCATGGACAAAGCCACTTGGATGGCGAAACAAATGCAAGACAACTTTGCTCGATTAGGTGCGGCGGTCACGTCTGTGTCTATTGCGATTTGGCAAAAAGCCTTACCCGCGATTGAGCCCTATATCAATATGATAACGGACGCGGCCAGTGTGGTTGTCGAATGGGCGGACAAATACCCCCATTTGACCAAAGCCATCGGGCTGGGTATTACCGGATTTATTGCCCTAGTGGCCGTGGCGGGTGTGATGACCATTGCGATTGGTTTGGTGCAATACGCGTCTGTGGGTTTGATGATGCGTTGGGTGTTGTTAAAACCAATTATGTGGGGTGTTCGGTTGGCTGTGATTAGTTTGAAAGTCGCCTTTACTATGCTTCGTGTGGCTACGTTGGTGCTGTATGGGTCGTCTATTTTGTTGGGGTTTGGCTTAACCGCTTTGAAAGCGGGGTTCTTGTCTTCATTGCCCGCCATTTCGGCCTTTACGACGGCACTACTTGCTAACCCATTAACGTGGATTGTGGTCGGGATCGTTGCCCTAGGTGCGGCCTTGGTTGCCTTGGTTGTTTACTGGGACGATGTAAGCGCAGCGGTTGGACGATTCTTTTCAAGTATTGGCGACTTTGTCGACGTGTCCATTTTTTCACCCATCCAGCAATGGTGGGGTGATTTCCAAGTATGGCTTGGCACTATTTCACTTGTGCCAAATTGGGATTTACACCTAGATGTATTCGACTCAATAAAACATTGGTGGATGGATTTCAAAGGCTGGTTGTCTGCGCTTGATCCGTTCGGGTTCCTCGGTGAAAAGGTCGATTGGTTAAAAAGTAAATTGTCTTGGTTGCCCGGTATGGACCTCGACGTAAACACCAACACCAACACCACACAAGAGGTAATCAGCAAGGTCGAAAGCCAAGCCGAGGCGGTCAATAAACCGGTGATGTTGCCCGGTGCTGAATCAAGCCAAAGCGGCGGCGAGGCGGGCGGATTATTCCAGACCATTAGCAACATGTTTGGCGGCAATAAAAAGAGCCTTCACGTCGAGAAAATGGAGGTCAACAACCACGGCCAAGGTGTACGCGGTGATGACCTGATGTATCAACTCGAAATGGAGGCCGGATAATGACAAGTATCGATTTGCTTATTCAAGACGATGACATTGTTTTGTCTGATATTGGCGAGCCCTTGCTTGTTGAGGGCGTGAACTGTGTTGCTCAGGATTTGCGTCACATGATCCGTGAAAAAGCCTATGCATGGCGCATGATTGGCGAGCGAAACAAAACCACCATTGCTGCGCTGTGCACAGACATTGAATTGGAAATGGAAAACGACGAGCGTATTTACCCAGGTACGGCCAGTGTTTCATTAAGTGGTGAAAGCCTAATTTGTGAGGCGCAAACCGTAGACGGTGAGCGTGTAGTGGTGACCGTGTGAGAGATTTCGAAGATGTATTAAAAGACAACGGGGTACCCACAACCGAAGCGGAAATCACCGCCGAGTTTCGAACAGTGTTGGCCGAATCGGGTTCGACCATTGCTAACAATTCCGACTATTCCCCGTTCTGGCGTTTGGTCTCTGGTATCGCCACCAAGCCTGTGTTGTGGCTGGTGCAATTGCTGATTAAAAACGTCATGCCCCAGTTTTTTTTAAAAACCGTGGGGGAAAGCTTTATTGAATTATGGGGCGATAGTTACAACTGCCCCCGTAAGCAAAGCCAATTTTTGAGAGGCCGCGTTGTATTCACAAGAACCAATACGACGGGAGCTTTCACAGTACCAGCGGGCACCGTGGTTTATACGGATCTAATCAACAACACTGTATACAAGGTGATGACCGATCTAGACACCGTTTTTCAGGATGGCGAAGCGGGTTTGATTGTCTCGGTTACGTCGGAACGTGCCGCCACGGCCTACAACTTAGAAGCGGGCTACTTTAGCAAGTGCGACCTAGACGGCGTGAGCGTGACCAATCCAGACGATTGGATAGATCAAGTAGGCGCGGATGTAGAAGCAATTGAAGCCTATCGCGCGCGGATTCGTAACGCGTTTAATACGTTAACCCACTATCACACCGATGGCGTTTATAAATATTTAATCTCAAGTTGGGTGGGTGTGCGTGAAGACAATATATGGTTCCAACACGATGCGCCCCGTGGGCCAGCAACGGCAAACGCTTATATTTTATTTGATCTAAACGCACCGGCAGAAAGCTACCTAGAAACCATTAACCGCCAGATTTCAGACGAAGGTTATCACGGCCATGGTGATAGCGTGATTGCCTACAAGATGTCAGAAACCGAGCACGATTTAGTCACCACATTGTATTTTTCAGACGCGTTATTGAGCGAAGAAAAAGAGGCGAAAAAGACGGTTGTTTATAACGTCATCTATGCGGCGTTTCGGGGTAATGCGGCTTATGAGGTGACACAAACAGCGCCCTTTTCTCGCTTCTCGTTTACCAATTTAGCGGGTGAAATATACGACCTAGTGGATGGAATAGAAGACATTGAATTTAGCTTAAATAGCATCGTTTCTGAAATGTCGATTCCCGTTCTTAATTCACTAAGCGTTGTTGAGGGGTAACCATGGCCGAACGCTATTCGTTACCCATTTGGGAAAAGAAAGGGCCAAACAATATCAGCTTAAAAAGCGCCTTTGGTTCGTGGTGGGACAAGGCAGAAGAATGGATAAAAACACCGCTTAATCAAATGAACGCGGAAACTTGCAGTGTGGCGTTATTGAAATATCACGCCTACCAAAAAGACGTGACACGTTTTTCCGACGAACCAGACGACTTGTTCAGAAAGCGCGTGAAATACGCCGAGCAAAACGCCATGGACGCCGGATCAAAAGCGGGATTTATCCAGATTTTTGAGCGGCTAGGAATTGGCTATTTGGAGATGTTGGAGCGTGAAGACGCGGAAAATTGGGACGTGATTACATTACGGCTTAGTGATTCACAAATCGCCAGCAACATTGATTTGTTGAGTTACATCATCCAGCAGTATGGGCGTACATGCCGACGTTATGAATTAACCGTGTTAACGCCGCTGGAAATGACAGTGGGCGTGTTTGAAGTAGGGCATGCTTGGTCTTTAGATGTAGCAAAGCAAGTCATAGAGCCATGGGAAGCACAATCAACAGTGCAACATACGGCCATTGGGCATTCATGGACGTTAGACGTAGCAGAAGCATAAGAGAGAAAACATATGGCATTTATTACCATTGCGGGTCAAAACCAAATCGCCAAAAAACAGGGCGACAATACAGCGCTTAACATTGCCACGTTTGTGTTGGCCAACGTGCCGAACCTTGGCAGCGAGCCCGCCACTCGAATCGAATCTATTCCGAATAGTGACGTGGTGGATCAGCTAAGCGTTACGAAAAGCGGTTATGTAAATACAAACCAAGTCGTTTATTCATTGGTCATGGGATCAAACGTGGGGGATTACCAGTTTAATTGGGTGGGGCTAGTCGATGACGAAGGCGTCTTGATCGCCGTTACCTACATACCATTAACCACGAAAAAGAAAAACGACGGTGCGGTGCCGGGTAATACATTTACTCGTAACTTTTTAATCTCATACACAGGTATTCAACAAACCACGTCCATTACTGTTCCTGCGGAAACATGGCAAATTGACTTTACCGCACGACTTAGCGGCATTGATGAAAGAGAACGTTTAGCGAATTTGGACGTTTATGGCCATGAAGGCTTTCTTGGTGACGGCTGGAAAGTTACCGGATCAGCGGGAACGTACAGCGTCGCCGCTGGCATTGGTTACGTGGGCGGAATTCGAGCCAAAAACACCGCACCGCAAGAAATCACAACCAGCACATTCCCAAACGAAATTTGGTTAAACGTCAGCCTACAAGGCGACATTTCAGACATGACCGCCGTCGCGGAATTCGTCATCGATACGGGGCCGTTTACGGACTACGTGGACGGGAACGGCATTAGTCACTACCTAACAAAACTTGCTAATATTGATGCGGCGGGTGAAGTGGTTGAAGCGCGGACGACGTCAGAGATAGAGAAAACAAACCACTCGATTTTTCAGATAAAGACACAGTTATCTAATAGCTTCAGCAAAGGTATTGTTTCAGAACCTGCATTTCAACTGGACGCAGGAACATTAAAAACGGTTGCAGATTTGGGTGTTGCGATTGATGGTAATTTCTATTCATACGACGAGGGCACGGGGTTAGTGTTGCCGGAATCCATGTCACTCGGCACCGACTATGCAATTTATGCAACACCAGATGGTCTGGTTGTTTCTGCAAACTTCACGGTGCCAGATGGCTACACAGCATTAACGTCACGCCGCGTTGGTGGTTTCCATTATCAAGATGGCGTGATCAATGAATACTCTATTTACGATGTTAAATACAAGCCAGGTGTGCGTGATCCGCGCGGCATGGTGCGCTCGCCGCTAGGTATTTGGGGTGATATTTATTTGTTAAATACGTCACCCGACATCAATGGCACGTCAGCGTATAACGTCACCATTGCAGATGGATCAAGCCCGCCAAAAGTGCCGGTAATCTGGGGCGGCGATGGCACGGCTCAGTATGATGATTTTAGTCAGTATACGGCCGCTCGAATGCTAGCCGCTTACGGTAAGCGTTTACCAAGTTCGCATGAATTCGAACAATTGGCGTTTGGTAGTGTGGCCGGTTATGCAGTCGGTACAGATCCAGTAACAACGAAATTCGATGCCAGTGCAAAATCAATGATCGGATGCGAGCAAGTATCCGGCCACATGTGGCAGTGGGGCTCTGAACGCTGGGATCGTGGCAACGGATCGAGTGGCTACGCATGGTATGGGGCTGATACAAATGGTGAAGGTCAGGTTTATACAGCAGATTCGTCAGGTGTCGGAGCCTCGCTTTTTGGTGGCTATTGGGTTGAATCCGGCAATGCCGGTTCCCGCGCGTCGAGCTGGACCAATGAGCCGTGGTACTCGTACCACTACATCGCGGCCCGTGGCGTCTGTGACCACTTTGAATCTTGATCAGCGAGCGGGAGCGAGTTAAATGGAACAGTATCGTGATGCCGTTATTAGTAGCAAAAAAAAGGGGTGAAGCATGCGCGGAAAAGTAAAAATCATTAATACCAATATAGATCTAGAAGCGTCACAAATGACGAGAGAGCAAATTATCGCTGCGGCAACGATCATGGTTCGTTATGACGATGCGGAATACCCAGAGGGTTATGAGAAAAACCTAAAAGAAGGTGAAGATGGCTATATAGAGCCTGTTTACCGATTCGAGCAAGAAATCGACCTAGGCGCTCTAGATCGATTTGGTGTGGTGTTGTCTTGATAACCCTCGTTCTAAACGACACCAAAATAGAAGGCTACGGGCATAAGGTAAATTGTGAATTCAGCTTGCCTGAGTCCGATTTGTCTGGAAAAAGTTCGTCTACCGCAACAGCGGAAGAGGGTGAAAAAGCGTGTCGTTTACGAGTGCAGTTAAATATCAAATACGACGATCCTGATTTTCTAAAAACCATCAAACTATTAAGCATGGCCAAGGATGACGAAAAGGGCACTCGTAAGGTTTACAACATAGAAAACCAAACCGCTAAAGCGTTTGGTGTTCGGCAAGTGCGTTTCACAGATAAAGTAAGCGCGCAAGAATTGGACGAGGAACAGGCGTGGGTCGTGTCGTTTACCTTGGTTGAGCACCTTTCAGCACCCGAAAAAATAGAAGCGCAAAAAATCAAAAAAGAAGAGCCAAAAGCCGCGCCGGCAGACGAAAAAGTCATATCCGAGGTATCAGCGGCAGACAGCTTGCCAGCGGGGTGGTTTGAGAAAGGCTTGGCGTATTTTGATTCGTTGTTAGCAGAAGAGGAAAAAAAGGGCGATGAAGTATGATTACACGCTTAAAATTAATGGTGAACGGGCAAAGCTGGTTTCTCATGATGTGGCATTAAATGCAGGTATGCCGGGTCGAGCGACCTTTGTTATAGAAAGCGCGGTTTCACTCAGTGGCACCGCGTTTTTTTCGTTTGGAATAGATGGCCGTCAACAGCAAAGCCAATTCTACGGATACATAGAACGATCAACACCAGCAGGCAAAGGGGTGCAAACCATCTTTTGTCGTGAAAAGTCCAACATATTGGAAATGCCCGTTCCTGTGGCATTGCGTAACGTCACATTAAAAGAAGTGCTGGCCAAAGTTAAGGAAATAACAGGGTTAGGCTTTGCGCTGCCATCGTCGGATTACGTGGCTAAAAAAGTGCCTTACTTCATTAATACGGGTAACGGCTTTCACCTGGTAAAAGCATTGGCTGACGTATTCGGTATAAGCGGCTATCTGTGGCAACAACGTCGTGATGGCTTAATCTATGTCGGATCATGGAAAGACGGCCATTGGCCTGAAACTCCCATTCACATACCAGCGGCGGTGTTAGACAAGCAACTGGCAACTCAAAGCGCGGAAATCATGGCGGTGCCCGGTCTACGCCCTAACTATCTGTTAAATGATAACCGGCTGACCAGTGTTCGCATGATAGAGTCTAAAATGGTGGTTTCATGGAAAAGATGATTGAACGCGTACTCATGCGCAAATACCCAGAATTAAAGAGTGGTTGGCATTTGCCCATGTGGGCCAAAGTAACCGACATACTCACACCATTAGCAGGGGAGAAAGTCACCGAAGAAGTGCCAGTGTATTCGGTATCGGTTCAACTACTAAAAGCCAATGGGGCTGAAGACAAAGACATACCAGTAATGGAAGACGTCTTATTACCCGTTTCGGCTGGCGGTGAACAGCGTGGATTTTGGTCAAAGCCCAGTGTTGGCACAATGGTAGAAATCGCCTTTGCTTACGGATCGCCAGCACACCCCTTCATTCGTTCCATACTGCCACATGGTTTAAAACTGCCTAACATGGCCGAAACGGATCAACGCTGGCAACAATCCGAGAAAGCCTATACCCAAGTAAGCAAGGACGACGAGTGGGAAACCAAAGGCAAGAACAGCACAACAGAAATAGAAGAAGACCTAAGATTCAAAGCGGGACAGCTAAGCGAAATCATCGCAAACAAGCACCACACTGGTGACGATTCAACCAACATTTATGGGCTGCTTCATGACTTAATGAACACCGTGGCAGACCTCGCAAAAATTGCAGGAACGCACAACCACTCATATACATGGACTGATCCTAGTGGAGCGGGTGCAACATCGCCACCAATGCAAACGTCCAGCTACACCCAAAAGAGCGCGGAAGCCACGGAACAAGCGGGCAAGCTGCAACCACTCCTTAAATAATCACCACACCAAACAACAACCAAAGGGCGCACACAGCGCCCTTTTTCGTGTCAGTAACTCACCAGCGCACCGCTTCCCCGACCCACAAAAAGCACTCCTCCCCACGCCTGCACGCTTTACGCTTTTTTTTATTCCTGCAACTTTAAAATTGCAATTAGAAGCCGCCACAGCCCGTATGCAGTGCGTTTATGTAAAAAGTGAAATTGCAGTAGAATGAAAGAAAATGAAGTTTACAGAGCATTAGAGCGAGTATTGAAAACGCTGAAAGCCTTATGAATCCCGTGTTGCACTGTTTCTATATGATGCAGTACTGAAAAAAACTCACAATATTAAAATGAGCGAAATGGAAGACGTTTTGATAGAATCTATTCGTCTTATTTTTTGTTTTATTGGTTGTTTTACCCGTAAAATTTTGTAATAGGGGTAACATTAGGGGTAACTTAAAGTATGAGTTTTTATAAATTTAATATAAAACAATGAGTTATAAGATTAATGCTTTTGATGATCGATAATTATGATTCTTTCACTTA
>NZ_JAEMNX010000029.1 GCF_016463975.1 Marinomonas transparens | reverse complement strand
TTTAAGCAGCATGTTTCCCTTTTACTTGACCCAGCTGAATCACGTTTAACGTCTCGTATGAAATTGCAGTTAGCGGAGGCCAAAGAAGAGTTTGATAGTCTGAGTCGACGAAGTTTATCGATAGAAAAAGAGCTGAAAAACTACGTACAAGATAACCCATTGTGTCAACATTTAATGACCTTACCCGGTATTGGTGTTCTTAATGCTACAGCCTTATTTTCCTCCATTGGTAACGGCAGCCAGTTTGGTAAACCAAGAGATCTGTCTGTTTGGCTTGGCGTCACACCTAAACAATATGCCAGTGGAGAAAAGTCATTTAATGGTGGAATTACGAAACGAGGAAATCGGTATTTACGCAAACAACTGATTCACGGTGCTCGTACCTTGCTGCACAGAACAAAAGGCAAAACAGACAAGCTGTCCGTATGGATTCAACAGATTGTTGAGCGTCGAGGAAAAAATAAAGCCGTTGTCGCCATTGCCAATCGCCTTGCTCGATTAGCATGGATACTACTTCAACGAAACGAAGATTATCGAGCTACCACGGTTTAATGATCATAAATAAAAAAAGAAATAGATAAACTGAAAACGATTTACCTATGTCGATGAAAGCATGATGTAAAAGCGGGTTTTCCGCACTTAGCAATAGTCTGTACAGGCCAAGACTCTAGTAAGTCGAGTGGGTGTTTGAGACAGCTAAGTACGGATCTCATTAGGGCCAGAAAACCGACAAAAAGGTGTTTTCATAAATAGGCCGGATATATGGCAGTACGACCCTTCATCAACGATGATCGACTAGAAAAGATCCAGATCGGTTAATAAGAAAACAAAAAAAATCACCCTAAAAAGAGTGATTCGATTGAGTGCGGCCTTGACCTAGCCGGAGCATCCATATATGGCCTGTTTAAATACCAGCCTGTTTAAATACCATTCACTCACTCTTCAAAAGAAAAACGACTTAAAAGCACAAAGTAACGCATGAATAAACACACAAGCGGCGGACTTTAAACAGGGGTTGACGGAGTATAGAATTTGATGTAGCGTTTTAATGGTTCTATTAACACATAAATAACACACAAATCAACTCTACATTTTGAAAATAGAAGTATTAAAATGAGCGACGCGATAAGTGCTATACCAAATAGAATCTTTGCCTATATAAAGCGGACTATCGCTTTCTTTAAACTATATAAATTTATTTTTCGAGAAACCTCAGATTTTTCAAATGCACTGGGTAATTTTATCTTGCCCCATACATACCCAAAATGTAGGAAAACATTTATCGATTGGCTTCGGCAAGACGACAGAATGGCCGATACTATACGTTCAAAGAAGAATATTGATATCGATATCGAGGCATTGAAAAAACTACCAGAAAACACTCTTGGTCATCATCTGTATAACATACTTAAAGACAATGAAGATTCAGTTGATCAAATACAATCATTAAAATCTAATTCTGATTATTCATACTCAGTTAAAAGAATAGTACTAACCCATGATATTTACCATGCATTGCTAAATGCGGATACTTTATACGTTGGTGAAATTAAAGTAGCGGCATTCACAACGGCTCAAATTGAGCACTATTACCCTTCTACTATTTCCATCTGTACCGGAATTTTGTCAGCCTGCTTCACAAAACAGCATTATTTACATAGCATTTTTGAAGCCCTCATAGAAGGCTTTTACCTAGGAAAGAGTACTAAACAACTATTTATAATTGATTGGGAAAAATACTGGGATAAAGATATAGAGGAAGTCAGGAAAGAGCTGAATATCGACCTTAACGCTGCAAAGGAAGTCATGTGTTCAAAATTTAATTATAAGGGTTGATAATGAAAAATAAGGACGCGATATCTAGCTTTAATTTCTTTGAAAAGCTATCAGACAACCTAAAAATCAAATTATATAGTTTTTTTACAACCCCGTTATTACTCAAAGTGTCACCAAGAATTGATAGCTTTGACAAAAACGTTGCCATTGTTAGCATCCCCCTTAACCGATCCACAAAAAATATATACAAATCAATGTATTTTGGCGCCATTAATATAGGTGCTGAATTATGCGTTTTTTATATAATTCATAAACTAACTAAGAATCTAAAAACCTGCCGGGTAATTAGTCAGCACTATTCCATCGATTTTATTAAAAAGCCAAAAGGCAGAGTTTTCTTTTATTGTGATGAAGTTCAAAAAGTAGCGCAAACGATAGATAACACCATTAAAACCGGCAAAGAAAGTTCTGTTGCCATTAAGGGGCATGGCTATGTTCTAAGCAATGCAGAAGAGCAAACAGTATGTAGATTTACAGTAAATATTTATTGCAGTGTTCAAGTAAAAATCTAAAAACACGCTATCTGCCCACTAATAAAGCCCAATAACACACATCAAAACTGCTGAAATTTTACATGTTTCAGGCATAGGATTCAGCTGCAGAATCCCTCTATCGCTCACCATCTTTTTTTACTCATTCCCCCGAAAAAAACTCCCTCTTTGTAGTGGAAGTCGGTAGGGAATTAGAAAGCCCCCTACGACTAGGGGTGAAAGGTAGTTGTCCTGCTCAGCATGTTAAGAAAAGCCCCTTCCCAATCAATCTGAGCAGTCATTAGTGGCCACCACTTCTTTCTTTTTTGATTGACTTGTTAAGCGATTTTTTGCGCCACTATATATGTGTGTAACTCTGGATGCTGGTCAAACTCGGCACTTCACCTTTCATAGTGGGTTGGCTCCATTGCTAGTCCTCCAAAATGGAATAAGATGGCTCTCTTAAATCGCTCCTTATTCCGGTAACCATAAGCCTTCACCCGCAGTATTCGGATTTTGCTATTGATCGCTTCTGCTAAGGCATTGGAAACTTGGAAACGCATCGCATTCAATATCCCCCAAAGGTGCTTTTCTACCTGTTCGGCTGATGCTTAAAGCGCTGGAATCTTGGCCGCTTTTGCTAAGCTAATCCACTCTACCCATGACGATTTGGCCCCTCTGACTCTGTTTCCTTTCCAGATACTTCTAGCTCGCTCTTTGAAGTACCAGAAAAGAGTCGTGTTCACAAAGCTGTCCTTTAACTCATTAAGCTTTTTCCAATGATGTTCCTTCAAGTTCGCTGGATTCTTAAGCCAGTAATATCGTGTTTGATAAGCTTCTTTCTTCAAATTTTGCTCTAGCTTCAATAATTCTGCTTTGCGAGTTTCGTTCAACGCATCGGTCAAAGATTGAGCAATATGAAAATGATCAAAAGCAATCTTCTTTTCTGCGTGAGGAATATGCTGTTTTGTGGCTTTTTGATAGCTTTACTCACTGAGCTCAACCTTACGGCCATCAGGATCTGTGACTACAATAATAGTGTTACCCAAAAAGTCATATGAATCAGTGACCGTTATATTATTAATTATCTCTGTACGATTTAACACTTTAAAACCCAAACGGTTTCTGTCTTCAGGTGGTTCGCCTTTGTTAGGGTACAGTTCAAATACACAACCATCATATTCACATGAATAATGTGCGGGGCCACTCCCGTGCTTCTCTTTGACAAAAGTTAGTCCCAGCAATTGATAGAAGTCTTTACTGATTTCAATATCTTGGCATCTGAGGACTAGGAGCGAAATCTTCACTTTACCTCCATGAGGCTATAACGCCTAACATCACCGGAAGCAAAAAGCAGAGCGAGGAACGAGCGGCGCTTTTTGCTGTCCGAGTGCATGTGATTGTTATACCTTATTCTTCGAACCTTACTGGTTCTGATTCATTGCTTTTAATGACAACAGTGCCAGCCAATTTGTCATGCCACCCCTGCTTTTTTTTGTCTATACCAACCCAGATAAGCCCCAGACCCAAGGGCAACATTGCTGGAATATAGGCAAAGTATCTACCTATTGCTTGCCCCAGAGAAAGCTTTTTTCCAGTTTTTGCATCAACGACTTTTAGTTTCGTTGCCATTTTTCCTGGTGTGCCGAAAAACCGTAGCCAAAACCATATTGTCGCAACAATGGGAACAATATAGCCTAGCAGTACATCCCAAAAACCATAGATGATCTGCTCACCCAACCAATAATCTTCACCATAAATAAACGAAAGCGGGACATATAAAACGATAATCATTATCACTAAGTCGATTAGTAGTGCTCCAAATCTAATCCAGAATCCTGCGTACTCTTGCTCATTTTTCATGCTACTCAATTCTCCTTATGGGTATAACATTTTTAATAGTGCGCATGCGTGTTTAGACATTTTTCAAATCCTCTAAATAACCTTATAAATAATTGAATAATAATGGTTTTATAAAGCTAGTCACAAATTCAAGAACTGGAAAAACAAGCATACGCGTTTACACATTTATCCACAGCGCGTTATTTCTGGTACGCATATTCTTATTCATTGATACTAAAAGACTTTTCTATTTCCTGCCAGTGTAAAACGCGCGCAATTGGGTTATTTAAAATAGCTAAACGCGCACAAAAGCAACTTTTTGGAAAATAAACTGTATATCCATACAAAAATAGAAAGGTATCATTTAAAGGGGTCACCGCTTGCTGCCCCCGCAATACAAAACCCCATCTTCTGTCTTCCCCTTACTCTTTAATTCAGGTAACAGAAACAAGGGAAAGAAACTTTGGCCTTTGGTGTCATCACTTGCAGCACTTTATCCTCAACGAAAAATATTCGATTCAATCCTGATTGAACGACCATTATCACCTCACGTAACACAGTAAATTCGAACCTCAAAACACATGAAGAACGTATCAATACTTTACGTACTCCATCGTTGTGCTAAGAATCATGTTAAACAAAGCCAATGACACGTTTTGGGCTGAAAGTCCGACAAGCGAATTTTTGGTTACTTTTTGGGCGCTAGCAAAAAGTTACACGCCCAGCAGGGCGGAATAAAACCCATGGCTCAAAGCATTTGAATGGAACCCCAAGAAACTAGACAAAACTCCATCTTCCGTCTTGGAGAAAGGGGAAGAGGCTGACTGTCGGGGTCAAAGCCCTTTTTGATAAGCATTGTTAGTGTTTGATCTGCCTCAGGTCAAAAAGGGGTTCGACCCCTGAGGCGGCATTGGTGCGCTAGCACCAAGCAAAAAAAAGCCCCGCAAAGCGGGGCTATAAAACTAGAGAGTGACATTCCAATAAGGCAATGTCGCCGCTGTGACACGGCATTCTGACTTAATCGGATATGAAACATACCCCATTAAGGTGCAGTCGGTTTCCATCGAGTCTTGGCTCGTTTGGAAAGTTGGTTAAACCGCTTTATTGTTTAAAGCGGTGTTTTTCAATACTTCATCAAGGTGTAGCCAAGTTTCGACGACGGTGTCTGGGTTAAGGGACATGCTTTCGATGCCTTGTGCCACTAACCAGTCAGCGAAGTCGGCGTGGTCGGATGGGCCTTGGCCGCAGATGCCGACATATTTACCTTGTTCCAGACACGCGGTGATGGCCATTTTCAATAGTTTTTTCACCGCTGGGTTACGTTCGTCAAACTTGTCGGCGATGAGTCCAGAATCACGATCTAGCCCTAGGGTTAATTGGGTTAGGTCGTTGGAACCGATTGAGAAGCCATCAAAGTACTGTAGGAACTCGTCTGCCAATAGGGCGTTGGATGGCAGTTCGCACATCATGATGACTTTCAGGCCGTTTTCACCGCGTGCTAGACCTTGTTCCGCGAGCAGTTCTGTGACCTGCTGAGCTTCTTCTAGGGTACGCACAAAGGGGATCATGATCTGTACGTTGGTTAATCCCATTTCGTTACGAACGCGGCGGATGGCTTCACATTCTAGGGCGAAGCAATCACGGAAGGAGTCGTCTATATAACGGGCCGCGCCACGGAAGCCAAGCATTGGGTTTTCTTCATCTGGTTCAAACAAAGGGCCGCCAACGAGGTTGTGGTATTCGTTTGATTTGAAATCAGATAGGCGCACGATGACGGGCTTTTGTGAGAAGGAGCACGCCAGTGTGGCAACCCCTTCTACCAGTTTATCGACGTAGAATTCTACTGGGCTGTTGTAGCCTGCGATTCTATGGTCAATCTCTTCTTTTAAGGCTGGCGCCATGTCCGCGTAGTTCAATAGGGCTTTCGGGTGAATGCCGATCATGCGGTTGATGATGAATTCTAATCGCGCTAAGCCAATGCCTGCGTTTGGCAGCATGGCGAAGTCGAAGGCGCGGTTTGGGTTGCCCACGTTCATCATGATTTTTACTGGTAGGTCTGGCATGTTGCCGACTTCAGACGTGATGATGTCGAATGCTAGTTCGTCTTGGTAGACGAAGCCCATGTCGCCTTGCGCGCAAGACACGGTGACTTTTTGTCCGTCTTGCAATACCTCTGTGGCATCGCCACAACCGACCACGGCTGGAATGCCTAATTCACGGGCGATAATGGCAGCGTGACAGGTACGTCCGCCGCGATTGGTGACAATCGCAGAAGCACGTTTCATGATGGGTTCCCAATCTGGGTCGGTAATGTCGGTCACCAAAATATCACCCGGTTGGATGCGATCCATTTCAGCGATAGAAGACAAGACTTTGACTTCGCCGGTACCGATTTTGTGACCAATGGCGCGGCCGGTGATCAATACATTGGACGTTTCTTTTAGGTTGTAACGCTCCATGCTTTGGGCGTTGCCTTGGCTACGGACGGTTTCTGGACGCGCTTGAACTATGTAAAGTTTGCCGTCGATGCCGTCTTTCGCCCATTCAATGTCCATCGGACGCTGGTAATGTTTTTCGATGATGCAGGCTTGACGAGCAAGATCTTGGATCTCATCGTCGGTCAGGGCAAAGCGGTTTTGATCGTCTAGTGGAACCGGTACGATTTTGACAAATTCGTCATCACTGCCGACTTCGGCGTATTCCATTTTTTGTGCCTTGCTGCCTAGGCTCTTACGAACTACGGCTGGGCGGTTGGCCGCTAGGGTTGGTTTGTGAACATAGTATTCATCTGGGTTGACCGTGCCCTGTACAACCATTTCGCCGAGACCGTAAGCGGCGGTGATGAAAACCACTTCGTCAAAGCCAGACTCTGTGTCGAGTGTGAAGAGGACGCCAGAAGCGCCAATGTCGCTGCGTACCATTTTTTGAATACCAGCGGATAGCGACACGCCTTGGTGTTCAAAGCCTTGGTGAACGCGGTAGGAAATGGCGCGGTCGTTAAAGAGGGAAGCAAAAACCCGTTTGATAGAAGCTTTGATATCTGCCAAGCCAACGACGTTTAAGTAGGTTTCTTGCTGCCCGGCGAAAGACGCGTCTGGTAAATCTTCTGCGGTAGCAGAAGAGCGAACCGCGAAAGAGGTATCGTCTGCGTTGTCGTCGCATAAGGTTGCGAAAGCAGCTTCGATCTCTTGGTCAAATTCCGCAGAGAAAGTTGCGTCTTCTATCCATTGGCGAATTTTTATACCGGTTTCTGCCAAGGCGTGAACGTCGTCCACATCCAATGCGTTGAGTGCTTGATGGATTTTTTCGTCTAGGCCACTTTCTGTAATGAAGCTTTGATACGCATAAGAAGTAGTCGCGAAACCATTTGGTACTTGAATACCAAGGTCTGTCAGGTTAGAAATCATTTCTCCCAAAGAGGCGTTTTTACCGCCCACTTCACCGACATCTTCCATATGAAGATCTTTAAACCACTTAATAAACTTGCTCACAAGAGACTCCAGTTGTTGTTTTTCTTTTATTAAAGAATAGCAAAAAAATAGTTTTTTACGGGCTGTTTGCCCAAGGACATCAGGCTAGGGACAAGTTGCTGTGAGAGCTTGTCAAAGTGCTGTGTCTGGGTTCATTGTATGTAGGCTGGTTGCTTTGAATAAAATCGATTATTCGATGTAGTTTTATTTCAATCGAAAAAATAAATGTCGTTAGATAACAACAAATTGGGTGAAAAACGAATGAAAGTGTATTTTGTTTCGGATGGGACAGCGATCACCGCTGAAGTGTTTGGTTCGGCGATGTTGTCGTTTTTTGATGTGGCAGTGGAAAGAAAAAGTGTGCCATTTTTGATCACCAAGGACCAAGCCGAAGGGTTAAAGCAGCAGATTAATCTAGAAGTACAGCAAGGTGTTGCTCTGTTGGTTTTTTATACTATCGCGGATGCTGGACTTCGAGATATTGTGCAGTCCTGTGATTGCCATTGTTATAACTTGTTTGGGGAATTGTTGCTTCCTATTGAAAAAGCTTTGGGTGTTAAAGCGCAGCCAACGGCGCAAAAAGCCCATGGCATGAAAGAGGGGGTTTATGATGGACGCATAGACGCTATCAACTATGCACTGGCCAATGACGACGGCGCCTCTATCAAGAATTTTGATGAGGCGGACATTATTTTGTTGGGGGTTTCTCGTTCTGGTAAGACACCGACCAGTTTGTATTTAGCAATGCAGTACGGCATTAAAGCGGCGAATTACCCCATTACGGAAGATGATTTTTCTTCTCCCGGTGTGCCCAAAGTATTAAAAGCCCATAAGAAAAAGTTGTTTGGTTTGACCATAGAGGCCCAGCGATTGCACGAAATACGTACAGGACGTATGGCAGCAAGTAAATATGCGTCTGCTCGTCAATGCCGTTATGAAGTGGATGAAGTGGAGTCTTTATACCGTCAAGAACGTATTCCGTTTTTGAATTCGACAAAACTGTCTGTGGAAGAAATTTCCACCAAAGTGATGGATGAGATGCAATTGGTACGTCATCGCCAGTGATTTTGAGGCTAAAACCTATCGAGTAATTCGATAGGTTTACGGTTTTTGTTTAAAAAATAGTCTGAAAAGGTATAAAAAATTTTTGCTTAGTCTGAAAACCTATCTAAACCATGGGGTGAAAGGTCAAGATAACCTGTCAGTTTGGTTATTTTGTTATGAAATTACATAATAAAAGGCACGGAAGTGTGCTGATATAGGTGAACAAGGCCTGTTACTTAAAGAGTATTAGAGCGGAATGCTCTATAATGTCGGCTAATTGAACGATTTAGCGACTTGGCTTAGCGTGACGGTAATAGGCTTAGAGTGACGACAGGGCGCTGCAAATGTTCGAAATAGTAGAGTGTTCATAACTCCATCATATAAAGAGTGCATTCTATTAAAAAAAACCAAGGAAAATTAAACATTGAGTAATAAAAAAATTAACGACCCACACAAGCAGCGCGAAGCGTCCAAGTACGATAATCCCGTCCCGAGTCGTGAGTTCATTCTAGAGTTTCTAGCCAGTCAAAATAAAAGCCTAGGTCACCTTGATCTGTGTAAAGCATTTTCCCTAGCGGGTGAAGATGAAATTGAGGCATTACGCCGTCGTCTTATCGCCATGTGCCGTGATAGCCAGTTGGTCAGCAATAGGCAAGACGAATATACGCCACTATTGGAAAGTGACCTGATTGAAGGGTATGTACAGGGTAATAAAGAAGGCCACGGTTTCTTATTGCGTCAAAGTGATGACGATATCTTCTTATCGGCTCGTCAAATGCAAAATGTCATGGATGGTGACAAGGTCAAAGCGCGTCTTTCAGGCCGTACTGTAAAAGGTCGTCTTGATGGGGTGGTGGTGGAAGTTTTAGAACGTAAGCACAGCCAGCTTGTCGGCAGATTTTATCAAGAAAGTAATACCGCTTTTGTCACCCCAGAAAACCCTCGCATTGCCCAAGATCTCCTAATCACGAAAGAGTCTGGCTTAACTCCGACCCACGGCCAATATGTGTTGGCTGAGATTGTTTCCTACGCGGAACGCGGTAAGCCAGCGCAAGGTATCGTGAAAAAGATCCTCGGTGACTTTATGGCGCCGGGTGTCGAAATTGACGTGGCCATGCATCGATACGAAATTCCTAACGAATGGCCTGCGGTGGTTGAGACACAAATTAAACACTTCACCGCAGAAGTAGCGGAAGAAGATAAAGCTCATCGGGTCGATTTGCGTGATACGCCCTTCGTTACCATTGATGGTGAAGATGCCCGTGATTTTGATGATGCTGTGTATTGTGAAAAAACGCCGGGTGGGTGGAAGTTATTTGTAGCCATTGCTGATGTTTCTCATTATGTGAAAAAAGACACGGCCTTGGATGAAGAGGCGATTGTTCGTGGTAACTCTGTGTACTTCCCGGGCAAGGTGATTCCTATGTTGCCGGAAGTCTTGTCGAATGGTCTGTGTTCTTTGAATCCTGATGTGGATCGTTTGGCCATGGTGGCGGAAATTTCCTTGACCACCAAAGGCAAGATGCGAGGCTATAAATTCTACGAAGGCTTAATCCGCTCCCATGCTCGTTTGACCTATTCTAAGGTCGCGAAAATGATTGCCGCTGAACCAGAAGAACAAGGTGTAGAGTTGCGCGAGCGCTATGCCGCCATCGTTTCTCATATCGATGACTTGAACGGCCTTTATCACACCTTAAAAGGTGCCCGTGATGAGCGTGGCGCGATGGAGTTTGATACGGTTGAAACCCGTATGGTGTTTGATGAAAACTCTAAGATAGAACATATCATTCCGGTTGAACGTAATGATGCCCATAAATTGATTGAAGAATGTATGTTGTGTGCCAACGTGGCCACAGCAGAGTTGTTGATCAAGGCGGATCTACCGGCCTTGTTCCGTGTTCATGAAGGGCCAAAAGAAGATCGCTTGTTAACCCTGCGAACCTACTTGGGTTTATTGGGCTTGGAATTAACAGGGGGCTTGAAGCCAACACCAGACGATTACGCCGCATTAGCGGAACAGTTAAAAGACCGTGCCGATTCTCGCAGCATTCAAACCATGATGTTGCGCTCCATGTCTCAGGCGGTGTATCAAGCGGATAATATGGGCCACTTTGGTTTGAATTACCCAGCTTATACCCACTTTACTTCGCCCATTCGTCGTTACCCAGATCTGCTGGTGCATCGGGCGATTCGTTACCTGATTCGTGGGGAAGGACGCCCTGTGGTTCGCCAAGCGCATCGCGTGACCGGCAGCCCAACGTTGAAACAGCGCAAGATTTATGGCTATGACCACGCGGACATGGATAATTTCGGTGATTCTTGTTCGATGACGGAGCGCCGAGCAGATGAAGCCACCCGTGATGTGGAAGCTTGGTTGAAATGTCAGTACGTTGAGCAACATTTGGGTGAACCCTTTGATGGTGTGGTGACGGCAGTCACTTCGTTTGGTTTGTTTGTCGAGTTGCAAGGTTTGTTTGTCGATGGCTTGGTGCATATTTCGGGTCTTGGTCAGGATTACTTTGTTCATGACATAGAGCATCAGGCGATTATTGGCGAACGCACTGGCCGTGTTTTCCGTTTAGGAGACACTTTGAAAGTACGTGTTGCCAGTGTGAATCTTGAACAGCGTAAAATCGATTTGAGCTTAGATAATACTGGTGCTTCCCGCCCTCGTAAAAAGGTTGAGCGTAATGATCAGACGGAACTGGAAATGCAATTGGCTCAGCTTCCGCCGATTGAATTAGGTGGTCGTCGACCTAAACCTAAAGCGCTAGTAAAGGCCGAAGGCAAGGGCGAAAAAGCGGCCCAAGAAGGTAAGACAGCCAAAGATGCGAAAGAACCAGATGGCAAGGCGAAGAAAAAGCGTCGTTCTCCTATTTCGAAAGGCAAACGTATTAGACAGAAAAAAACGGCTTCGGCCGCAGCCGCAAGCGGTAAGCCTAAGTCTGCTTCTGCTGCAGCAAAAAAGCCTAAGAAGCCAAAGAAAGCGAAAAAGAATAACGCTAAGCCGAGAGCGAAAGATTAATGAACGACTTACTGAATTTATAGAGTAAATAATGTCAGATTTAGAATGGATATACGGCATGCATGCCGTGGAAAATGCCTTGTCACAACAACCAGATCGCGTTAAAGAAGTACGCTTTCAGGAAGGCCGTGACGATAAGAAAAGCCAGCGTTTAATACAGCTTTGTAAAACCAATAAAGTACGTTATAGCACGGTTGCCCGTCGCGATTTAGATCAGTTGTTTACTAAAAACAAAGAGCGTGTCGTGCATCAAGGTGTGGTGGCGTATACCACCATGACCAAAGCCGGTAACGAAGCGGACTTACATAGCCTAGTTGAAGGCTTAGAGCAAAATCCGCTGATTATCATTTTGGATGGCATCACAGACCCACATAATTTAGGGGCTTGTTTACGCAGTGCGGACGCCGCCGGTGCCCACGCTATCGTCATGCCAAAAGACAATTCAGCGCCCCTTAATGCGACGGTCAGTAAAGTGGCCTGTGGCGCGGCAGAAAGTATTCCTGTTTATTCAGTGACTAACCTTGCTCGCACCATGAAGAAGCTGCAAGACCAAGGGGTGTGGATCTTCGGCACCGCAGGCGAAGCGACGCAAACTGTCTACGAGCAAGACTTCACCATACCAACGGCGATTGTTATGGGAGCAGAAGGCGACGGTATGCGTCGTTTGACCCGTGAACAATGTGATTATCTAGTAAAATTGCCCATGGCTGGTGTGGTGTCCAGTTTGAATGTGTCGGTAGCGACTGGGGTTTGTCTGTACGAAGTGGTACGTCAACGTGCTGCTAAAGTATCCGCTTAAGGGGTAATAACCGGTGTTTAAGCAGTTTAGCATCTCGGCGCCGTCCGTTTCGATTAAGGTAGATTTACAGCATAAAATTGATAATAAAACCAAGCCACTCGGCTCGTTGGGCCAGCTAGAAAGTATCGCCCTTCAACTTGGGCAAATTCAAAATACGCTTATGCCTGATGTGTCTAAGCCAGCGATGATCGTTTTTGCGGCAGATCATGGTGTTGTCGAACAGGGCATTAGCCTGTTTCCCCAAGAAGTGACACCGCAAATGGTGATGAACTTCTTAATGGGGGGCGCCGCTGTAAGCGTTTTTTGTGAACAACATAAGGCACCATTGCGTATTGTGGATGTGGGGGTGAAAGTTGACCTTGAAGATCACCCTTTATTAAGTCAGCGTAAGGTGGCGTATGGCTCGCAAGACTTTAGTCAGCAAGCGGCGATGAGTTCTGCCGAGTTGGCCATGGCGATTGAAGCGGGTGTCAACGAAGCGAATTTAGCTATTGATGAGGGTGTGAATTTGTTGATGTTTGGTGAGATGGGCATAGGCAACACCTGTGTATCTTCTTGCATGATGACAGCAATCACAGGCATCACAGCACAGCAAAGCGCAGGCCGTGGCACGGGGTTAGACAATGCTGGGGTTTCCCATAAGGCGCAAGTGATTGAAGCGTCATTGCAGCGCGCTGAGCGAGAAACAGGGCAAGCGATGGCGGACTGGAGTCCTGAAACCCTTGCCCAACAAGTGGGTGGTTTTGAGATTCTTGCTATGGCAGGCGCCATGTTGCAATCCGCACAACGTCAAACCGCCTTTGTGGTGGATGGCTTTATTTGCACCGTGGCTTTGTTGTTTGCACAAAAAGTGGCGCCACAGGTGCGTGAATACGCGATTTTCGCCCATCAATCCAATGAAAGCGCTCATCGAATTCTGTTAGATAGCCTGAACGCGGAGCCTATATTGTCACTGGATTTACGTTTGGGGGAAGGGTCGGGTGCTATTTTGTCCTATCCTCTTATTCAAAGTGCGAGCTTGTTTTTGAACAAGATGGCGAGCTTTGAAAGCGCTGGAGTGAGCGGCAGTAACTAACCTTGTCATTCTAAAAAGGTATGTGAAATATGAACTCTTACTATCTACAAGGCTTTAAACGCAGTCTTGTGACCTACACCAGAATCCCCCTAAAAGTGGATTGGAGCGACCATATAAAGCACACCCCAGCGGTGTGCTTTTTACCATGGGTTGGTCTGATAGTGGCTTTGCTTAGCAGTTGGCCGCTGTGGTTTGCTTGGTCTGCGCCCCTGCAAGCCTTGTTTATGCTGTTAACCGCTGTGCTGATTACCGGTGGTTTCCATGAAGATGGTTTGATGGATGCCTGTGATGGTTTAGTAGGGGGGTGGGATAAAGAGCAGCGCTTAACCATTATGAAAGATTCCCGCCTTGGCAGTTATGCTGCCTTGTCTATTTGGTTTTCCTTGGCCATTAAGTGGTTGGTGTTAAGCGAGTTGCTGGCGGCCTTGGACGATTCTGTCTTTGGTTTGCTGTATGCATTAATAGGCTGGTGTGCGGTCCATAGCATTGCTAGATTTGTGCCACTGGTATTGATGAATACCTTGGACTATGTGAGTGCGGGACAAAGCAAAGCTTCTAGCATGATCACGAAATTAGCATCACAAGAGCTGGGGCTTGCTGCCTTACCCTGTGTGCTGGTTGGCGTGTTGGCTTTTGGTATGTTTGATTTGATCGGCGCCATATTGTTATTGGCCGTGCTGGTTTTTTTGCTGCGTTTGTATTTGCTGAAAAAGATAGAAGGCTTTAATGGCGATACGCTTGGCGCCAGCGAGCAAGTAGCTGAGGTGTTAATGCTTTTGTGTTGGCTGGGTAGTTATACGTGAAGTTATATTTAGTTCGTCACCCCAAACCGGATGTTATAAAAGGCCTGTGTTACGGGGATCGAGATGTGCCTTTAGCGGATGGTTGGCAAGTTCCGGCGCAGTCGTTAAAGAAAGCTTTATCTAAAGATGGTGATGGCGCGTCAATGACTTATTATCACAGTCCATTAAGCCGTGCCGCTCAGCTTGCTGAGTTTATCAGCGATGGTCAATCTGTTGTTGTCGATGCGCTAACCGAGTTGGACTTTGGCGAGTGGGAAGGCTTGTGTTGGCAAGACATTCCAAAGCAGGAGATTGACCTGTGGATGGAGGATATTGTGCACTCGGCACCCTACCATGGTGAGTCTCTGCAAGTGGTGGCGGATCGCGTTTGGCAATGGTGGTTATCGATTAAAGATAATCCGACAGAAGCTTGTGTGGTGGTGGCTCATTCGGGGGTGATCAAGGTATTCGTCAGCTTGTTATGTCAATGGCCTCTGGCGCAATGTCATCGCATTGATGTGGGGTTTAATAGCCTGACCGAGCTTTATGTTCAGGGTGATTTCGTGACCTTGAAAAGGTTAGGCGCCGGAGATTGGGTTCTTCCTTAATATTTTTTATAGAGATTGAATAAATAATGTTGCTATACATTTTAGGCATGATAGGTATTGCTGCCTTTGCTATTACTGGGGTTATCTCCTCGGGCAAAAAGGATATGGATCTTTTTAGCTTGGTATTTTTAGGTATGGTGACTTCCCTTGGCGGCGGTACCATTCGCGATACTGTGTTGTCTGTCGAGACGGTTTATTGGGTAGAGGATACCTCTTACCTTTGGGTTGCCTTTGCCTCTTCGGCGTTTGCTTTTTTCACTGTGCGCCTGATCGAAGATAGACAGACGGTATTTGAATATGCCGATTCTTTTGGTTTGGCCTTGTTTACCGTGGTGGCAACGGAAAAAGTACTGAATTTAGGGTTTCAACCGACGATTGCGATCACCATGGGCATAGTCACTGGAATTGCAGGTGGCATTATTCGCGATGTATTAAGCCATCGTCCGCCTTTGGTATTAGGGAGAGAGTTCTATGCAACGCCTGCTTTTTTAGGGGCTTCTCTGTTGGTTTTGCTAGAAAAAAATGTGCCTTCACATGAATTTAACGCGATTTACGCGGCGGCACTAGTCTTTATACTAAGGGTGGTTGCTATCCATAAGGGCCTTTATTATCCAAGTTGGCTCCTCTACAAAAAGAGGTAAAAAATGACCGAATTATCGCAAGAAGAAAAAGCACAACAAGCGGCAAAAAACGAAGCGCGTTTGTTGAAGAAAAAAGCTGTGGTGGATGGGCGTATTGCGGCCGCGACGCAAGAGCGGGGCGTGACCATCTTGCTAACAGGCAATGGTAAAGGCAAAAGCTCTAGCGCTTTTGGCACCATGGCGCGGGCTTTAGGGCATGGCCAAAAATGTGCCGTTATTCAGTTTATTAAAGGCCGCAAAGCCACGGGTGAGCAGTTGTTTTTTGGTGAGCACCCGCAGGTCGATTTTCATGTCATGGGCCATGGCTTTACGTGGGAAACCCGTAACCCTGAATTGGAAAAAGAAGCAGCGGAACAGGCTTGGGCGTTAGCGAAGAAAAACCTAGCTGACCCTAGTATTGACTTTGTCCTATTGGATGAAGTGACCTACATGTACAAATACGGTCATCTCGATGAGGCGGATTTGGTCGCGGCGTTAGCGGCCCGTCCCGCCCATCAAAATGTAATGATGACAGGGCGAACCGCACCTCGTGTTCTGCTTGATAGTGTGGATACTCACAGCAAAATTGGCAACGAACGCCATGCCTTTGCTAATGGGGTAAAAGCCCAAGCCGGTATTGAATGGTAGTTCGCGTTGCGAGCTACATGATGGGGCAGAACAGCGCAATGTTTGCCGTAATCATGATGAAATTCGTTTTTGGTCAGACTACCTTTCAGCAGCGGATTATCTTGTGGATGATCAAGGTCGTGGTGGTGGATTGGGTGAGTCGCCTTTTGTCCTACTAGGGGATTTGAATGCTTCACCCTATGAAGGGGATGCTTCTCGTACTGCCATTACGGGGTTATTGCGGCATCCGAAAATGGCGGCGATTGATTTCCCTCAAAGTCTTGGTGGTATTGAGCATTCCCCTAAAGTGAACCAGCAGCATAGTGCTTTGCATACGGCAGTATGGCGAATGCAGGTGGACTACGTGAGACCAAGCCGTGCATTACCGATATTGCAACAGGCGGTGTTTTGGCCGCACTCCAATGATAGTCAATTCTCTCTTCTCAAAAATACCTCTGATCATCTTCTTGTTTTCCTAGATTTAACGCTTTAACAGAATTTCTAATACATAATGAGATTTATTCTCAAATAAGCTGGATTTATTTCGCTTTCTTTACGATAATGATTCTCATTAGTTTTCTAATTTAATCACTTGTGGTGATGGAGGAGATATGCAGAACTGGGAACGCTTAACAAGACAGGCAAACAGAGCTTATTCAAATCATGCTTTTTCTGATGCAGTAGAGTTAAATCAACAGGCATTAACGCAAGTTGAGCAATCGTTTGATGATGACTTTCATCGAGATGCTGAATCTGCCGTTGCAGCGGCTACCGTGAGTTTTCTAAATATCGCTGAATCCTATACCGCACTGGGGGATTTTATTTCCGCCAATACTCAGTATGAAAGTGCCGTTAATTTTTTACAGGCCGCGATTGCGCGCCCTGATGTCAATGACGAGCAGCGTGGTCTTATTATGCGAACCGCCACTCATATTCGTTTTGAATGGGAGCTGTTTACGCAAAGTCATGGCAAGGAATTTTCTTCTCAGAGTCGAGCCTTGATGCAAGCGTTGTCTCAGGCCGTGTCTTATTCAAAGTCTGCAATACATCATTAATCAAAGATAACTAAGGATAATGCAATGAAACAAATACTAACGACTTCTATTCTATTGGGTCTGCCATTGGCGTTTAGCCAAGTCGCTCAAGCTCACCCAGGTCATGACCATAGCCATTGGACCAGTGAACCGATTCATATCCTTACTATGGTTGCCATTGGTACTGTGATTGTTGGTGGCTTGGCATACAAGCATATGACTCGCCGCAAAAACTTGAAACAAAAGGAGATGAACCATGATGCATAGCCTCATTAAAACCCTAGATAAGGTGATTGGTTTTCAAACGGCGCAAGCTCACTGTGATATTCCGTGTAAAATTTATGACCCTTCAACGGCTCAGCTTGCCGCGCTAAGTTGCGTTCGCTTGATGGATTTAATTAAAGAGATTGAAGACAAAGGCACCTTGAGTGTGGCGGATTACGCGCAACTTGCTCGCCTAGTGGGTGAAAAAGAATCCGCTAGTACCGAAGTGAAAGACGCAGTTCGTGTTATTTGGGGGGATTACTTTAAAGCCCCACAATTTGAACAGTTACCTAACGCCAATGAGCTGACCCACAGCATCATGCTGCAAGCATCAAAGTGCAAACAAAGCATCGATCGCGCAGAAGGAGAGAAGCTAGTGGCTTTGGTCAATGAATTTGCTGAGGCTTTCTGGTTAACAAAAGGGGTAGCGACATACCGTGCGGCTTGCCCTTATCCTCCAATGTTAGAGGCGGTTTACCCAGACCTAAAAGGTTAATTGCTAACAAGCGACCTTTGCACAAACGCTGTACTCATAACGGCATGGTGTAAAGAGTGCAAAGGTCTCAATGACAAGGAGGAGTAACGATTATGTTCCGTCTGATTAAGGTGAAAGGGGATAGCATGGTCCCTAGATTACAGGATGGGGACTTTGTGTTTACCAGTCGTTTTTATCGCCAGTTAACGGTTGATCAGTTGGTGGTAGTCGACCATGCTTTGTATGGTTTTATCGTTAAGCGAGTGCTGCATATCGCCCCAGATGGCCAGCTTTGGTTGGGCGGTGAAAACAACAAAAGTCTGCAATCTGAACGCATTGGCTGGGTTTCACCCCGTCGGGTGGTGGGCAAGGTGATTTGGTGTATTCGATCTAGTGTGAGTCGTAGTGATCAGGCACACATTAAATAACTGTACAGAAAACGAGACACTTTTAATAAATACCTTCAAAATGCTTATTCGCTTGCTATTGGTCTCGCTCTTCGTTTTCTCTAAAATCCACGCCCAATGAAATTCTTATTATTTTAGCGTTAATAGAGAGCATTATGTCGACAGAAATTCCAGCCACAGTAAAAAAACACACACGTCTTGAAGACATTCAAGCCATCATATTAGGCACCATGATCATCGCGCTTGGCGTAAACTTTTTTACTCACACTGGATTATTAACAGGTGGCTCCGCTGGATTGGCGTTTCTTATTCAATACTCCACGCCTTTTACCTTTGGTCAGGCTTTCTTTGTGATTAATCTTCCTTTCTACCTTTTGGCGATACTGCACTTTGGTTGGGAATACACACTTAAAACCTTCATCTCCGTTTTTTGTCTTTCGGTATTTGCAGACTTAACGCCGGTGTTTGTTACTTTTGATACCTTAAACCCTATTTATGCGAGCATATTCGGCGGCTTCTTAATGGGCGTGGGTTTCTTAATGCTATTCCGTCACAATGCTAGCCTAGGCGGTTTAAACATATTGGCACGCTACCTTGCGGAAAAATACGGTATCTCAATGGGCAAATTCCAAATGGTCGTAGACTGCGGTATCGTACTGCTCTCTATCTTCGTTGTAGACTTCTACCTAATCGCCATTTCCATCGTCGGCGCCGTTGCTTTAAACATGATTATCGCGGTCAACCACAAACCTGGACGATACATGGGGAACATCTAGTTTTTCTTTAAAAGAAATTTTGAGAAGGCGGCTTAGGTCGCCTTTTTGTTATCTTTAAAGACAGTTTTTATTGTCTTTTTTAAATAATATAAATTGTTATTTTAGCGCTTAGGAATCATCGACCTTGTTCCCTGTCTTTTCTTCAAGGGGAGATACAAGGGCTAGGGGAGGTTTATGGTGTGTAATCCATTCTTTTGTACAGCGTTGTCGAATTGACTTTTTGGGGAGGTATAGGGTACAAAGTGTGGGGAAATGTCGTTATTTATGAAAAGTACACCATTATTTTTTGACCTGAGCAAGCCAAAAGGACAGGTCAAAGTTGGCTTTCGTTTGCTTCTCACGAATGTTGGTTAGCTATTTTGTGTCGTTAATGACGACGTTGGATTTCTTTACAGTAGGATGATTGTATTATGAGTTTTGAAACTTGGTTATTATTTTTTATTGCTTACCTAGTGGTGACCTTGTCACCAGGGCCAAATGTCTTATTGGCGATAAAAAATGCCGTTAAATATGGTTATAAAGTAGCAATTATCACCATCCTAATGAATCTTGTCTGTCAGCTTTTGATTATCACCTCTGTAGCATTTGGCGCTGGTGCATTATTAGAAAAATCCCCAATGCTGTTTTTTGCTTTAAAGCTCATTGGCGGAGCGTATCTGATTTATCTTGGTATTACAGGCCTTCTTAAAAAAACACCAACCAGTCATATAAAGGGCGTTGAAGAGGTATCAGCTGTACCGTTTTCCTATATTCAAGTCTGTAAAGAAGCTTTCCTCGTTTCCGCTAGCAATCCTAAAACGGTTATTTTTCTTTCGGCTTTTTTACCGCAATTTATATCAGAAGAGGCCGCTATTGGTTGGCAGTTTACAATAATGTTTTTAACAATTTGTTTGATTGTTATGTCTGTGCATTTAGTCTATTCATATATCGCGAAAAATATAAATAAAAAATGGTCAGGGCTAAAAGCAAAACCTATATTTTCTAAAATAACAAACAGTGCGTTTATCGTTTTTGGTTGTGGTGTGCTATCAAGTAGTCGTACCGCGTAAATAGAGTGAAACCTTTGCACTTAATAAAGACAGTGTTAGAAATAGACTCAAAATGCTCAACCTCATAAACGTGGCTGTGACGGTATATGGGGAGCGTGTAGATTTTTTAAGAAAAGCTTTAAGAAAAGTTTTGAGAAGGCGGCTCAGGTCGCCTTTTTGTTATCTTGAAATACAATTTAAGTTGTTATTTTGGGTTGAGAAGTTGTGCCTTTCACTCAAACGCTTTGTATCCATGAGCTTTATTCCGTCCAGCGGGCGGGTAACTTTTTTCAATCGATGCAAAACTTTTGTTTAAAGGAAAGCAAAAAATCTCTTGTCGGACTTTCAGCCCAAACGTGTCATTGGCTTGGTTTACCGTTGCGTTTAGCAAGACGCTAGATAGCGTAAGGTGTGGAATCGCTTTTGTATGATTTTGGGAGGGGATTTTGAAAGGATCCTGAGACTCTGAGTAGTCGAGCAATCAGTGACTTTCACTGGGTTAAGTATCAGTGCAAATTCAACTACTGTTGATAATATTCCGTGTTTAGGCGAAATAGAGTCGATTACTGAATCGGATCTAGGTTTTAGCTTTGAAGGCGATATGGGATTTATTGAAGTTAAAGCAAATCAACACAGTGTGGAAAAAGCCTCTTAACGAGGCGTTAGCATTTCATCATGAATTCCGGCTTTCTTTAACATCATTGGCAAGCCAAGATTTGATGAGAGCCTGATAAGGCATCCCCCGCTTATTCGCTTCAATTTTAATGTTATCCAATAATCCTTCGGGCAGTCTGAGTGAAATGGTTTTAGTTGAAGGCTTTAGGTTTGGCATTGAAACAGATTGGGCTAGCTTCCAGTCTAGGTAGTTACTGGAGTCATGTTTTCTCAAAAAGCTCGTTCCTCGGCTTCAGTTTTAAATTTAGGTATGGTTTTAATTTTGCTCATAAATGTTCCTCTCTTTCCGGTGCATGTCACGAGCGGAAATAACACGTATTAATGTTTCATCGAAGCGCAAGGGCAGTAGTCTGGTGGAATCCATCCGCCTATCAGGGTGGAGTCGTTAAACTGCTATTCCCCAATGGTTTTCTATTTCCTCCAGTAGTATTTTCTGTGCCGCTTGTTGAGCTTCGGCATCCGATAGTAGGTCTAGGAAGTAGCTTACAGAGCTATTTTTTTCTAGTTTTTCCATATACAAAGAGCGTAGCGCAGCGTCAGTTGTTCGTGGAATGTCGGATTGTCCTTTTTCGTAGCGGGCGATGGTTTGCTCGGAGACGCCAAAACGATGGCCGAGCATTTTTTGCGATAGGTTTAATTCGATCCGTAAAAATTTGAATTCAACAGAGCGCAATCCCAAAGGGCTATCGGTAATGGCTTGGGCAATGGTTTGATGAAGGTCGTTCATTGCATCAATGCTGGTATATTCTTCCCCATCTATCTGTTCAACTTTAAAGCCGTTTTTTAGATAGACATTAGGTAATCCGCATTCTGAATAGTGGTACATGGTTTACTCCTAATGAACCCAAACTGTTATTAATACTGAGCTTGGACTATCGTGGTGATTCTTGAGGGCGACGGTTAACTCAATAATAGAGCCTGCCGCCATGCCTTTTAAGTTAAATTTCCAGTCGCCATTTGGTTCAGGGTAAGGCCCTTCGCGAAACACAGAGCGTTTACTTTTAAGTAAGGTTAAAACTTGGCTAGTGGTAATACCTCGTTGAACCATCCTTGCTTTAATATGATGACTCCAGCGAATTCTATCCGTGTAATTTTCTGCGAGATCATTGATGATCTTTCTCGCTGTGAACTCGCTAAGAGGAATTTCCATTATTCCTTTAGGTTTATTTTCGTCCATGATGTTCATCCATTGTTACATCACCTATCATATTGATAGGTTGTTCGTTTTCTGTCAATCAATTTGTATGTTTTATATACATTTTGAATAGATGGAAAATACGATTTTAACTCTGCTGTATTTCCGATCGTTATAAGGCCAAAGCTAATTCACACCTTCGGAATTCATATTTTCAAAGAACAAACTTTGATTTACTTTTATGAAGGAACGGATTGAACGACTACGAGAAACTTCTGAGTCACGGTAATACAGAGCCTTTATATCTAGAAAACTAATTCCATTTTCCGAATTATCAACGTTGAGAAAGTGGCTTCGACGACTTTTTATAAAAGAATGGATTGCGCGACCATGAGCAGTCTCAGAGTCCGTTAAAAAGACCCTTGCTAGAAAATACAAAAATATTTCTATACCTTACGCTATCGAGCGCCTTGAGAAACCTTGCGTTTAACAAAGCCAATGAGACGTTTGGGCTGAAAGTCTGACAAAAGATTTTTTGCTTTTTTTTAAACTAAAGTTTTGTGTCTCTGTTCTTTATTTCAAGGTAAGAAGTTACCCGCTCAGCTTTTCCTGAATTAAAAAGCGGAATAAAACTCGCAGCTCAAAGCATTTGAATGAAAGCTAAAAGCTTGTAACCCCTCCTTAATCCTCCCCTTGAAGAAAGGAGAGGATACTAAGCCCGTTCAGTAGGACGAAAGGCATCTGATTGGAAGCTCCGGTTCCTAAATTTTCCCCTCTCAGGTATGATTACGCCAATTAAAATACTGAGGAAATACGTTTGGAGTTACTTAAGGTAGACAATCTTAATCCTTACCTAGAAGACTTAACGGAATTGTTGTGTGATGCGGTGGATTCCGGTGCGCCGATTGGTTTTTTAGCACCGATCAGTGAGCCGGAAGCTAAGGCGTATTGGTTGTCGGTGAATGATGATTTGCTAGAAAATGCCCGCCAAGTGTTGTTGGTCCGCGAGGATGAAAAGATCGTTGGCAGTGTGCAAATTAGTATGTCGCCAAAGGCGAATGCGTTGCATCGTTGTGATGTAGAAAAGCTGATGGTGCATACCCAAGCGCGTGAGAATGGCCTTGGTGGTATATTGATGCAGGGCGTGGAGCGGGTGGCCGCTTCGATGCAAAGACAGCTGCTTATCCTGGAAGTCAGAAGCGATGATATTGCCCATGATATGTATGTGAACATGGGTTATGTTCCTTTCGGTGAGGTGCCGGGGTATACCCGTAGCGCGAATGGTATGTTGCACAACTCTACTTTTTTCTACAAAGAAATTGAAACCACCCACGAAGTTTTCTCTTAATCGACACTAAAGCCATAGGCGACTCTCTTGAGACTTGATTTTTATTTATCCCATGTAACGGATTTAGCACGTAAAGCGTCGAAAATTGCGGCATCTAAAGGCCGTGTTACGGTGAATGGCGAGGTTGTTAAAAAAGCCAATCATCCCGTGGTAGAAACCGATGTTATTTGCTTGGATGACATGCGTTTGGCTTGGCCATCGGAAGGGTATTATTTGCTGCATAAACCTGCGGGTTACATTTGTGCAAACCAAGATGCTGAACATCCGACTGTATTGGAACTGCTGCCTTCGCATTTAGGTCAGTCGTTGAATATTGTCGGGCGTTTAGATAAAGACACCACAGGTTTGCTGTTGTTGACCACAGATGGGCAATGGTTGCATCGCATTACTTCACCTCGTAATAAATGTAACAAACGTTATCGTATGCTATTGGCAGAAGCGATTAGTGACGACGCACTAAAGCAGTTAGAAGAAGGCGTTATGCTGAATGGTGAGGCGCAGCCTACCTTGCCTGCGGTGGTAGAACGCATTGCTGAAGGTGAGATCTATTTGACCATTCAAGAAGGCAAGTACCATCAGGTAAAACGCATGTTGGCGGCGGTGGGGAATAAGGTCGAGACCTTGCATCGCGATCAAATTGGTCCCTTGTCATTGGATGGCGAGTTAGCCGCAGGCGAGTTTCGTGAATTGACCGAAGAAGAAGTGGCCTATTTTTAAAGCGATGGCTGGCGATAAAGATTAACCTATTTAAGATGAGATGTATGATGAAAGAATTATCGATGGACGAGCGCGTACAATTACTGGTCGCACCTGACAGCGAGCGTTTGAGCTATTTTGTTGAGCAAGCAAAAGCCACTGACTTGGTTTGGAGTTTGAGCAATGAAGAAGGTTTTGTGATGGTTGAAACCGATGACGGCGATTGCGTGATGGTTTGGCCTGATGCGGAGTTTGCCAGCCAGTGGGCCATTGACGATTGGGATGATTGTGAACCTGTTTCTGTTTCTCTCGAGGTCTTTAAGAGTGAGTGGTTACCAAGCCTAACGGCAGATAAGATTACCGTGGCAGTATTTCCTAATATCGAAGACGAAGGCAAGTTATCTACGGCGGAAGAATTAACGGCATTATTGGCTTAATCGTCTTTCACTGAATGCATTTATTAACAAGGATTGAATAAGAAAATGAGCAAACGTCAAAGTAACCGTGAAGAAGTCGTCGGAAATATTCTGGCAGCGGCAGAGGTTGAGTTTGGGTTAAAAGGGTATTCTGGTGCTAGTTTGCAGTTCATTGCAGAGCGTGCGGGTTTGCCCAAGGCCAATATCATTTACTACTTTCAATCGAAAGCGAATTTATACAAGCAGGTATTAAATCAGATTTTAACCGGCTGGAACGATTTATTTGACCGTGCCACGGTTGAGGATGATCCAGCGGTTGTGCTAGACAGCTTTATTCGTGAAAAGCTAAAGCAAAGTTTTGAAAACGGTCGTTCCTCTCGTATATTTGCCATGGAGGTGATTGGTGGTGCGAACCATATTAGCGAGTACCTTAGGGAAGAGTTGAGACCTTGGCTTGTTTCTCGAATTGCGGTTGTTCAAGCTTGGATAGACGCAGGAAAAATGCGCAAGCTTGACCCTCAGACTTTGATTTACATGATCTGGGCAACCACTCAGCACTATGCGGATTTTGAGGCGCAGGTTTTTGCTTTAAGCGATATGACTCAATTTGATGCAGAGGATCTTCAGCGTATTGGCGATACAGTGAGTGCCATTATTCTTGGCGGTTGTGGCCTGAGCTTAAACACAGATTAGCCTTCTGTAATTCTACTCAGCTTAAAGAGTCGTTTCGTCTTGATTTTCTCTAAGCTGATGTATGTGTTGGATCAGGGCTCTTAGCTTTGCGGGTTTGGCGGGCTTTGCCATATAAGTCACATTTTCTCTTTTACATTCTTCGACTAAGCTTGCATCACGCATGGCGGTAATCAATACCGCTGGAATGTTTTTCTCCGCACGGGTTCTTAATTCACGGATCAAAGACAGTCCATTTTGATTGTTATCAAGGTGATAATCCACTAGCAATAATTCCGCTTCCCCTGTGGCGTTTAAAGCCTCGTCAAAACGACCAAAGGTGCGACAATCACATTGCCAGTGGGTTAATAATTCGCTCATGGCGGTGAGGTTATTGACTTCATCATCAATGCACCAGACGTTGCAATGGGATAGTTTATCGTGGCTTTTGGCTGAGTTTTTTGGTGTTGGTAATGCGGTAACAAGATCACTTTTTGCCAAGGGAATGCAAATACTAAAACAGCTGCCTTTACTCGGCGTTGAGTGGATTTCTGTCGCCAAGCCTAATTGTTTTTGCATTCGGCGTACTAGGCCAAGGCCCAACCCCATGCCCGGTTCTTGAGTGTTTTCCCAACGGTAAAAGTCATCAAAAATCTTTTTTTGTTCGGTGAGCGGAATGCCGACGCCGGTATCCCATACCTGTAAATAAACGACTCCGTTTCTAGGCCTTGTACTTAATAATACGCGGCCTTTTTGGGTGTACTTGACGGCATTTGAAACAAAGTTTTGGATGATGCGTCGTAAATAAATAGGGTCTGTATGCACCCTGAAGGATCTTAAGCGAGTCGTGAGCTTCAAGTTCTTATTTTCGGCAATGACACCAAATTCGGCGATGATAGGCGCAAGAATGTCCTGCAAGTCACAATCAATTAGCTTAGGAGTCACTGCGCCTTGATCAAGGCGAGCAATCTCTAATAGGGTTGAAATCAGCGCCTCGGTGGACTCTAAGGTATCAGATAATTTATTGATGACTTGGCCTGTCTCTGGCGGTAACTGAGTGGATTGCAGCACGCCCATATAAAGCTTGGCGGCGTTTAATGGCTGTAGAATGTCATGGCTGGCAAGGGCGAGAAATTCCGTCTTCGACGCATTGGCGCGCTCGGCTTCGGCCTTGGCACTGGTTAAGGCTTTTTCGGCCTGATTACGGCGTTCGATTTCTTGCAGCAGTTCGTGGTTAACGCTTTGTACTTCTTCGCTGCGTGCTTCGACGCGCTTTTCTAGGTCAATATTGGCATCTTTTAAGGCCTGTTGGCTTTCAATGTGATCGGTGACATCGGTAAAACTAGTGACAAAACCGCCGTCTGGTAATGGGGTGCCAACCATTTCTATCACTCGACCACTGCCTCTACGGCGTAGGAAACGATGGGCGGTGCCTTTGCGCAAGTGATCTAAACGTTTATGGATCAGCTCTTCGATTTCTCCCGCACCACATTCGCCACGCTCTGCATTAAAGCGAATAAGTTCTTCAACTGGCAGGCCAACCTTGAGTAGGCCTTCTGGATAAGGGTAGAGAGAAGAATAGGTTTTGTTCCAGGCAACAATACGTAGATCTTTGTCAACCACGCTGATGCCTTGGTCCAAATTTTCCATGGAAACAAATAACAGGTTTTGGCTGAACTGGATGGCTTGGGTGGTTTCGTCCAAATAGGTCATCATTTCTTCTACCTTGATTTGTTTATCGATCAAGATGGAATTAATGATGGTACGGGCGGAAGAACCGCCGAGTACACCGCCTAATATTCGTTCGCAGTAATCGACAAAAAGGCGGTTTGGCGTGGTGCTACTGGATAGAGTTTGGCTGTAGTCCTGTTCAAAACTGTGCAGTACCTGTTGGCATTTTTGCTTGCCTAAAAAGGTTTCTAATAGCACAAAAAAATCACCATTTGTCGCCTTGCTTTTGGGCTTGAAGAAACGATTTTCTAACTCCGCCGTTGGGCTAACAAAAGCAGTGGATTGGATGCGATCAATTAACCGTTCGGTGGATAATAAGGAGCCCACCACATAACCGATGACATTTGCCAATAAACTAATAAATGAACCGTAGCTAATGAGTTCAGAGCGCGATTGGGCGTCTTCTATTCCCCAGCTCATGTTGCCGGTGAGTGGCATCATCATTAATAATACCCAGCACAGAAAGCCGAGGGTTAATCCCGTATAAACCCCATAGGCATGGCCGCGTTTCCAGTAGAGTCCACCCAATACCGCTGGCATGAGTTGTAAGACGAGCGAAAAGGCGACCAGCCCTGTTCCCGCGAGGGGTTCGTTATTGGCCATTTTTTGATAATACAAAAACGACAGGGTCAAAATCCCCATCATGGCTAAGCGGCGAATCATTAATATACGACGGCGATATAATGGCAAACCCTGTTGCTGTGCGCTGGCTCTGGCTAACATTAAGGGGAGTATCACATCATTACTGATCATGATGCTTAGGGCAAAGGTGGCGATGATGATCATGGCGGTGGTTGCTGACATACCGCCAAGGAAAATGAGCATCTGCAAGGGCAGATTGTCCGAGGCAAGGGCGAATTGAATTACATAGGTGTCGGCATTCACATCGGCAGAAAATAAGCTTTGTCCTGCAATGGCGATGGGCGGAATAATCACCGCAAAAATTAATAGGTATACGGGAAACAACCAACGCGCCATATTGGACTGTCGATTATGCTGATGGTCGACCACGGTGACATGGAATTGGCGCGGTAAGCAGATTACGGCCGCCGCTGACATAAAGGTTTGCATGAGGAAGGTGAAAGACAAAAACTGCTCAGGTTGCCAGACACTCAAATCCACACTGCTACCAATGGACTCTAAACTGCTGTCTCTGGTCATAATGATCGCCACCAGACCCACAGCAATAATGGCGATAAGCTTGAATAAGGACTCGGCTCCAATTGCCAACATCATGCCGGAACGGTACTCAGTGACTTCGACTTTGCGAGTACCAAAGAGCATGGCAAATATGCCGATCAAAACGGTAGCACTAAGTACGACAAGGCTGGTGGCGGATTCATCTTGATGAACAAATAGGGCGAAGTTTGAGCCGATGGCTTTCAGTTGTAGGGCAATATAAGGGATGATGGCGAGCATGCAAATTAGGATGACTAGGGGCGCAGTCATTGGGCGTTTGCCGTAGCGTGAAGAAATAAAGTCAGCGATGGAAGTGATGTTTTGCTTATGGCTCACCGTGATCATCTTACGAAGAAAAGGGAAAGCGAACAGGTACAAAAGCACCGGCCCTAATAGAATGGGCAGATAACTCCAACCATTTCGGGATGCTTCACCAATGGAGCCATAGAAGGTCCATGCAGTACAGTAAATCGCTAACGACAAACTGTAGACTAGTGGATGGTGGGTAAGCTTTTTAGCAGTTGGGCTTTCTTTATCTCCCCAAATGGCGATCCAGAACAGTCCTAAAACATAAAGAATCGCTAACAGAACCCAGAAAACCGTCATTGAATTATGTACCTGAATATCAGCTTGTTTGTGTATGAGCCCCTTGCACGACTATTGGCTAGTAACATTAACATGGCAGGCTTCATTGTTAAGTAAGACCTTTTTGTCGCAAGTATCAATAGCTTGGCCTCACCATGAATGTAGCACAGCTAAGTCGGTAATCCTCTACGACTTAGGTCTTGTTGGGCAAGCGGAGATTCTTCACTATTGTAAAAGAGTGCTTTTCAGAAGGTGCTGTCTCTATCTTTTGAGTCTAATGTTAAACTCTATGACATAACGTAGACGACAGAACGAAGAGACGGATTATTATGAGCCAATTTTCTTACAGCGAAAATATTAAAGCCTTCCATGCGCACCTTTATTATCGTGATGAAGCAGGTACCGAGCTTGCCAAACAAATTGCTAAACAAGCAGAAGCGTTATTTGAAATCAAAGTAGGGCGCTTTCATCAAAAGCAAGTTGGTCCCCATCCACTTTGGAGTTGTCAATTGTCTTTTGCAGCGGAAACGTTTGGTAAAATTATTCCTTGGCTAATGTTTAATCGCCAAACACTCGACGTATTTGTGCACCCATTAACCGGTAACGATTACGTGGATCATACCCAAGGCGTTAGTTGGTTGGGCAATTCGCATACCCTTAATACGGCTCAATTTACCCCTCCTAGTGACTACCCTTCAGAGTAAAAAAGCCATGCTGATTCGTAACGCTAAGATTCAAGATACTCAAGCGATTGCTAGAGTGGCGGAGGCATTAGGCTATAAAAAGACACAAGAGAGTCAGTCTGATGGTATTTTTCATCAACGATTAACGCATTTACTGGATTCCATTAATGACCAAGTTTGGGTCGCAGAATTAGATGGTCAGGTGATAGGTTGGCTGCATGCGCAACACGCTTACCGCGCCGCATCTGCTGACTTTATTGAAATATTGGGACTGTCGGTGGACTCAAACGCTCGTCAACAAGGGGGCGGTCGGGCTTTAGTTGAAAAGGCAAAGCACTGGGCAGAGACCGAAAACATCACCTTGCGAGTACGAACGAATGAAACCCGCGAGGTAGCGAAGGCGTTTTATGCTGCCCTTGGCTTTTCTCTCTCTAAAAAACAGGCCGTGTTTGAGGCTGGTGCATGATTTTTTCTGAGGTAATGGCCATTAGATTGGCGTTTTTCACCCTTTGACCGGTCGTTGAATGCCCTGTTGCACTGCTCGCATATGCCATAAAGTGGAGAGACTTATTATGAGGTTCTCTTAACCGGAATAGTTCAGGAGCAAGCCATGTTAGACATTCGACCCAACTGTGAATGCTGTGACAAAGATTTACCGACAGACTCAACAGAAGCCATGATTTGTTCCTATGAGTGTACCTTCTGCAGAGACTGTGTGGCGGACCTACTCAACAATGTTTGTCCCAACTGTGGCGGTGGTTTTAGCTTAAGACCCGTTAGACCTAGACACAGTTATCGTGACGGTGTCAGTGTCATTCACCAACCGGCTTCTGAAGAGAGAGTCCATACCCGTTACTCAACACCGGAATTGCAATCTTTTAGTGATGACATTAAGCATATTAGTCCCGCAGAAAGGTAGTGGGGTAATGGCGACATAAGGTTTAAAACGACTGAAATACGATTTCTTTTTTTAATTAATTTAAAAACTCCCCTATAAAAATCGTCGATCATCCCAAACTTGATGCTGTATGGTAGTTATTGTGTTTATGGGACGTTATCATGACACCACAAACTATCGCTGGGTTCGTACCGTGTCGGTGTTACATAACATCTGCTGGCTTTTATTAAGCGCTCGTCCCCTCACTCATTATTTTAGCTGGAGAACAGGATGCAAATCGCAGAAAATACCGTTGTAAGCATGCACTACACATTGACCGATGAACAAGGAGAGACGCTAGACTCTTCAATTGGTCAAGATCCTCTTGTGTTTTTAAGTGGAGCGCAAAATATTATCGACGGTCTAGATAAAGCGCTTCAAGGTAAAAAGTCAGGTGAAAAACTCACCGTTGCGGTTTCTCCAGAAGAAGGTTACGGCGAAATTCACCAAGAACTTATTCAAAAAGTACCTCGTGAAAATTTCCAAGGCGTTGATGATATCCAAGTAGGTATGCAATTCATGGCACAAACGCCAGATGGTCAACAGCCAGTGACGGTTATCGAAGTTGAAGAAGACGGCGTTATGTTAGATGGTAATCATCCTCTAGCAGGAAAAATGTTGAACTTCGATGTTGAAGTGCTTGAAGTGCGTGAAGCGTCTGCGGAAGAGTTGGAGCACGGGCATGTACATGGTGAGGGCGGTCATCAGCACTAGGCTCCATAAGGCCTCTTTGAGTCATTAAGAACAACCTAAAAAGCGGCTTCGACTTGTTTTAGATGCAAGTAGAAGCCGTTTTTTTATGTTGGAAGAAAGTAAATCTGACGTGAGAAAGGGGTTCTAGCTATATCTCTTATAAAATAATCCACTTGACGGATAAGCCCGTACAACCTCAATATAAAATTCTCTTATAGAATACAGTTCAACATTCGGAGCCGGATATGAAGAAGGCAAAGATTACACTGATACTATTGCTTAGCTTTTTTTTGAACGCCTGTACGTCGTCCTTTGTGTATAACAATATTGATTGGCTACTCTATTGGTATGTTGGTGATTATGTTGACCTAACGTCTGATCAAAAGGCAACCTTGGATGAGTATGTCGCGTCATGGCACCATTGGCATCGCTCCACGGAGCTTAAAAAATATCAGGCTCAACTCAAAAATCTGCAAGCAAAATTGCCGTCTTCACCGCTCAATCAGGAGCAATGGTTAACCGAGTTTTATCAAGCACAACAGCACTTCTATCGCTTTCGTAATGAAATTGCCCCTGAACTTGCGGCGATGGCACAGCAATTATCCGCTCAACAGCTAGAAGGATTATTGGTCACATGGAAGAAAAAAAACCTAGAAAGACAATCTGAGAATGGAGGGGAAAGTAAGGACGAGCGGTTAATCAGCCGACAGAAAGATCTCGCAGAACAGCTTGAGGAAAACATCGGCAAGCTAACGCCATTGCAAATAAAAATGACTCAGCAGTATGCGCAGCAATTTGCCTCGACTTCCGAGCAACGAATGCTTTACCAATCGACGCTTCAACAGGTTGTTAGAAAGCTCTTTGCGAAGCAAAGTGCACCAGAGTTTCAACAGCAACTCACTTCTATCATTAGCAACCCTGATCAATACAAAACACCAGAATACAAAGCAGCTTCTGAGCAGAATAAACGTTTATATGCCCAAATGCTGGCAGACCTGAATCTCTCTCTCACTGAAAAGCAGAAGCAAACGCTCAACGCCAAGCTCGAAGACTGGATTCGTCTTATTGATAAATTAATTTTAGACTAGTATTCCACGGTAATAATCTTTCTAGGGTGAGCAAAGATAAAGAAACGGCTTCGGGCTTGTTCTCAATGCAAGTCGAAGCCGTTTCTTTATGTGCAGGAGTTGAATCAGTGTTAAGCAAAGCGTGTTTGAAGGTAGCGGATAATCTCTGTGGAGTCATATAGCCATTCAACTTTGCCGTCTTGTTCGATACGTAAACAGGGGACTTTTACTTGGCCACCACCGGTCAATAACTCGTCACGAAAAGGCGAGCCTTGTGAAGCACTGCGCTTGTCAATCGGTAGGTTCAGCTTGTACATCGCACGGCGAGTTTTGATGCAAAAAGGGCAGGCAAAAAACTGGTAGAGCGCTAGGCTTTTTACTTCGTCATTAACTTGCTGCTGCTTTTCTAGCGAACGCTTTAACTTTGTTCCCCGTGTTGCCAGATCCATGATCGCAATAATGACGCCCAGTAGATTACGGATAAATTTAACCAATATTTTCATTTATAGCGCTCGATGATGATTTTTGGAAGATTAATAACAAGGCTATTCTAACGGCAAAGAGTGGACTTTTTAAGTGCTTATTTTGGGGGCAGCGATTGCCTTCAAAACCGTGGTTAGCTTGTCACACAGTGCTGAGATTCTGGCAAATTGGGTATTAACCATCAGTGAAAACCCACTGTTTCTTTTGTTTTTGATTAACATTTTGCTGTTCATCGTTAGTATGTTTCTTGACGCTGGTCCAGCCATTATTATTTTGGGACCCATTCTAGGTTCTATCTTTATCAACTTTGGTATCGATCCTATTCATTTTGCCATCATTATGAGTGTGAATTTAACGGTTGGTTTAGCAACGCTGCCCATGGGGCCGGTGTTATTTGTGGCCTCCAGTGTGTCTGCTGAGTGGAGCGGTACAGGCCGAAGACTTTAATCTGCGTGCGGTCGCCAATTCGAATGAAAACGATGAAGATTATGATGGTTTGGTGGTATTCAAAGACTTCATTGAGTCTCACTCAAATGGTCGTATTGCTGTTGACATTTATATGGGGACGCAACTTTGTGGTAAAGGTGTGGAATGTCTTGAAGCATTGGAATACGGCTCTGTCGACGTTTATATCTCTACTTCTGGTAGTGCCGCTTCCATGCTCCCTTATGTGCAGGTATTGGATTTGCCCTATTTATTACCGGATGACCGAGTGGCAGAAAAAGTCTTGGAAGGGGATTTTACCCGCCAGCTCCGTACACAGATCTTAGAAGACTCTGATAATAATGTGCGCTTGATGACAGTGGGTAATACTGGCGGCTGGCGTAACTTTGCGAATACCAAGCGTTCGGTGAAAACACCGGATGATTTGAAGGGCTTGAAAATACGTACTGTGGTAGCAGATTTGCCACAGGAGCTAGTACGCTCAATGGGAGCGAGCCCAGCACCGATTCCATGGGGGGATTTGTTTACTTCATTCCAAACGGGGGTTGTAGAAGGTTCTAAAAATGGCATCACAGATATTATGGGCATGAAGTTCACCGAAGCGGGTTTGAAGTATCTTACGCTAGATGGCCATGCGTATATGTCGGCGCTTTGGTATATGAATAACGAGGTCTTTATGAATATGCCTAAAGACTTACGTCGTGTGATGGTGGATGGCTTTAGTGCTTTGCAACAGGCTACGTTTGCTTCACCAAAACCTAAGTCAATTAAGGCTTACCAAGAGTTTGTGAAACAGGTGGGACTACGTATGTTCCGACGCCAGCTGAAAAAGCGGAATTCAAGAGATCTGCTGAGCCAGTTTATCGCTGGTTTAAAAATAACATTAAAGATGGAGATAAGTGGTTCAACTTGTTGTCTGCATCGGTTAGTAAGGCAGAAAAAGAAATTGCAGCAGAATACGAGCAAGACTTGAATTCGCGAGTGATCAAGACTAAAGAGGCCATTTGGTCTCTTTTTTTGACAAATTTTTATTGAATTATTTTAATAAATTGGCGGTGGCTACAGCTTTATTTTATTTTGGCGCTAAGGAGGGAGAGCGGGTTTGATATTTTTTAAAATGAATAAGATGATATTTTAAATAGTCTTTGTTTATCTGATTTGATTTATTTAATAGGGTTTCATTATTTTAATTTGTCTCAATTATCTCAAATGTCTCTTAATTTTTAATAATTTCTATTTATTTTTTATTGATAAATAGACAGCCTATATTCTGGTTGTTACTATTTTTCCGTTTATTAATATATAGAAAGGATTTGTCTAGCCTTACCCTCATTTGTTCGTTTTTACTCTTTGGTTATTTTTTAACTCATTTTATATTTAAATGATAAAGTCCTGTCAATTTATTTTGTAAAAAAGAGTTTTTTATTTAGACTGATGTGTTTTATATATTATTATTTTTAGGCTTTTCATAAAACCATAATGGTTGATGGTTAAGGAAGGTGATGGGTTTAGTAAATTTAAGAGAATGGAAGTGAAAGGTTGTTTTGGCGTTTTTGAAAACTTAAACCTTTATACGATCATCGTATGAATGGTTAAAATGGAGGATGGAAAAGGATGAGAATATTATTTATTACAACGAGTCATAATGGGCTGAGTCAAAGAGCATGGAGTGAACTTCTTGCGAAAGGACATGATATAAAAATTCAGTTAGCCACATCGGATGACGCAATGCTTGATGCGGTAGAAGCATTTAGACCTGAGCTGATATTAGCGCCATTTTTAAAGAAAGCTATCCCCGATATCATTTGGAAAAATCATACGTGTTTAATCGTTCATCCCGGAATTAAAGGGGATCGTGGTCCATCATCATTGGATTGGGCAATAATGCGAGGCTACAAGGAGTGGGGAGTTACGATATTGCAAGCCGCAGAAGAGATGGATGCTGGAGATATTTGGTCTTCTAATAATTTTCCTATGCGGGATGTGAGCAAAAGTAACCTGTATCGACACGAGGTAACAGCGGCAGCTCTTAAGGGAATACACGACGCCGTGTCTAAATTCGAATCATTGGATTTTGTTCCAGAGGCGTTGAATTACTCAAATCCTGACGTGAAAGGGTGTTGGAATGATCCAATAAAAAGAGTGGACCGTGCAATTGACTGGGCTTCGTCATCACAAGATATTATCGCAAAAATTAAAGCCGCTGATAGTACCCCCGGAGTCTTAGAAAGCCATATTTTTCCTTTCCCTTGTTTTATGTATGGTGCACACCTTGAAGATAAGCTAAAAGGAAATGCAGGCGAGATATTAGCACAACGAGATAGCGCTATTTGCATTGCAACAGGAGATGGCGCGATATGGGTTTCGCACCTTAAGAAAGAACTCTCAGGGGGCTTTAAACTTCCTGCAATGAAGGTTCTTGCAGGGCATATTGCTGAGCCAATGTTTTCTGCTAGAGATATTTTCAATGACGATTTATCGATAAAAACATTTAGGGAAATTTGGTATCGAGAAGAAGACAATGTGAGTTACTTATATTTTGATTTTTACAATGGCGCAATGAGCACAGAGCAATGTCTTAGGTTGAGAGAGGCATTTTGGAATGTTCAAAGTCAAAGAAAAACTCAAATCATTGTATTAATGGGGGGGCATGATATTTGGTCCAATGGAATTCATTTAAATGTGATTGAAAATGCAATAAGCCCTGCTCAAGAGTCTTGGGATAATATTGTTGCCATGGACGATTTTGTATGTGATGTGGTTTCCTGTACGTCCCATTATATTATTTCTGCTTTGCACGGTAATGCCGGTGCTGGAGGTGCTGTCATGGCGTTAGCCGCAGACGAGGTAATTGCCAGAGAAGGGGTGGTTTTTAATCCGCATTATAAAAAGATGGGATTATTTGGTTCGGAGTATTGGACTTATTTACTACCCAAAAGAGTTGGTGTGGATAAAGCGAATCAATTAACCTCGGAGTGTTTACCGGTGGATACAAAAAAAGCCTTAGAAATTGGGCTTATTGATGCGGCATTTGGTCAAAATGTGAAAGCGTTTCGGGATAATCTCAGCAAGAGAGTGGAGGCAATAAAAAATACAATTGACTTTGAAAAATTTACTTCTGAAAAAAGAAAAAAATTATTAAGTGAGGAAGCGATAAAAAGTTTAAATGATTACCGAAATGATGAGTTGAGAGAAATGTGGGTGAATTTCAATAGCCTTAATAGTCCATACCATATTTTACGCTACTCATTTGTACATAAAATAGATTGTGTAAATCAACCAAAAACTTATCAGCCTGATCGTTTAGAGTCTATTCCGAATGTCAATTAAAATGGTGTTCACATAATTTAGAAAGGTATTAACTAGGGAAGGTGCGAATAAGTCTACTAAACCTCACAGGGCATGACCTAGAAGCTGAATTCTTTGTTGAGTACCTCGAAAGTAGGCCAACTATTTACATTCGGTACTCACCTCGAATAACTGGCTTTTATCTACGTGCTGATGCCTATATGGATATAGGCTATTAGGGCAATGCAGGAGCAATTGCCGAGATAAGAGGACTTGTTCGCACCTTCCCTAGAGGGAATCTAAGCGTCATACGCCTACATGGATATAGGCAATGTAGAACAGGAGATAAGCTAGTTTTTTTATGCCTTACAAGGCCTTCTCCTTGTTCTATTCTAATGGCTCGATGGCTGCTTCAACCTTGATTTTATAATCCTCAGGTAGAGGAATGGCTGACTTTAATGTTTTTGAAAAACATACATAAGTTACTTCTGCGTCAGCGACTAATGCCTGTGTATCGGCGTTAACCACTCGCTGCTTCATAGTGATGCTACGATTACCCAGTTTGGCAAAGGCAGTTTGTACTTCTAGCGTATCGCCAAAATTACCTTCTGAGCGAAAGTTAATATTGATATTCACCACAGCCCAAGCGAACCCTTGCTTCATCATGTCAGAGTCAGCACTAAAATCATCAAAAAATGCCCACCGCCCTTCTTCTAAGAACTCTAAATAGCGGGCGTTATTGACGTGTTGAAAAACATCTAGATGGTAGCCCCTAACTTTTATTTGTGTTTTGTTGATCATTGGCTGCTTCTTCATGATTGAGAGTTTAAAGAGATTACTTATCCTGATGGCAGAAGCAAAGAACAAATTCATTCAATTCTACTGGCATAAAGTGGGTGAAAGCATTTGATAATCGGTAGTTTGTTTCATAGGCTGGGTAGATGATAGAAGACACTTTTACTGTATTACAAAGCAAAATTTTGAGCTGTCAGTACTGTGCTGATTCTCTTCCTTTGCCTCCCAAACCTATTATTCAGATCCATCCAGAAGCGAAACTATTGATCGCAGGCCAAGCACCGGGACAAAAAGCCCATGATATGGGGAGACCGTTTGATGATTTGAGTGGCGATCGCTTACGAGATTGGCTAGGTATTACAAAAGATGTTTTTTATGATGCCGAGCAGGTGGCTATTGTGCCCATGGGCTTTTGCTTTCCCGGCAATAGTTTTTTTAAAAACGGTAAATCAGCCAGCAATAAGTCAGGTGATTTACCGCCGAGACCTGAGTGTGCCATTCAGTGGCGTGAGGACCTGTTGAGTCAGTTGAGCAAGATTGAACTGACCATTGTATTGGGCGCTTATGCCCAAGACTACCATTTAGGTTGTTCTGGTAAGGTTACAGAACAGGTGAAAAAGTGGTCTTTTTGGTTAGAACAGGGCAAGTTAGCATTACCCCACCCAAGCCCAAGAAATAATCGCTGGCTAAAGCAAAACCCTTGGTTTGAAGTTGATGTTTTGCCCATACTTAAAGCGCGAGTGAAGACGTTGCTTCAGGTGTCGGTTGGATAGGTTAAGGTCATAAGGTAATGCTCTATATCGTCTTCCATATAGGGAGCAGAGCAAGTCAAAAAGCCATGGCTTTTATAGAAGTTTTCAAGACGTGATTGGGCGCCAATTTTAATATCAGTATTGGGCCATAAGCTAAAAGCTTGTTGAATGGCTTTGCTGATTAATACGTGGCCTATTTGGGCTTTGCGGTGTTTCTCTGCGACGACAACACGTCCTATGCTGCAATGAGAAGAGTAGCAATCGCCCTTTGCTAAAAGTCTGGCGTAAGCAATGACTTTATTGTCTTGTAGCGCATACAGGTGTCGAGTGTCGGCAAGGGGATCCAGACCATCTAATTCGGGGAAAGGGCAGTTTTGCTCTACCACAAACACATCGCAACGTAGTTTGAGCAAGTCATAGAGGGTGTGGGTGGATAGTTCACTAAATGACTGGCAGTGCCATGTGATCATGTTTTTCTCTTTATCAGTAATGTGAAAGGATGGACTGTTAATATTATGCCTAGGAAATGGTGCTATGAACATGCAAGCGTTCTCGAAGCAAGTTGGGTTATCGGCTTATACGCTTCGTTATTATGAAAAAATAGGGTTACTGAAAAATATTCGACGTAATGCTAGTGGCCATCGATCCTATTCGAATAAAGATCGAGAGTGGGTGGGTTTTATTGTGCGCTTGAAAGAGACTGGTATGCCCCTAGAGAACATTTTGCAATACGCTGAGTTGCGAGAAATAGGCAAGGGTACCCTAGTTGAGCGTCAGCAGCTTTTAGAGCAACATCAAGCCTATTTAACAAGGCATATCGCTTTGCAGTTAAGCCACTTGGAGGCCTTGGAGAGTAAAATCAATTGGTACAAAAGTAACAAAATGAATTGACTTAGAGGGAACTCTAACTTGTAAGGTGTGGCTTCTAACAAGATTGATGGGAGTATCGCGATGGGCAATTCAAGATTTGATTTAGGTTTAGAGCGGCTGGCTAGTATTGATGGGGAGGCGGGCTACAAGGTGATAGAGAGCCTACAAGACATTTGTCCAGACTTGGCTAAGTTTACTATTGAGTATCCATTTGGAGATATTTATTCGCGGCCGGGGTTAGACCTCAAGTCTAGGGAGATCGCCACGGTGGCAGCGCTGACCGCATTAGGCCATTGTCGGCCTCAGTTGAAAGTGCATTTAAATGCAGCGTTAAATGCTGGCTGTAGCGAAGAGCAAGTAAAAGAAGTATTACTACAAATGTCTGTCTATACGGGTTTTCCTGCAGCATTAAATGGCATGTTTGCTTTGAAAGAAGTGTTGCTGGAGCGACAGGTCGAATAGCCTATTGAAGTGCTTTGTTAATAGGTTTTTATCAAAAAAATACTGTCGGTGTGGTCATGTTGATATTAGACATGGAGCAAGAGAAAAGAAGCGCTTGTGGTTAAGTCGGAAGGCGTGAAAGGGAGGTCGGCAGGAAGCCAATAGCATCATTAAACCATTGATACTGTAACAACGGGAATGCTCTAAAAGGATATATCAATTGACCATAAACCCTTTTAGCAGCATTGCTCCGTTTTACAGTGTTATCGCTTTACTTTCATCGTTTTCCAAACGCTTGTTATTAACCTGAGCTTGATAATTAACTATGGTACATGGGGCACAAATTCAAATTCACAAACCTGTGAATGACAATCTTCTGTTGGTATGGTTTTAAGGCGACTATCATTTTCAAGTTTAGCAATAGAGTAACCTTCTATTGCTTCAATTCTGAATTTATCTTGGCCTAGTGGGACAATGTTAAAGTCACAATCATTGTCGGTGCAATTTTCTATCAACCTTGCATTTCTTCTGAGGATGACGTGCGATAGATCTTGCCCATTGTAGATTCTTGCCCCTAGTCCTAATACTCCCAACGCTCTTGTGATGACCCCGTTTGTGGGGTTTATGGACTGCTTACCATCATTAAGCGTTTTTACTATAAAATCACATTCAGCACTGTCACATGCATCAAGCCCTCCTGTTTCAAGTGTGACTGGAAAACCTTGTTGTGAATGTTTTGCTACTGTGTCCCAGGTCTCAACACGAACAGGGTAGCCAGTACCCACATGAATAAGTCGATAGAGAATATTAGACTCAAGGCTAGGCCGTTCTTTTGGTAAGTCACATTGGTCAACCAAGGTCCCTAGTTCGCCTAAAATTGACTGATTATATTCACACTCAGAAAATATATTGGGCGCTGTACCAGTCATCCAACGTGGCGGTTGCATGGGTTGACGACGTAAATCATCTTGTGTGTTTATTGTCGTATCTATCGTTAATGCCGCCACGGAAAGAGGAGCAAAGTTAGTGTCGTTGACGTGACACTCTAGACAAAATGCATTGTTGCTACTATCGGGTCTAGGTTGGTTCCAATGTAAAGGCCCTTCTGGGAAGATAAATGGCTGTCTTAACGTTGTCTTGTTTTCTGCGGTGAATAGGTCTGGGTTAGCCGCTTTCTCTTTTGCAAAACCTCGTTCTTCTGTGTAGTTGTGTACACAAGCATATTGTGGATAGGTGCCATATTGTGTTTGGTCTATCGCGTCAGATATACGTTGATGACTGGTTGCTGAATATTGGGATGCTATTTGTGACCATTTAGTATTTTGAGAGTCCGCTGGGATACCGACTAGTGTGCCATAGCCATGATTACAAGTGGATTCTAAGTCAGGACGATAGGCGAATACTTTAAAGTCATCTAACCAGCCTCGAAAACCATTGTCGCTACTTTCTGTTAATGCTCCAAGCACGATAGGCCCTGTTATAAATGCCTGATGCTGTGGGGTTGTCCATTGCGTGAGTAAAAATCCATTAAGGAAAACATCAATTTTTACCGTTTCTTGGTCTACTGGGTGGAACTGTAGGGCAAGGTGCCGCCATGTTTTGTCGGTCAAAGCAAACCCTGATAGGTCAGCTTCAAATAGCATATCTTGCTCTGAACTGCCTTCTACCTGGTAGCGTAGTGTCGAATGAGACACATCTAGAGTAGAGCCATCCGCAAAGTTTAATATGCGTTTGCTTTGTTGATCATCGACCTGGCGAGGGTCTAAAAATACACTGACGAAAGCTTGATCCAGTGGTTTACCAATGTCAAAAGAGACACCAGACACACCATCTAACCATAAGCCTTTACCAATAATGCCTCCTTTAGCAATGGGTTCAATACGTATATTACCGTGAGTGACTCCATAATTTGGGGTGAATTCGTTGGGCCCCGTGGCTGCATTTTGAATACGAGGTGCTAGGGTGAAACCTCTTCCTCCATGTGTGTAGGTACTGTCAAAGCCATCGTTATGACGCATATTGAGATCGTTTCTAGTGTAGCTCTGCTTGATCGGCCCTTCGTCACCAACATCGTGGGTGATTGAGGCATTCATATTGGCAATAATAATACTATGTTGGTTTAGGAAATCATCAAAGGCCACATCTGCAGTGGCTCTGCCTGTGCTAAATCGCCATACTACATCTCTAGGAGTGCTGGGTACTAAATTGGGATTGTAATTAAAAATATTTTCTATTGAGTCAATGAAGGTTGTGTTTTTAGCCCCCATGGGAGGAAGTACAGCATCCCGTGTATCTCTTGATGCACCGACTCGCTCCCATACAGAATTGCCTTGTTCGTCTATGTAGAGACTGACTTCTTTCTGAGCGTCTGTTGTGCTGGCCAAGCCAGAGTCTGCGTTGGCATACGCACCATCTAGCAAAACCATTTTACCGTTGGTCCAAGCCCCCATTACTAAAACACCTTGGGCATGAAGGCCATCTTCTGTATTCGCTGGGCCAGCACAATCTTCAAGGCAGCGCGAATCATATCGAGCGCGCCATCCAATGCCAGCATAGCCTGTGTTATAAAATAGCCTTGAACGTATCGCGGTAAAAAAGATATTGCTGCCTTCACGGTCAATCCATGGATAGGTTCCTTTTAATGGTTCACCATTGACTAAAACATTGCCTTCCGAATCCCGGAATGGCTGTTTCGCAAAGCCATATTTGTTATTCACCTTGGCATCGAAGGGAGCATGTGTAATTGGGTAAGGGCCTTGCATTTTAGTGATATCACAGGCTTCCGCATCGTCAGGAATAACGCCATAAACCATATCGTAGGAACCGCTTTTAATCGTTCCATCATTGGTCTGCCATTCAAACTCGATAGGCTGTCCTGCTGGCCGCATCCGAAATACTACGAGTCGTCCATCACCTGTAAACATCGGCTCAAGAAACCTATGTACATTAGGCATAGAAGGGCCAAAACTGTCTCCTTCTATTTGAGTGATATTAACGATATTGGCTTCTGGTGTTTTAGGGGAGGCAATTTCTACGCTGAATTTACTACGGATAAGTCTCATGCCATCGGCAGTGCTGCCAGAACTAATTAAAGACAACTCGTAGCAATCATTGTCTCCACATTGTTTGGGGTTAATAATGGCATTTTCATTGATACTGTCGGGAAATACCGAACTGCCATCGCACAAGGTGGTGTGATGTCCTCCTCCCATGTTATGGGAGACAATATCGCTTAAAAAACCAGGCGGAATACCGGGCTCTAATAGATCGAAGTCGGTGGTGATTGCCTCCGGTCGGATTGCTGTAAAAAAGCGCGTGTTCCCGCCAGGGCGTTTAATATAATGCCCTACTCTACCATCGTTACTGGTACGAATTGCCGGGATGTGGGGAGCAGTATATTGACCATCTTGTATGCTAGCGGTGGTGATATCTAATGCCGGAACATCTGGTATAACAGTGATAGGGTAAAAAGCCGTTAGCTCTGGATGGATTGTTGCTGCGTGTGCGCTACTAAATGATATCAGCAGACCTATTAGGGATGAGTGTAGGGATGTGTGTTGGTAATTTAGAATTGATTTTTTCATGATTGCTTCTCCTTTAGCATTCAGCATCTCTTCGTAACGTTTGCTTTGTATCAAAGTGCTGTTTCAAGAAAAGATTTAAATTTCTGTTATCCAATTGTTCTGAATCAAGCAAGTTCTATTTGTCAGGTATGTGTAAATATTACGACTAATTGTAGGTCAGTATGAGGAGCTTTTCGTATCTTTCTGCGCTCATATTTTTTGTTGGAAGGGGTTGTACAGCCTTTTCTTATATAAAACTAGATGTTACCTAGAATTGTTGCTTGTTATCTTTTTTTACTTGCTTTGCCATATAAGTAGAGTCTTTTCAGTGACAAGTAATTTAGTTGCTGACAATAGGGTCTATTGTTGGCCAATAGGCAAAGCTGTGCTTGATGAGTGAGATAGGATTGGCTTTACTCGGGGCGGTTTATTGAGTGTTCTGGGCATGAAAAATTGGCGAGCACATGCCCATCAATATTGCAGGTAAAAGTAGCGAATAAACGGAATAATAGAAAGAGGGGGTTGAGTAGAGAGTCCTTGTGGTTAAGCAGGATGCAATAAAATGGCGTTGTTAGCCTATTTTAAGCCCTGCGAAACCTCTTAGGAGCAATCGTATTAAGCGTGCTGAGCAAAAGAAGGCACTAGGTTTTTCGTGATTGATACAACTTTTTTAATCGTTTTGTTAGTGCCGCCAACAACAAGCGCCATAACATCAGCGATAAATTCAGCACGTTGAGCGTTTGCAAGTGCTGTGATTTTGTCCGCTTCGCTCATGTAAGAAGTATTGATGTTGTCTAGTAAATCAGTAGCAGGTTTGATGTTGTTCATGATGTAGCTCCCTTATTTGTATTGGGTTAAAAGCGCTAAAGCGAGCGCTGTTTCAATGCTTTGTATAATAGAAACCAAGGCCGGTTAAGACAAACGATAAAAAATACTCCATTAGGTGAAAAAAACTAATCAATTGCTCGTATTGTTCCATATTTGATCAGAGCTTTATTCTGATTTAGGCCAAAGTTCGTTATAAACATCAGACGTTGATTCTCTTGTATATGGTGGCGCTTACATTTGTTTACATAAAACGAAATGAAAGAGCCTCTTCTGTATAGAGAAATGTAATGTTTATGTGGTTTTATGTAGTCATCAAAGTGTAGTTTCCTACATCATATTGCCTTAACCATGGAGGGGGTTGTGCCATCGTGTCCCATAAGAGTTAGAAGTTGTCTAAATCTATTTATTATTATTTTTTCTTATTATGGTATGGCGTTACCCGTTAAAGCAGCTGATCCCATACCTTCGTCTACTACTTCTAGTAACGCAACGGAATTTCGGCTACGAGACAAGGCAGCACAAGAAAGCTTAGATAAAAAATTGGAGAACACTTCTCCACCGATTCAATTGCCCGAAGTAGAACCTATTACCGAATTACCTGAAGAGACACATTGTTTTTTTATTAAGGAAATTCAGATCGAAGGCCTACTGTCTGAATGGGCTAAATTAAATGGCGAGGGTTATATTGGCCAATGTATTGGTCATGAGGCGATTTCTGCCTACGTACGTTTGATTGATCAAAAGCTTTTGGCAGAGGGGTATGTGACATCGCGAGCAGTATTGCCAGAGCAAAATATTGCTTCTGGCTTACTGGTAATAGAAATACAGGCTGGTGTTATTGAAAAAATTGTTTTCCCAGATGATTACTTATTTATCTGGGAAAACGCACTGCCCATGTACCCCGGAAAGGTGCTTAACCTTAGGGACATGGAGCAAGCTGTTGATCAACTGAATCGACTGCAATCACAAAGTGTTGAATTTAAGATAGAGCCGGGCAGTTATGGTGGGGCCAGTATTTTGGTGGCTGAAGTGGTTTCTAAGAAGCCGTGGACAGTGAACGCCTCCATTGATGACAGTGGTAGCGCACAAACAGGAAGGTATCCGGTGTCGTATGGAGCAACCTTAGACAATGTATTGGGTGTTCAAGACAGTTTGAGTTTTTCTGGGTCAAGGGCTCGACAGGCAGAAACAGGCGCGTCAAATAGCACTTCATTCGGTTGGAGTTTACCCATGGGCTATTGGCTACTAGAGGCGAATACTAGTTGGTTTGACTATCGTCAAAAAGTTACCGGAGATGTAATAGATTTTGAATTGAGTGGTTTGGGGAAAGATAAAAAAATATCCTTGAATAGGGTGGTGTTTAGAGATAATAAAACAAAGGCCAATTTATTTGCTTCCCTCAAAACGCGTAAAAGACGCAGTTTTAACAATGATACAGAGATTCAGAATCAGAGTCGTAATCTTACTGAACTGGAGTTTGGAGGATCTTATAGACGCTATATTAAATCAGCGGTACTTGATGTTTCTCTGAGTGCCCATCAGGGAATTGCGGGAGTGCTTGGTGCAACAGAAGTAGACCCTGATGCAGATCCGAGTAGTGCGCAACCTGACTATCGCTTTTATACCATGGTGGCTTCCATTAGCTCGCCTTTTTCCTTGCTGGAAAAGCCGTTGAATTATTCTGGCCGCTTTTTTATGCAGTATGCCGATACGCCCATTTATTCTCTTGATTGGTTTTCTATTGGAGGGCGCTATACCGTTAGGGGGTTTACTGGCGTTGAATCACTCAGTGCTGTAAATGGTTGGCGATTAAGAAACGATTTAGCGTTACCTTTCGAAATGGAAGACTTGTCTAGTACGGTCTATTTGGGGTTGGATATTGGTCAGGTAGAAAATGAAGAAGACGAAGAAGGCTTAAGCAATACACTGATGGGAATTAGCTTAGGGCTTAAAGGGGAATTACTTGGCGTTGGCTATGACTTCTTTATTGCTGAACCTTTTTTGGCTCATGGCCCTTATGCTAAATCACATGATTCTAAAGTGAGTTTGATGCTGTCAGCCGCATTTTAGTCTTTTATTAAACGTTATTCAGGGATGGGAAAATGATGTTACCTGTGATTCGGTTGTTTAAAATATGGCATGTGATTGTTGGTCGTTTTTCTTTCAATAAAAAGGCTTCTCTTTTTATTTTTTCTGTTCGTCCTATTCCGCGTTATTCGTCTCATCAATCTTTGTTGGCACCTTGTCGTAAACACCAAAAACATATTGCCTTAATTCTGCTGTCTTCGTATTTTTCTATGCCGGGTGTCTTGTTGGCGCAGGGCGTGTCGGCGGCGAATACCGCCCATGCCCCTGCGTTTGATACGGCGGCCAATGGTGTGCCGATCGTTAATATCAATGCACCGAGCGTCAAAGGCGTGTCCCGTAATCAATACAATGAACTGAATGTCGATGCTAAAGGTTTAATCTTCAACAACTCGACGGCCATAGTGCAAACCAAATTGGCAGGTTATGTGGATGGCAATAAGCGCTTAGGCGGTAAAAGCGCGGGTATTATTCTGAACGAAGTACTGGGCAATAGTCGCAGTGCTTTGAATGGGTATATGGAGATCGCAGGGCAAAGAGCCCAGCTGATTATCGCCAACCAAAGTGGCATTACCTGTAATGGCTGTGGCTTTATCAACACCAGTCGCGGCATGTTAACCACTGGCGCATCGGTGTTTGATGCCTTTGGTAACCTAAGTGGCTTTGATGTGTCCCGAGGGGATGTGGACATCACAGGGTTAGGGTTTAACGACACGGACACCGACGAAGTAGACATACTGGCTCGCAGTGTCAGCCTAAACGCAGAAATGTGGGCCAACCAAGCCACCATCATTACCGGTGATAACCTCATTGATTACCAAGACAAGTCCGTAAAGGCTCGCTCTACTGGGGAAAAAGAAGGCTTCTCACTGGATGTCGCTGCCATCGGTGGCATGTACGCCAACCGTATTCGCTTGATCGGTACTGAAAAAGGCCTAGGGG
>NZ_JAEMNX010000028.1 GCF_016463975.1 Marinomonas transparens | reverse complement strand
GACATTACGGAAATTTATAATTATGCAAGTGGAATGGCAGGCACCACGACATGGTTAACCACAGGTGATCAGAGTACTAATAAATTAATTTCTGTTCACGATGGCCTGATTAAACGAGCCATATTTGAGTATGAAACTATAAATGCATTTTCTGGGACTGAACTAGTTCCTTTATCCTCAGAGTCAAAACCTCAATTACTTGTGTCTAAACTCTCTCAATCCGATGGCATCGGTGGTGAAAATAGTCTGTCCTATCATTACCAAGGCAAGCGCTCTCATTTACAGGGTTTGGGGGATTTGGGTTTTGAGTCCATCACTAAAACCAACAACACGACGGGCGTGGTGACGACCACGCGTTATTCGCAGGATTGGCAGAACCGCAATACCCATCGGCCGTTGGAGACCACGCAAACCTACAATGGTGTCGAGTTATCCCATACGCTGAATAGTTATAGTACTTTGCAAAAAGACGGGGTGTTTTTCACTTACGCGGATACCAGTACCACCGTAAAGCGGGATTTAACCAATGCGGTGACCAGTGTCGAAAGCACGGATCGTAGCTATAGCTTGCACTCTGGTTTTGATTATGTGAAAGATTCCAGCACCACCTGTGTGGCGGAGACGGATCCCGGGTTAAGCAATGGGCCGGTGAGTTGTGCCGCGCTGTCTGGCAAGATCCAACAAAGCACCACCCAGAACACGTATTACTATGCGGGTTATGTGGCGAACCGTCCGCCCATGCTGCAACGCCAAACCGTGACGTCGGAAGTCTACAATAACATCTTGCCCTTTGATCAGGCGAATCAACAGACGCGCACGCAAACCTTTGATTACCATACCAATACGGGCCTGCTTAAAACCTCGATTAGCGAACCGGACGGTGCCCTGCGTTTGGTGACAGAATACGCCTACAATGGCCGTGGTCAGCAAACGTCGGTGACGGTGAATGGCGGTGACATTGCCACCAACAGCACTACGTCGAGCTACAGCGATCTCGCGCCCTATAATCTGTTATCGACCAGCAATGTACTGGATCACACGCAATCCTACCAATACTCGGATGCGCGTTTCCCTTGGTTACCCACCAAGGCCATCGCCATCAATGGGGTGGAAACCACGCTCACTTACGATTCCATGGGGAGTAAAGCGTCGCAAACCAGTCTGAACCAAACCACGGCCTGGACTTACGCTTGGTGTGACGCCTGTGACGGTGTGGCTAGGGCCAAATATAAAGTCACCCAAACCCAAACCAACCAAGCGGATTCCATCGCCTATTACGATGCACGACACAGGGTAGTGGCAACCCACGGTTCCGGGCTGCGAGAAGACTATGTGACGGCCCTCTACCAAACCGTGCAATACGATGCACTGGGTCGAGAAATTAAAACCTCGTTACCCTATTACGAAGGAGATAGCCCACTTTACAGCAGCAAAGAATACGATGTGTTGAATCGCATCGTGAAAGAAACCCAAGCCAATGGCAACGTGCGTATTCAGCGTTTTAATGGCCGCGACACCACGGTCGAACTGCAAACCGCAGACGGTACCTTGCAGAAGCGGGAAGTCAAAAACGCCCTTGGGCAAACCATGGAAACGGTCGACAACGATGGCAACGCGATGCAATTCCAATACAACGCCTTCGGTCAACTGACCCGTACCACCGACCCAGAGCAAAACCAGATTCTTATTGGTTACGATGTGTTGGGGCGTAAAATCCAAATGGACGACCCAGACCAAGGCGTGTGGACCTACCAGTATTATGTGAACGGTAACCTCAAATCCCAAACCGATGCCAATGGCAATGTGACGACCTACGCCTATGATGCGTTAGGGCGAAAAATCTCTCAAACTGCGCCAGAAGGCACCAGCACGTGGCGCTACGACAACTGCGCCAACGGCATTGGTCAATTGTGTGAAAAATCTGGTCACGGGCTAACGGAATCCTATGTCTACACAACAGCAGGCCAGCTCGCCCAATCCACTACCACCATCGAGGGCTTGGATTACACCTACCGCCACAGCTACGACAACACGGGGCGTTTGATCAGCACCCAATACCCAACGGGCTACACCACGCAAACCGACTACCATAGCTTATTGGGCTTCGCCAGCAAGGTGCGCCACGACGACACGGTTATCTGGGAGGCCAAAGGCTTCAACGCCCGAGGCCAGCTGGAAAACATGGCGATGAACAACGGCCAGATCCAGAGCGTCAAATACTACGAAGACGGGGAAGACCAAGTTCGTCAAATCAACGTCATCAACAATAATAAAACCGTTGCCTTGATCAACTACGACTGGTCGAAAACCGGTAACCTGAGAATGCAGACAGACTACACCAACGGCGTGGTCTTTGGTTACACCTACGACAGCCTGAGCCGACTGAAAAGCACCACGACCACCGTGGTCGGCGCGGACTACGGCACCGTGTCTCTCGACTACGACGCCCTTGGCAACATACTGCAAAAAACCGACGTGGGAGACTACAGCTACAACAATGTCTCTCAACATGACCAATGCAGCGTACCAGCCGGGCCGCACGCGGTCAGCTCAATCGACGGACGAGGCGATTATTGCTACGACCACAACGGCAACATGCTCAGTGGCGATGACCGACAAATCACCTACAGCAGCTTCAACAAACCGACTCGCATCCAACAACACGGTGAAACCAGCTATTTCTCCTACGGGCCGGATCAGCAACGCTATAAGCAAACCACCTCCGGCACCCTAGACAAAACCGTCTATTACATCGGCGGTTACGAAAAAGAAATCCGTGACGGCCAGACCTACCACCGCATCCAGATTGGCGACTCCGCCATTGTGGAAAAAGTGGACGACAACGCCGCACGCCTCAACTACACAGTGCGCGACCACCTCGGCAGCCTCATCGCCACTATCAGCGACGCAGGCACGGTCAAACGCCTGTTCTATGACCCATGGGGCAAACGCTTGGAACTGCCCATCATCGAAGCACAACCGCTGGCACTCCTCGACCTAGCGAACTTCCTCACCCCAAGGGGCTTCACCGGACACGAACACCTAGACAACGTCGGCCTCATCCACATGAACGGACGTGTCTACGACCCAGAGATAGCACGGTTTATTAGTGCGGATCCGATAATCCAAGCGCCGATGTATTTGCAAGACTACAACCGCTATACCTATGCATGGAACAACCCTTTAGCTATCACAGATCCAAGCGGTTTTATTGATGATTACTCTAATTCCCAGCCAGATTCTTCTTGGAATGGCGGAAGCGGGTCAAGCTCAAGTAGCAGCTCTGGGGGGAGTGGTGATGGTGGTTCGAGTAATGTTTCCTCTTATGGATATCCAAGTGGTGTGAAATGGGATCCAGGAAGTGCTAATAATGGTGGTACCTTTGCCAGTGATGATAGAGACAGTGGTAGTGGTTCTGGATCGAATACCACTGTGACTAATTCGAGTGATGATGCCGCGGCCAGAGCGGAACAGGCCAGAAAAGACGCGTTGGCCGCTCAACTAAAAGAGGCTGCGCGGATTGCTGAGTTGAATAGATTGGCTGAGGAAGCGCGTATCTACGCTGCAAGGTTAGAAGCGGCGGCTCAGGCGGCAAGGCAGGCGATGTACCGTCCCAGCAATACTCCACTGCAATGTTTGTCTACTTGTTCTGCTGAACAATTTGGATTTCAAACAATAGTCGGTGGGGGGCTAACTGTTGCGGGGTCTCCTATTTTATCTAAGCCGTTTCAGATGGGCAATGCTTCAAAGGGAACGTCTCCGGCCTCTAAATTTTTATCAGAGAAATTTCCTCATCGATTGGGAAGGCAAATACCTACTCCGCGAATAGGACACCTCAGGTCTGCAACACCAGTAGTAGGAAGAGCACTTGGTCGCTTTGTCCCAGTGGTTGGCCAGGGTTTGTTGCTATATGACGGCGTGAGTATCGGTGCTTGTACTGTGTCTTGTATAAATGATATTAGGTAGTGGTAGTAATAAATATGATTGAAAAAAATGAAGATATTGCCTCAAGCGTTACTGTGTATTTATCAGAGTTTTGCTCTATTGATTTGAGTAAAATAAAAAATGATTCAGAATTGGTCAAAGACTTACATATTGAAGGGGACGATGGTATCGAGCTTATTGATTCTTTTTCTAAGCGCTTCAATGTGGACATGACGTCATTTAGTGCTAGTGAGTATTTTGTTCAGGAATCTAGTTTTAATCCTATTTTCTCTATCTGGAAGCTTGTTTTTAGGAAGAATGATTTATTAAAACCCTTATATGTCAAAGATTTGATAGAGTCGGCTGCATTAAAACGGTGGGCTGGTTGATTTAAAATCTAACATTTATCTATTTCCTAAAGCCAGTCATATCAAGTTATTGGCTTTTTTAAGTCTCTTTATTCGCTCTTGGCTATCATCGCATACCAGCTTTGAAGCAAAATGACATTCCAGCGAGGTAGGCGTTAGTTTCGAGTAGGAATGTCATTTTACTGAAACGACCAACCCAACTAATGCCTCAGATGTTTTAACCGTTCACGGTACCTCCAACTACCTAAAAGGGGTCAAAACCCTTAAAAATCAATGTTGTCTATAGTTCCCACCTGCGTGGGCGTTTAAGGGTGATGACCCCTTTTAATAACCGTTGTCGTCAAGTCTCGAAGGGAAATGACATTCCAGCGAGGTAGGCGATAGTTTCGAGTCGGAATGTCATTTTTCTTCAGTCGCAACAAAAGTGAATCCTGTAACGGCGATAACAACAACCCCGTCCATTGACCCTTTCTGCGTTTTACTCTAGCATTCCTCTTGCACTGGCAAAATCCAGTGTCGGGATTGAGACCCCGTTTTACCAAAGCGGCTTTAAACACGCACCGCGTGTTTTTTTATGGCCGGAGTCCACCTGTTATGGTGGGTCTTTATTCGGGCTAGCTTCGGCTAGGCCGTGTCTTTGGGCGGTAGTCTCAACCTGAATTTAGACCCACCACCTTAATAAGTTTGAGACCTTATTAAGGTGGTCTAATTTAGACCAAAGGAGGCCAACTATGGCTATTAAACGGATTCCTCTCTATACCTGTTTACTCAACGGACAACCCACGGACACGGTCAGCGCCCGTGATCTTTATACCTTTCTGCAACTTGACCGCGACTTTTTCCACTGGGTGAAAACCAGCAGTTCCAAGCTGTATTTTGTGCGCGGGGAAGATTTCATTATCGTCGATAACCTGATTCGTCCCACGCCAGACACCAGCGCCGCCGTGCAGAAAACCAAGGACTATTTCATTCGTTTGGACATGGCCTATGAAATGGCGATGGAAGAAGAGGGCGACCTAGCCCAACAAGCCAGTGACTACCTTAGACACTGTGATACCCCACAAAACCGCTACATTCCTCCTAAAGAGGATAGGTCACATCAAACGGCGAGCTTGCTCGTTGAACCCAAGGTCAAACAAAGCGACCTAGACCAATACCGTGAAGCAAACCGAGCCGTCAAGTCCATGGGGTTGAACGAAGAACCAATGGTGCTGCCTATTTATGAAGTCAGCAAAATGATCGAAACCATTCGCTTTTACCAAGAAAAAGCCCTCGGACTAGACACCCCGTCCATGTGGTTGGATCAACACATCGCCAACGTCAAAGCCTACGCCAACAGCCAATTTATGGATGGCTAAGCGCAGCCGTTAAGTGATAGGTGAAGCAATATAAAGAAAAATGGCTTTCCTAATTGGAAGGCCATTTTTTGACAGATATTTTATCGCAACGACCAATCCAGTGTCTTTGCTATCGATATGTTACCTATGTCGTTGAGGCATAGCCATTAGTCTTGTTTTTTACCCAATCCATGCCAGTAGACAGGCCAGCCATCTTTTGCACCATAGTTGTTTACAATGGATGCGGTAATCACTAAGAGTACGCTTCCGACAAGCACTGGAGTGAATAAAAAGCTCAGACCTACGACAGATTTGCCTGCAAGAATAATGATAATTGGGTTCGCTCCAGCTGGTGGGTGTACCGCACGGAAGGCTTGCATTGCCATGATGGCGACGCCGACTGATAAAGACATAACAATGTATGAGTCACCTAATGTGTATAGTGCTGCTAGGCCAACAGAAGAAGCAATCAAGTGACCTAAGATAACATTTCTTGGTTGTGCAAGAGGGGATTGCGGTGCAGCAAACAAGATAACGCATGTCGCTCCAAATGGTGCCATAAGCCAAGGTACGCCTGAGTACTGACCAAGAAGGCACAAACACAGAATCCCAAGTGTTCCTCCAATGAAACCTTTTAAAAGTTGTGGTAGCGATGGACGTGGTGGAAGTGAGCCACCGCCTTTTAGTTTATTCATAACGAATCCCTCAAAAATAATTATCGACCCCAATTATGTGGTACATTGTTCGTTAGTACAGATCTGTACCAATAATTTGAAGTGTTACAGATCTGTACACTTCGTTCAACCTTTTATTTTAGAAATTTGGAGACTTGTCGGTGGGGACAAAAGAGCACATATTAGATACCGCTGAATCTTTGTTTAACACGAATGGCTATACCGCTGTTGGGGTTGACCTCATTCGTGATACGGCTGGCATATCGAAAACCTCGATGTATCGACATTTTGGCTCAAAAAATAAATTGATACAGGCTGTTCTTGCTCGAAGGCATTTACGCTTCGAAGAGGAGTTAGGTGGTGCTATCTCACCGGAAATGAACATGGAAGAAAAATTGGATGCGCTTATTGATTGGCACTTCCAATGGTTCAGTTCAGAGGATTTTCACGGATGTATGTTTATGCATGCTATGTCGGAATTTAAAGCGCTTGATGAGGTCATAGCCGCCGCAGCCTCTATGCACAAAAAATGGCTTAAGGGGCTCATTAAGGAGATTATTTCAGATGCGACAGATTGTATTGAAGAACAGTCGGAGTCAAAGGCCGAATCAATCATGACGTTTGTTGAGGGCATGATTATTCGAGCAGAATTCGGTGATATCTTGTCGTTTAAACCACTATATCGATCTGCCATTCAAACTTTATCTAAAGCAGGTCATTAATGGCGAACGACAATACTGCCTGTCACTTAAATTTATTGGGCAAGTTTATTGGGTCACCTGCCTCGCAAAGCCAATCATATCAATTGATTGATTTTTTATTCTCTATTTTGGTTATACCGGAAAGGCTATCACCTTGAAGCAAAATGCTTGGTAGTGGAGTAGATAGAGCCTTGTAGAGGTTAGTGCTGATGACTAGGTGAATCCCCATAAAGTATGTGACAATATCTGATTCATATTAATTCTGCGTTTTGTAAGGAACCATGATGCTATTCGGAAATGCCAAGTTGGCTGGCTTGCTATGCGCTAGTGTATTGGCGCTTGTACTTGGGTATGCCATCTTTTTTACCGATACAGGGGCGACTTACTTTCGTACTTATGTCAGCGCTTATGTTGATCCCTATGTTCGCCCTTATTTTGATAAGGACTTTTTTAAGGCAAGGGAGGTTGACCTGCCTGACATTCAAGTCGAAAAAATAAATAAGCGTTCGAATATTCCCCAATTGTCAAAAGACCTATTTGGTGTACTGCCTTCTGTGGCAAAACCTGTGGTTGAAACAAAGTTAAACTTGTCTTTAAAAGGGACTTTTCCCTCTTCCACTAAAGAAGAAGGTCGAGCGGTTATCGCCAATGGCAGAAAGGAGCAGTTGTTCCATGTGGGAGAAGAGGTAATCCGAGGCGTTACCTTAGTCGAAGTGTTTAGTGATTATGTGCTTCTTGACCGTGCTAATGTAAGAGAGATCCTTCGCTTTCCCACGAGCGACACGCCTAACTTTGTCCCCAGTACAACAGGTATCACTATTACGGAAACCGCTGATCAACAGGTGAAAGCACGCCGTGTTGTGGACGCTGAATTGCTAGAAAAATACAAAGCACAGTTGCTAGAAGACCCTAGGGAGACTTTATCTTCCATTGGTTTGAAATTGGTAAACAATCGGTATCAGGTTATTCAAGGGAGTGTGCTTGCTAAAGCGGGCTTCAAGCCTAAAGATGAGATTATTTCCATTAATGGTCAGCCCATCAAGGTGCTGTTGAATAATCCGCGTACTATGAAGGCGATTCTATCGATAGGCAGTGTTCGCATTGGTTTTCTTCGAGAGCGGAAAAGACTCTCGCTCAATTTTAAATTGAATTGATCAGTCTGTTTTAATTTATTAAAAAGACCTTGTTGCCAACATACGATCATGTAAAACACGTATTACCTCAACGCCATAAGCCGTTTCGCGGTAATAAATGACATGACGAAGGACGGGGTGTTTTCGGTAGCCCGTGCGAATGTTATCGCAAGCCTTACCAGCTTTGGGGCTTTTAGATAAAAAGTTAAATGCCTCTGTTAAGTCGTCAATGTACCCTGTGGTTTGTTGTGTTCCCCATTGCTTTAAGGAGTACAGCCAAACTGCTTCCATGTCATTTCTAGCTTTTGGGGTTAGTCTATATTCAGCCATGTTTTTCAATCATTTCTTTTTTGAATGAATCGGCGTTAAAGGGTAAGGGGTCTCCGCTTTGCTCACCTTCGATAAGTGCGATGCGGATCGCCTCAATATCGGCTTGGCTGGCTTGGTCGCGGCGAATTAAATCACGGATATACTCACTGTCATTGGTGAATTTTCCCGCTGTAATCTGTGCTTTAATCCAGTTGTCTTGTTGATCAGTAACCGTGATTGTTTTGCGTGTAGTACTCATAAAAGTGCTCTTATTCTGTGTGAAATAGTCATACTATTGATGCATTATGGCTTAATTTATTTACTTGCCAAGTATTTTTTGTTTGGAAAAATGAAGAATGATGTATTTTCGAGTCCCTTCAGATGATTTTTATCACTCTCGTTCTGCCTTAACTGGTCAAGATACTAAACTCTCAGTAGCCAATCGGCCTGATCCCTATAGCGAGCGACGAGCTCTGCATTCAAACCATCGCTTTGCTCGATCCTTTCCATGGCTTGAGCATGGCTAAACCCCCATGCGGCCATGTGTCGTTGTGCCAAACGCTCAATGGCTATGTTCAGTGGAACATCTAAGAACCAGTGTTCATCAAACAAGGGTTTAGATGCTTGCCAACCGTCTTGCTGGTGTAGCAGGTACAAGCCTTCGACTAATACCACCTTGGCATTTTTGGCTATGCAAACATCGTTTTCAACTGGATCACCAAGGGCGTGGTCGAAGCTTGGCCATAGAATGTCTTCTTGCTGAAAAGCATGACGAATCCTACCGACTCGTTCAATGAAGGCGGCACTATCAAAGGTCCATGGTGCGCCTCGTCGGGCGAAGGCTTGTTCTGCATTGGGTAGGGCACTGAGTTGGGTTTTCGACAGGTGAAAACCGTCCATTGAAAGGCAAACTATTTGTTCCGACTGTTTGGTAACCTGTGTTGCTAGGTAGCTTGCAAGGGTGCTTTTGCCAGACCCCGGTCCGCCTGTTAAGCCGATGAGCGTGCGCTGAGGTTTATTGAGCAAGCTTTGAATCTTATTTAATGCCGTTTGAACATAGGTTGAGTTGTTGTAGAGGTGGTGAATATTGGAGGCTGTCATTGGTTGTCTCGTGCTGGGTGGTTGTCTCGTGCAGGGGGAGCCGCGCTATTTTAGTCGTTAATGTGAACTGTCTCATCGTTTTCTGCGTATCTATTGGACACTAGACCACCTTAATGGGGAGAGCAATATGCAACTAAAAGAGCTTAAAAAAATTCAGCACTTTGATAAGGTCAGGGTACATTCTTTAGAATCCAATTTATACCAGCTCTCGGTGGTGGTTGATGGGCAGGAAGATTACGTTATGGGCGACAATGGACGTTTTTTAACTCGCCATAATAAATTGGATTTACAGTCTTTATTCAAAGAAAAGCAGGTGGACGCCATGGTGCTCTGCCATCAAAGTGCCTATGACGAAATGGTCGGGCAGTCGCCAAGTGTGGGGGCTAACACTCTCGAAGTGCCGTTGGGGAATACGGCGTTATCTTGATTGAATGACTTGCATTTTGTCATTGCTGTCTTCCATTTGTGAAAAGATCTTCGCATAGCCTAAGGTGGCGTTGGCGTGTTCGCGCATGATGGCTTCAGCGCGACTGCTTTGGCCATTATTAATGGCATCGAAAACCGCATGATGTTGCATGTGGGCAAAGTTAAAACGGCGGTACTCTTGTTTCAGGTTCGTGCGGTCAAAGGCCAGTGCACTGACTGAGGCAAAAGGCAGGTGTTCGTTGCGGCTCAGGGCTTCAGCAATGGCAGGGTTGTTGCTCGCCTCGATGATAATTTGATGAAAGCGCCTATTCATATCATGGTATTTGGTTAGGTCTTGTTCATTGATGCTGCCATTTTCAAATAATTCATCGCCTTGTTTTAATAATTCGATTAACTCTTTTGATTGACTGGTAGACAGTGAATTTTCTGCCGCTTGTCTTGCGGCTAACCCTTCTAGTACACCTCGTACCTCAATGGATCCACTGATTTCGTCTTGGGTAACTTGCCTGACGCTATAGCCACGGCCAGCGAGCTTGGTGAGTAGGCCTTCTTGCTCCAGTGCGCGGAAGGCAATGCGTACGGGAGTGCGTGAAACGCCAAGTTGTTCTGAGGTCGGAATCTCTGCTAGGCGTTGGCCAGACTCTAGCTCACCAGACAAAATCATTTGTCGTAGTCGGCTGATAACCTGTTGTCCGGGTTTGCTCATTGTGACTTTCTCGAATGATAAAGAGTGACATGATGATAACGCAAAGAGCTATAAAAAAGTATAAATTGGATCCAATAAATAAAGTTATTTATTTTCAATAGGTTAAGTTTTATTTTTTTTATTTTTGATAGTTCTATTGGATCCATTTTTGGATGATTTTATTGATTTTTGATTAAAAATCTATATATTGGATCCAATTGTGTGGCTTGATAAAGCGTTTGGCGATTGTGGTCGTCGTGCGAAGGTCTCAATAGATAAGAATAAAAGCAGGAGAGTCATTATGAAAAAACAAACTTACCCAAAAAATGCATGGTATGTGGCGGCCATGTCCGAAGAGGTGGCGGGCAGCAAACCTCTTGGTCGTAAAATTTGTGGCGAAAGCATCGCTTTTTATCGTTCTCACGGTGATGAAATCGCGGCGGTATTGGATTTTTGTCCTCACCGAGGCGCCGCCTTGTCATTAGGTTATGTTGAAGAAGGCCTGTTGGTATGTGGTTACCATGGTTTGAAAATGGGCGCGGATGGTAAAACCAAAGAGATGCCATTACAGCGTGTTCAAGGTTTCCCTTGTATGAAGTCTTATGCGGTAGAAGAGCGCTATGGTTTTATTTGGGTTTGGCCTGGTGATCAGAGTAAAGCAAACAAAGAGGATATCCCACATTTAGAATGGGCTGTGAGCCCAGAATGGGCATACGGTGGTGGTTTATTCCATATTAATTGTGATTATCGCTTGATGATCGACAATCTGATGGACTTAACCCATGAAACCTATGTGCATGCGAGCAGTATTGGGCAAAAAGAAATCGACGAATCTCCTGTGTTTACCACGGTAGAAGGGGATAAGGTGTTAACCAGTCGATACATGGAAAACATCATGGCACCGCCATTCTGGAAGGCGGCACTTCGTGGTAATGGGTTGGCCGATGACGTGCCAGTAGACCGTTGGCAGATTTGTCGTTTTAGTCCGCCTTCTCATGTGATGATCGATGTGGGCGTGGCCCATGCGGGTCATGGCGGTTTTGATGCTGCGAACGAATATAGAGCAGGCAGTACTGTCGTTGACTTTATTACCCCTGAAACAGAAACATCAATTTGGTATTTCTGGGGCATGGCGCGTAACTTTAAGCCAAATGATCAAGCGTTAACCGATGCCATTCAAGAAGGGCAGGGCAAGATTTTCACTGAGGATTTAGAGGTCCTTGAGCGTCAACAAGAAAACCTATTGGCTTTTCCCGACTATGATTTATTAAAGCTGGATATCGACGCTGGTGGTGTGCAAGCGCGACGCATCATAGATCGTATCATTGCAGAAGAAGGCGCGGAACAGAAAACGACAACATCTTCTGCTCAGAAATCCGCACCATTACAGACGATTTCATTTTAATCGGCCAAGAATATGAGGTGGCAGTGTGCTGCTGCCCCGTGAATACAAATTTAGGAGTGCCAGATGATATCGGTCATCGTTAGAAATGTTGTAGTAGAAGCTGAGTCGGTTATTCGACTTGTGCTAGGCAGTGTTGATGGCTCTGCTTTGCCGAGTTTTGAGGCCGGCGCACATATAGATATTCATTTGCCAAGTGGTTTGATTCGACAGTATTCCTTATGTCGACTGCAAGTAGACCCTCAGTACTATGAAATAGCCGTGTTGAAAGACCCTCAATCACGGGGTGGTTCGGTAGAAGTGCATCAGTTAAAAATAGGTGACCCGTTAACCATCAGTGAACCTAGGAACCATTTTCCTTTGGTGGATACGCCGCGTAAGAGTGTGTTGATTGCGGGTGGTATTGGTGTGACACCTATGTTGCCTATGGCCCAACAATTACAAACATCAGGGTTAGCGTTTGAGTTCCATTACTGTGCTAAAACGCCTGAAACAGCGGCTTTTTCTGGCGCGCTCGCCACGGCTTCATTTGCCGATAAAATGCATTTTCATTATAGCCAAGTGGCTGGCTCTGGTCGTATGGATGTGGTGAATGTGATGTCTCGTTATGCTTTTGATGGCGAGCTTTATATCTGTGGACCGACGGAATTTATTACTCATATTCTGTTGCAAGCTGAGAGCGTTGGCTGGCCTGAAGAGAGATTACACAGAGAGTTTTTTGCTGCGCCGGAAGTCGAGTTGGATGACGCTGAAAACAAGGCTTTTAAGGTAAAGATTCACAGTACTGGAGACCTGTATGATGTTCCCGCAGATCAGAGTATTTCTGATGTGCTGGAGAGTAATGGCGTATTCGTTGCGGTTTCCTGTGAAGCGGGTGTTTGTGGCACTTGTCAAACGGGAGTCCTAGATGGTGTGGCTGATCACAGGGATGTTTTTTTAACGACCAAAGAGCATGAAGAAGGCAAGCTGATTATGCCTTGTTGCTCTCGATCTAAGTCAGCGGTACTAGAGCTGGATCTCTAATCATCTTCTACAAGGAGGCGGGCGGTTGCTTTTTCAGGGGCTGCTTGTTTTGACCGAATTGAAGCGCTACTCAATGGCAATTTAATGCTCGCTCAATATAAATAGGGCCGTGTTTTACATTGAGTAGCGAGCCTTGCAATGCTACTATTTCCCCCCGTCCAGAAGGTGCACTGATCTGCGCCATCAAATCTCATATTTTTATATTTAAAGGCGGGTTAAACACTCATGGCGACACGATATATTTTCGTCACAGGCGGCGTGGTTTCATCTCTTGGTAAAGGTATTGCTGCAGCGTCTTTGGCTGCCATCCTTGAATCACGTGGATTGAAAGTCACCATGCTTAAATTGGATCCATACATTAACGTGGATCCTGGCACCATGAGTCCTTTCCAGCACGGTGAGGTTTTTGTTACTGAAGATGGGGCAGAAACCGACCTCGACCTCGGTCACTACGAACGTTTCATTTCTACTAAAATGAGCCAAGGTAACAATTTTACCAGTGGCCGTGTTTATCAACATGTACTGAAAAAAGAGCGCCGTGGTGATTACCTTGGTGGTACTGTTCAGGTTATTCCTCATATTACCGATGAAATCAAACGCCGAGTGTTAGCCGGTGCAGAAGGTGCCGATGTTGCCTTAGTGGAAATCGGTGGTACGGTGGGCGACATTGAATCACAACCTTTCCTTGAGGCGGTACGTCAGCTGAAAGTTGAGCTAGGTGGTCGCCGTGCTTTGTTTATGCATTTGACCCTTGTTCCTTATATTCGCACGGCGGGTGAAACCAAAACCAAGCCGACGCAGCATTCTGTGAAAGAGCTGCGTTCTATTGGGATTCAGCCTGATATTCTTATCTGTCGTTCTGAAGTGCCTATTGAAGCACCAGAGCGTAAGAAAATTTCGTTGTTCACGAGTGTCGAAGAACGTGCGGTTGTCTCGCTTCCTGATGCCGATACCATTTACCGTATTCCACAAATGCTCAATGACCAAGGTTTAGATAGCTTGATCGTTGAGTACTTCAATCTAGATTGCAATATGCCTGATCTGGAAATTTGGAATAAGGTTACGCAAGCCAAACTGAATCCAGAAAAGCAAATCAATATCGCCATGGTGGGTAAATACATGGAGTTATTGGATGCCTACAAGTCTTTGATTGAAGCCATGGATCACGCGGGTATTCATGCTCGCACAAAAGTGAAAATGCATTATATCGACTCTGAAAGCATTGAAGAGAAGGGGACTGAAATCCTTAAAGATATGGATGCGATTTTGGTTCCAGGTGGTTTTGGTGAGCGTGGTGTGGAAGGCAAAATCCAAACCGTACAATATGCTCGTGAAAACAAAGTGCCTTATCTGGGGATTTGTTTGGGCATGCAAGTTGCCGTGATTGAATTTGCGCGTAATGTGGCTAATTTAGCGGGGGCGCACAGTACAGAGTTTAATTTAAAAGCAGAGAACCCAGTTGTTGGTCTGATTACCGAATGGACTAATGCAGAGGGTTCCAAGGAAATTCGCTCAGAGACATCCGATCTAGGCGGTACTATGCGTCTTGGTGCGCAGAACTGTAACCTTATTGAGGGCACAAAAGCCTTTGAAGCTTATGGGGAAGCGGTTATCGAAGAGCGTCATCGTCACCGTTATGAAGTAAACAACTTTTATGTTGAGGCGTTGGAAAAGGCGGGTTTAACTGTTTCTGGTCGCTCAGAAGACAATTCTTTGGTTGAAATGGTGGAAATCGCCGATCACCCTTGGTTTGTAGCTTGTCAGTTCCACCCTGAATTTACATCGACACCTAGGTACGGGCATGGCTTGTTTAGTGCTTTTGTTCATGCAGCGCTGAAGTATGCAGGGAAAGAAAAATAGGTCTTAAGTAGACTGTTAGCTTGTGATTTTTCATTTATTTTAAGAGGTTTGTTATGAGTCAGATCGTTGATATTAAAGCCAGGGAAGTTTTGGATTCTCGTGGTAACCCTACTGTAGAAGCGGATGTTATTTTGTCTGATGGTTCTGTAGGCTCAGCGTGTGCACCTTCTGGTGCCTCTACCGGTTCTCGAGAAGCTTTGGAATTGCGTGATGGCGATAAGAGCCGTTATCTTGGCAAAGGCGTTTTAAAAGCGGTTGCGGCAGTGAATGGTCCAATTCGTGATGCTTTGCTAGGGAAAGATGCGGTTGCACAGGCTGAGCTGGATAAGGTCATGATTGATCTTGATGGCACAGAAAACAAATCTACTTTTGGCGCTAACGCTATTTTGGCGGTCTCTCTTGCGGCGGCGAAAGCGGCGGCAACATCTAAGAAGGTTCCTCTGTATCAACATATTGCAGATCTAAATGGCACGTCTGGTGTTTATTCTATGCCAGTGCCTATGATGAACATCATCAATGGTGGTGAGCACGCAGACAACAATGTGGATATTCAAGAATTTATGATTCAGCCTGTTGGCGCGCCTAATTTCCGCGAAGCCTTGCGTTATGGTGCTGAAATCTTCCACGCGTTGAAGAAAGTATTGAGCGACCGTGGTCTGAGCACAGCGGTTGGTGACGAGGGGGGGTTTGCACCAAACCTTGCTTCTAACGCCGAAGCTTTGGCGGTTATTAAGGAAGCGGTTGCTGCAGCGGGTTATGAGTTAGGTAAAGACATTACTTTAGCAATGGATTGTGCTGCTTCTGAGTTTTATGAAGACGGTAAGTACAATCTTAAAGGTGAAGGCAAGGTTTTCACTTCTGAAGGTTTCTCTGACTACCTTGCTGAATTGTGTGACGCTTATCCGATCGTGTCTATTGAAGATGGTTTGAATGAGTCTGATTGGGAAGGCTTTGCTTACCAAACTAAGATTTTGGGCGACAAGATTCAGCTAGTGGGTGACGACCTTTTTGTTACCAACACTAAGATTCTAAAGCGTGGTATTGATGAAGGTATTGCTAACTCTATCTTGATCAAGTTCAACCAGATTGGTTCTCTAACGGAAACTCTGGAAGCGATCAGTATGGCGAAAGCCGCTGGTTATACTGCGGTTATTTCTCATCGTTCTGGTGAAACAGAAGACGCAACGATTGCTGATCTGGCGGTTGGTACGGCAGCGGGTCAAATCAAAACGGGTTCTCTATGTCGTTCTGACCGTGTTGCTAAGTACAATCAATTGCTACGTATTGAAGAGCAATTGGGTGGTAAAGCACCTTATAAAGGTCTTGTTGAGATCAAAGGTCAGGCGTAATTTTGCTTTGATCTGAAAAAGGGAGAACTCATTGTTCTCCCTTTTTTTGTTTTTCCGATATTATCCATACGGGATGTTTGTTTTCTTTGAGGGCGTTATGACGCGTTTGTTATTGGTGTTTTTTGTTTGTGCCATTGGCTATCAGTCTTATCACTGGTATTACGGTGATCAGGGCGTGAAGCGTCAAGAAGAATTGGCGAAGCAAATTGAGTATCAAGAGCGCATTAACTTACGTCTCGAACAACGTAATCAAGCGCTTCGCGCTCAGGTGGAAGATCTTCGTTTAGGTGGGGAAGCGGTTGAAGAGCGAATCCGTACCGAATTGCAGTATATCAAAGATGGCGAGGTGTTTTATCGTATGGTGGATAAACGATGACTCAACCTTTGTGGGTGATTATTCCTGCCGCTGGTGTGGGTCAGCGCATGCAAGCAGACTGCCCTAAACAGTACTTATCTCTTGCTGGACAGACTATTTTGGATCGAACCATTGGTCTTTTTGTTGAGCATCCTTTGATTGCTGGTGTGGCGGTTGGGCTTGGAGCTGAGGATGCCTACTGGCCAGATTCTAAATGGTATGGTCATGCCAATATTCTGACTTATGTGGGTGGAGAAGAGCGCAGTGACACGGTCCAAAAAGGCTTAGCATTTTTATTAGCAACGCAGCAGATTGGCAGGCAAGAAGTTCTGGTTCATGATGCAGCGCGGCCTTTATTAAGCAAGGATGCTTTAGTACGGATTGTGAATTACCCGTCTGAGCAAGGGGCTATATTAGCGATGCCTGCCCGTGAGACGGTGAAACGTCAAAATGCGAGTGAGTTGAGTGGGGGGGGCCTTCAGGTTGCTCAGACGCTTGATAGAAACGCCATATGGCTAGCCCAAACACCACAAAAATTTCCAGCCCAAGCCTTATTAGAGGCGCTTGAAAAAGCCCAGCGTCAGGGCATAACGATAACGGATGAATGTTCCGCTATGGAATTTATCGGTTGGCAGCCAGATTTAGTGATGGGTGAAAACCGTAATATTAAAGTGACCTTGCCCGAAGATCTGGTGATTGCCGAAGCACTGTTTTCTCATTTTTTTCATTAACACATACGTAGCATTGATAGCATAGGGGAAACCATCATGATGCCGTTTCGAATTGGTCATGGTTTTGATGTTCATAAGTTTGGTGAGGGCGATCATATTGTCTTAGGTGGTGTGAGCATTCCTTATGCTCAAGGCCTGGTTGCTCATTCTGATGGTGATGTCGCGTTACATGCCTTAACCGATGCCTTGTTAGGCGCAGCAGCACTCGGTGATATAGGAACGCATTTTCCTGATACGGATCCTGCTTTTGCTGGAGCTGATAGTCGTATTTTATTAAAGCGGGCTTATCAAGAAATTCAAAAACTCGGGTTTGTGGTGGGCAATGTGGATGTCACCATCATTGCTCAGGCGCCGAAAATGCGGCCTTATATTGATGCTATGCGAAGCAATATTGCAGAAGATCTGGGGTTGGCCATATCGACGGTAAATGTGAAAGCGACAACGACTGAAAAACTGGGTTTTACAGGACGCAAAGAAGGGATTGCGGTTGAAGCGGTCGCCTTGATTTATAAAGATGGTGCTGCATGAATACCGAATGGCGATACGCTTGGTCTAAGCCGACGATCACGGGTGATTTAAAAACCAACGTACAAGACTTTTATGTCGAAGAGCAATTGGGTTTTGAGCCAGATGGTAAGGGCGAATTTTGCTTTGTTTTTATTGAAAAGCTTGGGGTGAATACGGACTTTCTTGCTAAGCGTTTGGCGCAAGTCGCGGGTATTGCCCCTAATAAGGTGACTTACAGTGGTGTGAAGGATCGTCATGCTTGTACCCGCCAGTGGTTTTGCCTTCATGTATTGAATAAAGAACCTGATTTATCTGCCCTTGATGAGGCTTTTAGAGAGCCGGAGAGTGTGCGTGTGATTGCGCAGTTACGCCATTCTAAAAAGTTGCGCACAGGCGCGCATATTGGCAATCGCTTCGTATTGCGGTTGCGTGAGTTAGAGGGTGACTTGGATGAACTGACTACGCGTTTAAATCTGATAAAGCAGGCAGGCGTACCTAATTATTATGGTCCGCAACGTTTTGGTATAAACGGCAACAACTTGCATAACGGCAAAGGCTTTGTTTTACAAGGACGGCAAAGCCGTCGTAAGTTGTCAAAAACAGAATCCTTTTGGTTATCGGCGATCCGCTCCTGGTGCTTTAATCAAGCTTTAAGTGATCAGGTTGATAATGGCATGTGGGCGCGTTTGTGTGATGGTGATATTGGCCAATTACAACGAACGGATGAGCAGTTTCGCGTCAGAGAGATGACACCTCAGATGCATCTGAGTGCCATGAAAGGGGCTATCAGCCCGGTGTTGCCTCTCATCAGTGAAGGCTGGGAAGCCGGAACAGGAAAACCGCGTGAGTTGGCGATTAAAGAGTCGTTGGCTGAGGATAGTGAGTTGGTGGCGGCTTTGCTTGCTTTTGACCTTTCCCGAGACAGTCGCTTAGCGCGTCTCGTGCCTATTGATATGGCGTGGGAATTGCTTAATAAGGGCGAAGAAAAACCACAGTTGATAGTGGAGTTTTCGTTAACAAAAGGCTGTTTTGCAACCAGTGTTTTACGCGAAATGATAGATTTTACGGATAAATCAGCAGAGATACACCATGAGAATTTTGATCGCCAATGATGATGGTATCGATGCCATAGGGATACAAACCTTGGCTCGTTATCTTGAGGAAGAGTACGAGATTTTAGTTGTTGCCCCAGATCGTAATCGTAGTGGTGCGAGTAACTCTTTAACCCTAACGCGTCCTTTGCAGCCCACTAAGGTCGCAGAACACCAATATCGCGTTGATGGCACGCCAACGGATTGTGTGAACTTGGCTTTGTCTGGGGTAATTGATGGCCCAGTGGATGTAGTGGTTTCTGGTATTAATCATGGTCCTAATCTTGGTGATGATGTGATTTATTCCGGTACGGTCGCTGCGGCGATGGAAGCACGTCATCTTGGTCGTCCTGCTTTGGCCGTGTCTTTAGTGGGGGATCAACACTTTGATACCGCAGCGAGAGTGGTTATACAGTTGCTGAAAGACTCTCATACTCTTACCTTACCTGCTGGTATCTTATTGAATATCAATGTGCCTGATGTACCTTATGCTGCTTTAAAGGGCTTACAGGTAACGCGTTTGGGCTATCGTCATCAGGCACAAAGCCCTATTTCTGCGCAACACCCTCGTGGGGTGCCGAGCTTTTGGATCGGTGCTTTGTCCGCTCCCCATGATGCTTCACCCGGCACTGATTTTAGTGCGATTGAAGCTGGGTATGTTTCAGTTACCCCCATTCATACCGACATGACTTGTCATGATGCAAAAACCCCTTTAGAAACATGGATTGATTCTTTAGCCTTATGAGCCAACACGATCTTACTTGGTTAGTCAAAAACAGCGAGCCTAGGGCGGCTAACATGGTTCATCAACTTATGGAGCAGGGTATTAGTCATCCTGAATTGTTGGTTTTGATGGGCTCTTTACCTCGCCATGAATTTGTAGAGCCTGCTTTTTCCCATTTGGCTTATTCAGCGACTCCTCTTCCTATAGGACGTAATCAGACGATCAGTCAGCCACTTACCGTGGCAAGAATGACTGAATGGTTATTAGAATATGCACGTCTGGGGCGTGTGTTAGAGGTGGGGACAGGCTCTGGTTATCAAACACGGATCTTGGCGCACTTTTTTAATAAGGTGCACACGATAGAGCGCCAGAAAGCGCTTTATACTCAAGCCAAAAAACGCTTGTCGGCAATGCAGGTGAATAATGTCGAATATATGTTTGCTGATGGTCAGGCTGGTTGGCCGCATAAAGTCGAAATGGATGCTGTGATTATTACTGCAATGGCCAGTAAGGTGCCTTTAGCATTAACGGGTTGTCTAAAAGAGCAGGGTATTTTGATTATGCCAATTGATCATCCGAGTCCGCAGATTGGTTGCTGGCGAAAGGAAGGGGATCGTTGGAAATGTTTGGGAACGGAGTCGGCACATTTTGTGCCTTTATTGGAAGGGTTAGAACATGCCTAAATGGCTAAAAATATATCTTAGTGGTGTGATGATGGGGGCGGCTGATGTGGTGCCTGGTGTGTCTGGCGGGACGATTGCCTTTATTTTAGGCATCTATGATCGATTGCTTGGTGCTTTGAGTGGGGTCAATAAAGAGAGCATTGGTTTGCTATTTAAAGGCGATTTCAAAGGCCTTTGGCGTCACTTTGATGGTGTATTTTTACTGCCATTAGCCCTAGGGATTATGACGAGTATTCTTGCGATTGCAGGCTTGATAACACACTTATTAGCCACTTACCCCAGTTATGTATGGAGCTTCTTTTTTGGTTTGATTCTCGCTTCAGCTTATTTTTTAGTGAGTCAAATAAGGGGTTTTAGTTGGGCTCATTTATTCGTTTTGATTATTGGAATTGCTGTTGGTGCCGCTCTCTCTTTATTGGTTCCAAGTCAGTTTGGTACTTCTTATATAATGGTGTTTTTTGCTGGCATGATTGCCATTTGTGCGATGATTTTACCGGGTATATCAGGCAGCTTTTTGCTACTGATGATGGGCATGTATGGTTTTATTCTTAGTGCGGTGAAAGGCTTTGATATTGCCGTGATATTAGTATTTTCCACTGGCGCTCTGATTGGCTTATTGAGCTTTTCTAAGGTGCTGCATTATTTATTAGATCATGCAAGGTCGATGACATTGGCCGTGTTAACAGGGGTAATGTTAGGGGCTTTAGTGAAAGTATGGCCATGGAAAATCATAGACAGTTGGGCTATGGTTGGCGACAAAAAAATGTCAATGGAAGAGCATTTAGTCCTACCCTGGCATGTGCCTAGCTTCTATTGGCTTGATGATTTTATGCTGCCTTTGGTTTTCATTTTAGTTGGGTTGTTGAGTGTGATTCTCATTTATTACATATCTTTACGGAACGTCGACAAATAGGCATCAATTCACTACATATGCATTTAATGGGGTATAAAACTATCGTTAGTTTGGCATTTAAGAAGAATTGTTTTCTATCGCTAACTTGGTTGGTGAGTAGAGTAATAATGCTGTGCTTTTTGCTAACGGGTTGTGCTTATGAAGTCATTCATTTTCCTACAGAAAATAGTCCAAGCTATGCGTCGAATAATGCGAGTGTCTCTTCCCTTCCTGCATCGGGCTATCATCGTGTAGAAAGCGGTGAAACCCTGTTCTCTATTGCGTTTCGCTATGGTCTGGACTACAGGGAGTTGGCTGCTCTTAATCATATTGATGCACCCTATATCATTTACCCAAAACAAAAAATTCGCTTAGGAGAAAATAAAGCGAACTCTTCTCAACGCGTTGCAGACAAAGCAACCAATAAGGCTTCTAAAGCCGTGAATAATCGTCCTAAAGTAGCGGTCAAATCTAAGGTAACAGCCTCAACAAAAACGTATAAAAAAGATACAAAACCCCTAGTTAAGGTTAAGGCTTGGTCGTGGCCTGTGGACGGTAAGGTGGTGAGGGGGTTTTCAAACACTGGTGTTAGTAGTAAAGGTATAGACATCAAGGGAACGCAAGGGGCTCTGGTTAAGGCCGCTGCAGATGGGACAGTTGTTTATGCTGGTAGCGGTTTGATTGGTTATGGAAATCTTGTCATTGTGAAACATAACGAGGTTTACCTTAGTGCTTATGCGTATAACGAAAGGATTCTTGTTAAGGAACAACAAAATGTTCGAGCGGGTGATTCTCTTGCTGTGATAGGAGGGAAGGGAAATGACAGGCCGTTACTTCATTTTGAAGTTCGCCGAGATGGTCAGCCTATCAATCCGCAAGATATTTTACCTAAGCGATAGTACCTACTAAGCGATAGTATTTGGAAGCAGGGTGAGGAGGGATTATGAAATCAGCTACTATGAAATCGACCACTATGGAAGCAGTCACTATGGAAGCAGTAAGTTCTAAAATGTCAGAGTCAGGCGAATTTATTTTAGATGCAGTAAAGGACGATTTGGTCGATGAGGACCTAGCCGATGAAGCATTTGAATCTGCCGTTAGTGCACGCTATACCGATGAAGATTCCGGTAAGAATCTCGATGTTACTCAACTTTATTTGAGTGAAATTGGCTTTTCTCCCTTATTATCCGCAGAGGAGGAGGTGTATTTTGCTCGTCTTGCTTTAAAAGGAGATGAAAAAGCACGTCAACGTATGATTGTCAGTAATCTGCGTTTGGTGGTGAAAATTTCACGTCGTTACTTAAATCGCGGCTTGTCTTTGCTGGATTTGATTGAAGAAGGCAATCTTGGATTAATTCGCGCTGTTGAAAAATTTGATCCTGAACGTGGCTTTCGTTTTTCAACCTACGCAACTTGGTGGATTCGCCAAACGATTGAACGAGCTATTATGAATCAGACCCGCACGATTCGTCTGCCGATTCATGTGGTAAAAGAGCTTAATGTTTATTTACGTGCTGCCCGAGAACTTACTCAAAAACTGGATCATGAGCCAAGTGCAGAAGAAATTGCTGCCATGCTTGATCGTCCTGTGGCGGATGTGCAAAAAATGCTTGGGCTTAATGAGAGGATGAGTTCCATTGACTCTCCTATTGGTGGTGAAGGTTATGATAAGAGTTTAGTTGAAGTCTTAGCGGATACTCAGCATCAAGGGCCAGAAGAAGATCGCCAGGAAGGTGATGTGTTACAAAGCATTGAGCATTGGCTAGATGAATTGAATGAGAAGCAATGTGAAGTGATTACTCGCCGTTTTGGTTTGCGAGGTTATGAACCAAGCACATTAGAAAATGTGGGGGCAGAGATAGGTTTGACGCGTGAGCGTGTACGTCAAATTCAGGTAGAAGCATTGCGTAAGCTTCGCTTGATTATGGATAAGGAAGGTTTGTCATTAGACGATGTAACTTGCTTTAATCATTGAGGAGTGGAGTCTTAGGTAAGAGTACTTAACAAAAAAAGATCAGCTTGAGTTGGTCTTTTTTATTATAAAACTGACTGAGGTTAATATATTTAGATTCTTTAGGCTTCTTCGTGGTTTGAAGGTTGGCTTATTTCTTTGATATGTTGCTGGATTTTTTGCTTGTATTTATCTGACATGCCTTTGACTTCATACGCCATTGCTTCTCTCCCTTCTGACTCTATGATTTCAGGTAAGCCAGTAAATACACGATTTTGTATTTGTGACAGGGTGAAGATGTCTTCGCTAATAACCAGAGCATTAATGCTTTCAGACTGACTGATAAATTCAATGTCAGAGAGTAACTTTTCGATCTGTTCTGGTTCAAAGGTATTGTTATAGACCATCTGTGTTACGTTCGAGTTACCTTGATGCAACCCTAAATGAAAATCCAGTTTTGGTATATCTTTATAAAGCTCGTTTTCGAGTAATTTATCTACTACCCCTAAAAATAGCTGGGCTGTACTCACAGCATTGATGTATAGGTTATCTTCACAGTCCGCAGCACTGAAGAAGACCAGTACAGAGTCATTTTTATATTGGTGTACCTGCCCTAAATATGCATCGCTGGCTTGAAAGATGGCACGGTATATTGGGGTTAGTAGGTTTGATACTTGTAAAGGGGCCATTTTCTCATACCATTTTTCTAGGTTGAGAATGTCAAAGTATAAGACACAGCTGCGTTGCCTTGACTCTTCAAATATTTCATCGAAGTTAATTTCAAACTGTACTTTTGCTGGAGCATTAGAAACTATTGGCTTATCGGCTGTCACATTGGTTTTTTTCGCTGGCTTTAAGGGAGGGATTTGTGTTGTTGCTTCACGGAGTTCTCTCGCCTCTTTGAAAAAAGGAGTTGATAATTCTTCTAGTTTCTGGCCTTTGACAAGGGATTTAAGGGCATCCGTTGTCTCATTAATAGGCGAAAATAACCATTTTGTGATCAGAGCCACGAACAGCAAAGCAATAGTGCAAATGAAGATAGCGACACCAATTAATAAATTATTCAGGTGCTGTAAGGTGGCTTGGGCTGGCGTTTTATCTAAGGTAATTAAGACGTGTCCAACGATTTCATCGCGGAATTTGATGCTTGAACTATAGACTCGTTGTTTATCACTGGGTCTAAAGTCTTGCTCAGATTTGATGCTTGAATTTCCGCTGTCGGCTTCAGCGAGTAGTTCATCTTTTTTGTTATAAACGCGGGCGCTGAGAATGTTTTCGTCAACGACTAGTCTGTTGAGGAGTACGTTGAGGCTTAATAGGTCGTTGGTTAAAATGGATTGAGTGGCATTAAAAGCGGCTTGTGTGGCTAAGCTGCTACCCAGTACTTCGGTTTGTTGGGAGAGATAGTTTCCTAAGGCGTGCGTCATCGTGTACCAAAAAATACACACAGCCAGAATCATTAACGAAACGAATGTGGTGACAGTAATGATGGTGGCGGTAAGCTTCCTACGCAAAAAGTGCGTAATAAAGTTACTTTTGAGTTGGGTGTTCATCCATTTCCTTCGGGTTAACTCGTTGATCAGGTTTGAAACTGTGTCTTTGTAATCAAAGTATACACATCATATCGACCATTTTCTTAATTCTTTAAAGTAGAGTTGGGGCTTGGTGTTTTGGTATAGTAGCGCCCTTATTAAATGAGGAAGTCCTATGTCTGCTAGTATTACTCTTATCGGTTCTTTTACATCAGATTATCTTAACCGTTTTAACGCTTGGTTAGGTCAGCGTGGTTTGATGGGCAACCCTCGTTTTTTAACAACGGCTGGAGACTTGATTTCTGTTGTTCAAGTCGATTTAACAAGCCATGTTACTGATTTTCAATTTCTTCGAGCTGACTTGTTGAGCTTATCTGATGAAACTGGGATTGATCATATTTGTCAGTCTACAAAGCTCGATATTCATACGCCCGGCGTTGCTGTATTTGATATGGATTCTACTCTTATTAAAGCAGAAGTAATGGATGAATTGGCTGTTGATGCCGGTATCGGTGAAAAAATTTCCGCAGTGACGGCGAGTGCGATGCGAGGTGAGATTGATTTTGTTGAGAGCTTTGTTCAGCGTCTGTCTTTATTAAAGGGTTTAAGTCGTGACGTAATGGATGGTGTCTATCAACGCATTGTTCATATGGATGGGATTGCGACTCTGATGAAGGTGCTGCACCATTATGGCTGGCACACAGCGATTTTGTCCGGTGGTTTCACCTATTTCGCTGATCGAGTTCAACAGCAATATGGTATGAGTGAAGTGCATGCTAATGTGCTGGAAATCCAAGATAATCAATTAACGGGTAAGCACCTTGGGCCTATTGTGGATGGCGAACGGAAGAAGTTATTACTTGGCCAAATTGTTGAGGCGCAAAATGTTGATTGGCCGCAAACTATTGCCTGTGGCGATGGTGCTAATGATTTGTTGATGTTGAATCAAGCAGCTTTAGGGGTCGCATTGCACGCTAAACCCTTGGTAAGAAAGCAGGCACCATGCCCAATGAATAATTTAGGGTTAGAGGGCATTTTGTATTTATTAGGGATGACTTCTGCAGATATTCAAAAAATAAGCAGCTGATTATCTAGCGTTAGCCTGTGTTTTTTCTTATGACCTACTGTTATCCGTAAAAGCTTGTTATGATCTTTAGTTATAATTATAGCGAGCCTAATGGGGCAATATTATGTCAGAGGTAAAATTATCGGATATCGATTTGAACTTGTTATATATTTTTCAGGTTTTAATTGAAGAACTTAATGTCACCAAGGCTGCTATTCGCCTAAATGTCTCTCAGCCAGCTGTCAGTCGCTCTTTATCTCGTTTAAGAGATGTGTTCAACGACCCTCTATTTGTTCGAACTTCCCATGGGTTATCTCCAACTTCAAGAACTGAAAGCTTGTCGCCTTTTTTATCTGATATGCTAAAAGGTCTTGAAAACCTTGTTCAGCCAACGGAGTTTATTCCTGCGACCAGTAAGCGAAGGTTTACCCTATCAACAACAGACTTTGGTGCTTTGACGGTATTGTCACAGATTCTGGATCGTTTTCGGCAGGAAGCACCGAACGCGATTTTAGATGTGAAGGCTTGGAGTGATGATATGACTGTCGGGTTAGGTCAAACAGATATTGATTTGGCGGTCGCGGTTTTATCAAAAGAGCCACCTAGTGGCATTAGAACCATGCGTTTAAAGAGTGATCGCATGGTGTGCTTAGCGCGTAAAGGGCATCCTGACATTAATGGGGATGAGTTGACTATTGAAGGTTATGTACAAGCGGATCATGTGCAAGTTGTCTTAGGGCGTCGAGAATACTTCGCCGTGGACAGAGAGTTGGAGAAAATGGGCCATAAGCGTCATGTGGCGATACAGTTACCTAATTTTGTACCGGCGGCTCGTATAGTAATGGACAGTGATTTATTGCTGACGGTGCCTAGGTTGTTTGCTGAGGACATGGTGTCAACTGTGACTGACTTAGGTTTATATGAATTACCCTTTGCGAGCCGTGAGTTTGACTACTCTATGATTTGGCATGAGCGGTTCCAACATGACACCGCTCATTTGTGGTTTAGAGGACTATTAAAGCAAGCCTTTTCCGATACTAGTGCTTAATTTTTAGCCGGTTTATTACGTATTTAAGCCGCGCTTGAGAGTCTATTCGTCCATTCTTTTGTTAGCATTTCCACTAAGCTGTAGCGCCTAAGTGCCATTGCCTCTTCTAAACTAGCAAAATGCTCTTCTAAATAGTCATAAAGAATCTGATCACGTAAAGAAATGAGGTGCTTCATTTGCTCTGCTTGTTCGTAGGTGACATCTTTATGCTGAATCAGGGCTTTGAGAACGTCTTTCCGGGAGGTTGTTTCTGTCTGGTAGTGATGTTTTAACACGTATTGAGCTAAGTCCAGCATAGAAGCGACGAGCAGTTGAAAGGAGTGTTGTATGACCATGATTTCATCAACTGATAATTCGATGTTTTTATTTCGTTTTCTAAACTTATCCAAGTGCTTGGTCATAGCATGTTGGTGCTCATAAAGTGATTTTTCCCATTGCAAGTTTCTCATTTTCTTTCCTCAGCTTAATGAATCACTCGGTTTGTAATCTACAAATAGTGTTACTTAAAGTGTAGAAGAGTTCATAAAAAAGGGTTAGGGAAGGCGAATAAGTTCTCTTGTCCTAGTAACTGCTTCAGCATTACTCAGATAGTCTATATCCATGTCGGTGCGTGCGTTTCAAAGCCTGAGCTTAGAAGGCTTACTTTTCTCTTTTTAGAAACCAGAGAAAGGGTAAAACGGATAAGAACAGCCATACTCGATTGGGGTGTTTGCTTTTACATGTAGATAGCCATGGCTTTCACATGCGGCTAGTAGGGCACCAGAGCTTTGTTGTGAGTGGGCATAGGCTAAGCCATCTTGACCAATAGACACTCTTAGGAACTCATCTCTTTTAATGCTTTGTATTCGGTTGAAGCCTGATTCTATAAGATAAGCTTGTGGAAGACGGGTGCTTTGTCCTGCACTGGCTGCAAGCAGTAGTGTTGCAAACCAATGATAAGTTACTAATGTTGAGCTAGGGTTGCCTGGCAAACCTAAGAATGGTGTGTTATCAAGGGTAGCATGAACCAGTGGCTTACCCGGTTTAATTGCAATTTTCCATAAATGCACTTCACCCAGTTTTTCTAAGGCACCTTTTACATGATCTTCTTCTCCCACCGATACGCCGCCGGATGAAAGAATAACATCACAGGATTGAATTAGTTTCTTTATGGCGACTTCAGTGGCTTCTGGGGTGTCTTTTGCGTGTAGACAATCAATGACTTCATAGCCTGCTTGTAAAAGTAGGGCAGTCAGCATCGGGCCGTTCGAGTTGAATATTTGCCCCCCAGCGAGTTTGTCACCAGCTGGAATGAGCTCATCCCCAGTAGTTAATAGGCCGACTCGTAGCGTTTTATAAACCATTATCTCGGTTATGCCTAAGCTGGAAAGTAGACCAATATGCATAGGCGATAATTTAGTGCCTGCTTTTATAATTGTTTGACCAGTAAAAATATCTTGTCCTTTAGGGCGTATGTTTTCACCTTGACTAGGCCTATCTTTAAAATGAATACCTTCTTTGGAGATGCTTGCATTTTCTTGCATGATGACAGTATCTGCACCAGTGGGGATGCAGGCACCAGTAAAAATGCGTACACAGGTTCCAGGTTCTAAAGGGGTTGCTGTTTGACCAGCGGGAATACGCTGGCTTATAGGAAACACTTGGTCAGTGCTCCAATCATCAAAAGACAGGGCATAGCCATCCATGGCGCTGTTGTCATAGGGAGGTACACAGGAGTCTGCAACAATGTCTTGTGTCGTGATTTTATTTAAGGCCTCTAGCAAGGGGAGCTTGTGTTGCCCAACTCGGACAGTGGCGCTTTGCTGGATTTCCTGTAGAGCATTTTCAAACGATAGCAATTCAGACATTGGGTATTAGACCTCGTGTAGGGGCGGTTTGTAAGGGCCCAGGAGCATGCTGACAAAGTTACAGGGTCTATGGTTAGAGTTTAACTGTTCTTCTAATATACCATTCCAAGCAGTTCGACAGGCGCCAGTAGACCCAGGTAAGCAAAAAATTAAGGTTTGATTGGCTAATCCTGCAACAGCTCGGGACTGGATGGTTGAAGTACCAATATCTTCATAGGAAAGTTGTCGGAACAGTTCGCCAAAACCTTCTATCGTCTTATCAAATAATGGTGTTATGGCTTCAGGAGTGCTATCACGAGAGTAAAAACCTGTGCCGCCAGTAATGAGAATCGCATGGGTTTCTTGGTCTGCTATCCATTGTGAGACGACGGCGCGCATTTGATAAACATCATCTTTTACTAACAGTCTTTTATTCAGTTTGTGGCCAGCCTTTTGTAATAGTTCAATTAAGGCATTGCCCGATGTATCTTCAGCAAGGGTGCGTGTGTCTGAAACGGTTAATACGCTGATTTTTAATGGGCGAAATGGAGTGGTTGGCTTGGGTGATTTCTTGGTCATGGTATTCCTTCTTAGCCTCCTGTAGCGCTCATGAAACGCAAAATTTGAGGGGCTTCTTCGAGGTTAAAATGATGTTTTTGTGGTTTTAAGGCTAGCGCTTCAATAATGGCATCTTCCAAGGGGGGAGTGCTTGGTAAAATATCACGGATATAGGGCTTTAAATCTTTTGAGTGCTCGTTACCTAGGCATAATAATAAGCGGCCTTCTGCGGTAAGCCGAACTCGGTTACAGGTATCACAAAAATTGTGACTATGTGGTGAAATGACGCCAATTCTATGGTCATAACCTGCAACCTGGTAATAGCGAGTAGGGCCGCTGGTGGTTATGCTGCTTGGTGTAAGTGAAAAGTGTTGGCTGAGTGTTTCTATTACATCGTCACTGGATAGGTAAGTTGCAGCGCGACTATGGTCACTGATAATGCCAAGTGGCATTTCTTCAATGAAACTGATGTCCATGTTTCTTTCGAGAGCAAAGTTCGCGAGATCGTAAAGCTCATCATCATTATGATTTTTCAGCATAACACTGTTGATTTTAAGTCGCTTAAAGGGAAGCTCTGCTGCTTTTTCTATCCCATTTATGACTTGCTGGAATTTGTCTTTGCGGGTTAATGCGAAAAAACGATCGGCTTGTAAGGTATCGAGGCTGATATTGATACGTGACACACCGACATTCAGCAGGTCTTGTGCCATATTATGAAGCTGGGAGCCGTTAGTGGTGATGGTAAGTTCTTCAAGGCCTGATGTATTGGCTATTTGTTCTATGGCCCATAGGATATTCTTTCTGACTAGAGGTTCTCCGCCAGTAATGCGAATACGCTTTGTTCCCATGGCGATAAAAGTCTTTGCAACAACAACTATTTCTTCTAGAGACAGTATATGGCTTTTAGATAAAAAAGTGACGTCCTCATCCATGCAATAAGTACAACGAAAGTCGCATCTGTCAGTGACGGAAATTCGTAAATAGTCGATACGACGACCAAATGGGTCAATGAGCGCAGTTTGTATCAAGGAAAATACCTCATGGGATAAGAGCCCATCAAAGCAAAAAAATGCTTATTTAGCAAAGTAATAGCATTAGATTCTGTCTGTTTTATTGGTAGATTGCGAGTCGTTTTATTGCAGCAAGACATAGTTTTTTTGTCTACCAATAGGTTTTTTCTCTGTCTGGTCTGAATGCTTGCATGAGCATGGCTAATTAGAGTAACGCTAGTGCTCCTAACTACTGATAGCAAACGAGTTTCAGAGTTAATATCAGTGCCCATTTTTGTGTTGATGTGTTAAGGCTAGGTCATAAAACAGACAGCTTGTGATATTTTTTGTAATTCTCCTGTTAAAGGTTTTGAAAAAGATGGCGATAACAAGAAGGTATTTCTCCGTTATTTCGAGTGTAGCGATTGGAGATGAGAGAGTATCCCCAGATTCATAACGTAAAACATTAAGGTTATGGTCTTTTATTTTAATTAACGGGGCCATATCGTGAACAAACAACAAAGTATAGTGAGCTTTGCCCTTTATAAAATGTTGGGCTGCTATTTTATCACCGCCGTTTTTTTCTCTGGTATTATGTTGGCTACTTCCTATCAAGACTTGAAGAAGAGTCAAAATCAGGCGATAGACAGAGCAGCCTCATTTTTGATGGAAGGGGTTCAAAGTTATTCTGATGCTGACGTCAATAAAAACATTTTAACTACTTTGTTTACCAAAGCCTTAAATAGTGGCATTTTAGGCGATTCAGTATTAGGGTTTGAATATCAGCCGTCTCCTAACTCCTCTTCTGTTTTAGTGCGTCATCAAGACTTTTCGTCGGCAGATTATACCCGAAGTGTCCTAATCTTGGCAGATAGAGGCCAATCTCAGCTTGTTTTATATATATCTGATCTAGCGCTGCGAACAGCTTTTTACAATAGGTTGTTTATTTACTTGAGTGTGTTGTTCTTACAAGTCGCCTTGCTGTGGCTGTTGTTGCGTCATTTAGTCGTTAAGTTGGTGCAAAGCTCCATGGGGAATATTATGTTTGAATTAGATAATTTGAACTTGTCTAACCCCAGCCCCTTGCAAGGAGATTCACGTCTTTCTCGCTTTATTGAATATCAAAAACTATTAGATGGGATTAACCGAATGGTAAGCAGTTTGGTGTTTTCCCGCCGGGAGTTAGCTGAGTTAAATCAGGGGTTAGAATCAAGAATTAGAGAGAAGACGACGAGCTTGGAAGATAAGAATGACGCCCTTCTACAGTTGAATCAGAAGCTTTCGACACTTGCTAATACGGATTCATTAACACAAGTTTATAATCGTACTCGATTTGATCTGTTATTCCGTGAACATGTCGATATAGCGCATAAAAGACAGATGCCTTTGACTCTTTTGTTGGTTGATTTGGATGACTTTAAACTAGTGAATGATAAATTTGGTCATCAGGTTGGTGATCATGTTTTGAAGCATGCGGCACAGCTTTTATCAAAAATTTTGGCCGATGATGGTGTGGTTGCTCGCTGGGGGGGAGAGGAGTTTGCTGTTCTTTTACCTTATTTTGATAGTTTGATGGCTCAGAAAGTAGCAGAAAAGCTTAGGCTTGCGATGCAAAATGCTGAGTTTGAAGAGCAACATATTCGGATCACCATGAGTATTGGCGTTGCTCAGCTATTGGCCGAAGAAAGTGGTGAACAGTTGTTAAAAAGAGCGGATGCCGCTCTTTATGGAGCGAAAGACAATGGTCGGAATCGGGTCATCATGGCCGTTAATGCTACACAGGAGCAATTGCCTTTATCAGGTATCGTTGATAAAGAAAAAGGTCTTTCATAATAATAAATTAAATGTTTTTTGTTTGGTGTTGTTGTAATGCCCAAACGATATGTTCTTTGACTAGCTCTGAAGATGAGTTAAGGGCGTTTTTTAAAGTGCCTATGGTTAACTTGTTAGTAGGCGCATTTCCTAGAGCGACAGCAATATTTCTGCGCCAGTTTTCATAGCCTGTTCTTCGAATTGGTGAGCCTTCCGTATTTTTTAAAAAAGTTTCTTCATCCCACTCAAAAAGGTCGATGAGATCTGCTGAGTCTAGGTTATGTCTAGGCTGGAAATCTTCTTCTTGTGTGTGTTTAGCGAACTTTGTCCAAGGGCAAACTAATTGGCAATCATCACAGCCAAATATTCGATTGCCCATTTTACTGCGTAACTCTTCCGGAATGGGGCCTTTGTGCTCAATGGTTAAGTAGGAAATACATTTTCCGGCATCAAGCACCCAAGGCTCAACAAAAGCATCAGTAGGGCACTGAGTTAAGCATGCGTCGCAGCTACCACAATGTCGAGTTGAAGTGGGTTCATCAACTGGAAGGGGTAAGTTAGTAAATATTTCTCCTAATAAAAACCAGCTACCGGCTTTCGGGGTCAGTAGTAGAGTGTTTTTACCTATCCAGCCCATACCTGCTTGTTCGGCGACTTGCCTCTCTAAAATTGGGGCGCTATCCACAAAGGCACGATAACCATGGTCGCCTACATTGAGTTCAATCTTTTTTGCGAGTTGAGTCAGTCGTTTGCGGATGAGTTTGTGGTAATCTCTGCCCAGAGCATATCGTGCGATATAAGCCTTGTGTTTGGTTTTTAGGCGCTCAACGGTTTCTACTGATTGAGGTAAATAATGCATTCGCAGGGAAATGACACGACGAGTGCCAGGGTGAAGATTTTCTGGTTGGAATCTTAGGTCGCTATGGTTAGCAAGGTAGTCCATGCCGGCGTGGTAGTTTTTATCTAGCCACTGATTAAAATCACTTCGATATTGCTCTAAATCAGGTTCTACAATTCTGGCTTCTGCAAAACCAAAGTCTAGTGCCCACGACTTAATCTCATCCGCGAGTTTGCTTAAATTATCTGGTGAGGCTAGCGACGAGGGGAGCAAAGGAAGTACCGACGTGTTTTGTGCTGCTAGGAAAATGATGGGTCATTAACCTAGCTAGCATTAGAGTTAATAAAGAAGAGAGTCGCCTTTGACTACATTCATTAATAGCTTAACAAACATGCGGTCCGCTTCTGTGTGATTTTCAGGGATTTTTAGTGTTGTCTGATTGGATACTTCTTCAGCGATGCGTTCATAAGCGTTTGGCTCGTTAATGTTTTCTTTGGCGATGCGTACTAGTTCTCCAGCGAGTTCTGGATCCATCAACATTTTACGAAAACAGCGCAAAAATTCATCAATAATACGTTGTTGATTGAGCTCATTGGCCATCTTAAAACTCCTAGTTTGATTATTCGGCTATAACATCATGAAGTGTAGCCTAGGGCAAGTTTTATCCGTGTTTTGGTAGCTTTTATATTGACAAATTTCGTACTTATCGACAAAATGATCTCTTATTTCGACAATACCATGTCGATGACTTCCTTACGGGACACCAGCCCCGTCATCAGATGTATTCTGATAAGCACAAGTACATAATGTGGCGTAATGTTTGCCTGTTTGTACTTCCCCTCGCGAAAAGACGCGGGCAGTGTAAAAACTGCGACTTATTGCGTTTGAGTGTTCCTTATTTTCAAGTTACCTCATTAGTTTAGCAAACTTCGTTCTATCAACTTTAATCTGCTTGTCTTATGCGGTTACAATAGGCGCACTAAACTAGCAGACAGATGAATTCTATAGAGGTCATTAAGGTGGAGTTATTATCCGGTGGTGAGATGATCGCCCGATTCCTCAAAGATGAGGGAGTTGAATATATTTATGGTTACCCAGGTGGTGCTGCACTTCATATTTACGATGCTTTGCATCGTCAATCTGATGTAAAACATATTCTAGTTAGGCATGAACAGGCGGCGACGCATATGGCTGATGGCTATGCGCGCGCAACAGGTAAAGCTGGCACCGTGTTAGTGACGTCTGGTCCAGGTGCAACCAATACAGTGACAGGTATCGCGACGGCTTACATGGACTCCATTCCGATGGTCATTATCTGTGGTCAGGTAATGAGTTATCTGATTGGTGAAGATGCTTTCCAAGAAACGGATATGATTGGTGTCTCTCGCCCTATTGTTAAGCATAGTTTTACGGTTAAACATCCTTCTGAAATACCTATGATTATGAAAAAGGCTTATCACATTGCAAGTTCAGGTCGTCCTGGGCCTGTTGTAATAGATGTGCCAAAAGACATGACCATGCCCGGTTCTAAATTCGAGTATAAATACCCTGAGTCAGTTTCTTTACGTTCTTATACTCCTCCAACCAAGGGGCATAGTGGTCAAATTAAGAAGGCTATTGATTTATTGTTGGCCGCTAAGCGTCCTATTATTTACGCTGGTGGTGGTGTGATTATGGGTGGCGCATCTGAGCTGCTAGTCAATCTTGCTAAGTCCTTGAATGTGCCTGTTACCAATACCTTGATGGGCTTGGGCGGTTACCCTGGTACAGATAAGCAGTTTGTCGGCATGCTAGGTATGCATGGTAGCTATGAAGCAAATATGACCATGCATCACAGTGATGTGATCTTGGCGGTTGGTGCGCGCTTTGATGACCGTGTGACCAATGACCCTGATCAATTTTGTCCGGGTGCCAAAATCATTCATATTGATATCGACCCCGCAGCGATTTCTAAAACGATTCGAGCAGATGTGCCTATTGTTGGTCCTGTTAGCCAAGTATTAGAAGAAATGAATGCTTTGATTGAGGGGCAAAAAGCCAATGAAGAAGCATTGATTGGCTGGTGGAAACAGATCAATGAATGGCGTGCTGTTCACGGTGGTCGTTATGATACTAGTGGCGAAAAAATCAAGCCTCAAGCGGCTGTTGAGGCTTGTTGGCGTGCCACGAAAGGTGATGCCTATGTGGCTTCTGATGTAGGTCAGCACCAGATGTTTGCTGCACAGTATTACAAATTTGATAAACCAAATCGTTGGGTTAACTCTGGTGGCTTAGGAACGATGGGGTTCGGTTTGCCTGCCGCGATGGGGGTAAAAATGAACTTCCCAGAAGAAACGGTGGTTTGTATTACCGGTGAAGGCAGTATTCAAATGAATATTCAAGAGCTTTCTACCTGTCTACAGTATGGTTTGCCAGTTAAGATCTTGTGCTTGAATAATGGCTATTTAGGCATGGTTCGACAATGGCAAGATATGAATTATGAGGGACGTTACTCAAGCTCCTACATGGATTCATTACCCGATTTCAAAGTATTAATGGACGCTTATCGTCATAGTTACGTTGAAATTCGTAGTAAAGATGAACTTGATGCCAAGATGGAAGAAGCTTTTGCAATGACAGATCAATTGGTCTTCATTAATTGCTATGTGGATCCAGAAGAACACGTTTATCCAATGCAAGTGCCTCGTGGCTCTATGCGCGATATGTTCTTGAGCAAGACGGAGCGAACCTAATTATGCGACATATTATTTCTGTGTTAATGGAAAATGAGCCCGGTGCTTTGTCTCGTGTGGTTGGTTTGTTTTCCCAGCGAAACTTTAATATTGAATCATTAAACGTAGCGGCGACAGATGATCCAACGTTATCTCGCCTTACTTTGACCACCTTTGGCTCTGACCAAGTCGTAGAGCAAATTACCAAACAGCTGAACAAGTTAATTGATGTGGTAAAGCTGGTTGATCTAACAGAAGGTCAACATATAGAACGCGAGCTTATGTTGGTGAAAGTTCGTGCAACGGGCGCTCAGCGTGCTGAAGTGAAGCGTACGGTTGATATTTTTCGTGGCAACATCGTCGATATGACACCGTCTATTTATACGGTTCAGATTGTTGGCGAGTCAGATAAATTAGATGGCTTCCTACAAGCATTGGGTGGGGCTCACCTTCTTGAGGTGGTTCGTACTGGTGTTTCTGGTATTGCCCGTGGCGAAAAAGTGCTTAGTATCTAAGCGATATTGAGTGCAGAGTGTTAGAAAAATGCCGCTAAGATAGATTATCTTAGCGGCATTTTTGTTATTAACTAGGTGAGGAATAGAAGGCGTATTTTTGATGGATGCTATCAACTGGAAATTATTAAGAGCGCTTGAGGAAAATGCTCGTATGTCTTTTTCGGATTTAGGTAAATTAGTGCATTTGTCTGCTCCAGCGGTGGCCGAGCGGGTGCGTAAATTGGAAGAGCTTGGCGTTATTACCGGTTACCGTGCAGAGTTAAATTTAGAGAAAGCAGGGATTCCCATTACTGCTCTGGTGGAATGTCAGGTTTATCGCACCAAGGAGCGAGTTTTTAAAGCTTTGATAATGACGTTAGATGAAGTGGTGGAGTGCTATAACGTGACGGGACCATATGCTTTTGTATTAAAAGTTGGGGTGAAATCTATGTCTAAACTAGATGAGTTGTTGGAGCGTTTAATTGACTTAAGCGATACCAATACCATGATGATTATGTCCACTCCGATAAAAAGAGTCATGCCATCTAATATCGCCAAAGAAGATTGATTGTTTTAATTTATGAGAGCTTCTGTTTTTTCTAAAACAGGCTTAGGCTGACGGGGCCATTGGCTAATGATCATGCCTGTCATAATAAGGCTGCACCCAAGTAAGGCTCGGCTGGATAGGTTTTCATCTATTAATAGCCAGCCACCTAGGGCCGCAAATATCGCTTCTGAAGATAGAATTAAAGCGCTAATGCTAGGGGATACGCGCCTTTGTCCTAAGGTTTGCAGCGTGCAAGCAATACCTGAAGCAGCAATTCCGGTATAAATAAGGGGCCACCAAGCTAATTGAATGTTTTCTAATGTGGGAGTTTCTATTGTGAAAGCTGTAATGGTGGCGAGAATCGTTGCTACTGAAAATTGCACAATAGAAAGGGGGATTGCCGCCACATGCCTAGATAAATAGCCAATAACCAATACATGGCCTGTCCAAAATAGAGTGCCTATCAGTTGCATTGCATCGCCTTTATTGATGGAAAGGTTCGGGCCGATTGTTAAGCAATATAGACCCACTAGTGCAAACCCGACTCCAAGCCATGTGCTCTTTTCTGTTTTATGACCGAGTAAAAGCCCTAAGATTGGTACAAAAACAATATACATGCTGGTGATAAAACCTGCATTGCCTGCGGTAGTGTATTGCAAGCCCATTTGTTGGAAAGTAAAACCAAGAAAAAGGCAGCAACCAGCGGCCAAACCACCGAGCCAAAGTAGGCGTTTATTTTGAGCTTTACGGACTTTAAAAATTAGTAATAAAGGCAGTAGTGATAGTGTTGCTAATAAAAAACGGGCAGCGTTAAAGCTATGGGGGCCAAGACTATCCATTCCTGCACTTTGGGCGACAAAGGCGAACCCCCAAATAGCGGCAGTAAGCCAGAGTAAAAGGTGTGAAATAGACATGACAGCTTCCTTAAAGAGGTTTATTGTTGGTGGGTATTTTACTGGGGATTGTAGCGTGGCTACAGTTCATAAATAGGGTTGTTTTGGTCTTTTACTTTTGAAATAAAAGAAAAATTCACCATACACTTCATTTTATAAATCATGGGTTTGAATCAGGAGATAATGCAATGAATTGGCAGCTTTGGTTGGTTACTGCGCCTTTTTTAATGTTGTTGGCTTTGTCACCAGGGCCAAACAACTTTACAGCCATATATAACGGTATGCAGGTAGGCCCTGTAGGAGCTGTGGTTGCATCGTTGGGGCGAAATATTGCCTTTGCTATTTTAATGTTGGTGTCAGCGCTGGGGCTTGGTGCCGTTATTGTTTCATCTGTTTTTTGGTTCGGTGTGGTGAAGTGGTTGGGGGTAGTTTATCTGCTTTATATTGGTATCAAAACATGGCGGAGTGCTGCTATTGGCCTAGATGAACAGGCGGATAGTACAGTCGTATCATTTGTGAGTCATTATGCACGAATTCGACAAGAATTTTTGATTGCGATCAGTAATCCTAAGGCCATTTTGATTTTTACCGCCATCTTTCCACAGTTGTTAGACTTGAGTATGCCTGTTGCTCCACAGTTTTTAGTGATTGGGGTTACTTTCATTTTTTGTGAGTTTTTAGCGGCTTATATTTATGCCGTCAGCGGCAAGCAGATTCGTCGTTTCATAAAGAGTCACAAAGGAATGTTGAGGTTAAACAAAGGAATGGGAAGCTTGTTTGTTTTGGCGAGTATGTTATTGGCTTCTTCTAGTAGAAGCTAACGTCTGTTTCATAATAGAAAATATAAAAGGGTGACTAGTTTATTACTAGTCACCCTTTTATTTGTTTTAAGTGATGTGGTTAGCTGTGTTCTTTAAGGAACTCTTCGCTTAGGTAAAGTTCTTCGTTGCTGTTTACCTTCACATCACGTTCCAGAATCATGCTGGCAATTTGCTGAGCCTCTTCTAGGGAGTGCATCTCGTATGTGCCGCATTGATACTCGTTTAGTTCTGGAATATCCCCTTTAGACTTTACTTTAAGTACGTCTTCCATGGCTGCTTTCCAAGAACTAGCAACCTTGTCTTCAGTGGGGGTGCCTATTAGGCTCATGTAAAAACCGGTACGACAACCCATTGGAGACAAATCGATAATTTCTACGCCATTGCCATTAAGGTGGTCGCGCATAAAGCCTGCGAATAAATGCTCTAACGTGTGAATGCCACGCTCAGATAAAATTTCTTCATTAGGAATGCAGAAACGAAGGTCAAAAACGGTAATGGTATCGCCCTTTGGCGTTGCCATGGACTTTGCTACTCGTACGGCTGGAGCTTGCATACGTGTATGGTCTACGCGAAAGCTGTCTAGTAATGGCATAGTTCATCTCCTGATATTCTTGAGGCTTTATCGCCTTTTGAGAGTGTATTAGATGCCGTCATTGTACATGAATTTCTTTTGTGTGGCTTTTATAGCCTTTATAGAATTCCCATAGGATGGCTAATGAGAGCATAAAACCTGCAAATAGCATGTTTTGGCCAATGAAGCTTACCATTAAGAGGCAGCTTAAGCTGGCGATGCAAGCTAACCAGCGTTCTTGCTTCTTAAATAGTCTGATAGCGGTAAAGCAGGTTAGTAAATAAATGAGTAAAAATGAGCCATTGGTCATTTCGATAAACCAATTCATGGTTAAGTTAGAGTGCTCGGCGACCGCTAAAGATAGGACGCAGATAATGCCCACTAAACTGACGGCCCTGATAGGCGTGCCTTTATGGTTTAATTTAGCAAAGTAATGGGGCAGGGCTTTTTGTGCTGCAAGAGATTGCACCATTCGAGTAAAGCCTAGTATATAGACACCAACATTCGCAAAGGCAATGATGTAGGCACCAAGTGAAAAGACCTGTTTGTATTCGTCTCCTAGTAACTTTCCAATCAGTAGCGCGAGTGATTGGCTGTTGGTGATTTCATCGCCAAAAGTATGGTGGTAAGCAATCAGCAAGACGAGGGTTAAGTAGAGAGCGACAACGATTCCAATACCGCCAAGTAAAGCGATAGGGAAATCTCTAGCAGGGTTTTTAAACTCATTACCCATATGGGCCATTACTTCAATGCCTAGAAAACACCAAAAAATAGTGCCTGTAGCAAGTAGTGTTGGATGAAATTCGGACCAATTACTTGGTACTTCGGTAATGCTGATAGCGGACGTTATATCGCCAACGAACGCGAGAAAGATGACGGCAGCAATAAGCAGTAGTACGACTAGAGTTTGAAATCGCGCTGAATTTTTCAGGCCAGCGATAGAAAAGAGGAGCATGCCGAGCAGAGTGACAAGGCTTAAGGCAAAGATACTCCCTTCATTCATATCTAATAGAATAGCCAAATAGGCAGCGGCAACTTTAATGGCAACCGCAGGGCCGACTAGCAGGATGCTCAGAAATAACCAACCGACCGCTCTTTCTATGCGCGTTCCAAAGACTTGGCCAATATAGTGGGAGGCTCCTCCTGCGGAAGGGAAGCGGCTACCCATTAGGGCAAACACAAAAGCGATAGGTAATATCGCAACGGCAGTAATTAGCCAAGCGAAAAAAGCAAAAGACCCTGCTTGAGCAACAGACATGGCAGGTAACACCATAAGCCCAGTACCAACAAAAGTGGTGACGGTCATGGCGATGCCTTGTAGTGGGCCTAATGAACGTTGGTATTGCATGTTTGTATTTCCTCTTTCCTATTCTAATAAAAAGTCTGTTAAATCAGACAGCACAGGATAAAATGGATTGCACAATATAGCGCTGGGCAAAGTGTGGAGTTTTAGCTGCACTTTGTGGCTTTAACCGTCACATTGTCGGAAGATTAGTAGAGTTAGGAAGAAAACATGGTCTTGGATCGATTTGATCAACATATTTTGGCGTTATTAGTGGAAGATGCTCGGCAGTCTGTCTCTGAAATTGGACGTAAAGTAAGTTTGTCTCGTTCCGCTGTTACAGATCGTATTAAGCGTATGGAAGAACAAGGGCATATTACTGGATACCATGCCCATATTTCGAAAGAAGAAGGGGTGACGGCTTATATAGCTTTGACTTTTCGTCCTCTATCTTGTGAATTGGTTTTACCATTGATTGGAGAAATTCCTGAAATCAAGTTGGCCCACTCTATCAGTGGTGATCTTGATTTAATGCTGTTAGTGCAAACGCCATCAATGGATAGGTTGAATGAAATACGTGAAAAAATGGAAGGCTGGCCTAATCTTCATAAAGTTGTGACGCATATGTGCCTTGCTAAACGATTGGACCGTTGGTAGGTATTGTTTAAAGAATCAATGGTTGGCTTTCTGTTTGATGAAAACTAAACGGAATTATGACTCCTAAGAATGAGGTGTAGTTTGATAGGGATAAAGTTTAAGGAAAAGTATCTTGGGAAAGCTCAGCTTAATAATGACCTACTTGTCTTATCTGTATTCGGTAGCTTATGTGGCGTATTGAGTGGATTGGTGATGGTGTTATTTTATACATTGATTTATCTACCAGCTGAATATTTTATGGCGGGGGATTATGATGGTTTTGAATCGCTTCCTGTACTAGATCGTGTTGCTTTTGTTTGGGTGTCTTGCGCAATGTTGGCGCTAATGTTTAGTACTTTGCCTAATCGAATATTAAAAGTTGGTGTTCCCTATATCATTGAGCGTTTAAATCATCACCAAGGGCTTCTTTCATTATCTAACGCGTTAGTGCAATTTGTTTCTGCTGTTATTGGGTTAGCTGGTGGCCTGTCTATTGGTAAAGAAGGGCCCGCAGCACATCTTGGGGCAACATTAGGGAGCTATTTGGCTCAAAAAGCGAAGTTGCCACAGTACGGTGTTGAAACCTTGTTAGCCTGTGGGGTTGCTGGGGCTATTTCTGCTGGCTTTCAAACGCCATTGGCGGGTGTTTTATTTGCTTTTGAAGTGATTTTTTTGGAATACCGCTTGCGCTATGTTTTACCGATTTTATTATCCTCTGTGATTGCTATGTTAATCAGTGATTATGCACTCGGGCCCTTAAATTTTTTTGGTGTGAGTGACCTAGTGGTTGTGAATTTTACACCAGACTTGTTTTTTACCTGTTTTTGTTTAGCTCTTTTTGTTGTCTTCCTTGCTTCGTTATTTTTCCGTATCCAGAAACGTTTGTGGCGTTACAATGTGCAGTCTGTTTGGTTGCGCTTTTTGGTTGTGGCACTCGCTACTTCTCTGGCAGCAATTTATTTGCCTGAGGCGTTAGGCAGTGGGTACGATTCTTTGGAGGGGCTTTTGTCAGGGGATGTTGTGGTTTACTCGCTTCTCTTGTTGATTGTCGCAAAAACAGTGTTAACAGCATTGACTATCGGCTTGGGTATTCCAGGTGGAATGATAGGGCCGACTTTTATTATTGGTGGGCTAGCAGGGGTTCAGATTGCTCTTTCTTTTGATACAGGTCTTTCTGGGGGAGGGGAAATTGCTCTGTTTGCTTTATTAGGCATGGCAGCAATGATGGCGGCATGTTTTCAAGCGCCATTAACGGCTTTAGTTGCCATTATTGAGATGACTCATTCGTCTGAAGTGATTGTACCTGCGCTTTTTGTGATTGTTGTGGCTTGTTTGTTTATACGTACGCTTTTGGGGCAGGACTCCATTTTTGTTGAGCGTTTGAGGTTTGCGGGAGTGTCTTCAACGATAAGCCCTTTCCAGCGTCAGCTGAGGCACCATAAGGTTAAGCCGATATTGGATGAGGTTTTAATCCTACCTATGCTTGTTCCCATTAAGCAGGTAAAAGGCTTAGCTTCGAGTATGCTAGAATATGTGGTTTTTGATGGTGCAGGTGAATGGTATTTTGTTAAAAGGATGGTGGTATTAGAGGCTCTGAAACAGGCAGAATTTGGTCCTCAAGCTTGGATGCGATTTAGTCAAGATGCGCTTTGTATGGATTTGGTCGAAGCCGTTAGCCCTGCTGCGTTGCCTTTAATTGATGAGCCAGCTTCTCTTGAAGAGGTTTTAAATTGGTTTCAACAGACAAATCGAGCTGAGGTTTTAGTGGCTTTGTCTAATACGTCATCTTTGTACATAGTGACGCGACGTCGGCTTGATGAGTTTTTATTGCGAGACAGTTGAAATAGATTAAATTAGATTTAATAGCATTTTGTTCGTTTTATGAAGAGTTGATTATTGCTCTAAAAGAAAACGATTTTATTGATAATTAATGGGACATTTTTAAAGTATGAGTCGTTCAGAAGATCTATATGCCCGAGCACAACATCGAATTCCTGGTGGCGTAAACTCCCCGGTTAGAGCTTTTAATGGTGTTGGCGGTACGCCTCTTTTCTTTCAACAGGGTAGCGGTGCTTATATCTATGATGAGGACAAGAATCGTTATATAGACTACGTGGGATCATGGGGGCCTATGATTCTTGGTCATTCTCATCCAGATGTTTTAGATGCGGTGCGCAAGCAGCTCGATTACGGTCTGAGTTTTGGTGCGCCAACGGAAGTCGAGATTACCATGGCGGAAAAAGTATGTGAGCTTGTCCCTTCAATGGATATGGTGCGCATGGTGAACTCTGGCACCGAAGCAACTATGAGTGCGATTCGCTTAGCGCGGGGTTACACCGGGCGAGATAAAATCGTGAAGTTTGAAGGTTGCTATCATGGTCATTCAGATTCCTTATTGGTTAAAGCAGGCTCTGGCGCTTTAACCTTAGGGGTACCAAGCTCTCCAGGTGTACCTAGTGATTTAGCACAGCATACGATTACTTTGCAATATAATGATATTGATGAAGTAATACGGTGTTTTGCTGAAATAGGTGATCAGATCGCTTGTATTATTGTTGAGCCCATTGCCGGTAATATGAACTGTATTCCACCTGTTGCTGGTTTTCTAGAAAGCTTGCGGCAGGTGTGTGACGAGTCTGGCGCTGTATTGATTTTCGATGAAGTTATGACGGGCTTTCGTGTGGCATTAGGTGGGGCTCAAGAGCGTTATAGTATAGTGCCGGATATGACGACCCTTGGTAAGGTGATTGGGGCTGGCATGCCAGTGGGAGCGTTTGGCGGTAAACGTGCCATTATGGAATGCATTTCTCCATTAGGGCCTGTGTATCAAGCGGGAACCTTGTCTGGAAACCCTGTTGCTATGGTTGCTGGGTTGGCAGTGCTAAATAAAATCAGCGAACCTGACTTCCATAAAGTATTAGGTGCTAAGGCTGAGCGCTTAGTGACTGGGTTGAAGAAAGCTGCTGATGAAGTGGGGGTTCCATTTTGTGTGGTGAATGAAGGTGGAATGTTTGGGTTCTTTTTTACTAATGCAGAAGCGGTAACCAGTTTTTCTGAAATGCAGCGTTGCGACCTTGCGCAATTCAAGGCCTTTTTTCATCATATGTTAGCGGAGGGGATATACTTTGCTCCCGCTGCCTTCGAGGCAGGGTTTATTTCTCAGGCTCACACAGAAGAAGATATCGACTTTACCATTGAGGCCGCGAAGCGTTCCTTCGCGAAGTTGTGATAATGAAACCTAATGATGAAAAGGCTGTAGATATGCCTATAGACGAAGTTGAAACAATCAGTGTCGATGATGTTGAAGAAAAAAAATGTGGTGAAAATGAAAAAAAACAGCCGAGACGAGAAGTCTATTTATTACCTAACTTGTTCACTACGGCCGCTTTGTTTTCGGGTTTTTATTCCATTATCGCGGCGATGAATGGGCATTATACTTATGCGGCGATGGCCATCTTTATTTCGATGGTTTTTGATGGTCTTGATGGTCGTGTTGCGCGTTTGACCCGTACGGAAAGTGCTTTTGGTGCTGAGTATGACTCCCTTGCCGATATGGTGTCATTTGGTATTGCTCCTGCTTTGGTGGTATTTACCTGGTCTTTAGCGCCACTGGGCAAAGTCGGTTGGATTGCGGCGTTTATTTATGCGGTAGGTGCAGCGCTTCGTTTGGCGCGTTTTAATACCATGATTGGGGTTGAAGATAAGCGTTATTTTACTGGTTTGCCGAGCCCAGCTGCCGCAGCGATTGTTGCTGGTGTCATTTGGGCGGCAAATGAAAAGGGGTTGTCTGGCGAAAGTATGGCGACGATGATGATGTTACTTGTACCTATTGTCGGATTGTTGATGGTAAGTAACGTGAAATATCGTAGCTTCAAGGATCTTAATTTAAAGGGGAGAGTGCCTTTTGTTGTGCTTCTTATCGCCGTATTAGTTTTGGTGTTTATTGCTCTAGAACCTGCTTTGCTATTAATGAGTGTCTTTTGTTTGTATGGGGTATGGGGGGTACTTGGGATCGCCTTTAAGCGTTTTCGCTAATACACTTTAGTAATAAAAAAGCCCTTCTTGTGAAAGTAAGAGGGGCTTTTTAATGGAACTTGTATGGTGTGAGTTTGTCCTAACTGAAACGCTTAGGAGGCGCATTATGCTTATTCGCAATAAAAAATATTCTGATTGCTCTGAGTCAGAAGTTACTGATGAGTCAATTTATCTTAACCGTCGTCAGCTTATGAAGGTGATGGGAGGGGGGGCGCTTGGTGTGGGCGTGATAGGGAATGCGTCAGCGGCACTTCAGGGAGGTAACCCCCTTAGTCCACCATTGGGGCTGGTTTCTGCCTATCAAAACATCATAGAAACCTCCTATGGAGCGGATGAAAAAGCGGCACCCTATGATGTGGCTGCTTCTTATAATAACTTCTATGAGTTTGGTTATGGGAAAGGTGACCCTAAAGATCGTGCTTCGCAGCTTAAAACAACCCCATGGACAATTACAGTAGAAGGGGAGGCTGCTAAAACGGGGGTGTTTGATCTGGATGACATTATTAAAACGTCTGCATTAGAGGAGCGAATTTATCGCCATCGCTGTGTCGAAGCATGGTCCATGGTAATTCCTTGGGTGGGGGTTTCTTTAGCGGATGTTTTAAAACGTTTTGAGCCTACTTCAAAAGCAAAATATGTTTATTTTGAAACGCTTTATGACCCAGAGCAAATGCCAGGGCAAAAGGGTGGTTCAATTGATTGGCCCTATCGGGAAGCGTTGCGTATTGATGAGGCAATGCACCCTTTGGCTATGTTTACCGTTGGCATGTATGGCAGTGTTTTGGCTAACCAAAACGGTGCTCCTGTGAGGCTAGTTGTGCCATGGAAATACGGTTTTAAAAGTATAAAGTCTATTGTAAAAATTCACTTTTTAGAGGCTATGCCAAAAACAACTTGGAGTACGTTGGCGCCTAGTGAATATGGTTTTTATGCCAATGTTAATCCTAATGTCGATCACCCGCGATGGACGCAAAAACAAGAGCGTCGTTTACCCGGTGGTTTGCTTTTTCCTAATGTCATTGAAACCAAAATGTTCAACGGCTATGAAGAAGTGGCGAGCTTATACTCAGGCATGGATCTAAAGAGGTTTTATTAACTTGAAGACTTTTTGGGACAGAAAAGAAAAGCCGTATATTTTGCTCTTATTTGCATTTCCCTTTATATGGATGGTGTTCTCTTTGTTTTCTGGGCGTTATTTTCCGGATCCTGGAAAACCTTTAATGAATGTCAGTGGTATTTGGGCGAGTGTATCGATTGTGATGGTTTTAATGCTTACCCCACTTACTAAATTAAAGCCCCTGCGTTTTATTTCTCGGTATCGTCGATTTGTTGGCTTGACGGCTTGTTTATACGCATTTCTTCATTTGTTTATTTATCTGGTGTTATTCGCTGGACTGAGTTGGTCCTGGATTAGCTCTGACCTCGTTGAGAAGCCTTATATTTATGCTGGTGTGCTTGCGCTTTTGATCTTGCTGGTGTTGGCGGTTACTAGTACGAAGAAAATGATGAAGCGATTGGGGCGGAACTGGAAGCCCGTGCATAGGTTTGTCTATTTTGCCGCTCTAGCCGTGATTGCACATCTTTGGTGGCAAGTGAAAAGTGATATCACTATTGCCATGTGGTTTAGCGTATTTTTGGTGCCTTTATTGGTTTTGCGCTTAGACCAATTTTCTTTCTTGAAAAAACCTTCATTTAAAAGTAAAAAATCCTTGCGCTAAGAAATCTAGAAGGTATTATATGCCCTCGCTGACACGGACAGGGCTTCGCTCTCTAGTAGAGGATGGCTGCTTAAGTGTAACGGCAACGCTCTTTAAAATAGATAATCAG
>NZ_JAEMNX010000027.1 GCF_016463975.1 Marinomonas transparens | reverse complement strand
ACGATTCCATGTATAGCTGCGCTGTAGTAAGGGATTCGACGTATTAGCAATGTCAGATGTTAATAAACGCCCAATCTCATCAAACGCCCTCGTCTCGGTAATGCCATTGCCATAGGTGATGTCTTTGGCTTTACCATTCACATGGTAGTTTTGGTAATGCGCCAAGGTGGCCTGAGTATTATTTACCCCATCATTAACCGCGTAGTCGTAGTCCACACGGGTCAGCAAGTTGTTGTCATCTTGCCCATGATGGTAAGAAACCACACTACCATCCGGGTAGGTTAATGAGGCCAATTGATCCATCGCATCATAGGAAAACTCAATAAGATGAGTATCTTGAACCTCGTCAGGATTCCCAGAATTATTTAAATCCATCATGTAATAATGCTGGGTTTTAAGCCCTTTTAGATTGTAGCGATAAGTATTCGTTACCACCGTTTGATCATTCGTTGTGACGCTTGTACTAGATAATCGTCCGAATAGTGCTGGTCCCATATCTGACGTGTCTTTATAGGTGTACCCAGTCTCAGTGGTGCCCTTTTCGTATTGCGCGACCTGCTTAATGATTCGGCTGCGTTGATCATAGGTACGCGTTACCGTTCGCCCCGTGGCGTCGCTTTGTGAGCTCAAACGACCGTAACTGTCGTAGGCGTAGGTCATGGTGCCGGTTTCTGCTGTGCTATCGCTGAGCTTTTGCCCCAAGCTGTTGTAGGTCAAAAAGCGCTGTTGCCCAAGCGGGTCGGTGATTTTGGTGACTCGGTTCAGCGGATCATACTCATATCGGGTAATGCCACCTGATGGTCCAGTCTGAGCAATGACTTTGCCACGGGTATTGTGCTGCGTTTTATAGGTAACCTGAGCGCCGTCGCTAACGGGCGAGTCCATTTTTTTAATAATGGCCCTGTCATCGTGCAGGTTGTAGTCATACTCTGTCGCCTGACCATCAAACGACGACTCTATACGGGTAAGGCGGCCATGTTCATCATAGCTGTATTGGTTGTATTCGCCTCGGTCTGAGGTACTGTTTCCAAGATAGGCGAAATAAGCTTTATTGACTTGCCCCTTGTGGTTATAGGTTTGATCACCTGTGATGGTGTGTTGCCAACTGTCTCCGGGTTTATAGGCTTCGAATGCGGTGCCCATGCCATCGTACAATTTTGTGCTGCTAGGCCAGCTGCTCACCACGTCATTATTCCAATCTTTACGATGGCGCGTTATCACCTCAATTCGGTCAGTTTGTGTGGGTGATTTCTGGTAGGTCCTGGTCGCCATGGTCACCAAGCTGCCATCTGGCCCTGTTTGCTGGATTTCTATCGCCCGACCAACGTCATCCAGAATGAATTTGGATTGAAAGCCCTGTGGGCTAGTTTCTAGTATTCGCTGCCCGGTTCCCGCATCGTATTCAAACGTTGAGGTGAGGGTTAATCCGGCCCCTATTGAACTTTGTTCCTTCACAAAGGTATGGGTGGCGTCATACAAAAATTCAGTCACTAACCCGGTCGGCTGAGTTTGTGTCAGCAGGTTACCGTACCCATCGTAAGTGGAAGTCGTCGTCAGCCAATGACCACTCAGATCACCGGAAGAGGTTTTGTCCAAATACACACTTTTACTCACCACGTTCATCTGCTCATCAAAGGCAAATGTCTTCCAGTTTAAGTCAAAGGCCGTACTCCAAGCAGTGGCAGCACTAAAGCAATTCCCATACTGCCAATGGGTTTGCTTAATATGGGTAGCAAAGGAGCGTTTCCACCATTGCTCGTCTGTGGCGCTAGCAAACTGATAGCAGAGAGTATTGGCCCCATCACCTTCAGCAAGCTTGGCATCACCATCATAGGTTACGGTAATAGGCTGACCATTACTGAGGTGAGGTTGATAATAACCATAACGCGTCATAAGCGTATAATTGGGCGTACCCAAAGTATAATGATGCAGCGACTTGTCATCTAAGAACACGCGATGGGCCCTACTTGGCAGGCTCTTACAATGGCCATAAGAATCAGAATCGCCACGGCAAGTATGATAAGCATATTCTTCTCTGCTCATCAGGTTTTGAGTATCCGCCTCTCTGGTGGTTTTATTAAGTAAACGCCCCGTCAAAGGGTAATCAACCGAATACGTTTGGGTCACTTCCGTATTGTATTGCTCATCCGTGATCATCAGACGTTTAAAGCCTTGCCAACCACGATCAAGGTCCGCTATGGCTTCTTCATACTGGTAGGTAAACTGGTAACAGCCAGTGTCTATTGTGTCACTTTGGGCATCATTGATGGCATCTAAGGCACTGCAATCGGCGGAAGCAGAACGCTTGACCTGATGTTGCTGAACGACCTGCAAGGGGAAGGTGATATTTCGCCAAGCGGCGTTGCTCTCTTCACCACTAACCGACTTATCTCGGCTATACACCTCAGGGTTGCTCAGTGGGCTGTAAGTGATGGTGGTTTGTTCCCCTAGCCCATCGGTGATGGCGATTATCTGGTCTTGATCCGCTTGGAGATCGAATTGCAAAATTGATGCGTGGGTATTATCGTCATTGTATTTATACAATTCGACAATTTCGGCTAAACCATCGCCATTGGTATCCATCGGCAAATAACGGCGTGCGTCTGGTGCGTTGGTACTAGACCTGTCACCCAGATGAAAATTAACGCCTTGAATAAAGCCATCATTTGAGCCGTACCACATTTCGGCACGGGTTGTCGTCAGGCCGTACTCATAAAGTTTTACTAAATCAGCCCTACCATCACCATTGACATCCATCGGTAAATAGAGATTAGCATTAGACTCTGAACTGTCGGTATTTTTCCAATTGCCAAGGCCTGAATCTGCACTGTTTTTTACAAATTGTGTTCCGGTATTCCAAAAAATGCTCGCGCCAGTTTCATTACTGCCTTTTTGGTAGAGTTTAACCAAGTCTTGCAAGCCGTCGCCATTGACGTCCATGGGGTAGAATTGGTGGCCATTGGCGGCACCAAGGTCAACCCAATCATCAAGTAAAGTATTACCATCAAAATTAAATCCAGCGCCATGGCTTATAAATCTGGATACCCACGTTTTGCCATCTAGGTGATATATCTCTAGTATATCTGTCATGCCGTCGCCATTGGCGTCAACAGTAAGGTAGCGCCTCGCCTTCTCGCTGTTTACATCAGACCAGTTCCCCACATAAGAAGTGTCTAGGTTATTTCCAGCAAAACCATTACCCTGCTGATTCAACCACAGCTTGGCAGCGGTGTACGAGTTCTCGTGTCTGTATAATTCGACGATATCAGTCCAGCCATCTTTATTGGCATCAAATACAAGATGGCGTCGCTGATGTGCAGAGCCTATACTCGCCCAACCACCAACCTCTGATTGAGGACCAGATTCAAAACCAGAACCTGAATTACGCCATACTTTGGCTCCAGTTGATCCATCAGATTCATACAATTCAATAATATCTGTGCGGCCATCACGGTCATGGTCCATCACCAGGTACTCACGTTGATAACTACTGCCAATATCCGCCCAATCGCCTATATCAGAAATGGGCCCAGCATGAAAACCCACATCCCCTTTAAACCAAACCGTGGCACCAGCCTTACCACCATCTTTAAAGATCTCAATAAGGTCTGTTTTCCCATCTAAGTCATGGTCGAAAGATAAATACCTACGCTGGTGTGAACTGCCCACATCACTCCAACCTCCGACTGAAACATTAGATATAGAAGTCAATCCGGTTAAGGCACTCTCTTTATAGTCAAATACGGTGACCGGCAGGCAATCATTGTTACCACAACGCTGTATCGAGGTTATTCGGCTACGCTCGGTGGTTGGGCTGGTGTCGTAACTTAATTGATAGGTTTGAACAAGGGAAGAAGAGGCATAGGTAGTAATCGACGTCAAACGTTGAGTGCTTTTATATAATTGCCCAGCCAAGTAGTGGTGGGACGTGTCCGGCCGAGCTTCATAGTTAAAAACAACCTTATTTTGATTATATTCAATGGCTGTTAACAGCACTTCACCATCCGCAAAAAGCTGGTACTGGTAGTTAATGACATTGCCATTTCTATCCGTCGAACTGGTGAGAGGAAAATACAGGCGTTCATCACGGCCAATGGCCTTAAATAGGCCTGTATTACTGTCGCCGCCATAAACATGCTTTGTGCCTTGAGCGTCTGCCACCAAAAAAGTACAAGGACCGTTACCGCAGGAGCCAACAGATTCTGCTTTTAGCCATTTGTCGGTTTCAGTGGCATAGGTAGTGCCATTGGCGCCATAGGTTCCGTCGGTAATCAACCTTTCGCCATTTAAGCAATACCTATCACCATAATCAAAATGAATGCCTGGGGTAAAAAAACTCCCTTCAATGGCTTTGCTTTGACCACAGCGCGAAATAGTCGTTAGGCTGGCATAATTCCAGCCGACACCTAAAAGTCCACCTTTAGATTGGCTGTTGTATTCTAGTGATAATGTGGGTTCTAAACCACCAACCCCTGGTGGTACAGCAACGCCTATTGAGTAGATAGCGGCACCGTGATCATTAATCGAAAACTTGCCTTGCAGACTGCCTGCTAATGTTGCGGCGAACGAGGCAGAGCTGATAGACAAGCAACATAAACTGACAAAGAGAATATGTTTTTTAATATGATGGAGTAGAGAATAGAAGGATTTTTTTCTGAATAGAAATAGTTTTTTAAAAAAGGACTTAAGCATATTGTAATATCACTCCATGATCAGACAAGCTTTGTATACTTTTGTAAACAGTACCAACTAATCAATCTATATGCCATAAAATATTCTTATTAAAATCTTCACCCTTGCTCAATTTAATACGTTTTTTATTGACGAAAATTGAGTGTCTAAACCTATAAATGTGGAAATTCCTTTTATTTGAGACCTTTGCACGACGTCGCGAGCAAAGCCAAGACGAGGCAAAATAGACGAAAAAGCGGAGTTTATGGGTTATAAGCATTTTTGAGTCTATTTTTAACACTGTATTGGTGAGCGCAGTAGTCGTGCAAAGGTCTCTATTTATCAGAAACCAATTTTTTAGCTACCACATTAGTAACTTCTCCATAGCCTCTGACCTCTTCGCACTTATTATTTAAATTGAGGACTAAGACCTTGAAGAGACGCGGTTCTGCGAGAATCTAGGCGGTTCTATTGGCAACAATGATACAGCCCGATAAAAACCCATGATCACCACCATAATTTTTAGTGTTTTGCTATCAGCATGCATTTCCTAACATGCTGCGATTAGAACAAAAACAACACATTGAGATAAAAAAGGTCCATTAAATGAAAATATGTATCGTAGGTACTGGGGCAATAGGCGGTTTTATCGGTGCTCGTCTAGCAATGAACAAAGATTTTACGGTAAATGCCCTAGCACGAGGGGAAAGCGTGCATGCTTTAAATAAGCACGGATGGCGTTTAGAGCAAGATGGCGAAACGATTCAGTCACCTTGTTTTGCTTCAGATTCTACTGCTGAGTTAGGTCTACAAGATATTGTTTTCATCGCACTTAAAACCCCAGCCCTACCTCAAGTTTTACCCACCTTAGCACCACTCATTGACGAGAATACATTGGTCGTTTCTGCTATGAATGGCATTCCTTGGTGGTTTTTCCGTGACCTTGAAGAATCATCTCACCGCCCTTTTCAATCGGTAAATCCCAAAGGACAACATAGCTTAGCCATTCCCTATGAAAACATCATTGGCTTGGTCGTCCATGCGGCAGCGATCCGCAAAGAGCCTGGGGTTATTCAGCACAAAGCAGGAAATACACTCATCATTGGAGAGCCCAAAGGTGGTAAGTCAGAAAGAGTTCAAATGCTCGCCGACATCTTGTCGGACGCAGGTTTTGAGAGTAAACATTCCGATAATATTCGTGCTGAAATTTGGTTCAAACTCTGGGGAAACATGACCACCAACCCTGTCAGCGCCATTACAGGGGCCACCGCCGATAAAATATTACAAGACCCTCTCGTGCGAAAATATTGCTCTGCAATAATGAATGAAGCGGCCATTATCGGTGAGCACATAGGTTGTAAAATAAGCGAAGACCCAGAGACTCGACACTTAGGAACAGAAAAACTAGGTGCCTTCAAAACCTCCATGCTTCAAGACGTTGAAAATGGTCGAGCCATCGAGCTCGATTCTATTCTGGGCATTGTTTATGAACTCTCACAGAGATTGGGAATTGAATCCCCCAATATTGAATCCTTATTTGGACTCACTCGGCTTTTTGCCACCACAAAAGGCTTATATGGAAAGTCTGATACATAAACATAAAAAAGTGCTCGACTGCCTGTTCATGCAGCCGAGCACTTTAAATAACATAGTAGGACCAGTCTAAGATTATTTATTTTTTGCTGTTAATGTCAGTAACGTATTTTCGGAAACCTGCCAAGGCCGCTTCCGCATCAACATCACGATCAGCAACCGAGTCAACCCAAATTTGATCGATCCCTTCAGCCAGTTTGTCTAAATCTTTTACTCGTTGATCATCTTCAGAAAGGATAACCACATTGACGCCTTTTTCTTTCGCTTCCAAGACACCATTGATATCGGCCTGTCCCCAAGCAGCACCTGATAACCGCGACAGTTTTTCACCTGACGCCTTCATGATCGCTTGTTGATCTTTCTTACTAAGACTTTCGAACACTTCAGGGTTGATCACAATACTAAATGCGGTGGTATATAAGCCTTTAGGAAATAGCGTTAGGTCCGTGCTCACTTCGCTTAGACGAAAGAACTTCTGCTCTTGCGCTGGTAAGAAGGTGCCATCCACCACACCTTGCTGCATCATTTCATAGGACTTAGGCGCCGACGCAGAGACTGGTGTCACTTCTAAACGTTCTGCAAGGTCGTTGATCAAACCACCACCAACACGCATTTTTTTGCCTTTTAAGTCGCTGATAGCATTAACAGGAAATTTGGTATGAAGCTGTCCTGGTCCATGAACAAACAAGGCTAATAAGTGTAAACCTTCATACTCATTGGCGGATTCAAAGTAGTCTTTATAGGTTCTCCATAGCGCCACAGACCCCGTTTCTGCATCGGTGATCTCACCCGGAATTTCAGCCACACTAGATAGCTTAAAGCGGCCAGGAAGATAAGCATTAACCGTAAAACCAGCATCGTAAACACCATCTTCTACCGCATCAAAAATCGTCTTAGGGTGAGACGTATAGTTTTCAATGATTACTTCAACGCGACCTTCTGTCGCCTCTTCCACCCACTGTTTCCAAGTCGGCCACACGATGGCATTTTGAGGGTTTGTCGGCGGTAACCAAGTCGCTACCCGTATTGTGGTTTCTGCTGCCACAGCAGAAAGGGAGAAGACAGCACCAGCAGCAACACAAAGTAGACTTTTCTTAATGTTCATCATATTTATTATTCCTATTTTTATGACTCATATTTACCGTTATCAAGTTTATGACAAACTCATAACGACGTTTTCTAAATCTTTAGCGATACAATAACTCGGGTAAGAACATCGATACTTGAAAAACAAAAACAATGATCAATAACCGAATAATATCCACACACCAAAAAGGCGTTACGCCTTTAAAAATCGTCCCTGCTTTTACATCTTTTAATACTGCACTTAATACAAACACATTCATCCCCACAGGCGGGGTAATCAAACTGATTTCAGTCACCACCACCACAACAATACCGAACCAAACAAGATCAAAACCTAAATCAGCCACTAATGGGTAGAAAACAGGCACCGTCAGTAACAGCATTGAAAGGCTTTCAAATACCATCCCAAGCACAACATAAATACATAGGATCGCGAGAATCACCACGATAGGAGCAACCTCCAACCCAGTGACAAAATTCAGTAACATATCTGGCAAACCAGCACGGTTAATAAAATCAGAAAAGATCAGCGCACCAATCACCACACTAAATAACATAGCCGAGGTTCTCGCCGTATCAATCAGTGTTTCGTATACCCCTAGAAGGCTCAAGCTACGACGAGCAAAACCAATCATTAACGCCCCACCCGCACCAATACCAGCGGCTTCAGTTGGCGTAAAAACGCCCAGATAAATGCCACCCATTACTATGGTAAAGAGTACCAACACCCCCCAAATTCCCTTTAAAGCAGTGATACGCTCTTTAAAGGTCATACGCTCGCCGGCAGGGCCGGCAGCTGGGTTTCGCCAAACCACATAACGCACCGCTGCCATATACAGAACAATCCCCAATATGCCAGGAATAAAGCCAGCAGCGAATAATTCGCGAATACTCGATTCTGTTAATAAACCATAAATAACCAGAATCACACTCGGTGGAATCAAAATTCCTAGCGTTCCTCCAGCCGCAATGGACGCCGTCGCCAAGCTATCTGAGTAACCAAACTTACGCATCGGTGGCATGGCCACTTTCGCCATGGTGGCCGAGGTAGCCAAGCTGGAACCACAAATCGCCGAGAAGCCGCCGCAAGCCAATACGGTAGACATGGCAAGACCACCTTTTCGATGACCCAAAAAGGCATAAGAGGCGTTATATAATTCTTGAGAAAGGCCCGATCGAGTAACAATATTCCCCATTAAAATAAACAAGGGAATCACAGACAAACTGTATTCCTGCACTGTTTCAACCACCCTGTTGGAGGCAAGAGTAAGAGGGGCAGTCCAACGAAACGAAAAGAGATTATCGAAACCAAGCCCTTGCAACATGGCAAAACCAAAAAAACCGACAATTCCCATCGCAAAAGCAATGGGCATACGTAATACCAAGATCAACACTAACAGTACGGCAAAACCAATTAATACAACTGACACGCTATTCTCCAAGCTGTTGGGATTCATTCTTCTCTTTCAGCACCCGATAAGCGCCATAGGTCAGCATGCATGCCGCCGTGACCCAGCTCATTAAGGCAATGTATTGAGCAATATGCCCAGCAGGTAACCCCAAATATTCCGTCAGCTCCCCACGACGCAAAGAACGTTCCGCCAGTTGGTAAATCCGAACAGCTAAAAAGTAAAATGCGGTAGAGACAATAAACACAGAGAAAATAGCGAGAATTTTGACGATACGGTTGCCTAGTAGGTGATCCAACAGGTCCACAACAACATGGCTACCGCGCCAAGTAATGATTGGCATTTGAGCAAATACCATAATAGCTAAGCCGATTTGAGTCAGCTCAACAGCACCATCAATGGAGTTATTAAAAACATAGCGACCCGCGACATCAAAACAGGTTAGCAGCACGAGCAATAACAACACCGTCGCTGCTATGCCTTCCAATGTAAGGCCGATCCAACGATAAAGATTAGGTTCTGGATAATGCTTTTCTATCCATCCACTTTTACTCATGGAGACTCCAAAATATGATCTAATTATTATTGTAATTTAGTTATCATGTTAACTAAAATCCAAAAAGGATAGAAAGAAAAAAACTATGGTTCCTTCTATATTTTTCCTTTAGCCATTCATTACATGATACTTAGTGATTGTTCTAATCTGACATACCTTCTAAAAGCTACATCACTTCAAAAATTTGCAGTTCAACCAGATCCGGCCGACGAACTCCTGTTCCTACAAAAAGCCGCTCTGTTATCCATTGCATGGAAGAAGAGCTAGTTTCGAACACAGGGTGACAGCGAAAGTAAATCAACTCAGGGTCAACAGGCACACCTGTTTTTATTTTCTGCGTTACTTCCGCCGAGGCCACTCGAATGGCTTTATTGTGGATGTAGATCAAGTCACCATTATCTAGCTCAATGGCATATCGCGCATCGAGATGAGTCAATCTTGGCGTCAGTATTAATTGGTAATCCGCACCACCTCTTAACACTTTCCCTTGCCAACCATTCCCTTGTACCGTGCCACCCGTAATCGGGATAACACGACGCTCACCATGAATTGAAACACCGATTTCTTGCGGTGTCTCAATTTCTACTTTTAGCGTCGCGAAATGCTTTAACTCTGGGGCTTGTATCATCAAAATGCACCAAGTCGTTCAAATCACAAACGGCTTTTACCATAGGTGAAAGTTTCATTTTCCACCGATGCTTGAGGCTTGGGTACAGCATCACCGGTTTGTGGGGAAACAGGAAAAATCGCATTGATTTGTCCCGTGCCAGAAGCGCCAAAATACGGTGTCAGCACTTCTACTTTCTGATCGTAATCCGACCAACCAAGCGCACCTAACAACATAGCGGTATCATGCATAAACCCTTCGCCGTGGCCTTTGGCTGCGTATTCAGGCAGCATGTCACAAAAGGTTTTCCATTCTGCGTGTTCCCACATTTTCACCACAGATTCATCCAGAGATTCCAAGAAAGGACTCCAAATTTTATGGGCAAAATCAGGGGCGCTGCCATTTTGAGCAAAACGGTGAGACAAGGAGCCACTGGCTAAGATGGCGACGTTACCATCGTAATGCTTTTCGATAGCTTCACGCAGCGCCCAACCAAAACGAGCCGAGTCGTTGAGGTAGTGGACGGTTAATAAGGCCGAAACGGAAATGACTTTAAAATGCAGATCTTGGTTCATGTAACGCATGGGGACGAGCGTACCGTATTCTGGCGCTAGGGTAGTTTCATCGTGAGCTAAGGTTTCTACCCCTTGATCGTTACACACTTTGGCAATGATCTTACCCAGCTCAGGGTTACCATACACCTCATAATCCATGTTCTTAATAAAATGCGGTAATTCGTTACTAGTGTAAGTGCCTTTGAAGTGTGGCGCACAGTTAATGTGATAATTGGCATTCACCAACCAATGGGTATCAAATACCACAATGGTATCGACATTGAGTTCTTTGCAACGGCGAGCGATTTCATAATGACCATCAATGGCAGCTTGGCGAGTGCCTTTTCTAGGGCCATCCAATTCCGAAAGATACATGGAAGGTACATGCGTAATTTTTGCAGCTAATGCTAACTTACCCATTGGTAAATCCTCTTAATTTTTCACACTCTAAAACCTTAAGTACCGGTTTCACTCTATTTAAATAGAGGGTGAATATTATTTTTATTAAATTTAAGAACTGGGTGTAATTCCGTTAATTCGAATGAGATCTGACAATAACTCGTATCAGTAATCGGTTTCATCCAATCGCAAAGTATCTCAAACACTCTCTCTGCGACTTCCTGTCGTAATTCCATACTACGACCATGGCCAATTTTGAGCGTCAAATTGAGTAAGGCAAAATCTTCTCGACCATCTGCAATACGATAATCATCGCAACGAATCGCACGACTGCGCACACCACCTAATGGAAACGCCCCCGTTGAAACAACATACTCATGAAACGCTTTAAAAAGCGGTTGGAAGTCCAGACGGTCTTCCAAATTCGCTGAGTATTCAATAACAAAATGTGGCATACATTCCTCCAAAACAGAAAAATCTAAAAGCGCCTTTCTAAATAATCGTATTTAAAAATCAGACGCCCCATTTCGGAATATGATGGCTTCCCATGCTGATACACACATTTTTCGGTTCGCAGAAAATTTCGTAGCTGTATTCACCGCCTTCACGCCCCGTACCAGAGGCTTTCATGCCGCCAAATGGTGTACGTAAATCTCGTACGTTTTGGCTATTCACAAATAACATACCCGCTTCAATACGACGCGCAATACGATGCACCTTGCCATTGTCTTGAGTCCATAAATAAGACGCCAAGCCATAATCGTTATCGTTGGCCATACGAATCACGTCTTCTTCGTCTTTAAACGGAATCAATACCGCAACCGGGCCAAAAATCTCTTCACGAGCGATGCGCATATCATTGGTTACATCACGAAACGCTGTTGGACGAACAAAATGGCCACCTTTTAAATGATCAGGCAATTCTGCTGTTGGTTTTTCAGGGCCACCAGCAATCAAGGTTGCGCCTTCTTCAATACCTATTTTGATATAGCCCGTGACTTTTTCCCAATGCTGTTGACTGATCAATGAACCCACTTTGGTATTCATCTCCGTAGGATCGCCCACTTCAATCTTGTTCGCACGGGCTGCAAAGTCTTCACAGAATTTATCGTAAATGGTTTCTTGTACGAAAATACGTGAACCCGCAGTACAGCGCTCACCATTGATAGAAAAAATACCAAAGACCGCCGCATCAAGAGCGCGGTCATAATCGCAGTCATCAAAAATCATCACCGGAGATTTACCACCCAACTCCATAGAAAACTTCTTCAAGCCCGCAGTGGAAATAATATGTTTACCCGTTGAAGTACCGCCGGTAAAAGAAATTGCTGCCACATCAGGGTTAGTGATCAAAGCATTACCTGTGGTCGCACCAAAGCCATGAACCACGTTAAACACACCTGCTGGAACACCAGCTTCCATCGCCAGTTTACCTAGAAAATCGGTGGTCAATGGAGAAAGTTCAGATTGCTTCATAACCGCAGTGTTACCCAAAGCTAAACAAGGCGCCGTTTTCCAAGTGCCCGTCATGAAAGGGACATTCCAAGGGGAAATAAGCGCACAAACCCCCGTTGGCTGATACAAAGAATAGTTCAACATTTGATCGTCCACAGGATAAGTATGACCATTCATTTGCTTTGCCATGTCAGCAAAGAAATAGAAATTACTCGAAGCGCGAGGCACCAGTGCATTTTGTGTTTGGTAAAGAGGCAAACCTGTATCAGCGGTTTCCATTTGCGCCAACTCTTCCACATTGTCAGCAATCAAATCCCCTAATTTGGTAATGATTTTGGAACGCTTCGCCACCGGCATATTTGCCCAAGCAGGAAACGCCGCTTTCGCCGCTGCTACTGCTTCGGCCACTTGAGCGTCTGAAGCATGTGCCACTTCAGCAAGCACTTCGCCTGTTGCTGGATTAAATGTCTGGAAGGTTTCTTTACTTTCAACCCATTTGCCATTGATTAAGTTTTTTATCATTTTTATAGCCTCTCAAAGCAGATTTTTTATCTTCACCGCGACCTTCGTACCTCATAAAAAGCTAAGTAATACAAAAACCACAGGACAAAACTCATTAACATGTTAAGTAAATTATTCCTCATCAGATAAATTGTCAAGCCTCATAGGGAGAAGAAATAATTATTTTGAGCGTTTTTTTTGAGTTGACATAGGGTAAGGTTTAGTGAAATATAGTTAACATGTTAAGCACATTTAGGATAGCAATCTCATGCTCCACTATAAAATAAGAAAAAACAACGAAGTCCTTAATCTACAAGCTCAAGCAGCTTTTCAGATTCCACTTGAAAAGAACCTACTCCCTGCTGTGAATGGTGCGGTAATAGGCGTGGCTTTAAATGACAAAGTGCTCTATCAGTCGTTAGAAGCCGATTTCAACGAAAAGCCGCACGTGAGTCCACCTAAAACCCCCGTTTTGCATATCAAAACCGACAACACGCATATTGGTTATGGCGAGAGTATTCGAGTTCCTGAGAACATGGGCGCTGTGTTTGCTGGGCCATCACTGGGAATCGTTATCGGTAAGAAAGCCTGCCGTGTAACGGAAGAAACCGCGCTTAACTACGTGAAAGGCTACACCATAGTAAATGAAGTTAGCCTTGCCGAGACTTCTTTTTACCGACCTGCTGTAAAGGCAAAATGTCGTGACACTTTCTGCCCAATTGGCCCTTGGGTCGTTGATGCTGCAGACGTCGACACGCCTCAAGATTTAGCCATTAAAACCTATGTAAATGACACCCTTTGCCATGAAACCAGCACCAATCAAATGGTTCATAGCATCGAAAAAGTCATCGCTTATATAAGCAGTTTTATCACTCTAGACGTTGGCGACATGATTATCGCTGGCACACCGCTGCGCACCGAAAACCTTGAAATCAAGGCAGACGATGTGGTCATGGTCGAAATCGAAAAAGTTGGCCGTCTTGTTAACCCAGTAGCAGCAGAATAAGGAGTGATCACCATGAAACGCGCAAAAATCTTACTTAATGAAGAAACGCTAAATGTCACCGTCAACGACGACAATCAAGTGGTTACCGAGCAAGGGGCTGTTTTAGATGAAGGCACTTTTACTTGGTTACCGCCTTGTGAAGGTAAAGCATTCGTATTGGCGATTAACTACGCAGACCACGCTGCCGAGCTGTCTTTTAAAGCGCCTGACGAACCTTTGGTCTTCTTAAAATCCAGCAATACATTAATCGGTCATAATCAAAAAACCTATCAGCCAGACAACATAGATTACATGCACTATGAATGTGAGCTTGTGGTGGTTATTGGTAAAGAAGCGAAAAACGTTTCCCTAGAAGATGCCATGGAGTATGTGGGCGGTTATACAGTCGGTAATGACTACGCCATTCGTGACTATTTGGAAAACTATTACCGTCCAAACCTTCGCGTAAAGAGCCGCGATACTTGTACTCCAGTCGGCCCTTATATTATCGATGCATCCGAAATACCTGATCCTCATAACCTGACGATTAAAACTTATATAAACGGTGAACTTAAACAAGAAGGCTCTACTAAAGATTTGATTTTCAATGTGCCTTATTTGGTGTCTTACCTGAGTAACATCATGACACTCACACCGGGTGACATGATTTTTACAGGTACTCCAGAAGGCCTTGCTCATGTTTACCCAGGTGATGAGGTTATTGTTGAAGTAGAAGGGGTTGGTGTACTGAAAAATACCATTATTTCTGAAACAGAATACGTAAATAGCCTTGCTCGTTAAGCTCAACAACAGACGCTAACAAAAATAAAAAGGAAGCTACTATGTTATCAGCAGACATTATTAAAAAATGCGCACAAAACTTACACCAAGCCGAAAAGGATTGTGTGCAAATACGCCAGATATCACTGGAATACCCAAATATCGATATTGATGACGCTTATGCGATTCAAAGCGAATGGCTAAAAATCAAGCTAGCAGAAGGCCGAACCATCATTGGTCACAAAATAGGCTTAACGTCACGCGCCATGCAGCTTAGCTCGCAAATTGACGAGCCAGATTACGGCACATTGCTTGACGATATGCTCTATCACGACGGTTGCGAGATCGATACCAGCAAATTCATCGTGCCACGCATTGAAGTGGAATTAGCCTTCATCCTGAAAAAGCCATTAAAAGGCCCTAACTGCACCATGTTCGATGTGTATAACGCAACAGATTACGTGGTACCTGCACTTGAGCTGATTGATGCACGTAGTCAGTCTATCGACCCAGAAACCAAGCGCCCTCGTTTGGTATACGATACGATTTCAGACAATGCCGCTAATGCCGCCATTATCCTAGGTGGACGTCCCATTAAAATGGATGAAATGGACCTACGCTGGGTATCGGCCATCATGATGCGTAACGGCATAGTAGAAGAAACAGGCGTTGCCGCTGGTGTATTGAATCACCCTGCTAATGGCGTGTCTTGGTTAGCAAATAAATTAGCGCCATTTGATGTGGAACTAGAAGCAGGCCAAATTATTTTAGGTGGTTCTTTTACACGTCCAACGGCAGCTAGAAAAGGCGATACCTTTACTGTCGATTATGGCCCATTAGGGACTGTTTCTTGTCACTTTAAATAACCGATAAAAATAACAATAACATGAGGATAATCGGATGAGCGCGCCAAAAAACGAATTTAAGATTGCTCTTAAAAACCGTGAAACACAAATTGGTTTATGGCTTGGCCTTGCCAACTCTTACACAGCAGAACTTATCGCTTCCGCTGGATTTGATTGGCTATTAATAGATGGCGAACATGCACCGAACACTCTGCAAACTATGGTGGGTCAGTTGCAAGCCATTGCGCCTTACCATAGCCATCCGATTGTACGCCCTGCATGGGCTGACCATGTCAGCTTAAAGCAAATTCTCGATCTTGGGGTACAAACCATTCTAGCGCCGATGATAGACAGCGCAGAACAAGCCGAACAAGTGGTGAAAGCCACTCGCTACCCACCACAAGGGATTCGAGGCGTGGGTAGCGCATTGGCTCGTGCCTCGCAATTCAACAGAACACCTGATTATTTAACCACCGCAAACGATGAAATCTGTGTGCTAGTGCAAATTGAAACCCTAGCGGGTGTAGACGCTCTAGACGCTATTTTAGAGGTAGAAGGTGTAGACGGTGTGTTCATCGGGCCTGCCGATTTAAGTGCTTCTATGGGTTTTATAGGTCAACCAAATCACCCAGAAGTGGTTGCTGTTATCGAAGCCAGCATTGCTAAGATTATTGCCAAGAACAAAGCGCCCGGTATTTTGATGGCGGCTGAAGCACAAGCCAAACGCTACATCGAGCAAGGTGCTTTATTCGTTGCGGTAGGCAGTGACACCGGTTTATTAATGAACAGCACCAAAAGCCTTGTCGATAAGTTCTCTACCTCGTCAACCGATACTGATAATGGCGGTGACTCGGTTTATTAAACTGAGTCTACTAACCCTTTCTTTTTCTAAAAGATTGCACCTTAAAACAGTGTCGTAAGGTAAAGAGCCATGATCAAAGAGTGGATCCCCAATCTGCAAATCGGCCAAGATTACGATAGTAAATATCGTGATGCTGACATTCATTTTGACCAGCTAGGAGCGATGGCGGATTTTTTTGGCCGTGATATGCCTGTGCATATGCATGCCGACTTTTGCCAAATCCATTTTGTACTCACGGGCAAGACTCAATTCAACATTGACCAAAATCTCTATAAAACAAACGGATGCGCTATCTTCTATACGCCACCAGCGACTCCTCATGCCTTTCTGACAGAGGTTAATGCACCCGGTTATGTCTTAACGCTGCACCATTCTCTTATTAGTAACCTGGTGTCAGAACTCAGGACTCTAGATGAAAATCGCTTCCTACTTCTACCCAGCTGTATTACTGCCAATGAAGTCAAAGCTGATCAGCAACACATTTTTGATGCCACCTTATCATTAGTTAACATGATCAAAGCAGAATGGACGGCTAACCACAGCCATAAAGACGATGTCATTCAAGGTCTGATAAAAGTCTTATTATTGAATGTTTTTCGTCTCTCTGAATCAGACCCAAAAGCCAACAGCAGTAACCGTCACGAAGTAGAAATCTATAAGCATTTCAATCAGCTGATTGAAAGCCACTACAAAACAGAAAAGTCCATCGCCTTCTATTGCCAAGAGCTCGACATTAATGAAAGCCGCTTAAATTACATTTGCAAAAAAGTGACAGGTTCACCTCCTAAAGTACTCATTAATAGCCGTGTGATTTTGGAAGCGAAACGACACATTCTTCATAGCAATCAAAGCTTTAACGAGTTGTCCTATGAATTGGGCTATTTAGACCCCTCTTATTTTTCGCGTTTTTTTCAAATAAAAACAGGGCTCACACCAAGTGAGTTTAGAAAATCCAATATTCACGAATAAAGCCCAACCAACATGGATCAAACAAGATGACGTCAATAATACAAACCCAAGAACTTAGTTATGAAGCCGCTATCAAAATGTGTGTTGCGGTCACTCAGCATGCTCACCAGCTCGGCGTTTCTGTTGGCGTTGTTGTAGTTACGCCAGCAGGCGTTGAGTTAGCTTCTGTACGCATGAACAACGCACCTCTTCATGCACTTTCTATTGCTCGAAAAAAAGCTTACACAGCCGCCAGCTTTAAGATTCCGAGTTTCAATTGGCAAGAAAGACTCAAACACAAACCCGATACCATGAGCGCCTTATTAAGAGAAGAGAATTTCACTTACCTAGGCGGCGGCATTCCCATCATTGTAGAAGGTAAATTATTCGGCTCTATAGGCGTTTCTGGCGCAACAGAAGCACAAGACATTGAATGTGCAGAGCACGCCATTACTGAACAATTAAACTCACTCTAGAACTAAAAAAATAAAAGGAGACGCACAAAATGTTAAAAGAAAGCTACCCATTTTACCTTGCGAGCAAACCGGTTCATGCTAATAAAGACTTAGCGGTCACCAATAAATACAGCAATGAGGTAGCGACTCATGTTGCTATGGCTAGCGTTGCCGATATCGATAAAGCCATTGCCGCTGCCGATAACGCCAAACATGCTATGCAAGCCATGCCAGCTTATAAACGACAAGCTATTTTGCAGCATTGTATTACTCGCTTTAAAGAGCGCTATGAAGAACTGGCGTATGCGCTGTGTATTGAAGCGGGTAAGCCAATTAAAGATTCCCGTGGCGAAGTCACTCGCCTGATTGATACTTTTCAAATAGCTGCAGAAGAAGCAACACGTATCTATGGCGAAGTCATGCCGATGGACATTTCTCCTCGCGCAGAAGATTACCAAGGTATGTGGAAACGGGTACCAATTGGCCCATGCTCTTTCATCTCACCTTTTAACTTTCCGCTTAATTTAGCCGCGCATAAAATCGCTCCAGCCATTGCCGCTGGCTGTCCTTTTATCTTAAAACCGGCCAGCTTAACACCAGTAAGTGCATTGATCGTCGCTGAAATCCTCGCAGAAACCGATTTACCGGAAGGGGCTTTTTCAATTTTGCCTTGCCATCGTGATGGTGCAGATTTATTCACTACAGATGAGCGATTGAAGCTATTAAGCTTTACTGGCTCTCCTGAAGTTGGCTGGGCATTAAAAGCCAAAGCTGGTAAGAAACCTGTGGTGTTAGAACTGGGCGGTAATGCGGCGTGTATTGTCGATCACGACACAGATCTAGAGGATGCGGTGCAACGCATTATCTTCGGTGCTTATTATCAGTCAGGTCAAAGTTGCATCAGTGTTCAGCGCATTATTGTTCATGAATCCCTTTATGACGAGGCCAAAGCTCGCCTTACTACGGCGGTGAACAATCTTGTCATGGGCGATCCCTTGGAAGAGACTACTTTCATCGGCCCAATGATTTCCGAAAAAGAAGCCTCTCGTCTGCATACATGGGTAGAAGAAGCCCGTGAAGGCGGCGCAAACATTTTAGCAGGCGGTAATCGTAACGGCGCCATGCTAGAAGCAACATTGCTTGAAAACGTTCAACCAGATATGTCTATTTCATCTCAAGAGGCTTTTGGCCCTGTGGCTATCTTGTCTAAGTTTTCAGATTTTGATGCAGCACTGGATGAAGTAAACAACTCAGACTTTGGTCTACAAGCGGGCATTTTCACTAAGGATATTTATAAGGCTTACAAAGCATGGGATGTGCTTGAAGTGGGTGGTGTGGTTATTGGTGATGTGCCTTCTTGGCGTGTTGACCACATGCCCTACGGTGGCGTAAAAGACAGTGGTTTAGGTCGTGAAGGCGTTCGTTTTGCCATTGAAGACATGACCGAACTGAAACTACTGGTACTTAGAACACCAAAATAAAGCATCGTAGTAGTAACCAAAAAAGGCCGATCAGTTTCGCTGCTCGGCCTTTCTCCTCTAGACACGTTGTTAAAGGTTCCGGTATGACACAAATCAAGACACACTCTAAGTTAATGATTCCCCTACTCGGCTATCTGGTGTCTTTTGGCCCCTTGTCTATTGACATGTATTTACCAAGTTTGCCCACTATTGCCAATAACCTAGGCAGTTCACAGGTCACTATTCAATATACAATTACCACCTTCTTATTTGGCATGGCGATAGGCATGTTGTTCTTTGGCCCCATGTCAGATCTACTGGGCCGCAAAAAGCTTTTGCTAATAGGAACCGCATTCTACCTCTTCAGTAGTATTGGCTGTGCCCTAGTAAATGACGGTGAATCCTTAATCCTCTTACGCTTTTTTCAATCCCTTGGCGCTGCAGCGGCAGGGGTGCTTGGACGCGCTTTAGTGCGAGATTTCTTCCCCCTCGATAAAGCCGCCGGTATTCTTTCCAATATGCACATCATTTCTATGGCTGTGATGCTGATGTCTCCTATTTTAGGGGCCTATATTGTTACTTGGCTAAATTGGCGGTGGATTTTCTATTTTCTTTCTACACTGTCTTTTCTGGCTTTGATCGGTATCTTTTTTATCATTCAAGAACCCCAAAAAAACCATGCAACCAACAAAACCAGTTTCCGAGCTTATTTGGCCATTTATGGCGAGTGTCTAAGTAATAAAAAAGTCAGTTTTTATATGCTCGCCAACGGTTTTTCTTTTGGCGGTATGTTTGCCTTCATCGCAGCGTCTGCTTTCGTTTATATCGATTTTTTCAGTTTTACCGAAACCACCTATGCCGTCATATTTTCTGCTAATGTCGCTATGGTGATTGCCGCGACGTTTATCAATAAAAGTTTGGTGAGCAAGTTTACTCTGTATAAAGCATTACGAATGACTTGCATCACCTCTTTAAGCGCAGGCTTAATGATTCTCATCACTGCCCTATTCTTCCCAACTAGCGCCTTGCTATTTATCGCCGTCACCATGCTCTACATTAGTGTGACAGGTGCGATAGGCGCCAATAGCCTAGCCTGCTTATTCGAGCTCATGCCATCAAGGGCTGGCACCATGGCGGGGTTACTTGTCTCAATGCAATTTATTGTGGGTGGCATCGTCAGCGCTGTGACCAGCCTGGTTTTTGACGGCTCGGCAAGCTCATTACTGGTAGTAATGGGAGTTTGTGGTGGGCTAAGTTACATGTTCCATGGGTTATCACAGAGGGATTAATGAAATCGCTTGAAATGACCGATGCTGAATAAACGACTTATTCAATTTACTAGTCGAAAGCAAATAGCATTCCTAGCAGAAACTATTGTCAACTCCGTTAGAATGCCATTTTCTTTAGGCCATTACTTGCGTTTTATCTTCCATTGCCTGAGTAAAATATTGATCAAGTTTTTAAGACTGACTGGTGTGAGTGATAACAACCCTTTATCCCAATGCATGTCAGAGAGTGTTGGCTCTGCATCCGAGCCAAACATTTGGACGAAAAAAAAACGAATGAACTTATTATTTCTATTCATTCTTTGCGTGTCTTTTTTGTCTATCAAGCATGAAAAAGGTAATTTGACTATATACTGAGAGTTCATCTTGAAATCAAAATACTGATTTATAGCTTCTATTGCAGAAGCATACTTATCAGAAATAGATAATTCTGGTGAAGGATAAGTCTGCGACCAATAGGCACAGAGTCCTGAATACATTAGAGGATTGACATTAATACTTACGATATAAACCTGTTTCGTCGGGTTCCGAAGCTGATACATAAATATAGATTTTGCTAATGACATTTTAAAGGGTTTTAATCCCTTTATGCGGTGCTTTTGTATTATCCCCACCGCCGGCCTGATAATATGAATCTTTCGAGAAATTTCAAAGGTTGTAAAATACATAAAGCCAACATCCACATTGTTTTGGCTTAAGAAAGTAATATCCAGATAATTGCAATTTTTAAACATAGCTCTAAAATAATCTAAGGAAATATTTTCACTAAACGTAAGCCTTAGCACTTTTAGCAGTCGTTTTTCCAAATTAGAATTTACGATCAATTTCTGGATTTTGATATGTTCGGACTCAATAGACATACAGCTTTGCTCTTTCAATGCTTATTTCACTAGAAACTAAGGGAAAGCCAATCTTGTTCTTAGATTTCCCTTCACACTAATCGGACAATGTTTTATCAAATAAGAACTTCTATCGCCTAATGTAACCGAACTCCCAACATTTTAAAACCTTCGATCTATTAAGGTGCACATATTATAAAGTCTTAAAATCTATTATCTAAAATTGCATCTCCTGTAAATATAAATGCTAAGTTACTCAAACTTATCTATTTATCATATTTTCGTACTATCAAAAACGGCCCATACTATGTTTGAAATATGGGCCGTTCAACTATCTTGTGTATCTTACTTTAATAAGCAAATAGGCTTATTTTTTCTTCGCTTTTTCTATCGCTACACGCTCTTCCGCAATGCCTCGTAATCGCCATAACTGTTGTTTAAAACCTTCTCCATCAACCATAGAATGAAGTTCTCCAGATTGACGAGTTTGCAACTTGGCTGCGTTTTCAGGCAAGTTGTTCGAAAAACCATGGGCCGATAGATGAACTTGTAGTGGGTTCTCATCTCGTTCTAACATGGCTAGCATAGCATCCACACTGCCAATATAGTCTTCTGCTTGTTCTTGGCTTTTTATCGCATTCATCCCCAAACCACCCACTGTAAAACCTTGGTAAGATTTATTGCCATCCTTTACCGTATATTCGTAAGAGGCGGTTCCTGGTGTATGTCCTGGTGTTGCATAAGCGGTAAAAACATTATCGCCTAGAGTAATTTTTGTGCCGTTATAAACCACCATATCGGGTTCTATCATTTTCCAAGCACGAGGAGAAACGGCTGACCTTTCGGCACCTTTTTTGGCTTCGGCAAAACCTTCTGCTGTCATCACAAAACGGGCATTTGGCAATAAAGATTTTAACGTATATGCGCCACCAGCATGGTCAAAATGCCCATGGGTGATCAAGACGTATTTTACCTCTTCTGGTTTCACACCAACTTTATCTAATTTGCCGATGAGTTGATCGGTAAAAGGCCCGTATAAAGTATCAATCAATACCGCGCCTTCTGATGTTTTAATCACCCAAGACGAGACCCAACAGATGCCAACATAATCGACATTATCAAACACTTTATAGGGTTCAATCGCCTGAGCCTCAGGATTTCCTAACCACATGCCCAAGTCTCTCGGCATTCTTCCCGTTGCGCCGAATTGCTCAAACTTTTCTAGAATAGGAGCTGATTGGCACCCCTCTAAATCGGCCGCCATTGACGGCAGTGACAAGGTACCTAAAGTACAGGCTACTAGGGTGGTTACAAGGGTATATTGACGTTTAAAGTGTGTTGCAAACATTTGGGCTTCTCCAGCTATTATTATTGTTAAGCAGTCATTCCTTTGTTTATATTAGATACTGTTGGCAAGCCAAACAATGCACTAATCTAGAAAAACCACCCAACGTTATTCTTCCTCAGCACAGCTTGCCTGATTTCATTCCAGAAAAGTACCAGAAATTAGCGCAAATCTGCATTCTCTTTTTCTGCCATTAGATAAATACTTCAATCATCACTTTTTACAACACCATACAAAAATAATAAGGGTAAATGACATGAAAAGAACCAATCCATTACTCATCGAATTACAGAGCGTTTTACCTCAAATTGCGCAAAATGCTTCCTTGGCTGAAGAGCTACGCCAAGCCCCGCAAGAAAGCATTGATCTACTAAAAAAAGTCGGCCTGCATAAAGCTTTTTTGCCTAAATCTTATGGTGGTTATGAGGTTTCTTTACCTGAATTTGGCGACTGTATTGCCTCGTTAGCAGGCGCTTGTGCCAGTACGGCTTGGGCGTTTAGTTTACTTTGTACTCACAACCATCAAATTGCTTTGTTCCCAAAACAAGCACAAGACGACATCTGGAAAGAAGACCCTGATGCCTTAGCCAGCAGTAGTATTGCCCCTTTCGGTAAATACCAAGAAACCGATGGCGGAGTCATGTTTACGGGTGATATGCGTTGGAGCAGTGGTTGTGATCATGCCCAATGGGCGCTTTGTGGTTTTTTACGAGAAAACTCCGAAGGTACAAAGGATCATTGTTTTGCGCTCATTCCTGCCACGGACTACACCATAGACGACGATTGGCAAGCCGCTGCCATGAAAGGCAGTGGAACAAAAACCTTAGTGGTTCGAGACAAATTTGTACCAGAGCACAGAATTCAAAAAGCCAAAGACATGATGGAAGGTAAATCAGGAGGCTTTGGCTTATACCCAGACAGCAAAATATTTTACGCTCCATACCGTCCTTATTTTGCTTCAGGCTTTTCGGCAATCAGCTTAGGCATTGCTGAACGTATGTTAGAAGTATTTAAAGAAGCGACTCAGGGGCGAATCCGAGCTTACACAGGCGCCAAAGTTGGTACGGCAACACCAGCATTATTACGCATTGCTGAGGCAAGCCATCAAGTCATGGCGGCACGGGCCTTCTTAGAAAAAACATGGGAAGAACACGCAGAATATGGCGAAGCGCATCGTTACCCTGACCGAGCAAAATTAGCCGAATGGCGAACCAACCAAGCCTATGTCGTAAAAATGTGTATCGAAGCCGTCGATCGTTTGTTTAGCAGCATGGGCGCAAGCCATTGGTATCTAGATAAAGAAGCCCAGCGCTTATTCCGCGATAGCCATGTAACTGGCGCTCACGCATACACAGATTACGATGTTTGTGCGCAGATTTTTGGTCGTGAATTAATGGGCTTAGAGCCAGACCCTAGCCTACTTTAACCCTCAGAAAAGCCTAAACCTGAAAGGGGTATGACCCCTTTCTTGCGCTTCATCACAACAAGAATAAGAGAGAAATGTATGAACTTCGACCCAAAAGAATTTAGAAGAGCCCTAGGTAACTTCGCAACTGGCGTTACCGTTGTAACAGCGCAAGATGCTAATGGAAATAAAGTCGGTGTCACCGCAAACAGTTTTAACTCAGTCTCCCTTGATCCACCATTAGTCTTATGGAGTTTAGCGAAAAGCTCAGGCAGTTATCAGGTGTTTGAACACTCTGAGCATTTTGCTGTAAACATTTTAGCAGCGGATCAAATTGATCTTTCTAACCACTTTGCCAAACCCAGTGATGATAAATTCGCTGAAATAGATTTCGATCTTGGCGTTGGTAACAGCCCTATCCTCAAAAACACGACGGCTTGTTTTCAATGTGAAAAATACCAAGTCATCGATGGGGGCGACCACTGGATCATGCTAGGTAAAGTGGTTGCCTTCGACCATGTGGGACGCAGTCCGCTACTTTATGTGCAAGGCAGTTATGCTGGTGCGATCCCCTTCACTGGTGCATCCTCTAATCAAAATGTCACCCCATCGAGCCCTTATGAAAGGTTAAATAACAACGCCTTTTATTTGATGAATAAGGTGTTACAAAAAGTACAAGAAAACTACCTGCCTAAACAGTCATCTACAGGTTTAAATACCAGTGAAGCCCGCCTATTGTTAATCTTGAGTGACGGAAAAGACGTCGGCTTAGAGGAATTAAAGAATTTAGTAACTATTCCCGATACAGACGTAGACTCTGGGTTAGAAAGATTAACTCAAACTGGACTGATTACCGATACATTAACATTAACAACAAAAGGCCAAGACATGGCTGAACGACTTTGGGATATCGCCGAGAAACAACAAGACGATATTTTTGGACAGTTCAATGATGGAGAATACGAAAACTTTAAACAACTAATGCAAAGGGTATTAAAACAACTACCCTAATAGCTCTTGACCGTTATGTTTGAGGGTGAGGATATTTTTATGTTCGAACCCTTTTTTATTTTATCGCATCGTTCTTTAGGAGTTAGAGACGTAACTCGACGTTTAACGATGAAATAGCTCATAGGACATTCTCTTTAGGTTAGCCTTGTGTGCGACTAACCAGCAAAGACCATTTTTTTGCATTTACACCTTTTATAAGCAGCCATATAGGTAACACAACCTCACCAATAAAAGTATATTGAGCGACCTCTACACTAGAGTTCGGCATTAACAACCAAATAATGGTATCCGCGAGGTATCCAACACAGCCTAGTATTAATAAATAACCAATAAAACGAGGGATAAAACCAGACTTGATGACTAAGTAGCCCATTGGGAATAACCAAAGCCCCCAGAAAATATGCGCCACCATAACACCATCATTATGGGCATTTAAAAGCAGCATAATAATTTTATGTATTTGCTCAGCAGTGAAAGAAGCATCTAATACCTTGTGCTGAATGAGATAAAAAATTGCGGTATGAAGTAGCTCAATGATCATCGCGATAGGAATGGCCAAGAGAATAAAAAACACCATCATTTTGGCAACGCTCAGGTTAACGACTTTTAATAAATCATATAAAGCTAACACTAAGAAAAGCTGGATAACCTGTATCAATAAGGCCGATGAACTACTCAACCGAAAGACATATAGGTGATTCGAAATGTTTTGGTAGGTTGTTCTCGCATCCTCTCGGTCTGTCAGTATTTCAGGAATATACATCAGCCCAAAAAAGCCTAAGGGAATAAGCAAGAGATACAAAATAGCCGCTTTTCTCGCCAAATGATTAGGTTGGTCAGTCAATGTCATCAGTGTCTCCTATATTGAGAAAGTGTATTCGCTACTTGAATAGAGAATTATTCTAAAGCAGACTATAGGCATATAAATATGAATAGAAAATCCCTCAAAACTACCTATAGGGTATGCAAATTTGTATGTCATGGAAAAAGAATCTATTCGACTGGAATAATGCTCGAGCTTTTTTAGTAACCGCAGAAGAAGGTTCTTTTTCAGCCGCAGCAAGAACTCTCGGAATGGCACAACCCACTTTAGGGAGGCAAGTAGCTGCATTAGAAGCAGAGCTAGGTGTTACCTTATTTGAACGCCTTCCCCACGGACTTGAACTGACGCAGACAGGTTTAGAATTGGTTGACCATGTCCGCTCTATGGGAAAAGCCGCCAGTGACTTTTCCATCACAGCCTCAGGTCAATCCCAACAAATAGATGGCTCTGTTAGCATTAGTGTCAGTGAGCTGGATGCTATGGTGTATTTACCCAAAGCGCTAAGCATCTTAAGGCGCCAAGAACCAGGAATAGACGTTGACATTCTCGTCACCAATAATGTGAGTGATCTAAAAAGCCGTGAAGCCGATATCGCTATTCGTAACTTCAGACCAACTCAAACTGATTTTATTGTACGTAAATTAAAAGATGTTGATGTTTACCTGTATGGAACGCAAGAATACCTAGATAACTTTCCCACTCCTAAAAAGCCTTCAGACATTAAAGGGCTTGAATTTATTCGCTTTAGCCGTTCCGATCATGTGGACCCTTTTCAGGATTTTTTAAGTGAGAAAGGCTATGTGGTAAACAAGAAAAGCTTCCCTCTTTATACCGATAATCAGCTACTGCAAATAGAATTAGTCAAGCAACACTTAGGACTAGGCGTATTTCCAGTAGAGTATGGAGATTCTATTACTGAACTGATACGTGCCTTTCCTGCATTTGGTCCAGTCATTCAAATACCTCTTTGGCTGGTTTGCCACAGAGAATTACATACAAGCCTCAGAGTTCGTAAGGTTTTCGACATCTTAGTGAAGCATATAACGCAAACAGACTAGGTAAACCTAAACGCCATAAATGCACTCTTTAGTCTCTTTATTTACCTGATTGTAAACTTGCAATTGGGCCTTTTAAGGACCAATCTATAACTGTGCATTATATTTGAAACATGGTTGGACTTGTAAATACATATCTTACTAGATCCATTCAACAGTAAATTTTGGAGTTACCTTTATATGAAAAAACTCAATTTATACCCTACATCCGAAATCGATGAGCTAGCATGGCCTGAAGAAACTCAAGACCTGTCAACTGATTCACCTGCAATACTCTTTTTTACTGACTTCCAAAAGAATAAGCCTTTGGTTATTGAGTCAACCTCTTCTGTATTAAAAGTCAAAGAGCTGATGCAAAAAGAGCATGTTAGATTAAAATTGGTCATTGATAATAAAAATCAATTTGCAGGGGTGATCAGCTCTGATGATTTGATCGAAAGAAAAATTGTTCAAAAAGTATCCGAAGGATTAGAAAGAGAAGAGATCGATGTATCCGAATTGATGACACCAAAGAAAGGCTTAAAAGCTTTAGATTGGTCAGATATCTCTAAAGCGACCATCTCAGACGTCATTACTGCCCTTGAAAATAGCGGAGAACGTCATTGTCTTGTTATTGACCGTGAGAAGCATAAAATCCGAGGCATTTTTTCAGCAAGTGACATTTCAAGGATGCTACGTCTAAATATCGATATTCAAGAAAAAACAAGCTTTTCTAAAGTCTTCACGGCGACCCTTTAAAAGCACATCAAACATACAAGTAGCTAAAAAGCCAAAAACCTAAGCCTTAATATAGAATTACTTGCTAAAGCTAAGCCCTTAAATATCAACCTATCAAGAATAATGGAAAAAGTGTTAATACAAGAAGTTCGCTAATCCAATACCCAAATACCTAAAGCCATTTAGGTATTTGGGTCTATCAGAACCTTTCAGAGAAGAGAGGAAGACCAGACTTGAACTCAGAGCTTACTCTTTGCTAAGGTTCGATTCACTTTAGATTTAACCCAGCCATAGCCCAAATTTTTAGCCATTGCAGTGAGCCCCCTCTTGAAAGCTGTTTCCAAGCTCGTAAGCAGGTTTTGAACAAAAGAAATTTGATCATTACTTTTTAATATAGGGAAAGTTAGATCAGCAACCGTTTTCAACTCATTATTTAACAGCTCTGCTTTACATTTTTGACGTTGAATTTTTCCACTTGTCGTTTTAGGAATACTGCCCGGTTTTAAGATAAGAGCACGATAAAGACTCAGTCCATGCTCTTGTGAAACAGTATTTCGAATCAATTCTATTACCTTCGAAAAATCGACTTTTTCAGAGTAATAACGCTCTCGCTCTACAGCAACAACCAACTGCTCTTCTCCATCCACTGGCATAGAAAACGCAGCACAATACCCCTTGTGTAAAATCGGGTGACATTGTTCAACTGATAATTCGATGTCTTGTGGATAATGGTCTAACCCACGAACGATAATAAGGTCTTTCATTCGCCCAGTGATATACAAATCACCATTACATTTGAAGCCTAAATCACCTGTTCTGAAATAAGACCTTTGATCATCAGACGATTGAAGCTTAGCTTGAAAAGTTTCACGACTACCTTCTTCGTCGTTCCAATAACCTAACCCTACCCCTGGACCAGTGATCCAAATCTCACCAATCCTCCTCTCTTTTTGCTCTACGTTGCCTTCGGGACTCACAATTTTAATGTCTGTTTGAAGGCAACTTTTGCCATTGGAAACAATTGATCGAGCATTATTCTGACCCGGTTTTGCGTCTTCAACTCTGCCTTTTTTTAGCGCATCCGGATCAACGGTAATACTACGGGGAGATAATACATTAGACTGTGCAGATACCACTAAAGTTGTTTCAGCCATTCCATAAGAGGGGCAATGAGCCTGTGACTTAAAGCCACATTCTTTAAACGCGTGATAAAACAAGTCGATGGTTTTTTCTCTTACTGGCTCCGCACCATTAACAACCGTTTCGATACTAGAAAGGTCAAGCTGCTTTTTCTGTTCGTTCGAAATACTACTAACACTATGGGTAAAAGCAAAATCCGGGGCCGCTGTATGGGTTGCCTTATATTCTGAGATGGCCTCTAGCCATATATAGGGTCTTTTCACAAAAGTCGCTGGCGATATTAATACGCAGCTAAAACCTTTATAAATTGGCTGAAGTATCCCAAACACTTGCCCCAAATCGTGAAAATGTGGCAACCATGAAACTAACTTACTGTCACTAGACGTCCCCCAAAGCATCGATAGCTCTTCTGACTGATAGAGAGTACAAGCATTGTTTAAAATGACACCTTTAGGTAAGGATGTTGAACCAGACGTATACTGTAAATACACTAGGTCCTCTGCATTTCGTTCAACTATTGGCCATGAAGCATCATATTCAAACTCTAAATCGTCTGTGCTTAACCAAGATACCTCTTTTGTTAAAGACTCACTAAGCCCTAAATTTTCTAGCTTTTCCTTATATTGAGCCGTTGTTAACGCTAACGTCGCTCCGCTCTCTTTGGCGATTGTGCTGATGAAGTCTATTTTCCGATTATTTTGAGGAGGATATAAGGGAACCGCTACTAATCCAGCGTATATGCACGCATAAAAAGCAATAACATAATCTAAGCCCTGCGGGTAAAACAATAAAACCCTATCATCAGGTTCACAAGTTTTCTGCAGCTCTTTGGCAAGCCCTGACGCGGCTTGATCCAGCTCTTTGAAACTAAGGGACCTTTTCTCGCTTCCTTCTTCACTTAAAAAAGTAAATACGGTTTTATCAGGTTGCAAAGCCACCTGTTTTTTTAACACTTTCGACCATGTATTAAACCTTTGCGTTTCCATGCTTTATATCTCCTAATATTTTCCAATCGTAGGTATCAAAAATCTGTAACGTATTGTTCACTATATAACGATCAAGATAAGACTCCTTTCCAAGCTTAATGGATATCACCCTATCATTTTTTTTACATTAAAAATCAACACTTTAAAAAACCTACTAAAAACTTTCGACAATAAACCAAAAAAAACAGCGCATTAAAAAATAAAAAATCATAACGTCATTAAGATTAAAGCGATTGAATAAAGCAAAAACAATTCCCTAAAAGGGAATTGTTTTCTGCTCCTAAATGAAATCTAAAATTGAATAAAAAGGAAAATTGTCAGTTAAGATGAAAGCTTTTTAGGTTCTTCAAGAAAGACTCGGTAACCAGATCATTAGGAAGAACAAGTTCTAATTTTAGGCCCTGAAGATCTAATGAGTTAAGTGGTCGAAAGCGAGTAATCATGCTAGTTAATTTAAGATTAACGCCGTTGAATACACAGTCATAACAGATTGCTGGATTAATTGGTGGGTGGTTATGTTTAAAGGAATTTATTTTTTTTTCAACTCCCCGAAATAAAGACAAAAATCGATCATCTTTATTCGTATTTAAATCATCGCGCATCTCATGGAATAGACTTAACAGAACCTTGTCACTGTTGTCATCTCTTTCTATCCATTGTTCATTTAGAAAGCACTTTTCTATTATATTGTCTCCTTTATTTAGGTAATCAAACAATATAGAAGCGGTGCAGTTTAAATCAATAACATCCCAAAACGCATTGTAAACTAGAGCTGGATAAGGGTTATGATGCTCTAACAACTGACGAATCACTTGTTTAAAAGACAAAAAAGAGGCTTCCGTTGTCGTCGGGCTATCCGTTACTGAATATTTAATACCAGCAGCGGTAAATAGCCTAGCCTTTTCCTGATGCGGGATATCAAGGTAATCTGTAAGCCTAGTCACAGTAGACCTAGTGGGTCTAGACCTCCCTGTTTCAAGAAAAGATAAATTTCGAGAAGACATATTTAGCTCAGTCGCAAGTTTCATCTGGCTAACGCCACGATAGGTACGCCAAAATTTCAACTGCTCGCCAAAGCTGTTTATTTCCATCGATTTTACTCCGTTAAAATCAAATAAAGCTATCTATCCTAGATCAATCTGAATCATACAAATATTTATGTGTCTTGACGACTGTTTTTAAAGCCGCATGAATTTGATTTTGAAATAAAAATGATCCTTCGTTATAACGCCAAGAAAAGCAGTGTAAAATACAGACCTAAAGCCTATTTTTTGATGTCAAAAATAGGCAAAACAGTACTCATATTCCATTGCCATTTTTAACTAGGGTATAAGATCACAGTGACTCAACCTCTTTCATGGCTTGCTATTTTGTCCGTCGTAGGCGCTGGGCAAGGCGCTTTTTTCACCCTGTCTTTATTTACAAATAAAAGAGGTAGTACATCAGAACTAGACATCGGTGTACGCAAAATATGGACGTTATCGTCACTCCCTATTTCGCCATATATCGGTGGTGGCATTGCCCTAGTGGAAGGTTCAAAGCAAACCAACTCAACGGGAAGCTATGACACTCAGAAAGACAGCGCCTCTGGCACTTGGGTTGGCGTAGGAGCGTACTGGGACATAACCCGCTTCTTCACTTTAGGAGTCGACATGCGCCTTAGCAATGCAGAAGTAAAAATTGCAGGGGAAGACATGAGTGCTGGCGGTGTGAATGCCGGTATTACCGCGGGGTTGCATTGGTAATAGATAAGCGTAATTGCTAACACTTTCCCTGCTTTAACGGTTTACTTAGAGTAGGGATTTTTATTTCAGGATACTCATCAAATACTTGATCGATTTCACCTATCAGTAGTACCAATAACCCAAATGATACTAAATAATTTTTAAATCTATTTTAAACAGGGTAACGTAAGAAAATACTTAAACATCGAGGATAATATGATTACGCTCTACCACAATGATATGTCTGTTTGTGCTCAAAAGGTCCGTTTAGTACTCGCCCATAAAAAATTAGAATGGGAAGGTATCCATTTGAATTTACGCGCTGGAGAGCAATTCAAGCCTGATTTTTTACAAATAAACCCAAAGGCAGTCATCCCTGTGCTGGTTCATAATAACAATGTGATTACCGAGTCAAATGTCATTTGTTATTACCTTGAAGAGGTATTTAACCAGCAAGCTCTCATGCCTGAAGACCCTATAAAAAGAGCAGAGTTGCGTGTCTGGTTAACCCGTTTAGATGCTGGCTTACATGAGCAAGTTGCGGTTATCAGTTTTTGCCTTGCCTTTCGCAAACAACTGTTAAGTCGATACGCTACAAAAGAAGCCTTGGAAGGCTTTCTCAGTAACATTCCAGACCCTTCCCGTGCAATGGTAATGCGCGATATGCTTGAAAATGGCATTTCATCACCGCGTTTAACGTTAGCTATATTTGCCTACAAAAAATTAATCAAAGATTTGGCCTATGCTCTTGAAAGTAACGACTGGATAATGAGTTCAGGACTTAGTCTCGCTGACTTTGCTTTTTTGCCCTATATAGAGCGTTTAGAACAATTACAGCTACAAGAATTATGGCAAGACTTTCCGCAAATTGATGAATGGCTAACGAGATTAAGATCAACCGACGCCTATAAAATTGGCATGGCTGAATGGCATAATCAAGACTATATCCAGTTAATGTCACAGTCAGCAGAACCACTTCCAGCGATTGATTAAAAACACTGAGGGCACCCATTAGGTGGTGTGCCCTACTTCGTTATCTATCCGGTTCATCTGCCTCGCTTTTACTTAGAATGCTCGCCGCCGCCATGCTACGCCCTGTCGCTTTCCTTTCTGAATAACAGACTGTAAAAACGACTCACTAAAATAGAAAAAAATTGCTTAATACTGAACTTGAAACCTGGGTTATTTATCCTGTTACCCCTTTCGCCAAAGGGCTTAACAAGCACGACCAAAAATAATAGTAAAAAAACGGATATAAAATAGCAGTATAATGCTCATATTTAGCCTGACTCGATACATTTAAGCAGGTATTTAATTCCAATTTTTAAAGGATATAAGATCAGCGTGGCTCAATCTCTCTCATGGTTCTCTGTTTTATTCGTATTAGGCGCTGGACAAGGTGCATTTTTAGTTATTTCTTTGCTGACAAATAAGGTGGGGGATCTTGCAGCAAATCGCTATTTAGCCTGTCTTGCACTCGTCTTTACCATTGCGTTATTTGATTACTTCCTCGACCTGACACAGTTAAATCAACAGTACGTACAGCTCACCGTTTTATTCTGGCCTAAAGAATTCTTCTATGGCGTGTTCATCTATTTTTACACCCGAGAGCTCACTCAACCCAAGCATGTAATACTTCGCGGTAGACAATGGCTACATTTTTTACCTGCTTTTCTTCATGTCGTGGTCACTTGGTCAATATTAGTGACCAGCACCAACTTTCAAAACAGCATGTTTTCAATAACTCCACCACAAGAAAATATTTATTCGCTATCGCTATGGTTGTTTTTCAATAACGTAGAAACTCTTTTGAGCATCGCCCACCTGTTTATTTATCTCGCGCTATCGTTTCGATTACTTCATCAACATAGAGAGAACATTAAGCAAACATTTTCATCGATAGACAAAATAAATTTACATTGGTTGTCTGGATTATTAATTGGAGTGCTGTGTATTTATTTTATTTGGGTAATCAGTGTTTTCTGGCCAGGTTCTGCTTGGGTAAATGAGTGGCTTGATAAATTTATTGGCATCAGCATGGTGATATTGGTTTATGCAATGGCCTACTTTGGTTTACACCAACCACAAATATTTAAAACAACAGAGAAGCCAATTGATAAACAGGCTCATCCTGAAAATTTGACACCTTCTACTCCGGAACAAGAGCCTTCATCTCCATCCGAAAAATACAAAAACTCACCACTTACCAATGAGCTTAGTTTGGCAATAGTCAGTGAAATAAAGCATCATATGGCGACAAAAAAACCCTATTTAGACAGTCAACTGTCTCTCCTACAGCTAGCTGATAGCTTGGGAATATCCATACACAATTTATCTCAAATCATTAACGAACAGCTGCAGCAAAACTTTTTTGATTTCATAAACAGTTACCGAATAGAAGAAGCCAAACGACGTTTGGCTTCAACGGACGACCAAAAATACAATATCTTAACCATCGCGATGGAGGCTGGGTTTAACTCAAGATCCTCTTTTTATAATGCGTTCAAAAAGAATATGACAATGACACCTATGCAATATAGAAAATCTGTTCAACGAAAGATACAAGGCTAAAATAGCACCCCTATAGAATTGAAAACTTTCATTTAAAATCAAAAACTTAAAACTCTTTCTTTATAAAGAAAGACAAAATATTTGTATTATTTTATCGATAAAGACGATAAACATTTAACACTCTGTCAACCTGTGCTCACTCTCTGATTCCTAGTTTCAGGCGAGAGGATTTAACTATTCAATGCACAGTGGAGTTTAAAATGAAAAGAGTCATCGGCACCTTGTTACTAAGCGTATTAGCAACTCCTGTCTTCGCGGCAGGAGGTGATTGGACTGGACACATATCCTTATTCGATGGTGAAAAATCTCTCGATGTTAATGATTGGAAAGGCTCAGCCCATGAACAAGATTCCTGGGGGGTGATTACCGATTTCAAAAGGCAAGACTGGCCAGTAAGTATTGCAATCGATGTCATGGGGTCAGTGGAAGAAAATAACTCTGGAAGTATACGAAAAAAAGATCAAACTGGAGAGTTTGATATAGGGGTACGAAAAATATGGTCATTGCCTTCGCTACTGCTGTCACCTTATATCGGTGGAGGAGTAGCTATTGCCTATGCTGAAAAAGAAAGCAATGAAGGTGGTATTAACACCATACAACGAGATCATGCAAACGGCATTTGGGTTGGCGTAGGCACCTATTGGAATATAACCGACCTGTTTGTTGTCGGCCTAGACATGCGCTACACACAAGCAGAAGTAGAAATAGCTGGTAAAGACGTAGATGCAGGTGGTGTTAACGCTGGCTTTACGCTTGGCCTAAATTGGTAAAAAGCTTCAAATACCCTCCCCCTTTTTTGAACCTACTTTGATTCACTTAAAGTAGGTTTTTTATCTTAAAATTCACAAACCAAATAAAATAAAGCTTTTAGCGACTTTGATCGCTACTTAAAAGCTCCCTTCCTTTGTTATCATGGTCATTAACAAAAATGGTCAATCAAGAGCCAAGTATGCCGAGCCTTCCTCGTTTACCCATTAGCTATTTAATTTTCATCGCCATGAGCAGCCCCATTGCGATCAACTTGCTGCTCCCAGCCCTACCTAGCATCGCCAAGCAGCTCAGTGTCGACATTAGTTTGGTACAGCTCAGTTACTCCCTTTACCTCTGTTCTTTAGCCATTGGGCAGCTACTGGTCGGTGGGATTGTTAATCATTTTGGTTACCGCAAAACCATGTTAATTGGCCTTGTCAGTTTTACCTTGGGCAGCGCCGTTGGCGGCGGGTTTGGTAGTTTAGAAGCCTTGCTTATGGGTCGTATCATGCAGGGTTTAGGCGGTGCTATTACCATGTCGTTGGCCCGTGCTTTGTTAGTGGATGGCGCAGGTAAAGACAAGGCTTCGCAACAAATGGGCTATATTATTATGGCCATTGCTATTTCCCAGAGCATTGCCCCCTTGATTGGTAGTTTGATTAATAGTTCGCTGGGCTGGCAGATCATCTTTGTATTTTCTCTAATGCAAGGTGCTATTTTGCTGCTGCTGACGTTGAAATTCATTCCCCAGCAAACACAGCCTAAACAACGCCCATCCTTCCAAGAAAATCTAACACTCTATGGACAGTTGCTAAAAAATAGGGACTTTCGTACCTATGCCATTGCCAATACCCTAGTCGCCATTTGCTTTTATGTGTTTGTCAGTTCCTCTCCTTATATTGCTGACACCTTTGCTGGTGGTATCCATGCCTACGGCTATTGGTTTATTTCTATTTCTATGGCATTTATGGTGGGTGGTTACCTAAGTACTCTGATCAATAAACGCTTAGCACTTGATAAAACCATTCTAATTGGTAATGTCATCAGTATTTCAGGCGCCCTATTGTTATTGCTCGGGCAACTTTTGCTAGACAGCAGCTACGCGACTCTTTTCTTGCCCATGTGCTTAGTGACTTTTGGCCGTGGTATTAGCCAACCTAGCAATCAAACCTCCGCCATTGCCAGCATCGCTAGCCAATCGAGTATGGCAGCGGGCTTAATGGGCTTTTTACAACTTTTATCTGGCGCTATTTTTTCTCAATTAACCCCGTTGATCGTTTCTACTTTCCCCTTGTTGGTATACGTACTTATTTTCACCTGTATGAGTTTGGCAATGTGGGTACACCTAGGCCATTGGCGTAATACGGGTAAAGCAATCTAACAATGCAAGTTAGCTAGCCTTTTGCTATATTGGATTGTTAACATATTAAGTACTTTATCAATCAAAGCAAAACATGTACTTATTACCCTAGACCCAGTTGCTATTAAGACCTTATGAAAAAATTAGAAGACTCTCTGACGTTACAATTATTAAGATCACGGGAATCGGCAATGCAATTCTTTCGCCCGATTCTCCAAGAAACAGGTTTTACAGAACAACAATGGCGAGTTATTCGGGTATTAAATGACAACAAAGAGATGGACGCTAAACAACTGGCAGAGCGTTGCTGTATTTTAAGTCCTAGCCTCACTCGAATCATCAGCCGCTTTGAAGCCGATGGTCTGATTATTCGTAATCGTTCAGAACACGATCAACGTATTACCTTGCTGTCATTAAGCGACAAAGCCTCGAAGATTTTTCAAGAAGTTAGTCCAAAAATCGATCAAGCTTATGCCAGTTTGATCGGAAAATTAGGTGAAGAAAAAATGCAACAACTCAATCGTTTGCTCACCGAAATCACCCGCCTCACACCTTAAATTGCTCAAGCACGGCCAACTGCGGATAAAATGCATTAATTTGCACGAATCCCCCCAAGCATTGCCTGAAAAATACACGTATAATTCGTACACATAACCTTTGAATTCAACGATTAAGCAGCGAGAGAATGGCCCTCCTGCTTAATTTTTATTTAAGCTAGGCAGGAACTAGGACGTGAAAAAAGTATTTATTGATGGTGAATCCGGCACAACAGGGCTTCAAGTAAGAGAACGCCTTATCAACCACCCAAATATTGAAATCATCAGTATTGATCCGGCTAAAAAACGAGACGAAGCTGAAAAACGTCGCTTGATGAAAGAAGCCGATGTAACGGTACTTTGCTTGCCAGATGATGCCGCCAAAGAAAGCGTAAAGCTCGCAAAAGAAGAAGGGTGCCGTATTCTGGATGCCAGTTCAGTTCACCGTGTAGCGGAAGGTTGGTCTTACGGTTTAGCCGAATTAGATGTGACTCAACGTGATAAAATCGCTAACGCTCAGTTTGTGTCTAACCCAGGCTGTTACCCTACGGGGGTGATTCTTCTGCTAAAACCTTTGATTGAAGCAGGTTTATTACCAGCAAATGGCGATTACGCAATCAATGCAATCTCTGGTTACAGCGGTGGTGGTAATGCTCTAATCGACCGTTATGAAAAAGAACCAAATGCCCCTATTTTCGGTGTTTACGGGTTAAACTTCGCCCACAAACATTTACCTGAACTTGAAAAATGGTCAGGCATGGCAAAAAAACCTATTTTCATCCCGAGCGTGGGTAACTTCCGCCAAGGCATGTTGACCTTTGTCCCAGTAGAATTAGGTGAAGGCGTTAGCGCGCAACAACTTCATGCAAAATTGGCTGAAGTGTACGGAAAAGAAGCCTTTATTTCGGTTAATGACTACAACGTCATTGCGGACGATGCGGCACCATTCCTAACACCACACGATATCGATAACAGCAACCGAGTGGAATTATCTGTGTTCGGTTCTGCTGATGGGCAATCTTGCCTGCTGGCGGCTAAATTCGACAACCTAGGTAAAGGGGCTTCTGGTGCAGCAGTGCAAAACCTAAACATCATGTTAGGATTTGATGAGAAGCTTGCTGTCGAGCTCTAACCTTATACTATTTATTCGAACGCCCTATTTTTTAGCTCCCATAAGCCAAACAAAAAATAGGGCTTTTTTACGCATAAAAAAGCCCGTCAAAAAGACGGGCTAAGCTCCAAAAAAAACCTAGCATTAACCATTTAGTACAACTTAACTCTAAACAGCTAATACCACCGCCGAGTTGGCCACGTTGTTGCCACGCCCATGACACCAATCAATAGAGCGATGTACGCCGCGAGATTCACGAGGAGGCATAACGGGCGTCATAGTCGCCGCCATAGCCATACAAATCAAGCGTATCGATTCCGGGCGTTTCAAGACACATTTGCGCTGCAATCTCACTGACTGCGTACATGTAAGACATAGAAGGGACTAAAGCAAGATTAGTCTCTTTAAAAGCAGCACCATAGCGCTCTTCAATCTCAAACATATAGGGCTGTTTACCTGTTGTGTCCATGTAATGACACTTAGGCCTCAATCACAATGGAGGCTTTACGAATAAAAGGCCCTACCGTATTACATACCACACGACGACCACTGAAAAGCTCCGCCAAGGCTTCAACCGTATGCTCCACTTCAACAATTTCATACTGAGCATCGATAATCCCCGGAACCGTCGCTATGGCCTCTTCTAGCTTGGCGCGATTTCGCCCTGCGGCAATAAAAGAAATGCCGTATTCCCGTAGAAATTCAGCGATCAGGCGACCTGTGTAACCACTGGCCCCATAAATCACAACTGGATGTTTTTTATTCATATTATTTCTCCTGTGTAATTTTGTTCTTATGAAGCTAGTGTGTAACCCACAGCCAAAACTAACAATCACGGGAATCCGTGATTCTTCAAAATGGCCTATCAAACAGATATTTTCTGATATGAATGATGTTTAAAGCAGGTATTGCTAAAACAGTATTCATTTGTGGCGAGGAACAATGAAAACTTAAGGGTCAATCTTTCAGATTGATTTTATTGGTAAAACACGATTCAAATAAAAACCATTTTCATCTACAATAGCATTCATTTAGGCGTCTATAATCAGATCGCTCACTCGCTTTCGTAACTAAATGGTGTTTATAAATGAAATCAATGCTCAACAAAACGCGTGGATTATCAAAAGCCTTCCAACTGCCCTGCACACTGGCCGTCATAGGTGCCTCGATATTATCTCTGAGTTCAACAGTGGCTAATGCCAGCGGAGAGTTAAATGTCTATTCCGCTCGTAAAGAAGCCTTAATAGCACCGGCTCTAGATGCTTATTCAAAAAAATACCGCGTCAATGTGAACTTAATTACCGGCAATGCAGACTCTCTATTAAATCGTCTAAAAGCGGAAGGCGATGCTAGCCCAGCGGACATATTTATCACTGTCGATGCGGGACGACTTCACCGCGCTAAAGAAGCGGGGGTATTACGTGCTTTTGAAACCGATACGTTAGACGAAGCGATACCTGCTAACCTAAGAGACTCAGAGGGTTATTGGTACGGTATGTCACAGCGGGCGCGTATCATTTTTTACAACCCTAAAAAAGTCGCCAAGTCCGAATTTTCTACCTACGAAGACCTCGCCAATCCAAAATGGAAAGGCCGTCTTTGTACTCGCTCCTCTTCCAATATTTATAACCAATCCTTAGTGGCTTCGATGATTGCCGCCGATGGCAAAGAAAAAACCTTGGAATGGATAAAAGGCTTTATCAATAATCTATCTCGCCCTCCTTTCGGTGGTGATACAGACCAGTTAAGAGCCGTCGCTGCCGGCGTCTGTGATGTCACCCTTGCCAACACCTATTACTATGGTCGACTGGGTCAAAGTGAGGACGCTAAAGATCGCGAAATCTACAATAAAGTCGCACTATTTTGGCCAAACCAAGGAGAGAATGAACGTGGCGCCCACGTCAATGTGAGTGGAATCGGCATCACAGCATCGGCTTCTAATGTTCGTAACGCCAGACGCTTAGTAAACTTCTTAAGCAATGAAGAAAGCCAAACCTGGTATGCTCAAGTCAATAATGAGTTTCCAGTGGTTGAAGGCATCGCCCCCCCTGAAAGCTTACAAGCTTTTGGCACGTTCAAAGCCGACGCCCTATCATTGAATGTCTTGGGTGAGAACAATCGTTTGGCCATAGAATTGATGGACATAGGTGGATGGAAATAATCGCCGAAGTAACCCGTTTGAACACAGGTATTTTTCTCCTTGATAAAACCTTTGTCTGAACAAAAAAATATCCGCCTCCACAGAGGCGGGTATTTTTATTTCTAGCTTTACCTAAAGCCCTACATTAACGACTTTTAAATAATGCCGCTGGTGTCATATCTTCAATGCGAGCCGTCCCCGCCAATGCCATCGATACTTCTAATTCTTCTCGCAGAATTCGTAACATATGGGCAACACCTGCCGCCCCAGCTACGGCCAAGGCATAAATTTGTGGTCGGCCAATTAATACCGCATCAGCACCCAGCGCAATCGCTTTGAACACATCGGTACCACGTTGGATACCGCCATCCATCAATAAAGTAAAGTTATCCCCTACCGCTTGACGAATGCTCGGCAAGACTTCAATCGCACTCGGCACACAATCTAATGTTCGACCACCATGATTGGAGATCACCACACCTTGCGCCCCTATTGCTTTCGCCTTAAGGGCATCAGCAGGATGTAAAATCCCCTTTATCACCACAGGCAAGTCAGTTTGCTGTATAAGCCAAGCGATATCTTCCCAATTGGGCGCTTCACTCATCATGCCTTGAAAAACAATACTTTGATCTGGGGTAAAAGCATTGGACGGTAAGGGGGGGCGATTCGCCAGATTTACGGCCTCAATGCCATCTGGCAGGGCAAAATTCGCCCTTTGTGCTCGGTTACGAATGCCATGAATGGCGGAATCAACCGTGACCACTAGCGCCGTATAACCGGCGTTTTCCGCACGACGAACCAATTCCAAGTTAAAATCACGATCCAACTGCCAATACAACTGAAACCATTTAGGGCTGGTTAACTGCTCACTAATCTCTTCAATGGAATGACTTGCCAAGGTACTCACCATCATGCCGACTTCTAATGCACTTGCCGCTTGCGCCGTGGCGATCTCGCCTTCTTCATGGGCCATGGTTTGAAAGGCAACTGGTGCCAACATGATAGGCGAACGCCAAGACTCACCCAGCACAGTGGTTGCTGTGCTACCTTGAGTCACATCATTCAATACCCTAGGCCAAAGTTGAATAGCGTCTAATGCAGAACGGTTTTTCTTAAGCGTCAGTTCATCACCACCACCGCCATAAATGTACTCATAAATAGAATGAGGCAATACCTGTTTGGCAAGACGTTGGTAATCTGCAACACACAGAGCGTCATTAGGAATAACAGAAGCAGTCATTTAGGTATCTACATGTAGTCGAATAAGACGGTGATATAAGGTTGTTAAGGTCACCACTTGAGGGTGATCTAAGCCCTGCTCAGTGCCTAACGCTTGAATAGTTTGATCAAGGTCGAATAAAATTTCACGTTGTTCGTGGTCTCGCACCATGCTCTCAATCCATAGAAAACTGGCCAGTCGCTGACCTTTGGTAACCGGTAAAACCTGATGCAAACTGGTCGACGGATACAACACCATATCCCCAGCCTGTAATTTTACTTGGTGCTCTCCGTATGTATCTTTAATACACAACTCACCACCTTCGTATTCACTTGGATCATTCAAAAAAATCGTCGCCGATAAATCGGTTCTCAGTCTAACTGGTGTGCCGGGAATAATACGAATGGCATTATCAACGTGCCAGCCATAATGACCGCCATTTTGATAACAATTAAACATGGGAGGAGAGATTTTCAGAGGTAAGGCCGCCGCGACAAACTTAGCGGTTTCCGACAACACCTGCAAAATATGGTCGCCTAGCTGCTGAGTTAGCTTACTCTCTGGATCAAGCTGTTGGTTCTGCTTTACCTGCAACGCCTGACCACCAGCACTTAGCGCGCCTTCTTGCCATTCCATATCACTCAAATGTTGTCGGTACTGCTTAAGCTCATGCTCAGACAAAACATTTGATACAGTGATTAACATATTTTTCCTCAATAAAAACAGACAAACGCAATCAGGATCACTCCTGATTGCGTTTTAGTTAGTGCTCAATATAAGTATTAAAACTTATATTTTGCCGTCACGCTAGCTGAACGACCTTCACCTAGGTAAACAAAGTTACCCCTACGATAAATCGCTGTGTAATATTCTTTGTCGGCTAGATTCTGTATATTAGCTTGGATATCAAGTTTCTTATTCACTTGGTAAGTCGCGAATGCATCATACACAGTATATGAAGGTGCTCTTACTTTATGATCAGAATCTGTTCCTTCATCAGGTTGACCACCAATAATTTCACTTGAGTAAGTAGCCACAGCCCCAAACGCAAATTTAGGTGTAAATTGATATTTTATTTGAGCATTAAAACTTTGATCTGCAAAGTTGGCTTTAGGTTTCCCAACATTCTCGGCTTCAAAAGACTTGAGTGTTTTAGACTTCATCAAAGCCAGACCTGCTTGTCCGCTTAGTTTATCAGTAAGATTACCCGACAACCCAAATTCAACACCTTGCACTCGGTTTTTGCCTGAATTAAGAGAACCTGCTGATGAATATGAATCTGCACCGCCTTCAATCACTTTATCTTTTGTGATTTGAAATGCGGCTGCGGTAAGAAGCAACTTATGATCCATCAAATTCCATTTTGTCCCTAATTCTATATTGGTTGTCTGCTCAGGTTCAGCCTTGTCATAATTCGTCCTATTAGCATCACCACAGATACCACCATAACCACAACCAGAAAGAGAGTCAGCCTCACCACCATTTATGTTAGATGACGTAGACCAAGTCGCATAAACATTACCATGTTCCCATGGCGAGAAAACAGCACCAAAATGACCATTCCATAGTCCATCATTAAACTTAACATTTTGAAGCGTTCGATCATTATTCTCATCTCGTAATATTGCATCAGCATCATAGTCAAAATGATCGTAACGTATTCCACCATGAACCTCCCAGTCATCTGATAAGGTTACAGTATCCATGAAATACACTGACAAAGTTTTAAGCTTAAGCTTATTTTTAGCTTCATTATTTCGCGTAACAGTACCTTGCCATACATTATTATCTGCATTCAGTGGATCGACTGTGATTGGCAAACCCGTCACAAAATAAGCACCCGTTGCATTTCGACCATCTTGAGTGCGTGTTTTTTCATTGGCGTATTCAACACCTGTCACGATGGTATTTCGCTTACCGAATAAATTAGTATCCCAAATAAAGTTAGTTTGGTTACCTACATATTCATTTTCTTGCCAGCCATTAAATGCCGTAAATGACGAGGCTCCCTGCACAGCAGAGATAATATAATCATTCTTAGTTTCACCGTAGCGAAGTTTGTTTTCTACTCGCAAATTATCAGCAAGATATGCATTAATTTTAATGGTCGCTATATCTGCTTCACTCTTATCAAAATCCAGACCTTTTTGCCCAACATATTGAGACTTCCTTACTACACCTGTGCTATTAGACATTGAATAACCAACATCTTGCTTATCATCCGCTCGGAAGTAGTAATAATCTGCATTGATGGTCACATCCGCATTCGGCTCGTAAACACCAGATAACAAGAAACCTTCATGTTGAACCGCATCTTCTACACGGTCAGGAATATCCGCTTCTGAATAAAGTGCGTTAAAACGCACGGCCACTTCATCATTAATGGCTTTGTTAGTATCTAATGTATAGCGTTGCTTGTTGTCTGTACCAAGAGTACCGCTGACAATAGAGAAATCTTCATCATAAGACGGTTTTTTGGTCACTGAGTTAACCGCACCGCCCGTGGTACCACGACCACCAAAAGTAGAGCTTGGGCCTTTAGAAATTTCTACTTGCTCAAGAGCAAAGGTTTCACGAGAAATCAAACCCGGCTCACGCAAACCGTCAGTATAGACATCACTGCGTGCTTCATAACCACGGATAATGTAACGGTCACCAAACGAGTTACCACCTTCACCTGTGCCCAATGTAATGCCAGGTTGAGCGCTCAGAATGCTCTCTAAATCTGTTTTACCAGACTCTTCAATCGAATCTTTCGTTAAAACCGTCATGGTTTTTGGCGTCTCTGCAATATCACGAGTGTATTTTGCATCAGACATCTTCTTCGCTTTATACGGCGCACCCACTTCTGAATAAGGGTTTGCATCACTTGCCAATTCAGATCCATCTATTACCAACGTGTCTAATTTTGTCTCTTCCGCAGCATTAACCTGCCCTGCCAATGCAGCCGAAACCGCCAAGGCAATTCCTGTTAACATCATAGGGTGACGACGGCTAAGACTGTCTTTAACTTCTAACGAGCTCGTATTAAAACCTTGTTGCACTTGTTTATCTCCTCGATAATAAATAGACCAATAACGCAGATACGAATAATAGCGGCTATTATTATCATATGAGAATTAATGTCAATTGGGATTTCCATATTCTTGACATAAGTGTGTAACATTAAGTAAATAAGAAAAAACGAGTCATAATAACGAGTTAAGGCGATCAAATAGTGTACAAAATATTTAAAACGCCCCAAATGAGAGCATAGTTACAAAAAAACAATGACGAGTAAGGTAGTTAAATACAGGTGCTCCCCCTCCTTCTAACATTCAATTTCAGTTTGGTTTCACGCTTCTAAATTGTCGTCAAACCATTCATACAGCTGTTTAATAAGCGTATTTTGTTGTCGGTAGGATGGTGTTAAAAAGTAATAGCCATAACCACTTTCATACTTGAAGCCTAATGGATTGATAAGCTCGCTATCGTCCAGTAAATCGGCGACTAAAAACTCGGGAATCAAAGCTATCCCCTGCTTCTGCTTTACCGCTTCTAGCGACATAAAAAAGTGCTCAAAGGCATGATGCGACTTTAAAACACGCTCTCTTTTTTCACTCGATAACACACTGCTAAGACATTGTTGCCACAATTGCGGACGCGTTGTTGGGTGAATTAAATAATGCTTAAAAAAATCATTTGGCTCATTGATTGGCGTATATACCAACAGATCTTTATGGATAACAGGAAGCAGAGTTTCCTTCTTGAGCAAGGTGGCATTCTGATGACTCAATGACATCGGCAAACACCGAATCGCTACATCTGCACTGGCCTGATGAAACTGATAGGCCCCGTCTCCAGAAACAATATTAAGCCTGAGCGAAGGGAAGGTTTGATTTAACAAATTTAAACGCGGGATCATCCATAAACTGGATAAAGAAGGCGAAATATTTAAGGTCAAATGTTGTGTCTCTGCGGAAAACTGCTGAAGACCCACTGTACTACTATGGATCTGCTCCAATGCCTCCATAATGGTCGGCAAATAAAACTTACCCGCATCAGTGAGCTGCAACCCAGTGGGTGTTCTATCAAACAAGGCCAGCTGCAAATATTCTTCAAGCGTTTTGATTTGTTTACTTACCGCCCCTTGAGTCACACACAACTCAATCGCCGTCTGAGAGAAACTCAATTTTCGAGCCGCGACTTCAAATACTTTTAATGCGTTAAGCGGTGGAAGTTTTGTCGACACAGATTACCCCATTACTTTTTCTCATAGGGGCTGAAAATATATCGTTTGTTGCCTCCTGTAAAGACACTTTATGGTGACAACATCCCCCTGATAACTATCAACATGCGGTCAAGATGCATCATATTTTCCAACGTCATTGCCATTCAGAACTCCCAATTGCCGTTAAAGGTGAAGGAGTCTATATCTACGATCAAACAGGTAAGAGCTATCTCGATGCCAGTGGCGGTGCGGCGGTCTCTTGCTTAGGTCACAGCCATCCAGTCGTACGTGCTGCTCTGCACCAACAAATTGACCAACTGGCCTATGCCCACACCGGTTTCTTCAATACAGAAAAAGCCATAGAGTTATCTGAAAAGCTAACCCATGCTGCGCCGGGTGATCTTAATCATGTGTATTTTTTAACGGGGGGATCTGAAGCCGTAGAATCTGCTCTAAAATTAGCTCGACAATACTTTGTAGAAAAAGGTGAGTTACAACGCTCGCAATTTATTTCACGCAAGCAAAGCTATCACGGCAATACACTAGGTGCTCTCGCGGTAGGTGGTAACGAGCTTCGCCGCAAACCATTTGCGCCACTGTTAATGCCAACCGAACACATATCTGCTTGCTTTGCTTATCACGGTAAAGACGCATCCGAAAGTGCTTTTGACTATGGTCAACGTATGGCTAATGAGCTAGAAACGCGTTTATTAGAGGTTGGGCCAGAAACCGTTATTGCTTTCATTGCTGAACCGGTTGTGGGCGCCACAGCGGGTGCAGTTACTGCGGAAGAAGGCTACTTCAAACGCATTAGAGAAATTTGTGACCAATACGGCATATTACTGATCCTTGATGAAGTCATGTGTGGAATGGGCCGAACAGGAACGCTTTTCGCCCATGAACAAGAAGACATTCAAGCAGACATAGTCACCATTGCCAAGGGCTTAGGCGCAGGCTATCAGCCAATTGGCGCTATGATTGCCTCCAGCGAAATCCATAATACTATTTCTCAAGGTTCTGGTTTTTTCCAACATGGTCATACTTATATGGGCCACGCCACTGCTATAGCAGGTGCCTTAGCTGTCATCAATGCATTTGAACAAGAAGCGCTTTTACCTCGAGTTCAACAAGCAGGAGAAATATTACAAAACCGTTTAAGCGAATGCTTTAAAAACCATCCGTTTGTGGGCGATGTCCGTGGTCGAGGTCTATTTCGAGCTTTGGAGATTGTCGCTGATCGCGATAGCAAAAAGCCCTTTTCAGCCTGTTCTAAATTAGACAGTCAAATCAAGGCAAAGGCCATGGAGCTAGGGTTAATATGTTATCCCATGTCCGGCACAATAGATGGTAAAAACGGCCACCATGTTTTATTAGCGCCTCCTTTTATTATTAGTGATGCGCAAATTGATGAACTCACCGAGAAACTCTTTCATAGCGTCGACACCATTACACAAACCTTATTTAAAGAAGGAAGGTATTAATGGTACAAAAACAACGCTTGGTTATCGTAGCCCCCAATGGTGCCCGCAAAACCAAAGCAGACCACCCTAATTTACCCATCACACCAGAAGAAATGGCCGAAGAAGTCGCTGCCTGTGTGGCTGCTGGTGCAGGAATGGTTCACCTCCATGCACGTACCTTAGACGGACAACATTCACTCGACATTGATGACAACGCAGCGATTCTGAAAGCCGTAAAAGAGAGGCTTGGCAACAGGGTCATAGTACAACTTACCACTGAAGCCGTAGGGTTATATAAACCAGAACAACAAATGGCCTTAATTAAAGCACTCGTACCAGAAGCCGCCTCTTTTGCCCTAGCTGAACTCATTCCAGAGCCAAGCTTTGAACAGCAAGCCAGCGATTTTTTCCATTGGGTAGCAGAGCAAAACATTATTGCTCAATACATTATTTACTCACCTGAACAACTTGCTTATTACTTGGATCTAAAAGCTCGTGGATTATTGCCAGAGAACAAGCATCATCTGTTGTTGGTATTAGGTCGTTACCATGAAAAACAAGAATCAGACCCTAAAGATCTCATTCCTTTTTTACCCTTAATTAAGCAACTAACGGTTCGCTGGGCAGTGTGTGCTTTTGGACGAAAAGAACAAGACTGCCTGCTACAAGCCGCTGAACTAGGCGGTGATGTCCGCATAGGTTTTGAAAACAATATTTATACCCAGTCTGGGGTGGTAGCCACTAGTAACGCAGACCAGGTGCTTTCTTTAGTCAAAGAACTGGCGCAAAAATTAAAAACAGAGACGATGGATGCCGACACATTTCGTCACTTTTTTAAAATGGGCTAAGGCCCAGTTAATAGCAATAGTCACAATATTGAACTATATAATAACGGCAAGGCCGCATTATCAGCCTACCCACAAACTTTTGATACTAATAACAAAGGAATCGCTCTAATGAAGAATATCAAATCCATAATTCTCGGTGCTAGTTTGGCTGCATTAGCTTCTACATCCGTACAAGCTCAAGAATTTATAACCATAGGCACAGGCGGTGTAACCGGTGTGTATTATCCGACGGGGGGCTCTATTTGCCGTTTGGTTAATGCGTCTCGTAAAGAGCACGGTATTCGCTGTAGTGTTGAAAGTACAGGCGGCTCTATCTACAACATCAACACCATTCGTGAAGGTGAATTAGACATGGGGGTTGCCCAGTCTGATTGGCAATATCACGCTTATAACGGTACCAGTAAATTTGCTGATAGAGGCGCATTTAAAGACCTTCGTGCTGTTTTCTCCATTCATCCAGAACCCTTTACCGTGGTTGCCCGTGCCGATTCAGGCATTAAGTCTTTCGATGATTTAAAAGGCAAACGTGTCAACGTAGGTAATGCGGGTTCTGGCCAACGCGGTACGATTGAAGTGTTGATGAAGCAATACGGCTGGACCATGAATGACTTTGCTCTGGCCTCTGAGCTAAAAGCCTCTGAGCAGTCTAAAGCACTTTGTGATAATAAAATCGATGCCATGGTCTATGTCGTTGGCCATCCAAGTGGTTCAATCAAAGAAGCCACAACCTCCTGTGACAGTGTCATTGTTGAAGTATCAGGTAAGGAAGTGAATGCATTGGTTAACGATAATTCTTTCTATCGTACAGCAATGATTCCTGGTGGCATGTACACAGGCTCACCAAATGATGTTAAAACTTTCGGTGTGGGCGCAACATTCGTCAGCTCAGCGAAAGTGTCTGATGACCTTATCTACAATGTGGTTAAAGCCGTGTTTGAAAATTTTGATACCTTCAAAAAATTACACCCCGCTTTCGCTCACTTGAAAAAAGAAGAAATGGTCAAAGATGGCCTAAGTGCTCCACTACATCCTGGTGCAGTTAAGTACTATAAAGAAGCGGGCTTAATGTAAGTAAGCAGAATTGCTTCATGAACTTATATTGAGATAGCAGGGGCTTAATGGCCCCTGTATTTTTCCGTATTCGCCATAGGACTTTCTCTATGAACTCAAAACATGTATCCGACTCAGATCATGAGCCTACCGCCAGTGTTGCTGATGAGTTTTTAAGCTCAGAAACTGGTAGCCGACAATTTAATGGCAAAATGGCAACCATAGTAACTACCGTGCTGATTGCTTGGGCCGCATTTCAACTTTGGTATGCCTCTCCTCTACCCTTTTTATTCAATTTTGCCGCCTTCAATGAAGACCAAGCGAAGTACATACATTTAGCCTTTGCGACCTTTTTAGCGTTTTTCCTATTCCCCGCCACCAATAAATCCAGCAAAAGTTCGGCTTCTGCTTTGGACATTTTTTTGGCGCTAGCAGCCTCGGCTACCTGCCTCTATTTACTCGTTTTTCGCAATGAACTTGCCACCCGCATGGGCGCACCGACAACACTTGATGTCAGTGTTGCCGTTGTGGGTGTTTTGGCATTACTCGAAGCCACTCGTCGAGCCCTTGGTCCACCACTGGTTGTGGTCGCTATGGTATTTCTGACCTTTACCTTTGCCGGTCAATATATGCCTGAGGTGATCTCCCATAAGGGTGCTAGCTTGAATAAGGTAGCCTCACACCAATGGATCACCACAGAAGGCGTATTTGGTGTCGCGATAGGGGTATCAACGGCTTTTGTCTTCTTATTTGTCTTACTGGGCTCCCTGCTAGATAAAGCCGGTGCAGGTAATTATCTAATTAAAGTGTCTTTTTCATTATTAGGACACATGCGTGGCGGACCAGCAAAAGCCGCCGTTGTCGCATCAGGTTTGAGCGGTATCATTTCCGGTTCGTCTATTGCTAACGTGGTCACCACAGGGACCTTTACGATTCCCTTGATGAAGCGTGTGGGCTTCCCTGGTACGAAAGCAGGCGCGATTGAAGTAGCAGCATCAACAAATGGCCAACTAACACCGCCAATCATGGGTGCGGCAGCATTTTTAATGGTGGAATACGTAGGCATTCCTTACATTGAAGTCATCAAACACGCTATTTTGCCCTCTATTATTTCCTATATCGCTTTGGTTTATATCGTTCATTTAGAAGCCTTGAAATTGAATATGAAAGGCATCGAACGCCTAGAGAAACCAACGTTTGCACAACGTATGCTGTCGTGGATGAGCACCTCCGTCATTATGTTGGTGCTCGGTTTACTGGTGTATTACGGCTCCATGCTATTAGAAGCAACCATGGGTAACATAGCCCCTGTCGCTATGCTAGCCGTGATGATTGCCGCCTACTTTGCCTTGGTTAAGCTCTCTGCCATCTATCCAGACCTTGCCAGTGATGAAGCCAGTATTTCTCTGGAAGAGCTACCAGAAACACGCCCTACGGTATTTTCTGGCTTGTACTTTGCTCTACCTATCGTTGTCCTATTATGGGCATTAGCGGTTAAGCAATATTCACCACAACAATCGGCATTTTACTCAGTGGTTTTCTTAATTGCTGTGGTACTGACCCATAGACCGATTAAAGCTTGGTTTAGAAACGAGCAAAATTGGTCGGCACAGTTCAAAGTCTGCTGGCATGAATTTATCGATGGCATGATTACCAGCTCGCGTAACATGGTCGGTATCGGTATTGCCACAGCGGCTGCGGGTATTATCGTGGGTACTGTGACACTGACCGGCCTTGGTCAAATGATGACGGAGTTTGTGGAATTTATTTCCGGCGGTAATCTGATCCTAATTCTAATCTTCACCGCTATCATTTGTATCGTACTGGGTATGGGACTACCGACAACAGCGAATTACATCGTTGTTTCTACGCTAATGGCACCAGTTATCGTGTCCCTTGGTGCTGAAAATGGACTGGTAGTACCGCTTATTGCCGTGCATCTATTCGTATTTTATTTTGGTATTCTCGCCGATGACACCCCCCCCGTGGGGTTAGCCGCCTTTGCGGCGGCGGCCATCAGTGGTGATGACCCAATAAAAACCGGCATCCAAGGCTTTATTTACGATATTCGAACGGCTATTTTGCCCTTTATGTTTATCTACAATACACAGCTGCTATTGATAGGTATCAGTTCTATCTTCGACCTCATCCTAACCATTGCGAGCGCCATTGTGGCGATTCTGGTGTTCTCTGCAGGCACCCAAGGTTATTGGTTAGTAAAGAGTAAACTGTGGGAATCCTTGGTCTTAGTGCTCATCGCATTTTCTTTATTCCGACCCGGTTTTTGGTGGGATATGGTTTATGAGCCCAAAACACAATTACCTGCCAGTGCTTTGATCGAGCAAGTAGAAGCACTTGATAATGGTGGCTTTATTCAACTGCAAGTTGAAGGCATGACACTGGAAGGGGATGAAGTCAATAAAACCATTCCATTACAGCTTACTCAAGCTACCGGTAATGGCATGCAAAGATTGCAGTCTTTAGGCCTTAATATGAGTTTAACCGATGGTATTTGGACAGTGGATTATGTGGACTTTGGCAGTGCCGCAGAAAAAGCCGGTATCGACTTTGGTTGGCAAATTAAAGGCATTCAAGCCGAGTCTGATCGCCCGCCAAAAGAGCTCGTGTTTATTCCTGCTATCTTAATATTGCTCTTGATTCGTAAGCTACAGCAACGTCGCTTAGCAAACCCACTACTCAGCGCCAGCGTATAAGGGGGTTACTATGTACAATACTGTCTTAGTACCTATTGATTTAGCTGAAAAAGGCTACACAGATAAGGTGATAGAAAACGCACTGCATCTTTTGAAACCGGATGGAAATTTAATTCTGCTAACAGCGGTAGCGGGTTATCAAATGCCGATAGTCGGTTCGCATTTCAAACCGGGTACCTTTGATAAAGCCGTCAAGCAAGTACACAAAAAACTGATTGATTTTGTTAGCGATGAATTACCGATTGACGCAGAGACTTGTACGATAAAAGTGATAGAAGGTAAACCTGCCGAGACCATCTTATCCGTAGCAAAAGATAGCAAGGTTGATGTCATTGTCATGGCCAGCCACAAACAATCTCGTGTTGGTCATATGATGGTCGGCTCCATTGCCAATAAAGTGTTAGGACTCGCTAATATCCCAGTAATGGTGATAAAAGGCTAAACCTGTCACTGACTGCTTCAACAAAACCGTACTTCTAATGAAGTGCGGTTTTTTTATACCTGCCATAAGACAAATGGACTTAGAAAAGGCTTCAAAATGATTGATTGCGGGAGCACTTTTCTTAATAGAAAGCGAACCTACGACCTTCGGCTTATGAGCCCGACGAGCTACCAGACTACTCCATCCCGCAGCAACTAAGTATTATAGAAATCCTGCACTTGAGTACGATAATGTTTGTAAATAGAGATAGAGAGTTACAATGTTTTTTTGATGATTAGAAACTAAAGAAGGCAATAATTGAAGTAGCTACGATATAAAAAGAAATGGTTGCGGGAGCACTTTTCTTAATAAAAAGTAAACCTACGATCTTTGGGGAAATTAGAATAAAGATAAGCAATTGAAATGGTTGCGGGAGCACTTTTCTTAATAGAGAGCGAACCTACGATCTTCGGAAAAACTAGAATAAAGAAAAGTAATTGAAATGGTTGCGGGAGCAGGATTCGAACCTACGACCTTCGGGTTATGAGCCCGACGAGCTACCAGACTGCTCCATCCCGCGACAACTAAGTATTCTGGAAATACTTTAGAGATAACACTGATCTAACTTATGACGATATTTACTCGGTTGCTGGAGCACTTTTCCAAATTTAAAAGCGAACCTACGACCTTTGAACTTTACTCGGTTGCGGGAGCACTTTTCTAAATTTAAAAGCGAACCTACGACCTT
>NZ_JAEMNX010000026.1 GCF_016463975.1 Marinomonas transparens | reverse complement strand
GTGAAGCCCTGTCCGTGTCAGCGAGGGCGTATATTAAGGATATACAGATTTTCTGCAAGTACTTTTTAGGAATTATTTGAATTAATTATAATAAAGTATTTTGCTAGGATTAAACTTCAACAATACGAAGTTCTTTAGGCATGGAAAAAGAGACGTTTTCTTCACGACCTTTTAACTCTTGAGGAACGCTACCGCCACAGTCTACAAGACGAGTAATCACTTCATTAACTAGAACCTCAGGCGCAGACGCCCCGGCGGTGACACCAACACTTGTAACGCCTTGGAACCAAACAGAATCAATTTCGCTCGCATTATCAATGAGGAAAGCCTTAGCCCCCATTCGCTCAGCCAGTTCTTTAAGTCGATTGGAATTAGAGCTATTAACAGAACCAACCACCAAAACTAACTGAGAGTCTGTCGCTAAGGTTTTCACGGCATCTTGACGATTTTGTGTGGCATAGCAAATATCATCTTTCTTAGGACCACGAATCATTGGGTAATGCTGACGTAAAGTATCAATCACAACCGAAGTATCATCCATAGACAATGTTGTTTGAGTAACAAAGGCAAGACGTTCAGGATCTTTAACAGGAAGGCCCTCAACATCATCAGGATGCTCCACTAAATAAATAGCGCCCCCTTGACGATCATCATATTGCCCCATGGTGCCTTCTACTTCAGGGTGTCCATCATGACCAATCAGAATACATTCCATGCCATCACGAGAATAGCGCAGCACTTCTAGATGTACCTTTGTTACTAACGGGCAAGTCGCATCAAACACTTTTAAACCACGATCAGTCGCTTCATCTCGAACCGCTTTAGAAACACCATGGGCACTAAAGATAACGATGTTGTCATCAGGCACCTGATCAAGCTCATCAACAAACACTGCACCACGAGATTTTAGCGATTCAACAACAAACTTATTGTGAACCACTTCATGACGAACATAGATAGGAGCCTCAAATAAATCTAAGCAGCGATTAACAATCTCAATCGCTCGGTCCACCCCAGCACAAAAACCACGAGGATTAGCCAGTTGAATAGCAAAACTCATGCAGCCTCCTCGATAGCAACAATCTGCACCCTGAAAGTCAGTGAACGACCAGCCAATGGATGATTGAAATCTACCAGCACCTCTTTTTCACCAATTTCGGCAATCACACCCGGCAATTCGTTTTTACTCACATCAGCAAAAGAAACCACCATCCCTTCCTCTAGATCCATATCAAACTGAGAGCGAGGAATACGCTGCACGTTATTTTCATTATGAACACCAAAAGCTTTTTCTGGAGGCATAACAAAGGATGCTTGTTGGTCTATTTGCATACCCAGCAAAGCCTCTTCAAAAGCAGGCAACAAACTTCCATCACCAAACGCAAAGCTCGCAGGCGCTTGTGAAAAATTCGAATCAACAATCTGCCCATCTTCAAGAGACAACTCAAAATGCAATGTAACCTGGCTACTTGCCGTAATTAAACTCATTCTTTTACACCTTCGTGCTTTTTGACCACAAAACCTTCAAACAACATCAAAATCACGCCTATGGTGATCGCACTATCGGCGACGTTAAAGGCGGGGAAATACCATGTCTGCTGCCAATGAAATTGCAGAAAGTCGACAACATGACCGTAAACAAGACGGTCATACAGGTTACCGACTGCACCACCTAGGATAAAACTAAGAGACAAGGCTTCCCAAGGGTTCGTTTTAGCAATCTTCACCAAGCGCCAACTAATACCGACCACAACAGCGATAGCAATCAAAGAAAAAAACCAACGCTGCCAACCACCCGCCTGAGCAAGAAAGCTAAATGCTGCCCCAGTGTTGAACCTCAGAGTCAGATCAAAAAAGGGTAATACAGCAATCTCTTGACCATAAGACAAATTAGACTCAACCGCTTGCTTTGTTATCCAATCTAAAACGAAGATAACAAAAGCCAGCGCCCACCAGCGCTGGAGTCGTTGCCATATCAGCTTGATCGTCATTTAGGCGTAAAGGCGTTGTTCGCCTTCCCCATCTGGTAAATTACTAATGCAACGATCACATAGCTCTGGATGAGCTTCACGCTTACCGACTTCTGCACGGTGATGCCAGCAACGCACACACTTGCTATTACTACTCAATGAAACAGAAACCTTTAGGCTTTCAAGATCTGTTGCTACCGCATCGTCACCCGCATCATCTAAAGGCAAGACTTTCACATCCGATGCGATCAACACAAAGCGCAGCTCTTCACTCAAACGATTCAATGTAGCCTGCAAAGCATCATCGCAATATAGGATAATGTCAGCACTCAAGCTGGCTTTCATCTTACCTTCGCTACGAGCGGCTTCTAACACTTTATTGGTAGCCACTTTGGCTTCAAGCACCTGCTTCCAGAACTCACGCCCCAAAAGCTCATCACCAGCTAACTCATCCAGACCTTCGTACCAAGTTTCAAGGAAAACCGATTCACCTCGTTCACCAGGCATAGCTTGCCAAAGCTCATCGGCAGTAAAACTCAACACCGGAGCAATCCAACGAGTAAAGGCTTCCATTATATGGAACAACGCTGTTTGTGCGGAGCGACGCGCCAAGCTGTTTGGCTGAGTCGTATACTGACGGTCTTTAATGATATCTAAATAGAAACCACCAAGATCAACAGAACAGAAATTTTGAATTTTCTGGTTTACCGTATGAAACTGATATTCGTTATAGGCGGTATCAAGCTCTTTTTGAAGCAATGCCGCACGATCCACAATCCAACGATCCAAGGCAATCATCTCATTCGCTGGCACTATATCCGCCGCTGGATTAAAGCCATTCAAGTTTGACAGCATGAACCGCGCCGTATTACGAATACGACGATAGGAGTCAGCCACACGTTTTAGGATTTCATCGGAAACCGTCATTTCGGTCGTGTAATCAGTAGCAGCAACCCATAAACGAATAATATCAGCACCAAGCGTATCCATGACTTTTTGAGGAGACAGTACATTCCCCAAAGACTTGGACATTTTGCGACCATCACCATCCACGGTAAAACCATGGGTAAGTACTTGCTTGTAAGGAGGCACTCCACGAACGGCAATAGAGGTTTTTAACGATGATTGAAACCAACCACGGTGCTGATCTGAACCTTCAAGATACAGATCTGCGGGGAAATTTAGCTCTTCACGTTGATCGATAACAGAATAATGCGTTACGCCAGAGTCAAACCATACATCCAAGGTATCCGTTACCTTGCTATATTTATTAGCATCCGCACCAAGTAACTCTTCCGCTTCTAAATCAAACCATGCATCAATACCTTCTACTTCGATACGCTTCGCTACTTCTTCGATCAGGCGCGGCGTTTCAGGATGAAGCTCTTGGGTTTCCTTATCGATAAATAAAGCAATTGGCACACCCCAAGTACGCTGACGAGACACACACCAATCAGGGCTGTTATTTAACATCCCTTCCATGCGATTTTGCCCCCAGTTCGGCACCCACTTCACACCTTCAACAGCGTGCTTTGCCGCATCCAGCAGACCTTCTTTGCTCATGCTGATAAACCATTGCGGTGTTGCACGGAAAATCAACGGCGTTTTGGTCCGCCAGCAATGTGGATAACTGTGGAAAATTTTAGACTCTTTCACCAAAGCATTGTTTTTGTTCAATGCCTCAAGAATGGCACCGTCTACTTTGTAAACATGCATACCGGCAAACTCACCGGCAGCATCGCTATAAACACCGTTATCTTGAACAAGATTGATAGTGCCAAGACCGTTTTCACGACCAACATTAAAATCGTCTACGCCGTGGTCTGGTGCTGTATGCACACAACCAGTACCCGCTTCCGTTGTCACATGATCACCAAGAACAACTGGGATTTCACGCTCGAAAAATGGGTGGTTTAACACAACGCCTTTAAGATCAGCACCCACTGCACGACCAACAATACGGTACTCACCGGCGTCATAACGGGCTATCAAGCCTTCAACCATATCTTCCGCCACGACCAAACGTTCTTTACCTAACCCCATGTCCACTTCGACAAGGGCATAGTTAAATTCTGGGTGAACGGATACAGCTTGGCTCGCCGGCAAGGTCCAAGGTGTCGTCGTCCAGATAACAACAGAAACCTTACCTTCTCCTTCGACGCCGGAGAACTTAGCTAATAAGCCAGTTTCGTCCTGCGGCGCATAGCGCACATCCAAAGACAAAGAAGTTTTATCTTGATATTCCACTTCCGCTTCCGCCAATGCAGAACCACCAACCACACTCCAGTAAACCGGCTTAAAACCTTTTACCAAATGGCCATTCTCAGCAATTTTGCCCAAAGCACGAACAATATTGGCTTCCGTCACAAAGTTCATCGTCAGATAAGGATTTTCCCAATCCCCCATAACACCCAAACGGATGAAGTCTTTTTTCTGACCCTCAATTTGTGTGTAGGCGTATTCACGACACTTAGCACGGAACTCTTTATAAGATACTTTGCTTCCCGCCTTACCAATCAGTTGCTCAACCTTGTGCTCAATCGGCAGACCATGACAATCCCAACCAGGAATATAAGGCGCATCGTAACCACTAACGGTTTTAGATTTAACAATAATATCTTTGAGGATTTTGTTAACCGCGTGACCAATATGGATACTACCGTTGGCGTAAGGAGGGCCATCATGAAGAATAAAAGATTTACGACCCTTACTTACTTCACGTACTTTGTTGTATAGATCCATATCCTGCCAATGTTTCAGCATTGCAGGTTCACGTTTTGCCAAATCTCCACGCATAGGGAAATCTGTTTTTGGCAAGTTAAGAGTCGGTTTATAATCACTCATGGTTTATTGATTTATCCTCAAAGATCATCTGTTCACTGATTAAGCAAAGAAGCGTATCGCTTCTTCTTTATCACATTGAATTTGTTTTTCCAGCGCTTCTAAGCCGGCCATTTTTTGCTCTGCCCTAATAAACTGACAGAAAATCACCTGCACGTATTTGTCATACAGATCACCATTAAAATCTAACAAGTGCACTTCCAATATCGGTGTTTTACCTTGCACCGTTGGTCGTACACCTATATTAGCAACGCCATTATAAGAGTCACCATCCACCTTCAGGATAACCGCGTACACCCCAGATAAAGCAGGCTTGGTACCTTTAAGGTGAATGTTCGCTGTCGGAAAACCTATCGTGCGCCCTAGTTTCTGTCCATGAATCACCCGACCACTCATTGCAACCGGGTGCCCCATGCTTGACTGCGCCGCTAATACATCACCACGCTCAAGAGCCTTTCGAATTAGAGTGCTGCTAACTCGCTCGTCAGTAGCATTTAAAACGGACGGCGTATTTTCAACATCAAACCCTTGCTGGTTCCCGAAGCCCTGTAAATAATCAAAATCTCCTTGACGATCACAGCCAAAGCGGAAGTCATCACCGACAACCAAATGCTTAACTGACAAACCGTCTAACAATATGCGCTGACAAAATGTCTGCGCATCTAATTGCTGTAACCTGGGATTAAACGGCATGCAAAGTACATAATCGATGCCCTGCCCTTCTAATAAACGAACCTTGTCGCGTAAACGGCCAATACGACCTGGGGCAACATCAGGAGAAAAAAACTCTCGGGGCTGAGGCTCAAAAATCATGATACCTGCTGGCGAGTGGTAGGTTTCTGCCAGAGCTTTAACTCGCGCTAAAATAGCACTATGTCCTAAATGCACCCCATCAAAATTGCCAATCGTCAGCACACTGTTTTTATGCTTTGAACGGATATTATGAATACCACGTATTAACTCCATAGAACCCCGTACAAAACTATCTCACTCAGCATCGAAAAATAACCGCGATTATATAGCAGTTCAGCACACGAAGGTAGGCCACAACTTGAACAAGTGTCTCCTCACTCCCAAGCCCAAACATAAAGCTTACGAGTGCTTCAATATACTTGGACGCAATCCAGCCAAAACCGCCGCTAGACCATAAACACAGACGCCCGTCACCACAATGATTAAAATTTGCATTACGCGCTGCCCGTCACTCATTTGTGTCCAAATAAGATCCATCTGCAGGAACACATAAAGACAAGCAGCAAGCGCTGAGCTAGCACACAACAAAATTCGCAACAAAGACCACCAAGCTTGAGTAAACACATGATGACCTTTGCTATAAAGGCCTCGCCATAACAAGAAGGCATTAAGTAAGGCTGACAAGCTAGTGGCTAACGCAAGCCCCACATGGCCAAATGGCCACACAAGAATTAAGTTAAACACCATATTCGACACCATGGCGATAATACCGATCCGCACCGGTGTTTTTGTATCTTGACGCGCATAATAACCTGGTGCCAACACCTTAATAAGCATCATAAACACCAAGCCCAATGAATACGCTTGTAAACTTTGCGCTGCTTTCGTCACATCGTTAACAGTTAGCTCACCACGATAGAAAATAGTCGCAATCAAAGGCTCCGCCAACATAAACAACGCAATCGAGGAAGGTATCGCGATCAGCAACAGTAACCGCAAGGCCCAATCTAAAGTTTTTAAAAAGCCACCCGATTCACCACCAGCAAAACTACGAGACAAAGAAGGTAAAATCACTGTGCTAATGGCAATAGCAAAAATCCCTAAGGGTAATTCATACAAGCGATCAGATAAATACAACCAAGTAATGCTGCCAGTCTGCAAAAAAGACGCTAACACCGTATCCAACAGTAAATTAATCTGACTTACTGAAACACCAAATAAAGCAGGGCCAATCAAAATTAAAATTCGCTTTACACCTGGGTGAGAAAAACCTAAACGAGGCATAGGCAGTAACTGTAACCTTGCTAAAAAAGGCACTTGAAACAACAACTGAATCAGTCCGGCAAAAAACACACCCCAAGCCACCGCTGTTTCAGCCTGAGCCGCCGTTCGCGCAAAAAACACAGTCGCAACAATTAAAGAAATATTAAGAAAAATTGGCGTGATAGCTGGAACCGCATATTCTCCATGGGCATTTAAAATACCGCCCGCTAATGCGGTTAATGAAATAAACAACAAATAGGGAAAGGTTATCGTCAATAACTCAGCCGCCAAAGCAGATTGTTCGCTATCAGCAGAAAAACCCGGCGCGAACACATACACCACCCAAGGCGCACACAACATAAAGATCACAGTAACCAGCGACAAGACCAAAGCTAAAGAACCAGACACAGCAGCAACTAACGCACGAACCTCTTCTTTGGTGTCATTCACACGATAATCACTTAAAACCGGAACGAAAGCCTGCGCAAAAGCCCCTTCGGCAAATAAACGACGAAAAAAATTAGGGATTTTAAAAGCAACATAAAATGCATCCGCACTGCCACTAGCTCCCAACACATAAGCTAAAGCCGCATCCCTTACTAGCCCCAAGATACGGGAAAAGAAAGTACAGACAGAAACCAAGACACCAGATCGCAGTAAGGACAAAGACTTACGCGCTTTATTTGAAGAGGAATTGTGTTCCGACATACGACCTTATGCACTGTAAATTGAATAATTGCGTCAAGAATAACACCAGCAGACAACACAACGTAGCCAAATTTATCAACTCATTTCCCTATTATTTGTATAATAGGGTTGTGGCAGCGCGAAAAACTGGTAAAATCCGCCGCGAGATTTTAAAGTTAAAACTTGACATTAATTTCACGACGCAGCAGAGTGCTGTGCCGTTTCTTATATTAAATTAAAGGAGCCAGACCGTGGCAAACTCCGCCGGTTCAAAAAAACGTGCACGCCAGGCAATCAAACGCCGCGCTCACAATGGTAGCCTTCGATCTATGGTTCGTACCTACTTGAAAAAAGTAGATGCAGCTATCGAAGCAGGTAATCAAACTGAAGCACAAGCAGCTTACGCTCTAGCAACTTCTAAGCTAGATAAAGCAGCAGACAAAGGCCTATATCATAAAAACAAAGCAGCTCGTCATAAGAGCCGCTTGAGTGCTAAAATCAAAGCACTGGCCTAATATCTATAAAAAAACCGGCATCGCCGGTTTTTTTATATCTTCTATTTCCCACCACTCTTTGCAAAGCCCTTCTCTTACACAACACCTCTACGTAAAAACAAGCACGCTCCACACAACGACCGCCAGAATCAAGGTCAACATAACAGCCGCTGAACCCAAATCTTTGGCACGACCCGAAAGCTCATGATGCTCATCACTAATTCTATCGACCACAGCCTCAACACTCGAATTTAGCGTCTCAACCACCAACACAAGACCAATAGAAAAAATCATCAAAGCTCGCTCAAGAGCACTATCGCCTAGCCATAAAGCAAAGGGCACCGCGATCAGAAACAAACGCACCTCTTGACGAAACGCCGCTTCATACTGCCATTGGGCGCGCAATCCTTGATGGGAATACTTCATCGCATCAAGAATACGCCCAATACCTGCTTTTCCTGGCTTTGCCATTCCCACTCTCCAATCGCTAAATAATAACCAAATCGTCTCGATGAATTAATTCAGGCTCACCTTGGTAACCAAGAACCTCACCAATGCTCGATGAAGGCTTACCAAGTAATTTTAAGGTTTCGGCCACACTGTAATTCACCAAGCCTCGAGCAACCAAACCACCTTGCTCATCAACACATAAAACCATATCGCCGCGAGAAAAAGACCCTTCAGCATCTTTCACTCCAACAGATAACAAGCTCGTTCCCGCTCGACGCAATGCTCTCACAGCACCAGCATCCAATACTAAAGAGCCTCGACTCTTCAAATGTGCAGCCAACCATTGCTTCCGCGCTGCCAATGGCTCATGCTCAGGCTGTAACCAAGTACCCAAAGATTCACCTAAAGCAGTTCGAACAACAACATCAGGCTCACGGCCCGAGGCAATCAAGGTATCCGCCCCCGAACGGGCCGCTAATCGCGCCGCACGAACTTTTGTCAACATACCACCACTGCCCAACACCCCAGCACCACCACTCGCCATAGCTTCCAAACGCTCATCGGAAGCAAGAGCATGCGATATTAATATTGCATCTTTATGATCACGGGGATTTTTATCAAATAGCCCCTGCTGGTCCGTCAAAATAATCAATACATCCGCTTCTACCAAGTTGGCAACCAAAGCTCCCAGAGTATCGTTGTCACCAAAACGAATTTCATCGGTTACAACCGTATCATTTTCATTCACTATGGGTACAACACCAAGACCAAGCAAGGTTCTCAAGGAAGACCGTGCGTTTAAGTAACGTCGACGATTGGACAAGTCATCATGGGTAAGCAAAATCTGAGCGGTACATAAGCCATGTTTTTCAAAATGCGACTCATACACACCCACCAACTCCATCTGTCCAACCGCGGCAGCGGCCTGCAACTCATTAACCTGAGTCGGTCGAGAAGAAAAGCCAAGGCGCTTCATACCCGCCGCAATGGATCCAGAAGACACTAAAACCACCTCCTTACCTTGCGCACGCAACTGCGCAATTTGCGCCACCCAGAGGCCAATTCGAGCAACATCCAAGCCCTGACCATCATTGGTCAATAATGCGCTACCTATTTTGACAACTAGACGTTGCGCCTTTGCTATTTTATCTCGCGTTCCCATGCCTTCACTTCACCTACTAAGCCACTTCACTCATCAAACCAACGCACCGGATCAATTTAGCCAACGTACTCTACATCTACGTCGTAATCATCTTCATCAAAATCGTCATCATCCAACAATTTGCCCGCTTTACGACGCTTTTCACGCAACGACATAATACGGTTGCGACCTTCCTCATCAATCAAAGCACGCATCGCCTTCTCTTGTTCACGTGCCTCAGGATCCTCCGCTAGCAGCTCACGCTGAGCCTCCAGAGCAGTCATTAAGTCAAGGCAAAGCACTTCTGTTCCCTCACCTGATATGGCCGAGATACGATAAGCCTTACCTTCCCACCCAAGAGCATCAATCACACTCTGGCAGCGTCCTTCTAATTCATCTTCAGGCACCATGTCAGTTTTATTCAAAACCAACCAACGATCACGCTGTGCTAAAGCAGGACTAAATTGATGCAATTCATTCACCGCAATAACGGCTGCCTCAGCTGGAGTAATTTCATCCCAAGGCGCCAAATCAACAATGTGCAGCAAAATACGGTTACGCACCAAATGCTTCAAAAAGCGAATACCAAGGCCAGCCCCTTCTGAAGCCCCTTCAATAATCCCAGGAATATCCGCAATAACAAAACTCTGATGCTTTTTCACTTTAACCACGCCCAGATTAGGCACCAAGGTAGTAAAAGGGTAATCAGCTACTTTTGGTTTTGCTGAAGACACAGCACGAATGAAGGTCGATTTACCCGCATTAGGCAATCCCAACAAACCCACATCCGCTAGAACCTTCATTTCAAGTTTGATGGTACGCTCTTCACCAGCAGTACCTTTAGTCGTTTGGCGAGGCGCACGGTTAGTACTGGATTTAAAGCGAGTATTGCCTAGTCCGTGATGACCACCCTGCGCAACTTTCAATGACTGGCCAACTTTCACCAAGTCACCTAAGGTTTCACCTGTATCCTCATCAATAACCGTCGTCCCCACAGGCACCATTATTTCTAGATCAGGCCCCTTAGAACCCGTCATATCACGACCTTGACCACCTTCACCTGACTCAGCGATGTACTTTTTCGTAAAACGAAAATCAATCAAGGTGTTAAGAGACTCATCCGCCACCAGCACAACACTGCCACCGTCTCCGCCATCACCACCATCAGGACCGCCTTTTGCAACGAATTTTTCACGCCAAAAGCTCAAGCAACCATTTCCGCCTTTACCTGCTCGCACATAGATACTGGCTTCATCAACGAATTTCACAGAGACACCTCTTCGGTGGGTTATCAGAATTAACAAACTCTGATTATAGAATTTTTCCAAAAAAAAAGCCCCGCGTTGCGGAGCTCTTTTTAAGTTTTTAGTAGCTATTAAGCAGCGACAACAGAAACTGTACGACGCTTAAACTTACCTTTTACTTCAAACTTCACTTGACCTTCAACAACAGCGAACAAAGTGTGATCTTTACCAATTTTAACACCTGTTCCAGGGTGGAACTGAGTACCACGCTGACGAACAAGAATGTTACCTGGGATCACTACTTGACCACCAAAACGTTTGACACCTAATCGTTTCGACTCGGAATCGCGACCGTTACGAGTACTACCACCCGCCTTTTTATGAGCCATGACTTACCCCTTGAATTTGAATAATTTAGCTTAGCGCTTAGTTAATACCAGTTATTTTCACTTCCGTGAACCACTGACGATGACCCATACGCTTCATAGAGTGCTTACGACGACGGAATTTCAAAATTTTCACTTTGTCACCACGACCGTGTGCAACAACCTCTGCTGTTACCTTAGCGCCTTCTACAATAGGAGCACCAACTTTAACGTCGTCGCCATTGCTTACAAGAAGAACGTCATCGAATTGAATCGCGCCACCTTCTTCAACAGCTAATTTCTCAACCTTAAGGGTTTGGCCTTCTTCTACACGGTATTGCTTACCGCCAGTTTTGATCACTGCAAACATGTTCTTCTCCAATAAGATTTACCCGGCTACTGAAATTGAATTTGACCTACTTCTAGTGGTACCAAATCCCTGCCCTAACCGGACAAGAACTCACTAACCATATGATAGGGAGCAAAATGTGGGTAAATCGGACGCGAGATTGTACAAAATCACACCACTTAAAACAAGCACAAAGACAAAGCTTTGTGCATTTTTCGTATTTTAGGTTGACCGCAGCCACCCCCTTACCTAGCATGGTGCCCACTTGCTGTTCAGCTTGAGACTATTTAGCTTCGGAAATCGCATGCAACCTACAGAAATCCATGACGTTGTCGCCAATGAATTTGGTCAGGTCAATGAATACATAATGTCACAGCTTAGCAGTGATATTCCTTTAATTGAGCAAATCGGCTATTACATTATCAGTAACGGCGGAAAGCGCTTAAGGCCTCTATTAGTATTATTGGCTGCACGAGCCAGTGCACAGCTAAATAATATGCAATTGCATCAAAGCATACAGATGGCGACCATTATTGAATTCATTCACACTTCAACTCTATTACATGACGATGTCGTTGATGAATCAGACATGCGCCGAGGCAAAAAAACCGCCAACGAAGAATGGGGTAATGCACCCAGTGTTTTAGTTGGTGACTTTCTCTACTCTAGAGCTTTCCAGATAATGGTAGATGTGGGCAGCATGCAGTGCATGGACATCCTCGCTAAAACCACCAATGTGATTGCTGAAGGTGAAGTCCAGCAACTCATAAACTGCGGCGACCCTGATACAACAGAAGAAAGCTACCTAAAAGTCATTCAATACAAAACAGCCAAACTGTTTGAAGGCGCTGCCTTATGTGGTGCTGTTATTGCGCAAGCCAATACAGAGCATCAAGAAGCACTAAGGTGCTACGGAATGTATGTCGGTACCGCATTTCAATTAATTGATGATGTGATGGATTACACTAGTACGGCAGAAGAAATGGGCAAAAGCGTTGGCGATGACCTTGCTGAAGGTAAACCTACTCTGCCTTTGATTTTTACCATGAAGCACGGAACCCCTGAGGCAATAAAACGAGTGAAACAGGCCATTTTAACCGGCGGCCTCGAGCAACTGGAGACCATCATCAGTGATGTGCAACACTGTGGTGCCATCGAATACACTCAGCAAAAAGCACAACAACAAGCCGATTTGGCAATTAAAGCCCTTACCTGCTTACCTGAATCTAAATATAAAACAGCACTTATTGCATTAGCCAATGCATCAGTGAAACGTCGAAACTAACTTCCTACTCCATGTTATGGTCACCAAGGGATAAAACACACATCAAGATGTGCTTCTTTATCCCTTACTTTCATCTAAAACATCCAAAACCAATCGCGCTGCCTTCTCAGTATCTTGCAACATAAAGCAATGTCCACCTTCGGCTTCAACAACCCTAATATTAGGATTCAAATGTGCCGCAAGCTGATAAGCTTCCTTGAAATGCTTATAAGTATCCTTACCTTGAATAATAAAAGTCGGCACCGATATTCGGCGAATAGCTCGCCAGACACCCTTTGGGGCAGAAGCAAAAATAGCCGCCTCCATCCAAGCAGGGCAACCAAGCTGATAATGTCCTTTACTATCTTGCTTCGTTGCATAAGTAATATAATCGTCTAAACAGGCCTCTTCCCATCCTTTAAAGGTCCCCCGCTCATAAAAATTGTTTTTCACCTGAGCAAAACTGTCCCATTGAGTACGACGACGCAGCGCCTGCTTTGCTAAAGGAGTATGGTAAGCCACCCCTAGAAGCTTAGCGGCATGCATCATCCACAGAAGCCTCGGAGGAAAAAGAGCTGGATCCAACAACACAAGCCGACTAAACAGCTTGGGGTCTCGCTCACTCATCAAGGTCGTCATAACACCGCCGAAGCTGTGCCCTATTCCAATCAATTCCGAACTCTTTAATCTTTCTTTTTGAGACTTTAAAGAATTAGAGAAGCGTTTCTCGGTGCCATTCCAGCCGACAAATTGTTTTCCTGATGGCGACATTCCATGCCCTGCGGCATCCTGCATCAGCAAATTATAACCGTCCAGTTTTAACAAAAAGCGGCGGTAAGTTTGTACGGCAAAACCATTCCCATGAAGGAAGTGAAGTGTTGGTTTGTTTTCATCAATTTGACTGCGATAGCCCTGAATATAACCTTCCCCGAACTCATGTTTCCATGGCTCTAACGCTAGACCTTTTTCCCTATTCATACAGATACTCAAATTCACTTAAAAGGTTTCAAACCATTAGATTACCAGAAAAAAACAGGCCAATAATAACCAGAGCAAAATCAATGTTTTCTTCAATACACCACAAATACTTCACCAATCTCTAAATAAAAGGCAAAAACAATCAGATTTCATACAGTTGAGATGGTTTTTTTCAGCGCAAACATTCATATTAGAGCCCCAACCCGATATAATTAGCTAGATTTTATACTGCTAACTGAACCACGCAAATCAGCCAGGCTATTTAGGTCACCGGCTAGATGTGGATATAGGACTATAATGACTACAGCTTCATCATTTGAAAAAGACGAACTATTAAAGTGCGGCCACGGAGAAATGTTTGGTGCAGGTAATGCACAACTTCCTGTCGGTAACATGCTAATGATGGATCGTATCACAAACATCACAGTCGACGGCGGCGAACACGGTAAAGGCGAAATCATCGCTGAACTCGACATCACTCCTGATCTTTGGTTTTTTGCTTGCCACTTCCCTGGCGACCCAGTTATGCCTGGTTGTCTTGGACTAGATGCTATGTGGCAATTAGTTGGCTTTTTCCTTGGCTGGAAAGGCAACAAAGGTCGCGGGCGTGCTTTAGGTTCAGGTGAAGTGAAGTTCACCGGACAAATCCTCCCAACCGCTAAAAAAGTCACCTTCCACATTCAACTTAAGCGTGTCATTGAGCGTAAGTTGGTAATGGGAATTGCAGATGGAAGCGTATCCGTTGATGGTCGTGAAATTTACACAGCAAAAGATTTGCGTGTAGGTCTCTTCACTTCTACAGATAACTTCTAAAGACTAAGAACAAAAAGAGGCAAATATATGCGTCGTGTAGTAGTAACAGGCCTTGGCATTGTCAGCTGCCTAGGCAATGACAAAGAGAGCGTTTTAAATTCCTTGCGCGAGGGCCGTTCTGGTATTCGTTTCGCTGAAGATTACAAAGAATATGGCTTTCGTAGCCATGTTTGTGGTCGCATTGATTTAGACGCAGAGAGCATTGATCGTAAAGTTCGCCGTTTTATGGGCGACGCTGCAACATATGCCTATGTGTCTATGCAACAAGCCATCTTGGATTCAGGATTAACAGAAGACCAAGTGTCCAACATCCGTACTGGCTTAGTCGCCGGCTCTGGCGGCGCATCTGCTAAAAACTTAGTAGATTCAGCGGACACTCTTCGCAACAAAGGCGTCAAACGCGTCGGTCCTTACCGTGTGACCCAAACCATGGGCAGTACAGTCTCTGCTTGTTTAGCAACACCTTTTAAAATCAAAGGCGTTAACTACTCAATCACATCCGCTTGTTCTACCAGTGCACATTGCATTGGTAATGCCATGGAGCTTATCCAATTAGGCAAGCAAGATGTTGTTTTTGCTGGCGGCGGCGAAGAAGAAAGCTGGACTCAAACCTGTATGTTTGATGCCATGGGTGCTCTATCTTCTAAGTACAATGAAACACCAGAAAAAGCCTCTCGTGCTTACGATGCAAACCGTGATGGTTTTGTTATTGCTGGCGGTGGCGGCATGCTCGTTATTGAAGAACTAGAACATGCAAAAGCTCGTGGTGCAAAAATCTACGCGGAACTAGTTGGCTACGGCGCAACATCCGATGGTTATGACATGGTAGCCCCTTCTGGTGAAGGCGCAGTACGTTGTATGCAAATGGCAATGAGCACCATTGATGGTGACATTGATTATATCAATACCCATGGTACAAGCACTCCCGCTGGAGACATGAAAGAGCTACAAGCTGTAAACGAAACCTTTGGTGAGAACATTCCATTGGTTAGTTCTACGAAATCTTTATCAGGCCACTCACTAGGTGCCGCAGGCGTTCATGAAGCTATCTACTGCTTGCTCATGATGGAAAACAAGTTCATCACGGCTTCTGCAAACGTAGACGAGCTTGACCCTGCTGCTGGCAATATACCTGTAGTGACAACTCGTAAAGATAATGCAGATCTTAACTTGATAATGTCGAACAGCTTCGGATTTGGCGGCACCAATGCTAGCCTAGTATTTAAAAAATACGACGCATAAATCTACCTGTTTCTGAAAAATCAAAAAAGCCGCATTATCAATGATGCGGCTTTTTTATTATTCTTGTCCCGTCCTGAAATAGGTTTACAGCTGGCTAACTAAAATTAGTCTATTCCTTTCGGCAATTTTGCCATTTCTGCTCGCATCCACGCACTCATTTCATCATGTAACTCAGATGTTTTCTTACCTTCCGATTCAATCACGGGACCAATCACCAGACGAATCGAGCCAGGAAATTTAAAAAAGCTCTTACTTGGCCATGCATATCCCGCATTGTGTACAACAGGTAAAATCGGCACCTTAGCTGAAGTCGCCAACATAGCCGCGCCTTTATTAAACTCTTTCTCTTCCGTAGGCTTAATACGTGTTCCTTCAGGAAAGATTAATACCGACCGTCCATCCTCTAATCGCTCTTTACCTTGGCTAATAATTTGTTTTAGCGCATTGGTGCGTTTGGAGCGGTCGATGGCAATAGGCTGTACCATTTTCAATCCCCAACCAAAGAAAGGCACAGACAATAGCTCTTTCTTTAACACTGTTGATACCGGTGCCATTAACACTTGCAGTACATAGGTTTCCCATTCACTTTGATGGTTCGCCACCAGCACAACAGGACGATTTTTATCAATATGCTCTCGACCAATAATTTCAACCTTCACACCACAAAAAATCCGAAAGACAAACAACAAACCTTTGTTATGCTGATTAAGTACTGGCTGGCGATAATCTTTTGGCAATAGTAGCGTCGCAATCGGTGCGAGTATCCCAAACAGCGCCGTGGATAACATATAGTAAACAAAGAAAATGATTGAGCCGACCCGTGATCTTAATGACATACCTACACTCACAATAGCTACCTCAATTCTTATACATTTAGATATTTTTTCTGCTGTTTCAACGGGTTGGCATACATTGCCAGCACAGTCTCTCGAAGGTCTTCTGGGCAGCTATCAAGGTAACCAGAAAATGCACTGTCAGTTGAGGGCAAGCCTTGCTGAAGAGCCAACGCTGCCTGATGGGTCGGTTGGATGGCATAATTCGTAATAATCTGGCGATCCACCTCCTCTACAAACTCTTCAGCCGTTTCAAAGCCTTCTTTAATCACATCACCAAAGGTAACAACTACCTTACCTTTTTGACCGACAATGCCATTTTTAATACTGTCAATATCTTCAAACTCTGCTTTTTCATAATTTCCTGTGGTCGACTTTTGATGGAGCTCATTGGCTTTATCAAAAGCACAAGGGTCATATTCATAGGAAATAGAAACAGGCACCACTTTCAAATTCGCCATGGCAGTAGAAAAAGAGACTTTTTCTTTCTTTTGACTCATGAAAAACATTTTAATAATAGCGGGGTCGGTTTGATCAAGACCGTCTTTAGCCCGACCCTCTTTTTGCGCAATCCAAATATTGCATTGATCCTGCGTTAAAGATTGTGTGATATAGCCCGATAGCTGGCCAAAAGCCGCCATCATTTCACGAATACCATTTGCCGAACGTTTAACGATAAAGCTTTTATTCAAACGCATCAGATCCGACACAAAAGGGCGGCGTAAGAGGTTATCACCTATCGCAATTCGTACCGTATTCAACCCCGCCAAATACAGACCATAGTTAACAAAAGCGGGGTCCATCGCAATGTCTCTATGGTTCGAAAGAAACAAATAACCCGTTTCTTTATCCAGTTTTTCAATACCACGATACTCCACACTAGATGTCGTGGTTTTGATCATACGTTCCATATAGTTTGCAACAATCATCTGAAAATCATGGACGTTAGAAATTTTGGATATTTGACGCTTTAGAACCAACTTCACACAAAAAGCCAAAGGCGCTTGTAGAAACTTCGGCCACTGGGCGAAACGAAAACCAATAATCGTATTAATAAAGTCTGGCGTTTCTACCAGGTTACTCAATACCTCAGCAACTTCAGCGTCGTTGTAAGGGCGTATATCGTGAAACTGATCCATTTAATTTTCCGTAAGTTAAAAAACTAGCTCGTTTTTATTATCTGATTTTATGCTTCAAGTGCTTGAATCTCGAAGCCTAAAGCCTCTAATTCATCGCGTTTCGCTGTTGCCGTTACCACTGCAACACTTTCATTTTCTTTTGTCAGATAAGCTCTCGCGACTTTCTTCAACTCATCGATCGTCACCGCTAAAATATTAGCTCGGTACTTTTCTCGATAAGCCAAAGAGCGACCATGCAAATCCACATAGAAATCGCCTTGCGCTTCACCTGCGGGAGAACCAGGCTTATCCATTGAACCTATTACACCAAGAATCGCTTCTTCTAAAGATTCCTCTGAATGGTCTTCACTTAATAGCCACTCAATGGAAGCATCAAAGTCCGCTAAGGTTTCTGTTAAACGCGGGTCACGATAGGAATAAAAACGGAAAGCGCCGGTGCTGCCATCAAAACTAGCACCACCACCGTAGGCACCACCTTGCTCACGAATAGTACGATGCAGGAAACCATTACGTAGAAAACCACCCAATACGGTTAACGCCGCTACATCAGGGTGATCACCAGACACGGTACGAAAAGCCTTACTACAGAAGCTTACTTGTGTGGAGGTTAACCATGCTGTTTTAATTGATTGATTCACTTTAGGGAAAGTAAAGTGATTAACATTTTCGCCTTGCGGTAAATCAGCAAATACAGGTAGAACATCCGTTAAAATCTGCTCTTCGTATTGCGGCTCTGCCACCATAAGTAATTGCTTCGATGCTTTTAATATCTTGCCATGTAAGCGAGAGAAAATAGTCAATACCGCCATTGCGGCACTATCGTCTGCCTTCAGAGCATCATCCAATGCTATCGCAGAGCGAATACCCGTCATACCTCCCCATGCTTCTTGCTGCGCAGAATAACCAGAAATACCACTTGCTGCGGCCGTCATTGCTAAAGAGTGGCCTTGTCCAGTAATAGACTGCTCACGACGAGCACGACGTTGAGCCACCAGCTCTTTTACTCGTGAAACTTCGTCAAAGCGCACATTCATGATGGTGTCTTTTAACAATTCACTCATCGCCACTACGTTGGACACCAAAGCTTTTGAGTTCAATACAAAGTAACCGTTAACCGACTGGCGATCTTCCAAGGTAGCACGAATTGAATTAGACGCACCCAAACCACCACACACCTGAGCCTGACGCTCCTGAACCGCTAAATAATCTTGCTCACCCACACCTAGCTCGGCAATTAAAGAAGAAAACAAAGGTAAATAGCTCATTTCCTCTTCATCCAATTCAGGTAAGGCAATCACTAACTGTTGATAAACTAAACCATTCGTACCCTGTGGATAAAAAGTAACAGGCAAATCACCTGCTTTTTTATGCTTATCGTATTGAGGCAAACGCGCCGGGACATCCTCTAAACCGACCTTGGGTAAGATACTCATATCATCGACTTGCGACTGACGCTCTTTCAACGCCGCACTACGCTCAATAATGTTTTGTTTTTGCTCATCCGATAACGCCGCTTTAATTCGGCTCAAGCGATCTTTTTCCGCCTTATTACGGCGTGCCTCAAGGACGTCATCAGGGCTCAATGTTAAGGTCACTCGATGAGCATTCGATAACAGCAAGCTTTTAATCAAATTAGGAATATATTGGCGATCAAGCACCTTCCCACGCATGTCCGCAATCACAGGGTCCAAATCAAGCTGAGCAATCACATCACCAGAATGCACCGCAGTAGATAACCCAGCCAGAATCAATTGCAAACCGTAAGGGTAGCCGTCACCACCAATTTCACGTTGGCTCAACTCCAGTTGATGCAACATGGCATCAACCATATCCTGCGGCACGCCATTTTCAGCAATGTCTTTCAATGTCGATACAATAAGCGCTTCGACTTTTCCTGCATCTTCTCGCTTCACACCTTCAAGACCACACATAAAACTCATTTCTTTATTGCTGTCTTCTAAGCCACATAACGGCGAAGGTGCTCGGCCTAGATCGCTGCCTTCCAATACACGAAGCAATGGCGAAGCACTGTTATCTAGCAATACATTAGACAACAACTGGGCTTCAAACTGCTGCGCAAGATCAGTGCTCTCACCCAACAACCAAGCTAACACCACATGGCTACCATCTTCCTTCACTTCTTCTGCCGCATAGCCTTCTTCGACACGAACGGGAGAGAAATAACGCTTAGCATTTGGCACACTAATCTGTGTATCAAGACGCTCAAAACGACTCAAAACTTTCGTTTCAAATTCGGCTTGTAAGGCTTCAGCAGAAATATCGCCAAAAGTCATAAATACAGCGTTAGAAGGATGATAGTGAGTGCGATAAAAGGCCAAAAGGTCCTGATAAGACAAATCAGGAATGTCCGTTGGCTCTCCACCAGAATTAAAGTGATAAGTATTACTGGGGAATAAATACTTAGTTAACGTCTGCCACAGTACTGATGTAGTGGAACTCATCGCACCTTTCATCTCATTAAACACAACGCCTTTGAAAGTCAGATCAGACTCAGCATTCTCCGGTTCAGCAAACTCCAAGCGATGCCCTTCCTGAGAAAAATCCAATTCATCAAGACGAGAGAAGAACACAGCATCTAGATAAACCCCCAAAAGGTTATTAAAATCTTTTTTGTTCTTACTCGCGAATGGATAAGCCGTCCAATCTGAAGACGTAAAAGCATTCATAAAGGTGTTCAGGGAACGACGAATCATCATAAAGAAAGGGTCACGGACAGGAAAACGCTCAGAACCGCACAATACAGTGTGCTCTAAAATATGTGCGACACCACAGGAATCTGTCGGTACCGTTTTTAGTCCCACCAAAAAGACATTTTCGTCATTATCAGAGGCAATATGAAAATGCTTAGCACCAGTAACGGTATGTTCAAACTCTTGAACGGTAACATTAAGAGCGTCGATGAACTCACTGCGAAGAAACGTGAACGCAGGATGGTGCGCGGTGTGATTTGCCATTATCTACCTCGATAGAATTAGAATACGATGACTAAAATGTTTGGGGCAGCTTGAACAATCTCAAGACAGCAAAGTGACGGGATTATAGCAAAATTATGGCTTTTACTGCACGAACAAACGTGAAGCTTTCATTTTGAAACACGCAAGAAGTTAACGCTTTTGATGCTGCTCCCAATTCTCCAAACGTACTTTTTCACTTTTTTTAAAAAGAACGTACACAGCGCCTAGACCACCATGATGCTTTTGCGCACTATGAAACGCCATCACAGTATCAAGATCCCGCAACCACTTATTAATATAACTCTTAATCATCGCCTGATTCGCAGGATCTGGAGTACGATCTCCCTTACCATGCACGATAATAGCAACACGAATGTCGTTACGCAGACAATCGTCAGCAAATTGATATACCTGATCACGGGCCTGAGCCACAGTATGACGATGTAGATCTAACCGCGCCTCAATACCATATTTTCCTTGTCGAAGACGTTTAAATACCCCCTCCTGAACACCAGATCGTTTATATCCCAGCACATCATTAGGTTCGACTTTTTCGACATAGTCTTGTGACAAATGATTTTTATCTGCTTCTTTAACGATCAAAGCTGCTGTTTGACGAACTTGAAAATCAACCTGAGGACCTTTCTTCCTCAAATACACCTCGTTCTTTTCAAGTTGCTTAATACCAGCCACTTCTTCAGCAAACAAAGATGCATCATCTTCGTCATTCACAACCTACACCCTCTTTGAACCCATTCATCACATTAATGATACGACCCGTTACTAACAAAGGCCCCAAAATAGGAGCCTTTACTAGGAAAACATTAGCTTTTCAAAAAATCAAAACGGAATATCATCGTCAAAATCATCAAAATTTGGTGCTTGTTGTGGCTTTGGCTCAGGAGCTTTAGGGGCTGGAGCACGTTGCGGTGCGGCTTGAGCTGGAGCCTGTTGTGGTGAGTTGCCCCAACTACCGAAAGATTGTGGTTGAGCCTGAGGAGCAGCTTGTGGCGCTGCTTGAGCTGGAGCTTGATAACCTCCTTGAGGCTGATTAAAGCCTTGCGGTGCTGCCGCAGCAGGCGCTTGCCCATAACCACCCTGTTGAGGGGCTTGTTGTGGCGCATTACCATAACCCCCTTGACCAGCATCATAACCACCTTGCTGAGCATTCCCCGCGTCATTACGACCATCTAGCAATTGCATTTCACTGGCAATAATTTCTGTCGTATAACGTTTAATGCCGTCTTTTTCCCACTCACGGGTGCGCAATGAACCTTCTACGTAAACTTTTGAACCTTTCTTAATGAAATCACCCGCAATTTGCCCTAGGCGGAAGTTACCACGATCCATAAAAGACACTCGGTGCCATTCTGTACGCTCTTGCATCTGACCTGTTTGCTTATCACGCCAGCTTTCGGTTGTTGCCAAACTAACATTGGCAACCGCTGCACCAGATGGCATAAAACGTACTTCGGCATCGTTGCCTGCGTTCCCAACTAAAATTACCTTGTTTACTCCACGAGCCATGATGTTCTCCAACTAAAATACAATAATGTTTTTTAAAGATTCACTTGCGGTGCAAGACTCGACAAAGTGTCTTTATCTAATATTTTTTTATCTACTTTAAGATAAGCCGTTCGCTCATCTATAAAAATTTGCATATCTTCCACGCCTTGGACTTGAGCCAACTTATCCGCCAGACTAGAAACATCCTCGTCACTAATATCTGGCAAGCTAAATGCTAAACTACTCAACTGAGGTGGTTTAGGCTGAATTAGAGATACCAACGCCCACGCGGCAAACACAACGCCAACCACCCAAAATACAGCACTACTAGAATGATGTTGCAGCAACCAACCACCGACGACACCACCAATAAAAGACCCCATGAATTGGTGGGTTGAAAATACCCCCATTGCGGTACCTCGATAACCAACAGGAGCAAGCTTACTTACAAGAGAAGGTAAAGTGGCTTCTAGGCTATTAAAACCAACAAAATAGACCCATAACAATAGACCAAACACCCAAACATGGGGCGCCCATTGTAATAATACAGAACTAAAGCCTAACAGAACCATCACCGCCACCAATACGGCTTTCATTTGTCCCTTAGACTCAGCAATAATCACTAATGGTAACATACCGACAAAGGCAAAACCCATGACAGCTAGGTAAAGCCAGCTATGACTAGGTAAAGGGAAATCATACTGATTAATGAGCAGATTGGGAATGGTAATAAACAAAGCCGTCAAGCTAGCATGCAATAACAACACACTGATATTTAAAAAACGTAATTGCGCATTTTTTAATACTCGACCTAGTGCAACAAGGCTCGGGGTCGTATCACGACGAAAAGTATGCTGCACCACATTAGGCACAGCAAACAAAATGAGCAAAATACCAAACAAAGAAAAGACAAATGATAGGTAGAAAAGACCTGACAAGCCAACTAGAGAAAACACCCAAGGTCCTAACACAAGAGACAACATAAAAGAGGCTCCTATACTAATACCTACCATCGCCATGGCTTTGGTCCGATTTTGCTCACGGGTCACATCACTCAATAACGCCATCAAGGTACTTGCAATAGCACCTGCACCTTGAACTGCCCGTCCCATAATGAGTATCGTGATGTTATCCGCATTGGCACAAATCAAACTGCCTAAAGCAAACAGCACGAGGCCAATGACAATGACACGCTTACGACCAATCTTATCCGACCACATTCCCATAGGAATCTGCAAGCTAGCTTGAGTGAAACCATAGATGCCAATCGCCATGCCAATAAGGGCCGCATCTGAGCCATCCAAACCATCTGCCGCGACACTAATCACAGGTATAATGAGGAATAAGCCAAGCATTCTGAACAAATAAATTAACGCTAACGCCAATACAGAACGTCGTTCGAGTAGATCCATAAGGAGATTTACAACCGCTTAACTTAAAGATGAATAAAGAAAGATGTCCATTTTACAAAAAATACCGTTGAAGCTCCATTTCAACTACTGTAAAAATAGACAGTTATTTAATTTACTAACAGATTCTCTCTGTTGATCGAATTCACATTGGAGACACATGGATACCATTACCATTCGCGGGGCCCGCACCCACAACCTAAAAAATGTGGACCTAGATATTCCAAGAGACAAGCTTGTGGTGATTACTGGCCTTTCTGGGTCAGGCAAATCCTCCCTCGCCTTCGACACCTTGTATGCAGAAGGACAACGTCGATATGTGGAGTCCCTATCGACTTACGCTCGACAGTTCTTATCCATGATGGAAAAACCAGACATCGACCACATTGAAGGTCTATCACCAGCCATTTCTATTGAACAAAAATCCACCTCTCACAACCCTCGCTCAACCGTAGGAACCATCACAGAAATTTATGATTACTTACGCTTGCTGTTTGCACGAGCAGGTCAACCCCGTTGCCCAGATCATGGTGAGCCATTAGAGGCGCAAACCATATCACAAATGGTTGATAAGATACTCTCCCTGCCCGAGGAAACAAAAATGATGCTGCTGGCACCGATCGTAAAAGATCGCAAAGGCGAGCACTTACACACCATCAGCGATTTGTTATCCAAGGGTTTCATCAGGGCTCGTATTGACGGCATAGTGGTTGATCTAGATGACGCCCCTGCTCTAGAAAAAAACAAAAAACATACTATCGAAGTCGTCATTGACAGATTTAAAGTAAGAGCAGACCTACAGCTACGCTTAGCAGAATCTTTTGAAACCTGCTTAGGCCTGTCCGATGGTATCGCCAAAGTCATCAACATGGATGACGAAAAAGATGTCCATATTTTTTCTAGCAAATTCGCCTGTCCAGTTTGCGGCTACAGCTTAACTGAGCTAGAGCCTAGACTATTCTCCTTTAACAACCCCAATGGAGCCTGCCAAACCTGTGACGGCCTTGGCACCCATCAGATGTTTGACCCAGATAGAATCATTCAAGACGAAACCCTAACCTTAGCGGAAGGAGCAATTCGTGGCTGGGGACGACGTAGCATTTTCTATTACCAACAACTATCTGCGCTGGCAAAACATTATGGCTTTGATATTGACTCAAAATACCAAGACATTCCAGAGGATTTCAAAAAGCGCATTTTACAAGGCTCAGGAAAAGATAAAATAGACTTCGTCTATATTAACGAACGCGGCGATAAGATGATCCGCTCACACGCCTTTGAAGGAGTCATTCCAAACCTGCAGCGTCGTTACCATGAAACAGAGTCTGACAGTGTTCGAGATGATTTATCTCAGTATATTAGCAATCGCTCTTGTCCTGACTGCCATGGTTCGCGGCTAAATCGCTCCGCACGTAATGTTTTCATAGATGAGCAAACATTACCTGAAATTGTGACTTACCCTATTGCTGAATGCTTACAATATTTTGAAGAGCTTATTCTGCCGGGTTCACGCGGTGAGATCGCGTCAAAGATCCTCAAAGAAATTCGTGACCGCCTCACCTTTTTAGTCAATGTCGGCTTGGAATACCTAACACTCGACCGTAAAGCAGATTCGCTTTCCGGTGGCGAAGCTCAGCGCATTCGATTAGCAAGTCAGATCGGCGCTGGTTTGGTTGGTGTTATGTACATACTTGACGAGCCCTCCATTGGCTTACATCAAAGAGATAATGAGCGTCTCATTGCCACACTGACGAGATTGCGAGACTTAGGTAACACAGTCATTGTTGTTGAACATGATGAAGATGCCATACGTGTCGCTGACCATGTCGTTGATATTGGTCCAGGCGCTGGGGTTCATGGTGGTCAAATCATTGCCAGTGGTACACCGCAAGATATTATGGCTTGCACAGAATCCATTACTGGCCAATTCTTAACTGGCAAACGTAAAATCGAAATCCCCGCCATTCGACACCAAGCAAAAGAGAAACAATCCCTTAACTTAATTGGCGCAACAGGGAACAACCTCAATACTGTCGACTTAAAAATCCCCGTCGGTGTCATGACCTGTATAACTGGCGTATCGGGCTCAGGTAAATCGACCTTAATTAACGGCACACTATACCCGCTTGCCGCCACAGCATTAAATGGCGCAACCACATTAAAAGCAGCCCCCCATGAGCGCATTGAAGGTTTAGATTTATTTGATAAATGTGTCGATATAGATCAGAGCCCAATCGGTAGAACACCACGCTCTAACCCTGCCACTTACACTGGCATCTTCACCCCAATGCGGGAGCTCTTCTCGGCAACACAAGAAGCTCGCTCACGGGGCTATAAACCAGGGCGTTTTAGCTTTAACGTAAAAGGTGGACGCTGTGAAGCCTGCCAAGGTGATGGCGTTATCAAGGTTGAGATGCATTTCTTACCAGATGTCTATGTACCATGTGATATCTGCAAGGGCAAACGCTATAACCGTGAGACATTGGAGATTCATTACAAAGGCAAAAACATCCATCAATGCTTAGATATGACTATTGAAGATGCCCGTGAATTCTTTGACCCCGTCCCCTCTATTGCTCGAAAATTGCAAACCTTAATGGATGTAGGGCTGGGCTATATCCGCCTTGGACAAGCCGCAACAACACTTTCTGGCGGTGAAGCCCAACGGGTCAAGCTAGCCAAAGAATTATCTAAACGAGACACAGGCACAACACTTTATATTTTAGACGAACCAACTACCGGACTACATTTCGCCGATATCGAACAGTTGTTGAAAGTACTACATAGACTGAGAGACCATGGCAATACAGTCGTTGTTATTGAACATAACCTAGATGTAATCAAAACGGCAGATTGGATTGTTGATTTAGGCCCTGAAGGCGGTAGCGGCGGGGGCTATATCATTGCAGAAGGAACACCAGAAGAAATTGCCAAGTCTAAAAAGTCTCACACTGGACGTTTTTTAAAAGAGGTGCTCAATCAATAGAGAAAAACCTCTACCAAAGAAAACAATACAAATAGCCCAGAAGTAATTCGCGGGCTATTTTTTTGTGTCTGCTTTTTAGACAAAATTCAGGCACAAAAAAAGCCGAGCTAAGAAGCTCGGCTTTTTTGTTACAAACTGATATTACTCAGCCGCTTCCGTAACTGGTCTGTCGACCAATTCAACGTAAGCCATAGGTGCATTATCACCAGTACGGAAGCCACATTTAAGAATGCGAACATAACCGCCTGGACGAGTTTGGTAACGAGGACCAAGCTCAGAAAACAATTTACCTACTGCATCTTTGCTACGAGTACGAGCAAATGCAAGGCGACGATTCGCAACGGAATCAATTTTCGCCAGTGTGATCAAAGGCTCAGCAACACGACGTAATTCTTTTGCTTTTGGCAACGTAGTCTTAATAACTTCGTGCTCAAACAAAGAAGCAGCCATATTTTTAAACATCGCTTTACGATGTGAGCTAGTACGGTTTAAGTGACGTCCACTCTTACGATGACGCATTTTATATTCCTTACCAAACTACGGTGGTCAGGGAACAATGACCTAGCGAGCTAGAACTTTGCTATCGTCTTTCAAACTAGCCGGTGGCCAATTTTCTAGACGCATTCCCAAAGACAAACCACGCTGTGCTAAAACATCTTTGATTTCAGTTAACGACTTTTTACCCAGGTTAGGCGTCTTAAGAAGCTCAACCTCAGTGCGTTGAATCAAATCACCGATGTAATAAATGTTCTCTGCTTTTAAACAGTTAGCACTGCGAACGGTTAATTCAAGATCATCAACCGGGCGTAGCAAAATTGGATCAATCTCATCTTCTTCTTCTTCAACAGGTGTTTCACTTTCGCTTTCAAGGGCGACAAAAACAGCAATCTGTTGTTGAAGAATAGTCGCAGCACGACGAATAGCTTCTTCAGGATCGATCGTACCATTAGACTCGATGTCTAAGACTAACTTATCCAGATCAGTACGTTGCTCTACTCGAGCATTATCGACACTGTAAGCCACTCGGCGCACAGGGCTGAATGAGGCATCCAGTTGCAAGCGACCAATAGGACGAGTCTCATCGTCACCAGCAACACGAGCGTCAGCAGGCTCATAGCCTCGACCACGTGCTACTTTGATCTGCATATTTAATTCTGCAGTATCATCTAAGTGAGCAATAACATGATCTGGGTTAGCGATCTCTGCATCAGCAACTAACTGAATATCACCAGCCGTTACGATACCAGGACCCTTCTTACTTAAAGTAAGAGTTGCTTCATCTTGCCCGTGTAGAGCGATCGCAACTCCTTTCAGGTTAAGAAGAATCTCAATTACATCTTCTTTAACCCCTTCGATTGCACTGTATTCATGTAATACACCGTCAATTTCGACTTCAACAATCGCACAACCAGGCATTGAAGACAAAAGAATACGGCGTAACGCGTTACCTAAAGTATGACCAAAACCACGTTCTAGTGGTTGTAGCGTCACTTTAGCACGCGTATTACCCAGTTCTTGTACTTCAATGTTGCGTGGGGTTAACAATTCGCTCACTGAACGCTGCATAGATCCACCTATTTCTTAATCCCAATCACCAACTTACTTAGAGTAAAGTTCGACGATTAGGTTCTCATTAATTTCAGCTGATAAATCGGCACGTTCTGGGGCAGCTTTATAAGTTGCTTCCAGTTTAGTTGAATCAACTTCGATCCAATGGATCGGTGCACGACCTTTAGATAGCTCTAGTGCGTTTTGTACACGCAATTGCTTCTTGGCTTTTTCACGAATCGACACTACATCACCAGCTTTAACTTGGTAAGAGGCAATGTTAACTGTTGCGCCGTTCACTAGAATGCCTTTATGGCCAACTAGTTGACGAGCTTCGGCACGTGTAGAGCCAAAACCTGCACGGTATACAACGTTATCTAAACGTGATTCCAAAAGTTGCAAAAGGTTTTCACCAGTTGCGCCTTTTAGACGAGCGGCAGATTTGTAGTAATTACTAAATTGTTTCTCAAGAACGCCGTACATACGACGAACTTTTTGCTTCTCACGTAATTGTAAGCCGTAATCAGAAAGACGACCGCGACGTGCACCGTGCACACCAGGAACCGTATCTGCTTTACATTTTGACTCAAGAGCGCGAGAACCGCTCTTCAATTGCAAGTCGGTACCTTCACGACGAGACAACTTACAAGTTGGACCTATATAACGAGCCATGTATCTGTCTCCTCAGTTAAACGCGACGTTTCTTAGGTGGACGGCAACCGTTGTGCGGGATTGGCGTCACATCTGTGATGTTATTGATACGCAAGCCCAATGCATTCAATGCACGAACTGCGGACTCACGACCAGGACCTGGGCCCTTAATCATTACGTCAACGTTTTTAAGGCCGAATTCTTGTGCGACAGTACCGGCACGTTCCGCGGCTACCTGAGCTGCGAAAGGTGTACTTTTACGAGATCCGCGAAAACCAGAACCACCGGCAGTAGCCCAAGACAAAGCGTTGCCTTGGCGATCGGTGATAGTCACAATAGTGTTGTTAAATGATGCGTGTACATGAGCAACACCATCGACAACCGTCTTTTTGACTTTTTTCTTGGTATTGCGCGTAGCTGGCTTAGCCATATTGCACTTTCCTATTTAATGCTCAGCTTTAACTAACTTATGTAGTTAAAGCGAAAACGCGTTTAAATTACTTACGAATAGGCTTACGAGGGCCTTTTCGTGTACGGGCGTTCGTTTTGGTACGTTGACCACGAACTGGTAGACTGCGGCGATGACGAATACCACGATTACAGCCTAGGTCCATCAAACGTTTGATAGACATACTGACTTCACGGCGTAAATCACCCTCTACAGTATACTTAGCAACTTCGCCACGAAGTTCATCTAGCGTATCATCGCTTAGAGAACCAATCTTGGCAGTCTCTGCAACACCTGACGCGGCGCAAATTGCGCGTGAACTAGTGCGACCAATTCCGAAGATGTAAGTCAGAGAAATGACCGCATGTTTATTGTCAGGAATATTGACACCGGCTATACGAGCCATTCAATTTACTCCGTTGTTATGGATGATTAATCATCACTTTGCTTTCACGAGGGCGGCTGATTATGCCTATCTTTAGACTATAAATCAACCACCCTTACCTATCATTGAGCGAGCTCGTTCTTAACCTTGACGCTGTTTGTGACGAGGCTCAGAACAAATCACTCGAACTGCACCGTTACGACGAACGATCTTGCAGTTACGACAGATTTTCTTTACAGATGCACGTACTTTCATGTTCAACTCCAACCCATGCTATGGCATTAGGCTATTTGGACCATAACCAGTCAAATTAGATTTCTTCATTAATGACTCGTATTGCTGACTCATCAGATGACTTTGCACTTGCGACATAAAGTCCATGACAACCACCACTACGATCAACATAGAAGTACCGCCAAAGTAGAATGGAACATTCCACGCAACAACAAAAAACTGAGGCATCAGAGACACTAGAGTGATGTATAAGGCACCAAACAATGTCAAACGGGTCATTACACCATCAATATATCGAGCTGTATGATCGCCTGGACGAATACCCGGTAGGAACGCACCGGATTTTTTCAAGTTATCTGCCACATCTTTAGGATTAAACACCAGCGCTGTATAAAAGAAGCAAAAGAAAACAATTGCTATCGCAAACAACAGCACATAGAGCGGTTGTCCAGGAGCTAGTGCCAAAGAGATGTTTTGCAACCATTCCATTCCTTCACCTTGACCGAACCATTGTCCAATCGAAGCAGGAAACAAAAGGATACTTGAAGCAAAGATAGGTGGGATAACACCCGCCATGTTCACTTTAAGTGGCAAATGACTCTTTTGTGCGGCAAACACTTTTTTGCCTTGCTGACGTTTAGCATAATTAACCGTAATGCGACGTTGACCACGTTCGATGAAAACAACGAAAGCGATTGTCGCAATGGCCATGATACCAATCAGCAACAAAGCAAGAATATTAATATCGCCTTGACGAGCCGACTCAAATGAACGACCTAAAGCAGAAGGAAGACCTGCAACGATACCGGCAAAAATCAGAATGGAAATACCATTACCAATGCCTTTTTCCGTTACCTGCTCACCTAACCACATCAAGAACACAGTACCAGCAACCAGAGTCACTACAGCAACGCCGTAAAACTCTAAACCACTGTTAAAGGAAATACCTTGACTGGCCAAGCCAACCGCCATACTGGCAGACTGAACAAGTGCAAGAAGCACCGTGCCGTAACGAGTGTATTGAGTAATCTTACGACGACCCGCTTCACCCTCTTTCTTTAACTGCTCTAGCTGCGGACTCACAACCGTCAATAACTGCATAATAATAGAGGCAGAAATATAGGGCAGAATACCGAGCGCAAAAATACTCATACGCTCGAGCGCGCCCCCTGAGAATACGTTAAATAAACTCAGAATTGTGCCTTCATTTTGATCAAACAATGCAGACAATCTATCAGGATTAATCCCTGGAACAGGAATGTGTGCACCAATGCGGTATATAATAATTGCTAGAAAAACGAAACGAATGCGAGCCCAAAGCTCGCTTAATCCATTTTGCATTCCAGCAGGTAGTGAGCCACGCTTTGCCATCTATTCCTCGACTTTTCCGCCAGCTGCTTCAATAGCGACACGAGCACCTTTAGTCACTTTAAGACCACGAATAGTAATCGCTTTGTCGATAGAACCTGACAAAATTACACGCGCTGTCTTAATTTGATGACCAAGAATGTCGGCGCCTTTAAGAGCAGCCAAATCTACAACTTCAGCATTTACAGCAGCAAGTTCGTTTAAGCGAACCTCAGCAACATATTTTGCCTGACGTGAAGTAAAACCAAATTTTGGCAGACGTTTCTGCAAAGGCATTTGACCACCTTCAAAACCAGGTTTTACTGAGCCACCAGAACGAGACTTAAGACCTTTATGACCACGTCCGCCGGTTTTGCCCAAGCCGCTACCAATACCGCGACCAACACGTTTAGCAGCATGCTTGCTGCCTGCAGCAGGTTTAATAGTATTCAAGAACATTTTATTCCCCTACCACTTTAACCATGTAATAAACTTTATTAACCATACCACGTACAGAAGGAGTATCTTCCAACTCACGTGTTTGGCCAACTTTGCGCAAACCCAAGCCTTTAACGGTTTCACGGTGTTTTGGAAGACGACCGATCGGGCTACGGGTTAGTTGAACTGTGATGGTATTATTCGCCATGACACATTACCCCAAAATTTGATCGACTGACTTACCGCGTTTTGCCGCGATTTGCTCAGGCGCTTTCATATCCTGCAAACCTTTAATCGTAGCGCGAACTACGTTTACTGGGTTTGTAGATCCATAACATTTTGCCAATACATTGTGAACGCCAGCGATTTCTAGAACCGCACGCATTGCACCACCGGCGATAACACCAGTACCTTGAGAGGCAGGCTGCATGTAAACTTTAGAAGCCCCATGAGACGCTTTAACAGGATACTGAAGAGTGTCACCATTAAGTTTCACAGAAACCATGTTGCGGCGAGCCTGTTCCATAGCTTTTTGAATTGCTTGAGGAACTTCACGCGCTTTACCGCGACCAAAGCCAACTTTACCATTACCATCACCCACAACTGTCAAAGCAGTGAAAGAGAAGATACGACCACCCTTTACAACTTTAGCAACGCGGTTTACTTGAACTAGCTTCTCTTGGAGGTCGCTAGTTTGTTGATCATTTGCCATTTGCTACCCCTTAAAACTCTAAACCGGCTTCACGAGCAGCGTCAGCAAGAACTTGAACGCGACCGTGGTATTTAAAGCCAGAACGGTCAAAAGCGACCGCAGTGACACCTGCTTCTTTAGCGCGTGTAGCAATCAAAGTACCGACTTCTTTAGCCGCTGCTTTATTGCCCGTCGCTGTAGCACGTAGAGCTTCTTCCAGTGTAGAAGCGCTCGCTAGCACTTTACTACCACATGGAGAAATCACTTGAGCATACATATGGCGCGGTGTGCGATGTACAGTAAGACGATTCGCACCTAGGTCACGAATATGCAAACGCGCACGGCGTGCACGACGAATTCGAGATTGTTTCTTAGTGTTCATGAATGCTTACCTACTTCTTCTTAGCTTCTTTACGACGAACAATTTCGTCAGCATAGCGAACACCCTTGCCTTTATATGGCTCAGGCGGACGGAAACCGCGAACTTCTGCAGCGACCTGACCAACGGCTTGCTTATCAATACCCTTGATCACGATTTCTGTTTGAGAAGTACATTCAGCTGTTATGCCTTCAGGTAATTCGTAATCTACTGGGTGAGAAAAACCCAGAGATAGGTTAAGTACTTTGCCTTTAAGCGCAGCACGGTAACCAACACCTTGAAGAATCAATTTTTTCTCAAAACCTTGGCTTACACCAACAACCATGTTGTTAACCAAAGCACGAGTAGTACCAGCTAAGGCACGGCTTTGTTTTGCACCATCGCGGGCAGCGAAGGTAATAACATTTTCTTCTTTAGTCACTTGAACGCTTGTGTGAGCGTTAAACTCCAAAGAACCTTTGCCGCCTTTAACAACGACAGATTGGCCTTTCAGAGTAACATCTACACCACTAGGAAGCGTCACGGGACTATTAGCAACTCGAGACATACTAACTCCTAGAAAACAGTGCAGATTACTTCGCCACCGATACCAGCAGCACGAGCTGCACGGTCTGTCATAACACCTTTAGAGGTAGAAATGATTGCAACACCAAGGCCTGCTTCTACTTTAGGTAGATCAGAAGTGCCTTTGTATTGACGCAAGCTTGGGCGAGATGCGCGTTTAATTTGTTCGATAACCGGCTTACCTTCGTAGTATTTCAACTCGATAGTTAGGGTCGGTTTAACGGCTTCATCTACAGAAAAGTCACCTACGTAACCCTCTTCGCGTAGAACAGAAGCAACTGATGCCTTCATTTTTGATGAAGGCATGCTCACAGAAGTCTTTGCAGCCATCTGTGCATTACGGATACGTGTAAACATATCCGCAAGGGTATCTTGCATACTCATTTAAGAGCTCCTAATTGAAAAAACTATTGTGCAGCAAATAGAGCTCGCGCATAGTACACAGCAGCGAGCGGAATGTCCAGCTTTTGAACACCCCCTCACTGCAATGTATTATGATCGCGCTCTACTTACTTACCAACTAGCTTTCTTCAAGCCTGGTACGTCACCGCGCATAGCTGCTTCACGTAGTTTGATTCTTGACAAACCAAACTTACGATAAACACCATGTGGACGGCCCGTTATTTGACAACGGTTACGCTGGCGAGAAGAAGATGAATCGCGTGGAAGCGCTTGTAACTTAAGCGATGCTTCCCACTTTTCATCGTCCGATGCATTAACGTCGCTAATGATCGCTTTTAGAGCAGCACGCTTTTCAGCATACTTAGCTACTAATTTGGTGCGTTTTGCTTCGCGCTGAATCATTGATATCTTTGCCATGATTCCTACCTCTTATTTCTTGAAAGGGAAACTAAAGGCGGCTAGCAAAGCACGACCTTCTTCGTCGGTACGAGCAGTCGTTGTAATGGTGATGTCCATACCACGTACACGGTCCACTTTATCGTAGTCGATTTCAGGGAAGATGATCTGCTCTTTAACACCCATGCTGTAGTTACCACGACCATCGAAAGACTTTGGATTAAGTCCACGGAAGTCACGGATACGTGGAATAGCAACATCAACCAAACGGTCGAAGAAATCCCACATACGCTCACCACGTAGAGTTACTTTACAACCGATCGGGTAACCGTCACGGATCTTAAAGCCTGCTACTGATTTACGCGCCTTAGTTACTACAACTTTCTGGCCGCTAAGTGCTTGAAGATCATTTACCGCATGCTCAAGAAGTTTCTTGTCTGCGATAGCTTCACCAACACCCATATTTAATGTGATTTTAGTGATTTTCGGCACTTCCATCACGTTTCCGTAGCTAAACTCTTCAGTTAACTTTGCTACTACTTGATCTTTATAAACTTGCTTAAGTCTCGCCATGGCTATAATTCTCGCTCTTAGGCGTCGATCGCTTCACTGTTTGATTTAAAAATACGTACTTTCGTACCATCTTCATTCAATTTAAAGCCGACGCGATCCGCTTTACCAGTAGCACTATTAAAAATGGCTACATTAGAAACCTGAATAGGTGCTTCTTGTTCAACGATGCCGCCAGTTGTGCCCTTCATAGGGTTTGGCTTTTCGTGTTTCTTAACAGTATTAATGCCAGAAACAAGAACACGACTCTCGTCTACTACCTTAACAACCTTACCGCGTTTGCCTTTATCTTTACCTGCAATCACAATAATTTCGTCGTTACGTTTGATCTTACGCATAATGTCCCCTTCCCTCTTACAGCACTTCAGGTGCAAGAGAAACAATTTTCATGAATTGCTCAGTTCGCAACTCACGTGTTACAGGGCCAAAGATACGAGTACCAAGTGGCTGTCCCGCAGCATTCAATAAAACCGCAGAATTTACATCAAAGCGGATAATTGAACCATCTGGACGACGAACACCTTTCTTAGTTCTAACGACAACTGCGTTAAGAACCTGCCCTTTTTTTACACGACCACGAGGGATCGCTTCTTTCACTGTGACTTTAATAACGTCACCGATAGCAGCATAACGACGATGTGAGCCACCCAGTACTTTAATACACTGAACACGCTTTGCGCCGCTGTTATCTGCAACATCAAGCATCGATTCTGTTTGAATCATTTCTGCTCTCCAATCAAATTAGATAACAAGTCTCACGAAGGAAGAAGCAGCTTATACAGCTGCAACTTTCTCGACAACTTGAACCAGATTCCAAGTCTTAGACTTAGAGTAAGGGCGTGTTTCTACGACCTTAACGGTATCACCGATCTGACATTCGTTGTTTTCATCATGAGCGTGTAATTTTGTTGAACGACGTACGTACTTACCGTATAGAGGGTGTTTTTCTGTACGCTCAACAAGTACTGTGATGGTTTTATCCATCTTGTCGCTAACTACCTTACCAGTAGCTATACGCGCTTTTGTTTCTGCCATCTTAGTTACCTGCCTTATCATTTAGCACGGTTTTAACGCGTGCGATATTGCGGCGAACTTGCGAGAGCAAATGAGATTGCGCTAACTGACCAGTGGCCTTCTGCATACGCAAAGTAAATTGCTCACGTAGCAACTCAACCAAGGACGCTTGTAGCTCTGCTACAGACTTTTCTTGCAGTTCTTTTGCTTTCATCTACATCACCGTACGCGTTACGAAAGTTGTGGACAGAGGAAGCTTAGCAGCAGCTAGTGCGAACGCTTCGCGTGCTAGTTGCTCTGATACGCCCTCAACTTCATAAAGCATTTTGCCAGGTTGAATCTGTGCAACCCAGTATTCTACGTTACCCTTACCTTTACCCTGACGAACCTCAAGAGGTTTCTGAGTAATCGGCTTATCAGGGAATACACGAATCCAAATTTTACCACCACGTTTGATGTGACGAGTCATTGCACGACGCGCCGCTTCAATTTGACGAGCAGTAATACGACCACGTTCAGTGGACTTCAATCCGAATTCACCAAAGCTAACCTGATTTCCGCGCAATGCAAGACCGCGGTTGCGACCTTTCTGCATTTTACGGAATTTAGTACGTTTCGGTTGTAACATGACTTACCCCCTACTTAGACTTCTTCTTTTGTGCGCCTTTATCAGCACGCACTTGTTCAATACCGCCCAAGATTTCGCCTTTGAAGATCCACACTTTTACGCCAATGATGCCGTAAGTTGTGTTCGCTTCATAAGGAGCGTAGTCGATGTCAGCACGTAGCGTATGTAGAGGCACTCGGCCTTCACGGTACCACTCAGCACGGGCAATTTCTGCACCGCCTAGACGACCACTTACCTGAACCTTGATACCTTTCGCACCAGCACGCATAGCGTTTTGTACTGCACGCTTCATTGCACGGCGAAACATAACACGACGCTCTAATTGGCTAGCGATGTTTTGCGCAACCAATTTCGCATCCAATTCAGGCTTACGAATTTCTTCGATGTTGATGTGGACAGGTACGCCCATCATTTCAGAAACTGCATTACGTAGTTTCTCAACATCTTCACCTTTCTTACCAATTACAATGCCTGGACGGGCAGTATAAATAGTAATACGAGCTGTTTGAGCAGGACGTTGAATCTCAATGCGAGACACAGAAGCCTGGACCAATTTTTTCTCCAAGTACTCACGAACCTGAAGATCATTTAACAATAGCGTAGAGTAGTTTTGATTGTTCGCATACCAAGTAGAAGTATGATCTTTAACTATCCCTAGGCGTATACCAGTTGGATGAACCTTCTGACCCATTGGGTTTCTCCTAATTAGTCAGCGACTTTGACTGTAATATGACAACCGCGTTTTAAAATACGGTCAGCACGGCCTTTGGCACGTGGCATAATACGTTTCAGAGTCATAGCCTCATCAACGTAAGCCGTAGATACACGCAAGTCATCAACATCAGCACCTTCGTTATGCTCAGCATTCGCTACAGCAGACTCAAGCACTTTTTTGACAATTACTGCCGCCTTCTTAGGACTGAACGTTAAAATGTTCAGTGCTTCGCTAACAGATTTGCCGCGGATTTGATCTATAACCAAACGGGCCTTCTGCGCTGAGAGGCGAGCACCCTTTAATGAAGCGCTTACTTCACTCATGTTAATACCCCTTATTACCGTTTGGCTTTCTTGTCCGCAGCATGACCACGATATGTACGGGTCGGAGCGAACTCACCCAATTTATGACCGACCATATCTTCAGTTACAAGAACTGGAACATGCTGGCGACCATTATGGACAGCGATAGTCAACCCTACAAAATCAGGGAAGATAGTAGAACGGCGCGACCAAGTCTTAATTGGACGACGATCTTTTTTCTCTACCGCAGCCTCTACCTTTTTCAACAAATGAAGGTCGATAAAAGGACCTTTTTTTAGTGAACGTGGCACAGTCGTTTCCTCTTATTACTTAGTACGGCGACGTACAATAAGTTTATCAGTACGCTTGTTGCTGCGTGTTTTGTACCCTTTAGTAGGCACACCCCAAGGTGTAACTGGATGACGACCACCCTTGCTACGACCTTCACCACCACCATGTGGGTGATCAACTGGGTTCATTGCCGCACCGCGAACGGTAGGACGAACACCACGCCAACGCGTAGCACCAGCTTTACCAAGAACTCGTAAGCTATGCTCAGAGTTTGATACCTCACCTAAAGTAGCGCGACATTCAGTCAGTACTTTACGCATTTCACCTGAACGTAGGCGAAGGGTAACGTAGCGACCTTCACGAGCAACCAGCTGAGCAGAAGCACCAGCAGAACGTGCAACTTGCGCACCTTTACCTGGCTTAAGCTCGATACAGTGAACCGTACTACCAACCGGAATATTTTGCAGAGGCAAAGTATTACCCGCTTTGATAGGCGCATCTGCACCACTAAAAACAACATTGCCAGCTACCATACCTTTGGAAGCGATAATGTAACGACGCTCACCATCAGCGTATCTAATCAACGCAATATTTGCAGAACGGTTTGGATCATACTCCAAACGCTCAACTACCGCTGAAATTCCGTCTTTGTTACGACGAAAATCAATCAAACGATAATGCTGCTTATGACCACCACCTACGTGACGCGTAGTGATGCGTCCGTTGTTGTTACGTCCACCCGACCTGCTCTGTTTTTCAAGCAAAGGTGCGTAAGGTGCACCTTTATGCAAGTCGTTGTTAACAACTTTAACAACGTGACGACGGCCTGCAGACGTTGGCTTACTTTTTACAACAGCCATTGACCTATCTCCCCTTATTCAGCGACCATGAAATCAATTTCTTGACCTTCGGCCAAACGTACATACGCTTTCTTCACGTCTTTACGCTTACCTAGACCACGAACTGTACGCTTTGTTTTACCTTTTTGGTTCAACGTGTGCACAGACTCAACTTTGACTTCAAAAAGCGCTTCGATAGCTTGTTTGATTTCAGGTTTCGTTGCGTCACCAGTTACACGAAAAACATACTGACCATTGCCTTCGGCGACGATTGTTGCTTTTTCGGAAATGTGTGGACCCAACAGAACTTTATAAATGCGTTCACCGATCATGCTAGTGCCTCCTCAACTTGTTTCAGAGCACCAACAGTCACCAACACTTTGTCGTAAGCAATCAAGCTAACAGGGTCGATAGACGCTGCATCACGCACATCTACGTTCGGGATGTTGCGAGCCGCTAAAAATAGATTGTCATCCAATTCATGGGAAACAATCAAAGCGTTCTCAACATTCAATTCTGCCATTTTTGCTATGAAGAGCTTAGTTTTTGGAGCCTCTAATTTCAGCTCTTCAACTACAACAAGACGGTCTTGACGTACAAGTTCAGACCAGATGGTGCGCATTGCTGCACGATACATCTTCTTGTTCACTTTCTGAGAGTGATCCTGTGGTTTCGCCGCGAAAGTTACACCACCAGAGCGCCATATAGGGCTACGAATAGTACCAGCACGAGCACGACCAGAACCTTTCTGTTTCCAAGGTTTACGGCCACCACCAGCTACTTCAGAGCGAGTTTTTTGAGCGCGTGATCCTTGACGAGCACCAGCCAAGTAAGATGTAACTACTTGGTGAACTAATGCTTCGTTGTATTCACGAGCAAAGGCTACTTCGGAAACTTCAACAGTCCCTTCAGTGCCTGTAAGATTCAAGTTCATTGTCTACCCCTCTTAGCGAGCTTTAACAGCTGATTGAAGAATAACATCACCGTTTACTGCACCAGGAACCGCACCTTTCACTAAGATAAGGTTACGTTCTGTGTCTACACGAACCACCTCTAGTGATTGAGTAGTTACTTGAGCAGCACCCATGTGACCAGCCATCTTTTTGCCTTTCCAAACACGACCTGGTGTTTGACATTGGCCGATGGAGCCAGGAGCACGGTGAGACAATGAGTTACCATGTGTTGCGTCTTGCATACTAAAATTATGACGCTTGATGGCACCTTGGAACCCTTTACCCTTTGATTGACCAGTTACATCAACCACTTGGATAGATTCGAAATCAGCAACAGTCAGCTCATCACCAACATTGATTTCTTTTTCGTCACCTGCCAGGCGGAACTCCCACAAACCACGACCTGCTTCAACGTTAGCTTTTGCGTAATGACCTGCTGCAGCTTTGTTGACGCGGCTCGAACGGCGAGAACCAACAGTAACCTGAACAGCTTGATAGCCATCCGTTTCTGCTGTTTTCACCTGAGTAACGCGGTTCGGTTCTACCTCGATAACGGTTACTGGCACGGATACACCTTCTTCATTGAAGATACGTGTCATTCCGGCTTTGCGTCCGACTAATTGAATAGTCATTTTTTACCTCACTTGCCAGTTGTGTACGGGGCTATCACCCGCTACGGCTGATCATTCCAGACCATTCCACTATTGTGCATAAGCCGACTGATACCAGTCGGTTCTCGCACCCCAAACTTTGAGCTATTAACCCAAAGAGATTTGTACTTCCACGCCTGCCGCAAGATCTAGCTTCATTAGGGCATCAACTGTTTTTTCAGTTGGCTCAACGATGTCTAGAACACGTTTGTGTGTACGGATTTCATACTGATCACGCGCATCTTTATTTACGTGTGGAGAAATCAATACTGTATAACGCTCTTTGCGAGTAGGAAGCGGAATCGGTCCACGTACTTGCGCACCTGTGCGTTTCGCTGTGTCCACAATTTCTTGTGTTGAAGCGTCAATCAGACGATGATCGAACGCTTTCAGACGAATACGGATTTTTTGGCTTTGCATTTCCAACTCCAAATACAATGTTTATATGGCTTAACTGTACATTTATTAAACCACAATCCTTTTTTAAGGACGGCGAATATTAGCCATTCGAAAACTGGTTGTCAAGTAACCAATTTTCGAAAGAAACAAAATAACCAACAAACAAAAAAGGCCACCCTTAAAAGAGTGGCCTTTTTCTAAACCTTAAACAGTACGATATAAATATCGGTTACTTAATGATTTTCGCTACAACACCCGCACCAACTGTACGGCCACCTTCACGGATGGCAAAACGTAGACCATCGTCCATTGCAATCGGGTGAATCAGCTCAACAGTCATTTGAATGTTATCGCCAGGCATAACCATTTCAACACCATCAGGAAGCTCACAAGCACCCGTTACATCCGTAGTACGGAAGTAGAACTGTGGGCGGTAACCTTTAAAGAATGGTGTATGACGACCACCTTCATCTTTACCCAATACATATACTTCCGCTTCGAAAGTAGTATGAGGAGTGATAGAACCAGGCTTAGCCAATACTTGACCACGCTGAACATCTTCACGTTTAGTACCACGTAGCAAGATACCACAGTTCTCACCAGCACGACCTTCGTCTAGAAGCTTACGGAACATCTCAACACCAGTACAAGTTGTCTTAGTAGTATCAACGATACCAACAATCTCAACTTCTTCACCGATTTTAATAATACCGCGCTCAACACGACCAGTTACAACCGTACCACGACCTTGGATAGAGAATACGTCCTCGATAGGCATGATGAATGCACCGTCGATTGCACGCTCTGGCTCAGGAATGTAAGCATCTAGAGTTTCAACTAGTTTAGTAACAGCAGTTGTACCCATTTCGTTATCGTCTTCGCCGTTCAATGCCATCAAAGCAGAACCTGGAATGATAGGAGTATCATCACCTGGGAAGTCATATTCAGAAAGAAGGTCACGTAGTTCCATTTCAACCAACTCTAGCATTTCAGCGTATTCTTCAGAATCCGCACCGCCACAATCTTCAGCAAGAAGGTCTGCTTTGTTTAGGAAAACAACGATGTAAGGTACACCTACTTGACGAGAAAGAAGGATGTGCTCACGTGTTTGTGGCATAGGACCATCAGTCGCACCACATACAAGGATAGCGCCGTCCATTTGAGCAGCACCAGTGATCATGTTTTTAACATAATCGGCGTGTCCTGGGCAGTCTACGTGTGCATAGTGACGATCAGGTGAATCATACTCAACGTGAGAAGTTGCGATTGTGATACCACGTTCGCGCTCTTCTGGAGCATTATCGATACCGTCAAAAGCAACAGCCTCACCACCGTAAACTTCTGCACATACACGAGTTAGCGCAGCTGTTAGGGTTGTTTTACCATGGTCAACGTGACCGATTGTGCCAACGTTAACATGTGGTTTATTACGTTCAAATTTACTCTTTGCCATGATACAAACACCTTAAGAATTAGTAAGTATGATGATTAATCTTCATTTTTGATGATCGCGTCTGCCACACTAGCCGGTGCTTCAGCGTATTTCTCAAACTCCATTGCATAACTCGCACGCCCTTGCGACAAGCTACGCACATCAGTTGCATACCCGAACATCGCCCCAAGAGGCACTTCCGCACGAATAATTTTCCCTGACGGGGAATCGTCCATCCCCTGAACAACACCACGACGACGATTCAGGTCACCCATCACATCGCCCATGTACTCTTCAGGAGTTACAACTTCCACTTTCATTATCGGCTCAAGGACACAAGGATCAGCATCTAATGCACCCTTCCTTAATCCTTGAGAAGCAGCAATTTTAAAGGCCATTTCGTTAGAGTCAACATCATGGTACGAACCATCGAACAATACAGCCTTGATACCCAACAAAGGATACCCACCAACCACACCGTTCTTCATTTGCTCCGAAATACCCTTCTCTATCGCAGGGATGTATTCCTTAGGAATAGCACCACCAACAATCTCGTTAACGAACTCAAGCCCTTCTTTATCAGTCGGAATTAACTTCATTACGACGTGACCGTACTGACCACGACCACCAGATTGACGCGCAAATTTGTGATTAACCACCACTTCTTTGCGAATTTTCTCCCGGTAGGCAACCTGAGGCTTACCAATGTTTGCCTCCACTTTAAACTCACGACGCATACGGTCAATAAGAATATCAAGGTGCAATTCACCCATACCGGAAATAATTGTTTGACCTGTCTCTTCATGCGTTTCAACACGAAAAGAAGGGTCTTCCTGCGCTAATTTACCTAGCGCAACACCCATTTTTTCTTGATCCGCTTGAGACTTAGGCTCAACCGCAACAGAAATAACAGGCTCAGGAAATTCCATACGCTCAAGTACAACCACATCCTTCATGTCACAAAGCGTGTCACCTGTCGTAACAAATTTCATACCGACTGTCGCGGCAATGTCACCAGCAAGAACTTCTTTGATTTCTTCACGGTTATTGGCATGCATTTGAACCATCCGACCAACACGCTCACGCTTCTGCTTAACAGAGTTGTAAACCGCATCGCCCGAGTTAAGCACTCCCGAGTACACCCGAATAAATGTCAAGGTACCCACAAATGGATCAGTTGCAATCTTAAACGCCAATGCAGAGAACGGAGCCTCATCATCAGCGACACGAGTCACAACGGTTTCACCATCTTCGAGCGTGCCTTCAATCGCTTTCACTTCAAGCGGCGAAGGCATATATTCAATAACAGCATCTAGAACAGCCTGCACACCTTTATTTTTAAAGGCCGAGCCACAGGTCACCAAAACAACTTCATTGGCTAATGTACGTACTCGCAGACCACTCTTAATCTCGTCAATGGACAACTCTACCCCTTCGAGGTACTTATCCATTAATTCATCACTCGCTTCAGCCGCCGCTTCGACCATCTGCTCACGCCACTCACTCGCTTCGTCAAGAAGGTCAGCAGGTATTTCTTCCAATCTGAAAGTCATGCCCTGATCTTCTTCACTCCACATAATGGCTTTCATCAATACCAGATCAATCACACCTTGGAAATCTTCCTCAGCGCCAATATTGATCTGAATTGGTATAGCGTTTGCATTTAGTCGATCCTTCAACTGCTCAACGACAGAGAAAAAATTAGCCCCTGTACGATCCATCTTATTGACGAACACCATACGAGGAACAGCATATTTATTCGCCTGACGCCAAACAGTCTCAGTTTGCGGCTGAACACCCGAGGAACCACAAAGCACAACAACAGCACCATCCAAAACACGTAATGAACGCTCTACTTCAATAGTAAAGTCTACATGCCCTGGCGTATCTATTATATTGATACGATGCTGGTCAAACTGTTTACTCATACCACTCCAAAAGCAGGTTGTTGCTGCTGATGTTATGGTAATTCCGCGCTCTTGCTCCTGTTCCATCCAATCCATGGTAGCTGCACCATCGTGCACCTCACCAATTTTATGAGATAAACCAGTATAAAAGAGGACACGCTCAGTTGTCGTCGTTTTACCTGCATCAACATGCGCACAAATACCGATATTTCGGTAGCGGTTGATCGGTGTTTTACGTGCCACTGCGTTTGCTTCTCCGGACGATTAGAAACGGTAATGCGAGAATGCTTTGTTCGCTTCTGCCATGCGATGAACGTCTTCACGTTTCTTAACAGCAGAACCTTTATTTTCAGCAGCATCTAGAATTTCACCTGCTAGACGTAATGCCATGGATTTTTCACCACGCTTACGAGAAGCTTCAACCAACCAACGCATAGATAACGCTGCGCGACGGGCTGGACGCACTTCTACAGGGACTTGATAAGTCGCACCACCCACACGGCGAGATTTAACCTCAACCATTGGCTGGATAGATTCTAGGGCTTTTTCGAAGATAGCCATAGGCTCTTCAGTTTTAGCGCGCTCTGAAACAGTGTCTAGTGCATTGTAAACAATGCTTTCTGCTACAGACTTCTTGCCACTAACCATTACGTGGTTGATGAACTTAGCAAGAATTTGGCTTCCGTGTTTAGGATCCGGAAGTATCTCACGCTTTGCGACGACGCGTCTTCTAGGCATGTCTATATCCTCTTCAGGTTCGTCCGAGACAATAAAATTACTGCTCGGCCTTACTGTATTAAAAAATTATGTCTAAACGATGAACCAAGTAGTGTTAACTTACTTAGGACGCTTAGTACCGTACTTAGAACGGCCTTGCTTACGATTTTGCACGCCTGAAGTATCCAAGCTACCACGAACGGTGTGATAACGAACACCAGGTAGATCTTTTACACGACCGCCACGAATCAGCACGACGCTGTGTTCTTGTAGGTTGTGACCTTCACCACCGATGTAGGAAGTTACTTCAAAGCCGTTAGTCAAGCGAACACGACATACTTTACGCAAAGCCGAGTTAGGCTTTTTAGGGGTAGTAGTATATACGCGAGTGCAGACACCGCGGCGTTGCGGACAAGCCTGTAACGCAGGAACGTCACTCTTTGCCACTTTACGTTTACGTGGTTTACGAACCAACTGGTTAACGGTTGCCATTAAACAAGCTCCACAGATCCAATTCTTATGGCGGAAATCGCCAAAATTTAGGAGGCGCAAGTGTAATTTGCGCCTATAAAACAGTCAATAGGGAGGCGACTAAAAAATCACCTCCCTTGCGATTTAGCAGTAAATAACTAGTCTTTCAGTGCTGCGCTTAGTGCTTCCTCTACATCAGAGGCACTAATTGTTGCACTTCCTTCCTTCGCTGCTAATGCAAGCTCTTTCTTACGCTTGCGTTCATTGTGGTAAGCCAAGCCTGTACCAGCTGGTATCAAACGACCTACTACAACGTTTTCTTTCAAGCCACGTAAGTGATCTTTCTTACCAGTTACCGCACCTTCCGTTAAGACTCGAGTTGTCTCTTGGAAAGAGGCAGCTGATATAAAGGACTCAGTAGCCAAAGAAGCTTTAGTGATACCTAAAAGTACACGCTCGTACTTCGCAGGGAACTTACCTTCTGCTTCTGCTTTTTCATTCGCATCCAGCAATTTAGTAAATTCAACCTGATCACCTTGGATAAGATCAGTATCACCCGACTCCCCAACATCTACTTTACGCAACATCTGGTTAACGATAACTTCAATGTGCTTATCGTTAATTACCACGCCTTGTAAACGGTAAACCTCTTGCACTTCGTTGGTAATGTAGTCAGCCAAAGCCTCTACACCTTGAAGACGCAAGATATCATGAGGACTCAAAGGACCATCGGCGATAACTTCACCTTTCGCCACTTCTTCACCATCAAAGATGTTGATTTGACGCCATTTAGGAATCAAGGTTTCGATTGGATCACTGCCATCTTGTGGCGTGATAACCAAACGTATCTTACCTTTTGTTTCTTTACCGAAGCTCACAACACCCGTTGCTTCTGCCATAACAGCAGGATCTTTCGGACGGCGAGCTTCAAATAGGTCTGCCACACGAGGCAAACCACCGGTAATATCTTTGTTACCAATGGATTCTTGAGGGATACGAGCAAGAACCTCACCTGACTTCACGGTAGCCCCATGATCCAAGCTTAATAATGCTTTCTCAGGCAACATATATTGCACAGGAGAATCAGTACCCGGAATCAACACCGGATTACCATCCGTATCAACAACAGCAATCATTGGACGTAAATCTTTACCTGCCGCTGGGCGATCACGCACCTCTAAGACTTCAATCGTTGTCAAACCAGTCATTTCGTCAGATTGGCGACGAATCGTCACGTTCTCTTCCATACCACTGAATTCAAGACGACCTTCCATCTCAGAAACGATTGGGTGTGTATGTGGATCCCAATTTGCTACGACTTGACCCGCCGTCACTTGATCACCTTCACGTACACTCAATACCGCACCATAAGGAAGCTTATAACGCTCTTTCTCACGACCCGCTTCATCAGCAATCGCCAACTCAGAAGAACGAGACGCAACCACCAAATGACCAGTGTGACGCTCGATACTTTTCATTTTATGGAAACGAACCGTACCCGCACTCTTAACCTGAACACTGTCTACCGCAGATGCTCGAGATGCCGCACCACCGATGTGGAAAGTACGCATGGTCAACTGAGTACCAGGCTCACCAATGGATTGCGCTGCCACAACACCAATGGCTTCACCGATATTCACCTGATGGCCACGTGCTAGATCACGACCGTAACACTTAGCACATACACCATGACGGGTATCACAAGTAATTACAGAGCGGATAATCATTTCATCCACGCCTGCCGCTTCGATCGTACGAACATTATGCTCATCAATCAAAGTACCGGCACTAAGAACCTCATTACCTTTTGAATCAATAACGTCTTGAGCAACAACACGACCCAATACACGATGACCAAGAGGAACAACAACGTCACCACCTTCAATCATGGCCGCAACGGAAATACCGTTAGAAGAACCACAATCAATCTCAGTAATTACCAAATCTTGTGCCACATCAACTAGACGACGTGTTAGGTAACCAGAGTTGGCTGTTTTCAAAGCGGTATCGGCAAGACCCTTACGAGCACCGTGAGTGGAGGTAAAGTACTGAAGTACCGATAGACCTTCACGGAAGTTCGCAGTGATCGGTGTTTCGATGATGGAACCATCCGGTTTCGCCATCAAACCACGCATACCACCCAACTGACGCATCTGAGCAACACTACCACGGGCACCGGAGTCAGCCATCATATAAACCGAGTTGAAAGATTGTTGATCAACCGTTTCACCCGCCTTATTGACAGTGGTTTCTTTTGCCAAATTTTTCATCATGGCTTCAGTAACGGTTTCGTTAGTACGAGACCATAAATCGATTACCTTATTGTACTTTTCGCCTTGCGTCACAAGACCATCTGCATATTGGTATTCGATTTCTTTTACTTCCGCTTCAGCTTTGGCAATAATGTCAGCTTTCTCTGGCGGAATAACGAAATCATCCACACCAACAGAACAACCTGATGAAGTTGCATAAGCAAAACCTGTGTACATCAACTGGTCAGCAAAAATACAGCTCTCTTTCAAGCCAACTTTACGGTAACACTCGTTGATCAGGTTGGAGATCGCCTTTTTCTTCATGCTCTGATTAACAACAGAGAAGGGAAGGCCATCAGGAACAATATCAAACAACAGAGCACGACCAACAGTCGTGTCAGCAATAAAGGTAGAAGGCACTTTCTCGCCCTCTAAAGTCGTATCAACTTGGTTAATACGAACCTTCACTTTAGCGTGTAACTCTACTTGCTTCGCACCATACGCACGATGTACTTCTTTGATGTCAGAAAATGCCATGCCTTCACCCTTGGCATTGATTTTCTCACGAGTCATATAGTACAGACCCAATACAACGTCCTGCGAAGGAACGATAATTGGTTCGCCGTTTGCTGGTGACAAGATGTTATTGGTAGACATCATCAAAGCACGGGCTTCTAGCTGAGCTTCAATCGTCAACGGAACGTGAACCGCCATTTGGTCGCCGTCAAAGTCAGCGTTATAAGCCGCACACACAAGTGGGTGCAACTGAATCGCTTTCCCTTCAATCAACATAGGCTCAAACGCTTGGATACCCAAACGGTGAAGTGTTGGCGCACGGTTCAACATTACTGGATGTTCGCGGATCACCTCATCAAGGATATCCCACACTTCAGGTGTTTCGCGCTCAACCATTTTCTTCGCTGCTTTGATCGTCGTCGCCATGCCACGAAGCTCAAGCTTAGAGAAAATGAATGGCTTAAATAACTCAAGTGCCATTTTCTTAGGTAGACCACACTGATGCAGGCGCAGTGATGGACCTACGGTAATAACCGAACGACCAGAGTAGTCTACACGCTTACCTAACAAGTTCTGACGGAAACGACCTTGCTTACCTTTGATCATATCAGCCAAAGATTTTAGAGGACGCTTGTTAGAACCAGTAATCGCACGACCACGACGACCATTATCAAGCAAGGCATCAACAGATTCTTGCAACATACGTTTTTCGTTACGTACGATGATATCTGGAGCCGATAGCTCAAGTAGGCGTTTTAGGCGGTTATTACGGTTAATCACTCGACGGTAAAGGTCGTTCAAATCAGACGTCGCAAAACGACCACCTTCAAGCGGCACCAATGGACGAAGATCTGGCGGAAGAACAGGCAATACTTCTAACACCATCCACTCTGGGTTGTTACCAGAATGGAAGAAAGCTTCAACCAGCTTAAGGCGCTTAGAAAGCTTCTTAATACGCGTTTCAGAGTTTGTGCTGTTTAGCTCTTCACGCATGCTGTTAATTTCTTCAGGCATGTCTAGATCACGCAACAACATCTGAACCGCTTCCGCACCCATGCGGGCATCGAATTCGTCACCGAACTCTTCTAGCGCTTCAAAATATTGCTCGTCATTTAGCAGTTGCCCTTTGTCAAGCGTCGTCATACCTGGATCAATCACGATGAAAGATTCAAAGTAAAGCACGCGCTCAATATCACGCAACGTCATATCAAGGATAAGACCTATGCGGGATGGAAGAGATTTCAAGAACCAAATATGAGCAACAGGCGATGCAAGCTCAATATGTCCCATGCGCTCACGACGCACTTTAGACAGAGCTACTTCAACGCCACATTTTTCACAAATAACACCGCGGTGTTTCAAACGCTTGTATTTACCACACAAGCACTCATAGTCCTTGATAGGACCAAAGATTTTGGCACAAAACAATCCGTCACGTTCTGGTTTGAACGTACGATAGTTGATGGTTTCCGGCTTCTTAACTTCACCGAAAGACCATGAACGAATCATATCTGGTGACGCCAAGCCAATGCGGATCGCATCAAACTCGTCAGAATGTCCTTGTGATTTCAGAAGACCCAATAAGTCTTTCATGTATTATTCGCCCCACTCATAAGGCCGGGGAGTCTAGCTCCCCAGCAGATCAAATGTGATTCGTGCTTATTCAGCTTCCAGCTCGATATCGATACCAAGAGAGCGAATCTCTTTCACCAATACGTTGAAGGACTCAGGCATACCAGGTTCCATGCGATGATCGCCGTCAACGATGTTTTTATACATCTTAGTACGGCCATTCACATCATCGGACTTCACTGTCAGCATTTCTTGTAGAGTGTAAGCAGCACCGTATGCTTCTAGTGCCCACACTTCCATCTCACCGAAACGCTGACCACCAAACTGAGCTTTACCACCCAACGGCTGCTGAGTAACCAAACTATAAGAACCGGTAGAACGCGCATGCATTTTGTCGTCAACCAAATGGTTCAACTTAAGCATGTACATGTAACCAACGGTGACAGGACGCTCAAAAGAATCACCTGTACGGCCGTTGAACAACTTAACCTGACCGCTTTCGTTGATTCCCGCTAAGCGCAACATGCGTTTGATCTCAGACTCTTTTGCACCATCAAAGGCACCAGACGCCATTGGAACACCACCTTTTAGATTGGCAGCCAAGGTCAATATTTCTTCGTCTGTAAAGCTATCTAGATCTTCAGTACGCGCACATTGCAAATCGCCTTCATAGCCATTGTAGATTTCATCCAAGAAACTACGTAGCTCAGCAACCGCTTCCGCTTTTTCACGTTCTACAGCTAGCATCTCATTGATCTTACGGCCCAAGCCTTTAGAGGCAGCACCTAAGTGAGTTTCTAGCACCTGACCTACGTTCATTCGTGACGGAACACCTAGAGGGTTCAGCACGATATCAACAGGGTCACCATTCTCATCGTAAGGCATGTCTTCAACAGGCATGATCTTAGAGATAACACCCTTGTTACCATGACGACCGGCCATTTTATCACCAGGCTGAATACGACGTTTAATAGCCACATAAACCTTAACAATTTTCAACACACCAGGTGCTAGATCATCGCCAGTTTGCAGTTTACGTTTCTTATCTTCAAACTTCGCATCAAGCTCCTTGCGGCGCTCGATCAGAGCAATCTGAGCTTTTTCAAGCTGTTCAGTCGCTTCTTCATTGGCAACACGAATTTTAAACCACTCAGGGTGATCTAAGTTCGCCAGGTATTCTTCATTGATAATCGCATTACGTGCCAACCCTGGACCACCTTCCGCTTGCTGACCAACCAAGGTTTCAGCTAAACGCTCAAACGTGGCCTTCTCAACAATACGGAATTCTTCATTCAAGTCTTTACGAACTTGATCAAGCTGCGACTTCTCAATGAACTTCGCACGTTCATCTTTTTCGATACCATCACGAGTGAAAACCTGTACATCGATAACTGTACCGCGAGTACCTGTCTTAACACGCTGAGACGTGTCTTTCACGTCAGACGCTTTCTCACCAAAGATAGCTCGCAAAAGCTTCTCTTCAGGCGTCAGTTGCGTTTCACCTTTAGGCGTCACTTTACCGACAAGAATATCGCCAGGCTCAACTTCTGCACCAATATAAACGATACCGGATTGATCAAGCTTAGAAAGCGCACCTTCACCCACATTCGGGATGTCAGAGGTAATTTCTTCTGGCCCAAGCTTAGTATCACGAGCCACACAAGTTAATTCTTGAATATGGATCGACGTGAAACGGTCTTCTTCTACCACTCGTTCAGAAACAAGAATCGAGTCTTCGAAGTTGAAACCATTCCAAGGCATAAAGGCAATACGCATGTTTTGACCAAGCGCCAAATCACCCATATCAACAGAAGGGCCATCAGCCATAATATCGCCAACAGCAACCTGCTCGCCCTTCAACACCAAAGTACGCTGATTGATACAGGTATTTTGGTTAGAACGCACATACTTAGTTAGGTTGTAGATATCTACACCCGCTTCACCAGCCACTGTTTCTTCGGAATTAACACGAACAACAATACGGCTTGCATCAACAGACTCGATCACACCACCGCGATTAGCGACGATACAAACACCTGAGTCTTTCGCGACATTTTTCTCCATACCCGTACCAACAACAGGCTTATCCGCCTTAAGCGTTGGTACAGCTTGGCGCTGCATGTTTGATCCCATCAAGGCACGGTTAGCATCATCATGCTCTAGGAACGGAATCAAAGATGCCGCAACCGAAACAACCTGACGCGGTGAAACGTCCATCAAATTTACTTTTTCTTTTGGAATCAAAGTGGTTTCGTGCATATGACGCACCTGAACCAACTCATCAACCAAACGCCCTTCACTATCAACATTTGCTGATGCTTGAGCAATAACATATTTTGCTTCGTCAATCGCCGAAATATAAACCGTATCGTCAGTCATCTTGCCATCAACAATTTTACGATAAGGCGTTTCTAAGAAGCCGTAGCTATTAGTACGCGCGTAAGTTGATAGCGAGTTAATCAAACCGATGTTTGGACCTTCTGGCGTTTCGATAGGACAAACACGACCATAGTGAGTAGCATGCACGTCACGCACTTCAAAACCAGCACGTTCACGTGTTAAACCACCAGGCCCTAACGCCGAAACACGACGTTTGTGTGTCACTTCAGAAAGCGGGTTGTTCTGATCCATAAACTGAGATAGCTGGCTAGAGCCAAAAAATTCTTTGATTGCCGCAGCCACAGGCTTAGCATTCAATAAATCTTGAGGCATTAGGCCATCCGCTTCTGCCATAGAAAGGCGCTCTTTAACAGCACGCTCAACACGCACCAAACCAACACGAAATTGGTTTTCAGCCATTTCACCAACAGAGCGAACTCGACGGTTACCAAGATGGTCAATATCATCAACCATGCCGTTACCATTACGAATGCCCAGCAAGGTCTTAAGAACAGCAACGATATCATCATTATCCAGAATACCTGGACCAGTATCTTCATCACGACCCAAACGACGGTTGAATTTCATTCGACCAACGTTAGATAAATCATAACGATCTTCAGAGAAGAACAAACCTTGGAACAAACCTTCAGCCGACTCTTTAGTTGGCGGCTCACCAGGACGCATCATACGGTAGATTTCTACCAATGCTTCTAACTGGTTGTTAGTAGGGTCGATGCGTAGCGTGTCAGAGATGAAAGGACCATTATCCAAATCATTCGTATAAAGCGTGTCAACTTCAGCAATACCAGATGAAACTAACGCCTCTAGTAAGTCAACAGAAAGTTCTGTATTCGCTTCTGCAATCAACTCACCCGTTGCAGGGTGAACCAGATTTTTCGCCGTCACTTTACCAAGCATATATTCCAGCGGAACAGATAAGCGTTTAAGACCCGCCTTCTCCATAACACGAATGTGCTTAGCTGTAATACGACGACCTTCTTCAACAATCAATTCGCCATTCGCATCAGCAATATCAAACAATGCGGTTTCACCACGAAGGCGATTGGCAACTAGATCCATCTCAAACCCATCACGCTTCAAATAGAAACGCGTTGAATCAAAGAAAGTATCTAGAATTTGTTCTGTTCCGTAACCCAAAGCACGCAACAATATTGTTGCAGGTAGCTTACGGCGACGGTCAATACGAACGAATACGCAATCTTTTGGATCAAACTCGAAATCCAACCAAGAACCGCGATAAGGAATAATACGAGCAGAATGAAGTAATTTACCTGAAGAGTGCGTTTTACCACGGTCGTGATCAAAAAACACACCAGGCGAACGGTGTAATTGAGACACGATCACGCGCTCAGTTCCGTTAATTACAAAGGTACCGTTTTCAGTCATGAGTGGGATTTCACCCATGTAGACTTCTTGCTCGCGGATGTCTTTGATGGCTTTGTTTGACGACTCTTTATCATAAATGATAAGTCGTACACGAACACGCAAAGGTGCCGCGTAGGTTACACCACGCAACTGACACTCTTTAACATCAAATACTGGCTTACCTAAACGGTAATCGACGTATTCTAGTGCCGCACTACCTGAAAAACTGACCATTGGAAAGACAGATTTAAAGGCCCCATGCAGCCCCAATTCCCCACGCTCTGCCAGAGTCTTACCTTCTTGCAGAAAATTACGGTAGGATTCAAGCTGAATTGCCAGCAAGTATGGCACATCCAAAACGGGCGGCAGTTTACCGAAATCCTTACGGATACGTTTTTTCTCAGTATATGAGTAAGCCATCAGCATTCCCCAGCTTGTGCACATTGACGCAAAAGGCCCAAATCAGGCCTTACCATATATGGGAGTATAATCTCCCATTTAAAAATTCTTTGAGACTTTATTTGAGTTTTAGAAACCCAAAAAGGCCGGTGACAATAATGTCACCAGCCATTTCGACTATTGGTCGAAATCTGGAAATACAAGTATCATTACTTGATTTCGACAGATGCACCAGCTTCTTCAAGAGCAGCTTTAAGTGCGTCAGCGTCTTCTTTAGAAACGCCTTCTTTAACAGCAGCAGGAGCGCCATCAACAACGGCTTTAGCTTCTTTCAAGCCGAGGCCAGTTGCAGCACGAACTGCTTTGATTACGTTAACTTTCTTGTCGCCAACAGCAGTAAGCATTACGTCAAACTCAGTTTGAGCTTCAGCAGCACCGCCAGCATCAGCCGCTGGGCCAGCTGCCGCAGCAACAGCCGCAGTTACGCCAAATTTTTCTTCCATTGCTGAAATTAATTCAACAACGTCCATTACAGACATTTCTGCTACTGCATTGATGATATCTTCTTTAGATAGAGCCATGACTCAGATTCCTAGCATTCTTTTCAAATCACCCGAAGGCGATAAAATAAAATTTTGTATCAAGAGGGGCAAGTAAATAAACTACGCCGCTTCTTGCTCTTTATGATCGCGAATCGCTGCAAGCGTACGTGCAAGTTTGCTTGTCGCACCCTGCATGACACTCATCAACTTCGCAATAGCTTCATCGTATGTAGGCAGTGTTGCCAAACGATCAATGTCGCCAGCTGGGATCAACTCACCGTTGAACGCCAATGCTTTTACTTCAAACTTGTCATTTTGCTTCGCAAAAGACTTTAACAAACGAGCAGCCGCACCGGGATGTTCGTTAGAAAAAGCAATTAGCGTAGGGCCAACAAAGCTCTCTTGTAAGCATTCGAAGTCAGTGCCTTCCACTGCACGGCGAGCCAATGTATTACGTACTACTCGTACATAAACACCCGCTTCACGCGCTTCTTTACGAAGTGCAGTCATGCTGCCCACGGTAACACCGCGAGAATCAGCAACTACTGCAGACAACGCAGTTTTAGCAGCACCGCTAACTTCGGCGACAATGGCTTTTTTGTCTTCTAGACCTAATGCCACTGGTTTTCTCCTGGATTAGCAGGGAATAAAATTCCCCTATTTTTTACCAACTCTCCGATTTCTCGAAGTACTTGCTGGTGAGTTAGATCCAGTCAATCTGAATCGGGCCACACCATCTGCGCAGGACAAGCATTTTTCAATACTAGATTAAACCCCTAGGGTTCCTACGGTCTTTGACGGCCTACACACCAAACAAATGATGGCAGACCCCAAAGCGCATGATTTAGAAGCTTACTTAGTTGAACTAAGCGCGCCTAAATCAATTTGTAGACCAGGTCCCATTGTAGAAGACAAGGTCACTTTTTTCAGGTAGACACCTTTTGAAGAAGCAGGTTTAGCACGACGTAAGTCAGCTAAAAGCGCCTCCAAGTTGCCTTTGATAGATTCTGCAGCGAATTCAATAGAACCAACAGCCGCATGAATAATACCGTTTTTATCTGTACGGTAACGAGCTTGACCTGCTTTTGCATTCTTAACTGCAGTTGCAACATCAGGCGTTACTGTGCCAACTTTAGGGTTAGGCATTAGACCGCGTGGGCCTAAGATCTGACCAAGTTGACCAACAATACGCATCGCGTCTGGAGAAGCAATAACCACATCAAAGTCTAGGTCGCCAGCTTTAACTTTCTCAGCTAAATCTTCAAACCCAACAACGTCTGCACCTGCTTCTTTCGCCGCTTCAGCGTTCGCACCTTGCGCAAACACAGCAACGCGAACATCTTTACCTGCACCATGAGGCAAGACAGTTGAACCACGAACAGCCTGATCAGATTTACGCGGATCAACACCTAGGTTCACAGACACATCAACAGACTCTTTAAACTTAACAGTAGAAAGCTCAGACAAAAGAGCAACAGCCTCTTCTACAGAGTATTGCTTTGCCACATCTACTTTTTCTGCGATCAAACGAGCGCGTTTAGTTAGCTTAGCCATTAGTTCACACCCTCACAATCTAGGCCCATAGCGCGTGCACTACCAGCAATAGTACGAACCGCTGCATCCATATCAGAAGCAGTCAAATCCGCCTGTTTAGCCGCAACAATCTCTTCAAGTTGAGCACGAGTAACCGTACCTACTTTTTGAGTATTTGGACGTGGGGAACCACTCTTCAAACCAGCAGCCTTCTTAAGAAGCACTGAAGCAGGAGTAGATTTGGTTTCGAATGTGAAGCTACGATCACTGTATACAGTGATAATAACTGGCGTAGGAAGACCTGGCTCAACACCCTGTGTTTTGGCATTAAACGCTTTACAGAATTCCATGATATTCACACCGTGCTGACCCAATGCTGGACCAACTGGTGGACTTGGGTTCGCTTGACCCGCTTTAACTTGAAGCTTGATATAAGCTTGGACTTTCTTAGCCATTTTTTTAACTCCAGATGGGTCACCGCCCGAAGGCTACCCGTTCAACAAAATCAGGCTTTTTCAACCTGACCAAAATCCAAATCAACCGGTGTCGAGCGCCCAAATATAAGCACCGCCACCTTGATTCGGCTTTTATCATAATCAACTTCTTCTACAACACCATTAAAGTCAGCAAACGGCCCTTCATTAACACGAACCACCTCACCCACTTCAAACAGAGTCTTAGGACGAGGTTTATCAACACCGTCATTAACACGCTGCAAAATAGCATCCGCTTCACGACTAGTAATCGGCGACGGCTTATCTGCCGTACCACCAATAAAGCCCAATACGCGAGACGTACCTTTAACCAAATGCCAAGAGGCGTCATTCATATCCATCTGAACCAAAACATAACCTGGATAGAACTTTCTCTCACTCCTGCGCTTTTTACCATCTCGAATTTCGACAACTTCTTCTGTCGGAACCAAGATCTCACCAAAATTCTCTTCTTGCCCCATAACCTGCACTCGCTCAAGAAGCGAGCGCATTACGTGCTTTTCGTACCCTGAGTACGCCTGTACTACATACCATCGTTTGGTCACGAACAACTCCTAACTTATTACCGAGGAAACGATCCAACCAAGAAACGAATCCACTCCCCACAGCACAAGAGACATAAAAACAACAACCGCCAAAACAATCAAAGTTGTCTGGATCGTTTCCTGCCTTGTTGGCCATACAACCCTACGAATTTCAGTTTTCGCTTCTTTAGCTAATGTAAAGAACGCTCTACCCTTCGCAGTCTGTAACGCAACAAAACAAGCAACACCAGCTAACACCAAGATTGCTATTAAGCGATACAATAGTGACTCAGCAGAATAAAAGTTATTGCCAATTACGCCTACCGCAACCAACAGAATAACAATCGCCCACTTAAAAACATCTCCACGAGACGCTTGAGCTTCAGCATTCGAACTCATACTTTAGGTGATCCCTAACTAAAAAATAGGATACGAAATTTGGCAGGCCAGGAGGGACTCGAACCCCCAACAGCCGGTTTTGGAAACCGGTGCTCTACCAATTGAACTACTGGCCTACAGTCGTATGGGCGGAGGATAATACCCAAAACAGCTAAATTTAGCAAGGGTATTTGCCCAAAAAACAGACAATAAAAAAGGCGGAAAAACCACCCATCTTTTGCATTGATAATACTGGAGCTCATGAGCAGATTTGAACTGCCGACCTCACCCTTACCAAGGGTGTGCTCTACCAACTGAGCTACATGAGCATTGGAGCGGGTAGCGGGAATCGAACCCGCCTCTTCAGCTTGGAAGGCTGAGGTAATAGCCACTATACCATACCCGCAATTGGTGGAGGGAGGTGGATTCGAACCACCGAAACTTTCGTGGCAGATTTACAATCTGCTCCCTTTGGCCACTCGGGAACCCCTCCACGTACTCAGTGCTATAACGCGACACCCCAAAAGGTGGGAGCCATTATATTTATCGAGTCTGTAATTGCAAGCGCTAGCAGGGATTTTTTTCCAACTTTATCATCATCTTGGTCAGATCTAGCCTCGCCATGAAGCGCTCCCAATCTTCCAGCTCAATAGGCTGCCCAATATCAATCTGTTGAAGTGACACATTACGCATATGTTCATACACATTCACGTCATGACCAGACAGCTTCTTTATCCCCAAACGAGATTGCTCTGCACGTGTTTCTGATGAATATAAGCCTAGAGAAATTCTATTTTTCATTTCACCACGATTGATAACAAAACTATCAATCGATTTAGCCGCCAACTCTTTAACTATATCCTTAGCTATTTCAGGTGTTTCCGGTGCATTAATATAAAGCCAAAACTTGGGCCTTTTACCCGTCACTTCCTTCTCCTGATAAGGCCAAGCAAACTCTTTCAATACCTGAACGATAATTTTTTTGTCACTTTGCCTTTCCGTTTCAATACGAGGACAGAATAACTCAACCGAACTTTCATCCGCATTCACCTGATCTACCACTTTACTAAGTGCTGCCTCTAAACTTTCATTTGATACAACCTCTGCATTGTAATCTTGCTCACTCACTGCAGGCTCTTCAGACAATAGGTGAATCGTCTCACTAACAGGCGGTGCATACACAGACTCTTTATCAGCATTAGGAGAATCTTGATTAAAACTATGCCAGCTCAAAAAAGCCGCATTCAATAACACCACGAAAAGAAACAACCACTTCATTTATCGCCTCTTACCTGTTCATCACCCACTAATTTAGCCCCTAGCGCTATCAAATTGGGTTGAAGCTCTAAAGACACACCAAGCAAACCCAAAAGCGCTTGTGCATCACCACCTGTCACTACCCATCGATAATCTTGATAGCATTGATAAATTCGCTCTAGAAAACCCAAAGCCATTTCGTGACAACCTTCCGTCACCGCTCTAGCCGTTGAATTAGGCAAGCCTTCTCCTTTTACCACTTCATGAGCATCATAACGTATGCGACCTGTTTTAGAGAGCAACACCTCTTCCATCATAGCCAACCCAGGCACTATATAGCCACCAAGGTGGTCACCTTCTTTATTAACTAGATCCACCTTAATTGCCGTTCCTGCATCAATTACCACCACATCACCAGTAACAACATGATGAGCCGCCACCACCCCAAGCCACCGATCGACCCCTAGTCTTGCGGGCTCAAAATAAGCATTTTTCACACCACAGGCATAGGACTGGCTAGTTATCACCAGCACCCGACTTTTAGGGAATTCAGCTTGAATACTTGCCTGTAATAACTCAGTCAAAGCGTGGGAGCGTACACTTGCGATATAGATATTTTGCGGGTCAAAATCCGTTCCACTGGGCAACTCATCCCCGCGCCTCATCCATAATACGTCATCATCCTGAAACGCTGTAAACTTAATACTGGTATTACCTGCATCAACAACCAGTACATTAGCCACGTCGGACACTCACCTCTCCTCCATGCAAAGCGACAACTTGCCCATCGGTTTCCACTAATAAAGCCCCTTTTTCATCAATCCCTCTGGCAACCCCTTGATGTTGCTGACTAATGGAACTCACTGCAACCACCTGATTATATAGCACATCATAAGCCTGCCACTGAGACTGGAAGTGCTTCATTCCATAACCACTTTCAAATCGCTTACACACTTCTACAAGCTCACAAGCCAACTCAGCCAAAATGCCATTACGGCTAGGGCGGTGCTTAAGCTTAGAAAGCAAATCCGTCCAAGGCTGATCAACCTGAGTCATAAAACCAGCATCCATCTCGACATTGATACCAATACCAATAATGACATGACACACGTCTTGATCAGCGACCATTTCCAACAAGATACCACAGACTTTCTCACCGTCTACCTGCACATCATTAGGCCACTTCAAACCGGGATTAGATATACCTTGTTTTTTCAACACTCGAGCAACCGCGACACCAGCCGCCAGACTCAACCCCTCCACCACACTAGGGCCATTATCAAAACGCCATGCAAAAGACATGGTGATATTTTTTGCTACACCAGATTCCCACTGGCGACCACGGCGACCTTTACCTTGCGTCTGACGTTCTACAGAGACCAACACAGGAAGTGGCAACCCATTCGCAATATAAGCTTTAGCATCACTATTGGTCGATTCCGTTTCGAAGGCCAACTTTACCCCCACCTCGTTAGGCAACCCCTTTTCACGCAACACTTCCTCTGACAATAGCTCCAAAGGCACAGGTAAACGATAACCACGCCCTTTAACAGAATGGACGGTGACACCAATCGCTTCTAATTTCTTTAACTTTTTCCAAATCGCGGCTCGGGTTACTCCAAGCGCCAACCCTAACTCTTCACCTGAATGAAATTTACTATCACTCAATAGGGCTAAAATGGCCTGCATTGCTTTACTCCAATTATAGGAAATAGGGTATTAAGCGGTTCGAAAAGGTAAAAAGGCTTTGCCCTGACTTGGCTGCAGCCAATTTTCTTCTGGGTATTCACAAACCTGATCAATAGCATGTATAGCATAGGCATGACGAGATTTATTTGACCTATTGGCATAACTCAAATGCGGAAACTCGCCATTCAATATCACCAAAGAGCCTTTAGGAACCGGCAAAGCGACAAGCTCATCTTGATTCCATTGATGCTCCTTTATTGTCACCATCTTGGTGGTAATAGATCCCGGTGTTTCACGCTCAAAACGCTTTAGCAAACCTTCCCTATGGCCTTTTGGAACCCCCCAGAGACAGCCATTTTCAAGCGTAGCTTCTTCAATCGCAAACCAAAGACCAATAACACTCATCGGTGTAGTGTAGAGAAAAGTGCTGTCTTGATGACAATTCACTTCACCACCAATGCCCGGCTGTTTGAAAATATACATGGACTGTACAGCACAAGGCTTTTTCATCCCCAACTGCTGCAAAAGCGAGTGCCATACACAAGAAAGAGAAAAATCCCTGAACACATCATCCTGGCTATGCAAACCATGCCCTATTTTATTAATAGAAAGTGCTAGGGACTGTTTTAGATTACCAGAAGCATCAAACGCCTCTTCTTCAAAAAAGAAAGACACCTTTTCTGCTGATTCCATAAAATAGCGATCAGCATGTCGAGTTTGCTCATTTGTCGTAAAGATAGAACGCACAGAATCTGGGTCAAAGTCACCCATTAAAAAAGCGACTCTCTCCTTCAATGCGCCACAAACACTTTCCAACACAAGAGACTCTATGACAAGATAGCCCTCTTCATGATACTGACTGATCTGTCGAGCAGTAAGATCAACTGTCTTTAAATCAAGCCCTGCATTTACCATTAACTTACTTCCTTAGCCTAAATTATTGAGCCACAACACCCACATTTTCTTGCATGAAAAAAGTAACCTCCTTCATCAACGAGTTGAAATCAGGATTCCACGACACTCTTGCGGCATGAGGGCTTTTTTCTAACAGCTCATCGGATTTCTCACCAAACCAGTTATCAGGGTCGGTCCGACAAGTCTGGTATAAAGACTCATTGGATAGATACCAGCCACAGATACGATATTCACCTTTTGCACCGTAATAAGGATTATCTGGGCTTCCATGTACCGCCATATGCGACAAGCCAAAGATTTTTTGCTCAGGCCACTCGGAGTTATACACCTTCATACGCCCCGTTTTGCTACTATGATCCCTGCTATAAAGCACCATTTGGCTCTTAGCACCAACAATCGCCTTATTAAATACGACCTCAGTAACAGAGGAGTCTACCGTTTGATCCTCTTCAGATAAGGCAATAAAAATAGGCAGCTCCTTAGGTTTTTTAAGCATCGATTTACGCACTTCTTTTGATAACTTATACACCTCGGCAATAGCTGGGACCGGTATTGATGCATATTTAGCAAAATCATCACTCGGATGATGATCTAACCAATCGATAAATGGCTTAAGTAAAGGAGCAAGCCAGTCGATACTACTGTTCACCTTAAATACCGGAGAAAACAAAACAGCGCCCACGATCTCATCAGAATGCTGCCACGCATATTCTGCTGCTAATGCCCCTCCTGTAGAAAAACCACCGACATAGAGCGCATCAAGTTTTTTACGAAATTGATTTGCTGCATTTTCAAAAGTCACACGCCAATCGTTTCGACTGACTGTTAAAAGATCTTCTGCTCTCGTTCCATGACCTGGCAATAAAATGACCCGCACATGATAACAGGCAAGTTGCAACGCCCGAGCAGGATCTCTCATTGAAAAAGGAGAATCCGACAATCCATGAGAAAGGAGAATGCCAACTTTTGGCTGTCCGGCACAATTCTTTTCATCTGGTAACATCTCAAACGGCATCACTGCAGACAATTCACGCGGCCAATCTTGCTCATTAACCCATTGTTTATTCTCTTTTAAGTAACCCTCGGCCCGAACCATATAATGAGAGAAAGACTCATTCGTTTGATAAACAAAAGACGCATTCTCTTCCGCTGCAAATAGTGGCAATGTAAAAAAACACAAGAACCACAACACCATCTGTTGTCGCATGACTCATTTTCTCCCATATAATGAATACCTTAATCCTACCAAAGTCCTAGCAAGAAGACTCTATGCTATTATCCAAGATCTCATGCAAGGCATATATTTACCTATGAATACCTTCTACCCCAGCGCCGAACTCGTTCCTGCTCTCTGGTTTCCCCTAGTAAAAAAATTTTACCAAGCATATTACCCCAGCGGGAAGCCCAATAAAGCAGACCCAATTTGGGTAATACGAAATAAGGGGAAAGTCCTATGCGCAGTTCGACTTAAACAGTTTTCTAATTGCCAACTGCTTACCGCTATGGTGACAGCACCAGAATATAGAAACAAAGGCCTAGGCTCTCATCTCATCAGCAATATCCACTCACCATTAGAGCAATCAAGCAGCTACTGTTTTGCCTTCACACACTTGGTAGCATTTTATACTCGCAATCATTTTCAAGAAATACCTCCCATAGAATTACCAAAGGAACTTTTCAACCGCTTCTATGCCTACACATCACAAGGAAGAAACCTCACACCAATGCGCTACAAATCATCTTAAAAAACACTTAAACCCACTTAAATCACTAAATACAAGACCTTCTGATTGACCCCTTTTATGCTCCTCCATTACCTTTGTTGCCACTTAACTGTTCAGCCCAAAATAAATCAAAATTTAGAGGACGTCATGTCGATCAAGCTACCATCAAATTCTGAAATGCTCTCACCTGATTTCACCTTCGGCGTCGCCACGGCAGCCTTCCAAATAGAAGGGGCAAATACAGCAGATAATCGACTACCTTGTATCTGGGATACATTTTGCGCCACCCCGAATAAGGTAAAAAATGCCGATAACGGTGCAATCGCTTGCGATCACTACCACCTATGGGAACAAGATGTCGAACTCATCAAAAACCTAGGTGTAGACGCCTATCGCCTATCCATTGCCTGGCCTCGTGTGATGGACGAAAAAGGCGAGCCGAACCAGGCTGGGTTAAACTTCTACCAAAACCTGCTCAAAAAACTCAAAGCTGAAGGTCTAAAAGTCTTTGTTACCCTCTATCACTGGGATTTACCACAACACCTTGAGGATAAGGGCGGCTGGTTAAACCGTGAGACAGCCTATCTATTTAAAGCCTACACAGACTTAGTAACAAAAGAATTAGGGGAGTGGGTAGACAGCTGGGCCACCTTTAACGAACCATTCTGTGCTGCAATTCTTGGCTATGAGCTTGGTATACATGCCCCAGGATTAGCAAAACCGAAATATGGCCGCCAAGCGGCTCATCACATATTGCTTGCTCATGGCTTAGCCTTACCAGTCATTCGAGCAAATACACCGCAGGCAAAAGTGGGTATCGTACTCAATATGAATCAATCTTACGCAGCCAGTGAAAAAACAGAAGACCAGTTCGCCTGCCTAATACGTGAAACATTGGATAATCAATTTTTTATTGAACCGCTCATGAAAGGCCAATATCCTCAAATTCTAAAAGATGTAGCGCCTCAATACTTGCCCACTATTTTACCCGGCGATATGGCAATCATTTCCCAGCCTCTCGATTTTCTAGGTATGAACTACTACACCTGTAATCACAACGCCTATGAGCCACAAAACCTATTCAAAGATGTAAAAAATACCAGTCCTGTTGAATACACAGACATTGGTTGGGAAATCGCTCCCCATGCTTTCGAAGAACTATTAGTAAATCTTCACAAACAATATGAACTCCCCCCCATATACATCACAGAGAATGGCGCAGCTTGTGCAGACGAAATAACTAATGGTGAAATTGATGATAACCAGCGGGTTCGCTACCTCAACAGCCATATTAATGCTGTCAACAATGCTATCGAAGCTGGCGTCGATATTCGTGGCTACTTTGCCTGGAGCTTAATGGACAACTTCGAGTGGGCAGAAGGCTACAGTAAACGATTCGGCTTGACCTATGTCGATTACACTACACAAGAAAGAAGCATTAAACGTAGTGGCTATGCTTATCGTGAATTACTCAACAGCCGAAAGAACCAATTTAGAACTCAAAAGGCCTCTAGCTAGCGGGGTCGTTCTATCAGCACTTACATAACGACACAGGTCAATACTATTTGACATACAACTGAAAACCACTTAATCCTTTATGATAAACAACAGGTAGCAACATAATGTAGTACTTTATACGCGAATAAGGTTAATAGCGATGACAATTCCTTGGGTTACGACTTTTGGCTATCTAGTTGCCTCATTTCTATTAATCATTCTAATAAGAAAACATTTTCAGCTCAGAACAAAAAACCATAACCTGAGTAAACAGCTTGAACTTTTACAGCAGCAGCCCACTCAAATAACGATAGCCTTTGAAGCCTCACCTATTCCTATTTGGATAAAAGACAACGACAGTATCTATCTTTTTTGCAATCAAGCATTCGAACAACTTATTGGTATAAATAGATCTAAAATCATCGGCCATACAGATGAAGAAATTCTGTCCTACAACTCCCAAGCAAAAACCATTATTCCAACTATTACATCAGCGACAAAAACCAGAAAAACAGAACAATGCGTTTTTTTAAAAGACAACAAGACGGCCTATTTTAATGTCCTCACCACTTCCACTTATGATAAAAACAACAACCCTACTGGCTTAATTGGGCATGCACATGCCATAACAGCATTGAAAGAACGTGAAATAAAATTGATTGAAACGGAACTACGTATCAGTGAGGCTCTAAAATTAACTAAGGTAGGCATATGGGAATGGGACATTGCTAAAGATGTCTGGTTTGCCACTCCGTCCTACTTTACTATGCTCGGCTATTCCCCAGTAGAAGGGCTAGCAGACAGAAAAGCTGAGCTTGAAAAGGTTCACCCAGAAGACCGTGAGCTCATCTTAAATACCATTAAAAGCGTACTTAACAACGAAGAGCCTTCGAACTATTACAAATACCAAGCTAGAATCAAGCATATCAATGGTGAATATCGATGGGTGAGTGTACGCTGTATTGTTACCGAGTATAACGAGCAGAATGAGCCCACCCTGCTACTAGGAGTACGTATTGATATTAATGAAATTAAAAAAACATACGAAAAAATGGAATGGCTAGCTCATCACGACTCCATCACCAAACTCCCAAATAAAGCAGCATTGAATAAAACCTTTAATCTAATTGCTCAAACCGACAAAAAGTTGGCACTACTATCTATTGACCTAGACCATTTCAAAAACATCAATAATACGCTAGGCCACAGTATTGGAGACCAACTAGTACTCACAGTCGCCGACCGAATGCGCACCTTAGCCAAAGACGATCACTATGTAGCAAGACAAGGTGATGATGAATTTATTATCTTATTGTCCTCAGAAAACGAAAAAGAACTCAAACTAAAAGCAATTGAAATAAAAGAAGCCTTAGCTGAACGTTATCATATAGACCAACACCAATTCTTTATCACTCCCTCAATCGGAATCAGCCTTTACCCACAAGATAGCAAGAATTTTGATGCGCTTTATAAACAAGCTGACACTGCTAAATATCACGCAAAAAATGTAGGCAGAAACAGCTATGCCTTTTTCACTCAAGAAATGCAGGCAACATCAACCCGTGCTCTTCTCCTAGAAAACGCACTTCACGATGCAATAGCAAGAGACGAATTTACCCTGCATTACCAACCCCAAATATCCCTATCTAGTGGCAAAATTACTGGGGCAGAAGCGTTAATTAGATGGCATAGCAGGAACTTAGGTAATGTCAGCCCCTCCGAATTCATTCCTCTAGCGGAAGACAGTGGGCAAATCTTAGCCATTAGCGAATGGGTATTACGTGAAACTACTCGCCAAATAAAACAATGGATAAACGACGGTTTTACCGCCATCAGAGTCTCAGTAAACCTATCCTACGCACAATTCCAAGTAGATAATTTTCCAGGTCTCGTATCCCAAATACTCGTTGAAAATAACCTACCCCCTCATTACCTAGAGCTTGAGCTTACCGAACGAGTCGCCACAAGAGCCCCAGAAAATACAATCAAGGTATTAGAATCCTTCCAACAACTTGGTATACAAGCTGCTATTGATGACTTTGGAACTGGCTACTCATCTTTAAGCTATCTACAACGCTTTCCCGTACATAAACTCAAAATAGATCAATCATTTGTTCGCAACATGACCACCAATAAAAATGATCATGTCATTGTTGGCACCATCATACTACTTGCTCAACAGTTAGGAATGACCACCATAGCCGAAGGCGTCGAAACCAAAGCCCAACTTGACGCACTAAAAAATATAGGCTGCGACGATATCCAAGGTTACTTCATCAGTCGCCCCATCCCACCAGATGAATTTCAAACCACCTTCCTTAATAAAGAACTCTCTCTTAACTCTAAGAGTAAATAACAACTCCTTTTCAAGTTCCCACATCCCTTTTCTACAGACGAAAAAAAGCCCTGACAGCATAGCTATCAGGGCCTTCTTAATGTAAGGCTTGACGACGACCTACTCTCACATGGGATCTCCCACACTA
>NZ_JAEMNX010000025.1 GCF_016463975.1 Marinomonas transparens | reverse complement strand
CTTTCGTTAACGTTGAAAGATATGGGAGCGACGGTAGATACCAGCGTAAATCTAAAAGGGGCTTATACTTTTGACCAAAAAGAAGCTTTATATAATGCGAAACATGCAGAGCTTCAAGCTCAATTTGATAAACTTCATTCACAGCTGTAGTCTTTAATGTTTTCAAAAAAGCCAAACTTAATGTTTGGCTTTTTTGTTTTTTTTTTAATTTAAATTTTCCTGTTTCTCGGCTTCTTTTATTTTCTTAAAATAGTTTTCAGTTTCTTTTATTATATTTTTTTCATTACCCACCGCATTTTGTTCTGCGCGGTTAATGAGGTATTGAGCGGCTTTATCCTTGCCTTGGCTAAAGTCAAGTTGAGCGCGATAATTTAATGCCATAGGAATATTTCTACGAGATTGATAGTACTGGATATCTGCACGCCAAGTTAAGCGCTTTTCGTAGAGGTAATCTGCATTAACCGTAATGGGTTTAGATTGGGTTAGCTCGGCATGAAGCATTGAAAATAAAATGTTGTTTGGGTCTAACTGAAGCCGCTGCTCTACGATCATTAGGCTTTCTTTTATATTGCCTACAGCAGCAAAACTTAACGCTTTTAGATAGTCTGTAAAGGTATTGTCTTTTTTTATTCTGTTTAAGTATTGAATGGACCTTTCTGGGAACTGAATTAGGTATGAATACAGCGCTTTTGCAAAATTGCTGGCATCTAGGTTGGTAATCACTTGGTTTAAATAGTCATAGGGCCGATCTGCTAAACCAGCTCGGTAAGCCAGCATGCTTGCTCTAAAATAATCAAACTCGCCGTTACTTTTATTGCTTAATATAGTTTTTTTTGGCTCAGCATTCATTGAATCTGATAGCCTAGTATTGGGTGATGGATGAGTGGATAAAAACTCTAAATTTGGTCTGCCTAGGGCTTTCTTGAAGAAAGCGCGAAACAGTTCTGTCATGCCATCTGGATTGAGGTCGGCATCGATTAAATACTGCTGACCACGACGATCTGCTTCTTGCTCTTGATTACGGCTGTAGGTTAAGGTGTTTTCCGCTTGGTTGGCTATTCCCCCTAACCAGAGGGCTGTAGTGGCATCACCGCCGGCACCAGCAAGGGCTGCAGCAATACCTGCGCCAATTAATACAAGGGCTTTACTGAGTTCTTCCCCAGAGTTTTGATTTTGTCTTTCATAGTGCCTGAGATCCAAATGAGCGACTTCATGGGCAAGGAGTCCAAACAACATGTCTTCACTGTCAATCATCTCCAGAATGTCAGAGTAAATAAACATGTGGTTACCGGGAATAACGAAGGCATTGCTTTGGGTACTATTCAATAGCGTTATTTCTACTTTTTTATTGAATAGGTCGGTTTGAGGTAGCAGCTTTGATAGGACATCTTTTAGGTAATCGTAGGCAGGAGGGAAGTCGATTAAAGCTTGGCTGCCATTGAGTTTTCTAAACCAATATTGGCCAAGAATGTAAGATGGGTTTGACAGTGTTCTTTCATCTTTGTTCGCTTCTAGATCCGGTAGGGTATCATTTGCTAGCGTTGGGGAAATACTTGTGACAGCAAAAGCTAAGATGGTTAAGCCTGTTGTAACCTTTGAAAATAGTCTCATAATATGGCGGATGAACTCACAAGGAAAATTAGACATGATGGTCAACGAGTCTAAACAGTATGACGTAATCTTGGATGCAAGAGAAGATCGTTGTCCAATGCCCTTACTGAAGGCCAAAATGGCGCTAAGTAAAATGGAAGTAGGTGGTTTGTTGTCTATTAGTACCTGTGACTCTGGGTCTCTAAAAGATATTCCTCAATACGTCTCTTTAATGGGGTTCACCTTGTTGTCACTGACTACTGATAATGGTGTATTTACCTTTGAGATCAAAAAATAATGAAACGGGCTTTATATGTTTAAAATTGTTGATTCGCTGATTAAGCGTTATTTTTCCAATGAAGAGGTGGTGGTATTTTTACTGTTGCTGGTTGCAACCATATGTGCTTTGGCGTTTTTGGGGGGAGTGTTAGCCCCAGTATTGATTGCAGTGGTATTGGCGTTTCTTTTACAAGGTTTGGTCGATAAACTACAGCGTTTTGGTGTGGGGCATATTGTTTCGGTTTCTATTGTTTTTCTTAGTTTTATTTCCGTGTGTGGTGTGTTTATTGGTGTCATGGTGCCTATTATTTGGCGTCAGGCGGTACGTTTTGTTCAGGACTCGCCAAGTATGTTTACAAGCATCCGTGATGAGGTACAGCAATTTGCTGAAGGTAACAGTGAAATTGTGAGCCGAGCGGCTATTGATGAAGTTGTTAACTCGTTGGCAAATGAATCCACTAATCTTGGGCAATGGTTAGTGTCGTTTTCTTTATCCAGTATTCCTTCGTTATTTTCTTTAGTGATTTATCTGGTTTTAGTGCCATTAGTAATGTTCTTTCTATTGAAAGATCAAGAAAAAATCTTGGGCTATTTAACGTCATGGTTGCCTAAGGAAAGAAAAATGATGCGGAATATCGCTAACGAGATGAATGAGCAAATAGCTAATTATATTCGTGGCAAGTTCATTGAAATGATGGTCGTTGGGATTGTTACTTACTTTGTATTTTTAGTGTTTGGGTTGAGATACGCAGAGTTATTGGCTTTGTTAGTTGGCCTGTCTGTGTTGATTCCTTATATTGGTGCTGCCGCTGTGACGATTCCTGTTGTACTAGTGGCGTTTTACCAATATGGCACTCAAAGTGAGTTTATTTATGTGGTCGTGGCTTATTTAATCGTGCAGGCTTTGGATGGTAATGTATTAGTGCCTTTGCTGTTTTCTGAAGCGGTTAACCTTCATCCATTAGCAATTATTGTGGCGGTATTGTTTTTTGGTGGCATTTGGGGGTTTTGGGGAATCTTTTTCGCAATTCCATTGGCAACCTTGGTGAAAGCCATTATTAATGCTTGGCCCAATCAGGAACAATTAGCTTCATAGGGTTTACGCGTTATTTATTAATAACAAGGCCCACCTGATAATGGAGTGGGTCTTGTTGGTTTATAGAACTATGCGAGCAAAGAAAACGCTAAAGGGCGGGAGTACTACGGTTCTGTTATCAAGGTAACCACAGATTATCGCTTCAGGAAGCGTTAACTCGGACAAGGTCAGTTCTGTGGGGATGATTTTATCTTGCTCTGAGGTATTGAGTGCAATGAAAAGTTGTTTGCCTTGATGGTTACGAGTAAATACCAGTGTTGTTTCATCGTCGTAGATAAATTCAATATCACCATGAATCAGTTCTGGATGGGCGCGTCTTACGTGTAAAAAGTCTCGGTAAGCATGTAATACAGAGCTACGATTGCCTTCTTGTTCGCTGACAGCTAATAGCTTGTGTGAGTCTGCTATAGGTAACCAGGTCTCATTAGACTTAGAGAATCCACCTTGTTTATTGTTTTCCCAAGGCATGGGGGTTCTGCAACCATCACGGCCTTTAAACTCCGGCCAAAAATTAATGCCAAATGGATCGACCAGTTGTTCAAACTCTAGCTCTGCTTCCGGCAAACCTAGTTCTTCCCCTTGGTATAAACAAACGCTGCCTCGTAAGGACAGCTGCATCACCATGTAGACTTTGCTTTTTGCCGCTGAGGCATGATTGCCACCCCAGCGAGTCGCTACGCGTTCAACGTCATGGTTGCCAATTGCCCAACAGGGCCAACCATCACCTAAACCTGCTTCAATGGTTTCCATAGTAGTGCGGATATGGGTCATCGAAGCATCGTGGGTGAGTAGGTCGAAGGAGTAGCACATGTGCAATTTGTCTTTGCCTTGAGTATAAGCCGCCATGGTATCGAGAGAAAAATCACACCCGACTTCGCCCACTGTGGTGCTCCCTGGGTATTGATCGAGTAAGCTTCTAAGGCGTTTCAAAAATGTAATGTTCTCTGGTCGAGACTTATCATACAGGTGCAGTTGATAGGCATAGGGATTATCAAGTCGAACCCCAATACTGCCTTCGACGACTTTTTCTTTGGGCGGATTATTTCTCAGCTTTTCATCGTGATAGTAATAGTTGGCGGTGTCTAAACGAAAGCCATCTACGCCTTTTTTAAGCCAGAATTCAACGGTATCTAATAATGCATCGACCACTTTTGGGTTATGGAAGTTTAAATCGGGCTGACTGTCGAGGAAGTTATGTAAATAGTATTGTTTCCTGCGGCTGTCCCAATGCCAAGCGGGGCCGCCAAACACGGATAACCAGTTATTGGGAACTGTACCATCGGGTTGAGCATCGGCCCATACGTACCAATTTGCTTTGTCATTGTCATGGCTTTGACGTGATTCAATAAACCAAGGATGCTGATCTGAGGAATGATTCAATACTTGGTCTATCATCACTTTTAAACCGCATTGATGGGCTGACTGAATCAGTTCATCAAAGTCTGCGAGAGTGCCAAAAATAGGGTCTATATCGCAGTAGTCAGAAACATCATAGCCGAAGTCTTTCATTGGGGAAGTGAAAAAGGGCGATAGCCAGATAGCATCGACTCCTAGGGAAGCTATGTAATCCATTTTCGCTGTGACGCCTGGAAGGTCACCAATGCCATCATTATTTGAGTCGAAAAAACTGCGGGGGTATACCTGATAGATGATGGCGCCGCGCCACCATTCTTGATTATTAGTCATATTAAAACTTCCCGCCTTCGCGTTTGTATGGCCTTAATGAATCGTGCTTTTTACCATTATTTGCAGCATACTTAAACACTCTTACTAATGCATTATCTTTTGCTGCCTTGTCTGGCGGCAAATCAGCACTATTTTTGGAATCATTATGTTCTCGAAAAAAGCTCGTCCAGTGGCATGGCCGTTATTTATTTTTTACTTTTTCTTCTGTGCGGTGATAGGCGTGATGATGCCTTACATCTCGGTGTATTATAAATCGATTGGGTTATCTGCTTCAGAAATCGGCCGCTTAATGTCTACGTTTACTCTATCGGGTATTTTGATTCCTCATTTTTGGGGCTGGCTGACATCAAAGATTGGCTTGCCAAAACGGGTTTTACAACTGGGAATATTAGGCTGTTTTATTGCCGTTATTCCATTTAATTGGAGTGATCAATTTGAAACGCTTTGGCTCCTGACTTGTACCATGGCGTTGTTTTATTCTGCTTTGATTCCTATGACGGATGCCTTGGCAGTAAGGAGTATTCGTCATCTGGATGTGCCTTATACTCGCCTCCGAGTTGGTGGCTCCATTGGTTATGTGGTCGCGGTGGCTGGAGCGGGTTTTTTAATTGAACAGCTTGGCATTAGCATTGTGATTCCAACTATGTGTGTGTGTTTAGCCTTGTCTGTTGTGACTTCCTTTTTTATTAAAGAACAGGCTTATGAACAGGTTAGTCATAAGGAAAGCACTTCCTTTTTAGAGCTTTTAAAAACACCTGAATCCCTGCTGTTCTTTGCTTTGGCTTTTTTAGCCTTTATGGCTCATGCACCTTTTAATGTGTTTTTTGCTGTACATCTCTCGAATTCTGGCTATAGCGGAGAAGAAATTGGCTTGTTGATGGCCTTAGGGGTAGTGATTGAGATTATCTTATTTATGTACTTTGGTAATGCCCTTAGGCGTTTTCATGTGGTTCATATTGTTGTTCTTTGTTTTGTCTGTGGGATTATTCGCTGGTTCTTAGTAGGTTGGTTTGCAACCTTAGTGTGGGTGGTGGTGCTTACCCAGTTGTTGCACTGCATCACTTTTGCTTTATTTCATATGGTGTCGATTGAACAGATAAGACGACTATTTCCTGAGCGCTACGCCGGACAAGGGCAAGCCATGTACAGTGCTTTTGCTATTGGTTTAGGTGGTGGCTTAGGGATGGTGATGACTGGTTATTTATGGGAATGGGCCGGTGGTGCTTGGGCTTTTACCAGTGCTTCAGTTATCAGTGGGTTAGCATTGGTGATTTTGTTAGCCAGCCAGCGTCGCTAGTTTTTACTATATTTACATTCAGAGGTATGGCGCTTGGTTTGGAGCTTGACGTCTACTTTAATTGAAAAATACAGACCAGACTATAGTAATACCTCAACATTAGTTTGCGCTTATTTTTTCATGGGCGGATCTAATAAACAGCATCGCTTTTTAATATCTCAATAAAAGCGATAGCCGCTCTGCTTAGAGTTCGCTGTTTGTGGTGAATAACCCCTAATTCTCTTTCGACGTTTAAATCTGGAATATGTAATACGGCCAGTTTGTCATCTACTAAGGTGGAAGGCAGTAATGACCAGCCCCAGCCAATACTCACCAGCATCGCTAATGTTTCTAGGTTGTTGGTGTTCATACGAACTTTAGGCTTGAGTCCCTGTTTAGCAAATGCGTGCTCGGCGATTTGTCGAGTAAAGGTATTCTTATTGGGTAATACACAGGCATTATTCGATAACTCGATCAAACTTACGTTTGTAGATAAGGCAAGTGGATGATCTTTACTGACCACGCAAGTAAGAGGATCCGACCATATTGGCAGTGACTCAATCATCGGATTGTCTTTATTAGATAGGGTGATAACACCTAACTCTGCATTCCCTTTGAGCACGTCTTGGTAGGCATCTTCTGACTGGGTAAATTCGATCTCAAGTTGAGCGCTGGGGAACGCTTCTTGGAAGCGCTTGAGTGATCTAGGTAAGCGGCGCAACCCAACGTGGTGGCTAGTGGATAAACGGAGTTCACCGCTCACATCTTCCAGCTGTAATGTCATGCTGCGCTTTATATCTTGTAAATCCTCCGCCATTTTTTTGGCTTTGGGTAATAGGCGGTTTCCTGCTTCTGTTAGTTGTACTTGTCGGCCAATACGGTCAAATAGTTTGACACCTAAACTACTTTCTAGCGCGGCAACGCGTTTACTGACGGCAGGCTGGGTGATAAAAAGGCGCGACCCAGCTTCGGAAAAAGAGCCAGTTTCAGCGACTTTAATAAAGGTAAGCAGTTCAGCAATGTCTAGCATTCCAAAAAATAATCCGAATTATAAAAATTATGAATTGGAGTTATTTAAACGAAAGTTTTAGGATAGCGCAACTAGATTAGGCATTTTCACAATGTAACGAGCGAAGCTAAGACGAGGCAAAAATAGGCGAGAAGGCGGAGTTTATAAATTATAAATGAGCACTTCGAGTCTATTTTTAACAAAGTATTAGCAAGCGCAGTAATTGTGCAAAGGTCTTAATAATTTTGGAGAGAAAAAATGTCAGCTAAAACCCTCTATGACAAGTTGTGGGATAGTCACCTTGTCCAACAACGAGATGACGGAAGTGCATTAATCTATATTGATTTGCAGCTACTTCATGAGGTGACTTCCCCTCAAGCTTTTGAAGGGCTAAGGCTTGCTGGACGTCAGCCTTGGCGAGTATCAGGTAGTCTTGCCACACCTGACCATAACGTTCCGACAACAAAGAAAGAACGTATTGATGGGGTTGATGGTATCGAAGACCCAGTGTCTAAAATTCAGGTCACGACGTTGGATGATAACTGTAATGAGTTCGGTATTACTGAATTTAACATGAAAGACATTCGCCAAGGGATCGTACACGTTGTTGGGCCAGAACAAGGTGCGACGCTTCCTGGTATGACGGTGGTTTGTGGGGACTCTCATACTTCTACCCATGGTGCCTTTGGTGCTTTGGCTCATGGTATTGGTACCTCCGAAGTGGAACATGTTCTTGCCACTCAATGTTTGGTTCAGAAAAAGAACCGCAATATGTTGGTACGCGTTGATGGAGAGTTGTCACCTTGGGTATCGGCTAAAGATGTTGTGTTGGCGATTATCGGTGCGATTGGTACGGCTGGCGGCACGGGTTATGCCATTGAATTTGGCGGTACCGGTATTCAGTCTTTGTCGATGGAAGGGCGTATGACGGTTTGTAATATGGCGATTGAAGCGGGCGCTCGTGTTGGTTTGATTGCGGTTGATGATACGACATTGGAATACGTTAAAGGCCGCCCCTATGCGCCAAAAGGTGAGCAATGGAATATGGCAGTGGAAGCTTGGCGTGACTTGGTTTCCGATGCTGATGCTCAGTTTGATGAGGTGGTTGTTCTTAAAGCGGAAGATATTAAGCCTCAGGTTACTTGGGGAACCTCTCCTGAAATGGTGATTGCTATTGATGAGCCTATTCCTCGTCCTGAAGATCAAAAAGATGCGGTGACGAAAGAAGGTTATGCGCGTGCATGGAAATACATGGGCTTAGAAGGCAAGACGACTTTAGCGGATGTTATCTTGGATCGGGTGTTTATTGGTTCTTGTACTAACTCTCGTATTGAAGATTTACGCATCGCGGCACAAGTGGTTAAAGGTCGTAAAGTGGCTTCTAGTTTGAAACAAGCGATTGTGGTGCCCGGTTCCGGTTTGGTGAAAGCACAAGCCGAAAAAGAAGGTTTGCATGAAGTGTTTGAAGCCGCTGGTTTGGAGTGGCGTGAGCCGGGTTGTTCTATGTGTTTGGCGATGAATGCGGATAAGTTAGGGAATGGGGAACATTGTGCTTCAACCTCTAACCGTAACTTTGAAGGTCGCCAAGGGTTTGGTGGTCGTACGCATTTGGTGAGCCCTGCGATGGCGGCCGCTGCCGCTATTGCTGGTCACTTTGTTGATGTTAACGAATTGGTTAAACACTAAGGTCTTTAGGAGAGATTATGCGTCCTTTTACTAAACATACAGGTTTGGCGGCTCCTTTGGATTTGGCAAACGTTGATACGGATATGATCATACCTAAGCAGTTCTTGAAATCCATCAAGAGAACCGGCTTTGGTAAAAATTTATTTGATGAGCTTCGTTATCAAGATGAAGGTCAGCCAGACCAAGAATGTACTGGTCGTCCATTACGTGATGAATTTGTATTAAATCAAGCGCGTTACGCCGGTGCGAGTGTGTTGTTAGCTCGACACAACTTTGGCTGTGGCTCTAGTCGTGAACATGCGCCTTGGGCGTTAGATGATTATGGTTTTCGCTCTATTATTGCGCCGAGTTTTGCCGATATATTTTTCAATAACTGTTTTAAAAATGGTTTGCTTCCTATTGTGCTTCAAGCAGAAGAAGTGGATCAGCTATTTGCTGAAGTAACAGCGAAAGAAGGTTCTGAGATTACGGTTGATCTTGCTGCGCAAACAGTGACGTCGCCTTCTGGTGCTGAGTTTACGTTTAGTGTGGATGATTTCCGTAAGCATTGTTTATTAAACGGGTTAGACGACATCGGTTTGACGCTTCAAGAAGAATCTCATATTCGTCGCTACGAAGAAAAAAGAATGAATGAAGCGCCGTGGCTTTTCATGTCACGTGGTGAGTAAGCTTACAAAATTAGAATTTAAGGAATGTGGAATGAGTAAAAATATATTGGTATTACCGGGTGACGGTATTGGTCCAGAAATCGTAGCGCAAGCGGTTCGTGTGTTGGATGCTGTTAATGAGCAGTTTTTTTTGAATATTTCCCATGAGAGTGCGTTGGTGGGCGGCTCAGCTTACGATGAAACAGGCTCTCCATTGCCGGAAGGCACATTGTCTAAAGCAAAAGCGGCGGATGCCATTTTGTTAGGTGCGGTAGGTGGGCCTAAATGGGATGGACTGGATATGTCTGTTCGCCCTGAAAAAGGTTTGTTGGGTTTGCGTTCAAACCTTGAGTTGTTTTCTAATCTTCGTCCTGCCATTCTTTACCCGCAACTGGCTGAGGCTTCTAGTTTAAAGCCTGAAATTGTAGCCGGTTTGGATATCTTGATTGTTCGTGAATTGACTGGCGGTATTTATTTCGGTCAGCCTCGTGGTATTCGCACTTTAGAAAATGGCGAACGTGAAGGTTTTAATACTTACGTTTACAGTGAATCTGAAATTCGTCGTATTGGCCGTTCTGCATTTGAGGCCGCTCGTCAACGTGGTAAGCGTGTTTGCTCGATTGATAAATCTAATGTGTTGGAAGTGACCGTACTTTGGAAAGAAGTGATGGAAGAAGTGGCGAAAGAGTACCCGGACGTAGAGTTATCTCACATGTTAGTGGATAATGCTGCGATGCAGCTGGTTCGTGCGCCAAAACAGTTCGATGTAATGGTTACTGGCAACATGTTTGGTGATATTCTATCCGACGCCGCTGCAATGCTGACAGGATCTATTGGTATGCTCCCTTCGGCTTCTTTAAATGCAGAAGGGCGTGGCATGTATGAGCCTTGTCATGGCTCTGCACCAGATATTGCAGGCCAAGGTATTGCAAACCCATTGGCGACTATTTTGTCTGTTGCTATGATGCTGCGTTACTCTCTTGATTCAAAAGAGGCGGCAGATGCTATTGAAACCGCAGTAAGCACTGTTTTGGACCAAGGTCTTAGAACAGCCGATATTGCATCAAATGGATGCGAAACAGTCAGTACGCAAGCCATGGGCGATGCCGTACTTAAAGCGTTAATAGCGCTGAATTAAAAACCTAACATCACAGGGGTGTTAGGGATCATTAGGGATACTGCTCTTGGTATGAGTGGCCCCACAAAAAAGGTAGATAACCATGTCAAAAAACACTGTAGGTTTAGTCGGATGGCGCGGAATGGTTGGTTCCGTGTTGATGCAACGTATGCGAGAAGAAAAAGATTTCGATCATATTGATCCTGTTTTTTTCACCACTTCTCAAACGGGGCAGAAAGGTCCAGAAATTGGTAAAGACATTCCATTGCTTCAAGACGCAAGTGATATTGAGTCGTTGAAGAAAATGGACATTATTATTACCTGTCAAGGTGGTGATTATACCAAGGCTATTTACCCTCAGTTGCGCAAGGCGGGTTGGAAAGGTTACTGGATTGATGCAGCATCTTCATTACGTATGGAAAGTGATTCCATCATCGTTCTCGATCCAGTTAACCAAGATGTCATCAAGCAAGGCTTGAAAGATGGCGTTAAAACCTTTGCAGGTGGTAACTGTACTGTGAGCTTGATGTTAATGGCATTGGGCGGCTTATTTGAAAAAGGCCACATTGAGTGGATGACGTCCATGACCTACCAAGCGGCTTCTGGTGGCGGCGCTCGCCATATGCGTGAGTTGATTAATCAAATGGGCATGTTGAAGGGGGCGGTCGCTTCTGAGCTGGCAGACCCAGCAAGCGCCATTTTGGATATCGACCGTAAAGTCGCAGAGCAAATGCGTTCAAGCTCGATGCCTGTTGATCAATTTGGTGTGCCATTAGCGGGAAGTTTGATCCCTTATATTGACTCCCAATTAGACAATGGTCAAAGCCGTGAAGAATGGAAAGCTCAAGCGGAAACCAATAAGATACTAGGTAATACTAGCCAGATTATTCCGGTGGATGGTTTGTGTGTTCGTATTGGTTCTATGCGTTGCCATAGCCAAGCGTTCACAATCAAATTGAACCAAGATATCCCAGTAGCAGATATTGAAGGCATGCTAGCAGAGCATAATGATTGGGTAAGTGTTGTTCCTAATGAAAAACAAGCGTCGATGGAGCGCCTAACACCGACTTTTGCAACGGGTACTTTGAATGTGCCTGTTGGTCGTATTCGTAAGCTAAACATGGGGCCTGAGTACATCAGCGCTTTTTCTGTTGGCGATCAGCTTCTATGGGGGGCTGCAGAGCCTCTACGTCGTATGCTACGTATTCTTCTGGAAGATTGATAAAAATAGACTTTTAGTAAATACCTAGAAGGCGTTAGTGGTTAAACCACTAGCGTCTTTTTTTTGTGATCAGTTTAGTCGGTTGAGCTATTTTTCATTAGCTATGATGGCTTTGAATCGGTCAGAGTAACTAAGATGAACTAAGCTCTAATTAGGGTGATATTTTCTGTGTGTCGTACTTGCCATAGCAAGACAGTAACGAAATAGCTTCGAAGCAACAAAAGTTGTTCGCTTTGGTGAGGTATGATATTGATTAATAAAGTATTTGCTATTGTTTTTAGGTTCGCTTGAAGAAACGATTGAATGGAATCATGATCTTGAACAAGTATTTACGTTTGTGCTATTGAAATCCGTTCACTTCATCCATAGATTATAAGTATGACTATAACGAAGGAGATCAGAAACGGCGTAAAGAAAACATTTGACTAAAACAGAAGGAAATTCTCTATGTATACATTGAATATTAGCGGTCACCATGTCCAATCTGGTGAGGAAGTTCAAGAATTAGTTAAAGAAAAAATGGATCACTTGGCGCGAATCAACAATCAGATAACCAGCATCAAAGTGATTTTGAATACGGAGAAGCATGAGATTCATGAATTAATCGTTGAAGCCAGTGTGCATATTCCTGGCCATGATCTTTTTGCCACTGTTAAAACAGACAAACAACTCAAGCCTGCCTTGGATCTATTAGTTGGAAAACTAGAGAAGCAACTTATTAAATACAAGGCCAAACATCAGGGCCGCCAACATCATATCAATGCTCAAGATGTCGAAAGTCCAATCGAGCGACAGCAACAAGCAGAATTTGATGAGCTGGTTGAGCGTGAAGTCATTTAGTCACTATAAATACAAACATTGGAGAGGCCTCGCATAGCGGGGCTTTTTTGTGCCTGTCAAAAGACAAGGCTGCCTCGTTATGAGATGACAAGCAAGTACTAGAAGAAGGGGGGTAGGGGGTGGTTAATGGTTTTTTGAAAATATTGGAGCGGATAGAAGGTCAATTAGTTTGTATATAGAGTTGTGCCCTTGAGTTAGGGCACAACTTTGTATTGCAAACACAGTGATCATTCTTGTGTTCATTGACATTTAGTCGAGCTTAATTCGACCTACTAAAGGTTACTAACAGGAATAAATTCTGGTGTTGAGACCATTTCTTCAGTCGGTGGAATAAAGCTAGTAAGGTCAATACCTTCAACTGCACCTTTATATTCTTCAATGGAAGGGAAGCGACCCAGTACCGTTGAAAGTACAACCAAAGGTGTAGAGCCAAGTAGTGATTCACCTTTTTTCTCCGCGGTGTCTGCTACAACACGACCTTGGAATAAGCGTGTTGATGTCGCGATAACCGTATCACCTGGTTCCGCTTTCTCTTGGTTACCCATGCATAAGTTACAACCAGGGCGCTCAAGGTACATGATGTTTTCGTACTTAGTGCGTGCCGCACCTTTAGGATTTGTATCATCAAACTCAAAGCCAGCGTACTTTTGTAAAATATCCCAGTCGCCTTCCGCTTTAAGCTCATCAACAATATTATAGGTTGGCGGTGCAATCACTAATGGTGCTTTAAATTCAACTTTACCGTTTTGTTTTTCAATGTTGCGTAGCATTTGAGCAATGATTTGCATATCACCTTTGTGGACCATGCATGAGCCAACAAAACCTAAATCAACTGGCTTACCGTCGTAATATGACACTGGACGAATAACATCATGGGTGTAACGTTTAGAGGCATCTTCATTGTTTACATCAGGATCGGCAATCATTGGTTGATCGATAACATCTAAATCAATGACCACTTCAGCGTAGTATTTAGCATTATCATCAGGTGATAACGCTGGAGTCGTGCCAGACTTAATGCCTTCGATACGCTTATCAGCTAATGCAATCAAGCCGTGAAGTGTTTTCGCTTCGTTTTCCATACCCTTGTTGATCATGATCTGGATACGGCTCTTAGCAAGCTCAAGTGATTCAATTAACGTTTCATCTTGTGAAATACAGATAGACGCTTTTGCTTTCATTTCAGCAGACCAATCTGTGAATGTAAATGCTTGGTCAGCTAATAAAGTACCAATGTGCACTTCAATTATACGGCCTTGGAAAACATTTTCGCCGTCAAATTGTTTCAACATTTGTGCTTGAGTCGCGTGTACAACATCGCGGAAATCCATATGGCTTTTCATGTTACCTTTAAAGGTAACTTTTACAGACTCAGGAATAGGCATAGCAGATTGACCTGTTGCTAATGCAATCGCTACGGTTCCTGAATCGGCACCAAATGCAACACCTTTAGACATACGGGTATGTGAGTCACCGCCAATGATGATTGCACGATCGTCAACAGTAATATCATTCAATACCTTATGAATAACGTCTGTCATCGCAGGGTAAACCCCTTTAGGATCACGTGCAGTGATAAGGCCAAATTTGTTCATGAAGCTCATTAGTTTCGGGATGTTGGCTTTCGCTTTGCTATCCCAAACTGATGCTGTGTGACAACCAGACTGATATGCCCCATCAACAATTGGTGAAATAGTTGAAGCGGCCATAGCTTCTAATTCTTGGCAAGTCATTGGGCCGGTGGTGTCTTGAGAACCAACAATGTTCACTTTTACACGAACATCCGAACCTGCATGTAATGGTGTGTCAGACAAAACACCAACCGCATTGTTATTAAAGATTTTTTCTACCGCTGTTAAGCCTTGCCCTTCTATAGAAATTTCTTTTGAAGGAGCAAATACTTGCGGTACTTTTACACCTAAAGCCTCAGCTGCAAAAATTTGAATCTTTTTACCAAAAGTAACAGCGTAAGAACCACCGGCTTTCATGAATTCAATTTTTTGTGGAGTAAAAGCTGAAGAAACATCAACTAATTCTTTATCACCATTGAGTAACTTTTTAGCTTTTGTATCGATAGTTAATACAGTACCTGTAGCAACTGAGTAAGCTTCTTCTAATACCGGCTCACCATTTTCGTCTACAACTGTGCTTCCGTTTGCATCAACTTTCTTAACCCAGTTTTTAAGGTCAAGACCAATACCACCCGTCACATCAACGGTTGTTAAGAAGATTGGAGAAATGCCATTTGTACCTGCAACGACTGGTGCGATATTAATAAAGGGTACGTATGGACTCGCTTGTTTACCCGCCCAAAGTGCAACGTTGTTTACACCAGACATACGAGAAGAACCAACCCCCATAGTGCCTTTTTCAGCAATAAGCATTACTTTTGCATTAGGGTGTTTAGCTTGTAGTGCTTGGATTTCTTCTTGAGCTTCAGGAGTAATCATACATTTACCGTGTAATTCACGGTCTGCACGAGAGTGCGCTTGATGGCCAGGAGACAGTAAATCTGTTGAAATATCACCTTCACCGGCAATGTAGGTGACTACTTCAATTTTTTCTTCAACATCAGGTAATTTAGTAAAAAATTCCGCTTTGGCAAAGCTTTCTAATAACTCTTTAGCAATTGCGTTACCGGCTTTAAAACCAGCTTCAATGCGAGCTAAATCGGCGTCGTATAGAAATACTTGTGTTTTTAAAACTTCTGCTGCAGGTTTTGCCACTGCAGCGTTGTCAGATAATGCTAAATCAAGAAGTACACCAATTGAAGGGCCACCTTTCATGTGTGACAACAGTTCAAAAGCAAATTCTGGCGTAATTTCGGCTACTTGAGAATCACCTAAGATAATCTCTTTTAAAAATGCCGCTTTAACGCCCGCAGCACTGGTTGTGCCTGGTAGTGTGTTATAAATGAAGAAATTAAGTGAATCTTCACGGTGCGCATTACCTAAATCTTTAATCTGAGCAATAATTTCTGCTAACAAATCACTGCCATCAATTGGCTTAGGGTGTAAGCCTTGTCCTTTTCGATCTTCTATTTCTTGTAAGTACTCTGAATACAGGCTCATTTAGACCTCTGAATAATAATTGATGATAAGATTGTGTATGAAAAGGGCGGTTGCGATCAGGGCCTGTTTTCCTAGGCTCTTGGTATATCGAAACCTCACTATTTCACTCTCTGATTTGTGGCTTTATTTTATAGAAAAAATACTCTTAAGGCTTAATGTGCACCATAACAATTTCGAATAGGTGACATTTAGCGGAATTATTCTGATTTAGCTTATTTGTCGTTTTGCTGAATAATGCGAACCACTCGGAACCCCCAATTGCTTGCTTTTAGGTTGGGTTCTGCTGGGTATCGTGTTGCACTGCGTCCAACTCTTGGGATATCAAACCATGAGCCGCCTCGCAGAACCCTGCTTTCACAGCTGTCAGCTAACCAAACTTGGTTTTTTGAAGGCGCTCCCTCATAGTTATCGTGGTAACAATCTTCAACCCATTCGGCAACATTGCCATGCATATCAAATAAGCCTAGTGGATTACTGGCTTGACTGCCAACTGGCGCAGTAGAAACACCATCCCATTGGCTTCCACAGCTATCACAAACACTGTAGCCTGGTTTGACGTTATTGCCATACCAGAAAGAGGTATCTGAGTTGGCTCTTGCAGAATATTCCCATTCTATCTCTGTTGGGAGACGATATTCCTGTCCTGTTTGCTCTGATACCCAAGAGGCATAGGCCTTAGCGTCATACCAGTTGACGTTGACGACAGGACGTTTACCTCTACCCCAACCATTATCTGGAGGAAGTGCTCGACCTGTTACCTTGGCGAATTTGTCGTATTGATCAAAAGTGACTTCATATTTACTAAAGTAGAAACCGCGCGGAATATCAACTTCATGTACTGGGTACTCGTTATCATCCCCGATTCTTTGTTGGTCTCCCATTTTAAAATTGGCGGGAGCAATTTTTTCGATTTTTGGTGCTTTGCCGCCAGATATCAATGGTTCTTCTAGTACTTGTGGAAGGGTATCAAAAGAATCTTCAGCTTTAGCTGCCGCAGTTTTCTGGACTTGGGCAACGAGTTTTTTCTCAATAGGCGCATCAGCTGGCCATAGAATAAGAGCAGCAACAGCGCTGGTAGCAATTAGACCGCCAATAATGAGTATCTTTTTAGGAAGTTTGTTTAGTTTTCTGGTGTACTCGGTGATTTTATTTTCTTGTTCTGGGTTGTTACTTTCTTCTGGTCGATAGAGGTTGGCACGAAGAATTCTCATTACTTCGACTAATGATTTGGGACGATGGCGCTCATTTTCTTTGCTCCATTTGAGCAGTGATTGCCAAGTATTCTTACTGAGATTAGGATGCGAGCTTGGCAGGCTACTGGCAAAATCTTTATCGAGTATGGACTCACCAAGTAGGGAGGCCATAAGCAGTTTCATAAAAGCATAACGGTCTACCGCAGGGGTTCGTTTCTGCTCTTTTTGACGATATTCTGGCGGAGCGAAGCGTGGGTCCATTTCATGTTCTGAAATACGGGTCATCCAGTGATGGGTGCCAAAGCCTGTCATAACACCTAAACCGTTTACAACGTGAATAGAGTTAAGGTCTAGATGACCATGAAATAGTTTGTTTTTGTGTAATTGATCAAGCGCTTTGGCGATAGATTCAAATAGACTGACGACAACATTAAGCGGTGCACCGTCTGGGTATTTTCCTAAGAAACTATAAAGGTTTTCGCCGCCGCAAACGGCGGAACAAGAAAACACCCATAAATTAGAGTAAAAAGGTGGGTAGCTAGGAGTAATTGCGGGATGTTTTACGTTGGCATATTTCCTAGCATTCTGCAGGAAGTCTTCAACCTTGCCTTTGCTTGGTTGAAAAAAGCGTAACACAAAAGGTCGACCGCCCTGATCAACGACCCAGGTGGTTTTATTATCATCTACTGGGTAGTTTAAAACGTATGGGTCGAGCTCAACGCCAACGTGTTGTCCAATTTTTAACTTTTGTGGGTCATAAAAATCATTCATTAGAAATTTGGTATCCAAATCAAGACGTTGCTGCCTAAGAGTATAATAGAGAGTATAATCACGTTTTTTCAGATAAAAAGGTAGAGTAATGTTATCAGCATATCCTGAGCTTGTTGAATTTCTTCCATGTAAATCCCCTGAAGCATGGGTGAATTGGGCCTTGGAGAATCAGACCTTACTTTTAAATGACCATGCTCACTGTGAAAAAAAAGCCGCTTCAACTGCGATGAACTTAATGTATCGTTATGTAGATCGAGATAATCTGTTGCATAAGATGTCTCGTCTTGCCCGTGAAGAATTACTGCATTTTGAGCAGGTACATAAGTTGATGCGCAATCGTGGTGTGGTTTATGAACATTTAACCGCTTCTCGATATGCTAATGGTATGCGTAAGCATATTCGAACCCATGAGCCTGCAAGGCTGGTTGATACCTTGATTGTAGGGGCTTATGTTGAAGCGCGGTCTTGTGAGCGCTTTGCAGCCTTGGCCCCTCATTTGGATGAAGAACTCTCTAAATTTTATATCTCTTTGCTGAAATCCGAAGCTCGTCACTTTGAAGATTATCTCGCCCTTGCGCAGGAATATTCTGGTGAATCGATAGATGATCGAGTGGCTTTTTTTAGAGAGGTCGAGCATCAATTGATTGTCGAGCCTGATACTGAATTTCGCGTTCATAGTGGACCGCCACCAATCGCAGCTTAAGTTACAAAATACCACAAACCTACAGTGAATCGACACGGTATATTTTTCTTCAAAGACTAAACTCATAGCATTAAGCCTAAGGTTGGGGGATGTTATGGGGATGCAAATGAGTGAAGAGTTATCAGATTTGACTTATTGGCTCGCATTAGAAATTGCGAAACACGATCCTATTGTTGATTTTAATGTGATTTATGAAGGTTCTTTAGAGTTAGATTTTCTTTATCAGCTATTGACTAGTAAGGCCCAGCGATACTGGTGGGATACTTTTGGGGTAGAGCTTAATCCAGTGACTATCAATAATGCCTTTTTTCGTGCGATTGCTATGTTACATCAGCGTAATGTGGAGTTTAGCCAATCTCGCAATGTCGCTGAAACGGAATGGGTAAAAGAGCTTTTACACCTGTAATAATGTTGTAAATAAGGGCCAGCACTTTTAACTTGAGAGAGGCTGGCTTTTTATTGTGTCATTAGCAGTGGGCAGTTTATTGGAGTGTTTCTTTATGCGCTTCTTGCATGCCATTTATGCCTTTGGCGAAAAAATCCTCGACTGACGCTTTTGATTGAATGTATTGATCGTTTTCAATCGTGGCGAGCCAAATGTATTTGTCCCAATCACCTAATACACAGCGTAAAGACTGTTTGTGTTTGTGCGTAGCAGGGCGGTGTGTGTGCCCATGGACCAGTGTCTTGCTATTGTGTAGTTTAAGCGATTGCTGAACGGATGATTCCGTGACATCCATAATGGAAGATGACTTATCGGCTGACATGGATTTACTGTCATTACGTAGTTTGGCTGCCATGGCAATGCGCTGTTCTAATGGCATGGCTAGAATTTGATCCTGCCAAGCAGCAGAGCGAACCATGGCCCGAAAGGTTTGGTATTCGATATCCTCTAGGCAGTATTCATCCCCGTGGGTAAGAAGAATAGAATGTTTATCACAGGATAGGGTGGTTTGCTCCGTGATTAACTTTGCACCGACTCGTTCAAGCCAAGCTTTGCCTATTAGAAAGTCTCTATTGCCATGCAAAAAAAACAATGAGATATCGGATTGTGTGACCTTGCTTAGTGCTGTTTCAATCTGAGTATTCCAGTCAGCGTGAAAATCGTCGCCAATCCATGCTTCATAAAAATCACCAAGAATATAAAGCTCAGCTTTTGCATTTTTAGCAATGAGTTCGTCTGTCATCTGAATAAACGCCCGAATTAGATCTGGGCGTTTATTACTAAGATGCAGATCAGAGATGAAATAGCGAATCATTAAGCTGGGTTTTTGATTAATTCGGCTGTTTCAATGATGACGTCTTCCGCAGGGACATCTTGATGGCCTGCTTTAACGGTTGTTTTTACTTCTTTGATTTTATTAACGACATCCATGCCTGCAGTCACTTTACCAAATACAGCATAGCCCCAGCCATCAGATGTTTTGCTGCGGTGGTTTAGGAAGCTGTTGTCAGCGATGTTAATAAAAAACTGTGAAGAGGCAGAGTGTGGATCCATAGTGCGTGCCATGGCCAAAGTACCAACGGCATTTTTAAGTCCATTGTCTGCTTCGTTTTCGATTGAGCTACGGCTTTCTTTTTGCGTCATACCTGGCTCAAACCCGCCACCTTGAATCATGAAGCCATTAATAACACGGTGAAAAATAAGGCCATCGTAAAAACCAGAAGTGACATATTCTTCAAAGTTTTTCGCAGATTTAGGGGCTTTTTCATAATCTAGTTCAATATGAATGTCGCCGTGGTTTGTGTGTAAAACGATCATGTGAAGATCCTTGTTTTCAGTGGTTTTATAAAAATTAGCTCGCCGCTCAAAAGGCAGCTATCTAGTCGATGTTAAGCATTTTATGTGTTTGTAGGCTTAGACGCCACCTTGGATGTGTTAAACAATTAGCGAAAGGCATCTGATGGCTTATTGATTGAAGGCGTTATGCTTAAGCTTCATAGACTAATGGATCTTGGAAAGCCTGTTCATCAAATGCTTCTAGGCGTTCATAACAAGCACCACATTTACCACAAGCCTGTTCTCTGCCGTTGTAGCAGGTCCAGGTTTTACTGTAGTCCAGTTGCATTTCTAAACCTGCTTTTAGTATGTCACCCTTAGAGGAATATAAGAAAGGCGTAACAATCTCCACAGATTGGTAGTTGGCGATTTTGGATACGGCATTCATTGCCTCAACAAACTCCGGACGACAATCAGGGTAAATATGGTGATCGCCTGAGTGGGCACCGTAAAAAACTTTTCCAGCTTCTAAAGAGACCGCGTAAGCAATTGCCATAGATAGAAGTACCATGTTGCGATTTGGCACGACTGTGGATTTCATGTTGTCATTTTCGTAATGGCCTTCTGGGATCTCTATGTCGCTGGTTAAAGATGAGCCAGTCATTAGGCTGTTAATGGCAGTAATATCGACAACCTTATGGGGAATAGTCAATTCGCGACAAACATTCGCGGCGACATCCAACTCCTTGCTGTGCTTTTGTCCGTAATTAAAGGACAAAGCGTAAACATCTAGTCCATTTTTAATGGCCGTATGCAATACAGTGTATGAATCCATTCCACCTGAATAAACAACCACAGCCTTTTCTTTCATTTCATTTTCCTTAGCCAAATTTTCTAATGGGTTGGAGTATTAATTAAGCGCTGGATTGTAGCAGAAGTTAGCAATGAATTTTATATGCGTGTTGGTTTAGAGGCTTGTTAGGCGATATTTTATTTGCTTTAATAAATATAGGTAACTGGTTACTTATATTTATTAAAGCAAATATGGAGATGTGATGGAGCGGTTTGGGGTTTTGTCTATGGGGAGTCGCTTAAAGCGTTTAAGTGATCACCTTTTTCAAGAGGTTCAGGGGATTTATCAAGAATACGGCATTCCAATTTCAGGCACTTACTTTCCAATTTTACGTTTGCTGCAATTGTCTGGTGCAATGTCGGTGATGGATATGGCTGAAAAGTTGAAAGTTAGTCACCCTGCCGTAAGCAAGCAAGTGACAAAGATGCTAAAAGAAGGCTTGCTAGAAAAAGAGCTGGATCCTTGTGATCAAAGGCGCTCGCATTTGAAGCTGTCTGCTGATGGCCATCAAGCAATGGCTCAAGTTGAGCCCATTTTGCAGGAAATGAAAGTGGTGCTGGATGGCGTCATAAATATACCTTCTGCAAACTTTTTACAGGCCCTTGAACAAGTTGAAAGGCAGTTACTTGGCAATGAACTGACTGAAATGGTGATAGATCGTTTAAGTAGAGTAAATATCATTCCATACAAGGAAACCCATCAATCTGCTTTTTTTGCTTTGAATATGCATTGGTTAGAAAGCTATTTTCCAGATCAGGTGATTGAAGCTGACTATCAAGTTTTAGAAGACCCTCAGGCTTCTATTATAGATAAATCGGGTTTTGTGTGGATGGCGATTAGAGAGGGCAGTGAGAGGGCATTAGGTACGCTTGCTATGTTGCCCGATTCTCAAGCGAATAGCACTGCACTGTTGAAGTTAGCCGTAGCAGAACATGCTCAAGGTAAAGGTATTGCACAACGATTGATGGATCAAGCCATTGCGCAAGCACGGCAAATGGGGGTTGAAAAAATGACTCTTGAAACCGCTTCTTGTTTAGAAGCAGCCAAACGACTGTATGAAAAAAATGGTTTTGTTGAAATGCCGGCTCCAAAGCCTTCCCTTTATGAAAGGGCAGATGTCTATATGGAAAAAATATTGGAGAAGTCCCTATGAGTTTGTTTAAAGAAATGAGACGAGGGGCAGTGGCTTCGATTCCTATGATAGTGGGCGGTATTCCATTTGGCCTTTTGTTTGGTTCATTGGCTTCTAGTTATGGTCTAAGCCCATGGTTTGCCATGGCAATGTCTTCTGTTGTGTTTGCTGGTTCCGCGCAGTTTGTTGCCATCGGTTTGATTTCTATTCATGCGCCACTCTGGGTCATTATCTCAACGACTTTTGTGGTCAACCTTAGGCACCTACTTTACGCTGCGGACTTGGTTAAGTTTGTTAAACACTTACCGATGAAAGTACGTGTGATAATGGGGTTTGGTTTGATCGATGAAACCTATGCTGCCGTTCGGCCTTTATACGGGACGCGAGTAGTGGATGAAAAAAACGGGCATCAAGCTTATTTAGGTTCATTTTTGTCTTTTTATCTTATGTGGAATGTCACGACTTTCTTGGGTGTTATGTCGGGTGAGTTGATTCCCGGAATGAGTGACTGGGGGTTAGAGTTTGCTATGGTGGCGACTTTTATTGGCATCATTACGCCTTATTTGAAAAGTAAGCCATTTGTTCTTGCACTGCTTAGTTCTGCCGTGACCTCTGTGTTGTTGGTTGGCTTGCCGAATAATCTAGGTTTGTTGGTTGCCGCCATGATTGGTGTGTTAGTAGGTTATTTAAGTGATTTACGACTAGGAAAATGTCAGTTGGATAAAGCTGAGGAGGTTGTCCGATGACAACAGTTGACAGTGTTATCGTGATTGCAGGTATGTTCTTGGTGACCTTTGGAATCCGCTTTGTGTTGTTTGCCCGTGCTCACAAAGTGAGCATGCCAGAATGGCTAGAAAAGGCGCTAAGGTATGTGCCAGTGGCCGTGTTGACGGCCATAATTACTCCTATGATTGTTATGCCCAATCAGCAGCTGAATGTGGCTTTAAATAATCCTTGGTTGCTTGGTGCTGCGGCAGCTTTTTTAGTGGGTATTTGGCGTCAACAGCAGTTATTGACCATAGTGGTTGGTGTTTTAGTGTTTTTTATCTCCAAATACCTCGTTGGGCTATAGAATTTTTTCCCAGCTAGCGCCCCTATGAAACCTAAATCAGATATACTCGTAGGTTAAAGTAACAACGTCTGTTAGACGCACATTTATCAGGATTTACAACAACATGTCAGAAACGTCAAAACCCGGTAATTTCATTACCCAAATTATTGATAAAGATAACGAATCAGGTAAAAACGCTGGTGTTGTCACAACCCGTTTTCCGCCTGAGCCTAACGGCTACCTACATATTGGCCATGCTAAATCTATTTGCTTGAATTTTGGCTTAGCACAACGCTATAACGGCCAATGTAATCTTCGTTTTGACGATACGAACCCTGAAAAAGAAAGTGTTGAATATATAGAGTCAATTAAACGCGATGTTGAGTGGCTTGGCTTTTCGTGGAAAGACGACATTAAGTTTGCGTCTGGGTATTTTGATCAGCTTTTTGATTTTGCTGTGCAGCTTATACAAGCAGGCAAAGCTTATGTTTGCGAGTTGAACGCAGAGCAAATGCGTGACTATCGTGGCACATTGAAAGAGCCGGGTAAGAATAGTCCATATCGTGACCGTACTGTTGAAGAAAACATGACCATTTTTATGGATATGAAAAATGGTAAGTATAAAGATGGCGAAGCCGTGTTGCGCGCTAAAATTGATATGGCAAGTCCGAATATCAATATGCGTGATCCTATTATTTATCGTGTACGTCATGTGCATCACCACCAAACGGGTGATAAGTGGTGTGTGTACCCAATGTATGACTTTACTCACTGTCTTTCTGATGCCATTGAAGAAGTGACGCACTCTGTTTGTACTTTGGAGTTCCAAGATCACCGTCCTTTATATGACTGGGTATTGGATACATTAAAGACGTTTCACCCGCAACAAATCGAATTTGCTCGTTTGAATTTGAACTATACGGTAACCAGTAAGCGTAAATTAAAACAGTTAGTGGATGAGAAACACGTAAGCAGCTGGGATGATCCGCGTATGCCGACGATTTCTGGTCTACGTCGTCGTGGTTATACTGCGCTTTCTATTCGCAACTTCTGTGAGCGAATTGGTGTGACTAAATCAGACAGTGTGGTGGATTTCGGCATGCTAGAGCATGCTATCCGTGAAGATTTAGATGCTAACGCTAATCGTGCCATGGTTGTGTTAAACCCTATTAAGGTGACATTAACGAATTACCCAGAAGGCAAAGAAGAAATTTTCATGGTGAACAATCACCCTAAAAATGAAGCCGCTGGAACACGTGAAGTGCCTTTTGGCAAAGAGTTGTACATTGATGCAGCAGACTTTGCTGAAGTGCCGCCGCGTAAGTGGAAGCGCTTAACCTTAGAAGGTGCTGTTCGCCTGCGTGGTGGTTATGTTATTACCTGTGATGAAGCGATTAAAGATGCGCATGGTGAGGTGGTTGAGCTGCGTTGTCGTTACGATGAAAATACCTTGGGTGTGAACCCTGAAGGTTATAAGCCAAAAGGTGTGATTCATTGGGTCAGTGCAAAGCATGCGGTCGATGCAAGGGTAAACTTATATGACCGCCTGTTTAATGAAGAAGCGCCAGATGCCAATCATGAGGGCAAAAACTTTTTAGACTTTATTAACCCAGAGTCCTTGACGGTTTTAACGAATGTAAAAGCTGAGCCGTCTCTAGTGTCGTCAGACAAGGGGCAAGGTTTTCAGTTTGAGCGGGAAGGTTATTTCTGTCGTGATTTGGTGGAAGAGGGCATTGTCTTCAATCGAACTGTCACTCTACGTGATTCATGGGCCAAAATAGAAGCAAAAGGAAAGTAAACGAACATGCTAAAAATATACAATACTCTCTCAGGCAAAAAAGAAGTCTTTAAACCAATTGTTGAGGGAAAAGTTGGCATGTATGTGTGTGGCAACACAGTGTATGACTTTTGTCATATTGGCCACGCCCGAGCGATGATTTCTTTTGACATTATTTCGCGCTTTATTCGCCACCTTGGTTATGATTTAAATTACGTGCGCAATATCACGGATGTGGATGACAAAATCATTAAGCGTGCGCAAGAAAATAATGAAACGACTCAGTCGCTGACCGAACGAATGATTGCTGCTCAGCAAGAAGACGAGCTGAAGCTAGGCAATAAAATGCCTGACCGTGAACCCAAAGCAACGGAATTCATGCAAGAAATTATCACTATGATACAAACTCTGGTTGAAAAGGGGTTTGCTTATCAGGGGGCTTCTGGAGATGTGTATTATCGTGCTACAGCATTTGCTGAATACGGTAAGTTAAATAATCGTAAGCTGGATGAGATGTTAGCGGGTGCGCGTATTGATGTGGAAGCATCAAAAGAACATCCTGCAGATTTTGTTTTGTGGAAACAGGCTAAGTCTGGTGAAGTGTCTTGGGAATCTCCTTGGGGAGCCGGTCGACCTGGTTGGCACATTGAATGTTCTGCTATGTCGACAAACTGCCTTGGTAGTCATTTTGATATTCATGGTGGTGGTCCAGATCTCAAGTTTCCTCACCATGAAAATGAGATTGCACAATCGGAAGCAGCAACTGGCAAAGAGTATGTTAATTACTGGATGCACTGTGGTGCTGTTCGAGTAAATAACGAAAAAATGTCTAAATCACTCGGTAATTTTTTCACGGTTAGAGATGTGCTGGCTAAGTTTAACCCTGAAGTGGTTCGCTATCTGATGGTGTCTAGTCAGTACCGTAGTGCGATTGATTATTCGGATCAAAGCTTACATGAAGCAAAGGTAGCGCTGGAGCGTTTGTATACGGCGTTGCGTGGTCAGACTCTTGTATCAAGTTATGAGGCGACGGACTTTACAGTACGCTTTGAAGCGGCAATGAAAGATGATTTTAACACGGCTGTGGCTGTTTCAGTTTTGTTTGAATTGGTACGAGAGTTGAACAAGGCGAAAGCAGAAGCGCCAGAAAAAGCGGCGGCTTTGGCGACTGAATTGAAAAGTTTAGCTGAGCTTCTAGGTTTGCTTTATCAGGATCCTGAATATTTTTTGCAAAACAGTACGATTGTTGAAGGTTTAAGTGAAGAAGCGATACAGGCACTGATTGATGAACGCACGCAAGCGCGTAAAGATAAAAACTTTGCCCGTAGCGATGAAATTCGTGATGAACTGGATAGTAAAGGGATTGAACTTCTTGATAGTAGAGAAGGGACGACTTGGACGAGAAACTAGTTCTGTAAAAGGCGATGCATCTGCATCGCCTTTTTAGGTGCCTAATACTGTGTGAAGAGCTTTTAAATTAGTCTTTAGTGACGCGTACCGCGAGTACATCGCATGGTGCGCCATGTAGAACACCGTTAGCCGTGGACCCAAGCAGTAAAGCAAGGCCATGACGACAGTGGCTACCGACGACAATAAGATCTGCTTGCTTTTCTTCAGCGATACGATGGATTTCGCTCTCTATACCTCCTTGTGTGACACAAGTTTCTTTTTTTGCAACATCGATTTGAGCTTCTAAAATCGACATGCGTTCTTTTGCGGTTTCTTGGAGTTGGGTTTGTATATCTGTGATGTCGATTGGGACGTCACCGCCATAGGCATAATTTAAAGATTCGATAACGTGCAGTATGGTGAGTTCTGCTCCAGTGGCTTGGCATAGGGATGCGGCTTTATTGGCAACCTTGATGCTTTCGTCAGTCAGGTCAACGGCAAGTATAATTCTGTGGTACAGCATAGAACACCTCCAAATGTGGCTATATAGTTATTTTAGTTCAAAATTCGACGAGATATTATAAATGATCACTTTCATTGTTATTTTTATTACATTGTCCCTCATGGGCTCTGCGTTATGGATTTTGCCTTCTAAAAATGAGCGCCGCCGTATGGCATTGCGGATGCAGGCGCGTAAACTGAATCTTGTTGTTCAGCTTACCTCAATTGACCTTCCTGACAAGTGGGATAAGTCATTGAATACGCATAAAGTTTGCGGATATTCGCTTTATCGCCCTAAAGCAATAGCAACATTTCCGGAAAAAGTGTGGTTATTACCCTACGAGGTATGGAAATATCACTCTTTGTTGGAGGGGTGGTGGGCGAGTAAGGCATTCACTTTAGATGAAGAGTCTGGAGCCATTCTAAAAAATTGTGGGGCTTTGTTGGTAGCGATCAAAATAGCACCAGAGGCTGTTACCTTTTATTGGAACGAGGCTGGTGATGAGACACAGCTAGAACAGCTGAAAACGCTTTTGGTGTCTTTATCTGCAGTAGATTTTTCTATTACGACCTAAGTTTTATCGGCTTCATCGTTTAAAGCATCTAATACAGAGGGGTCTGGTGCAGTTTCTAAGTTTTGAATTAACTGGCTAAGGGCCTCTTCTGGGTTTTCACTGTTTTGCATGGCCGCTATGGTGGGAGAAAGAATGTCTCTAATTCTCTCTGTAACAAAGGTCTGAAGTTGTTTTTTCTCAGGGCGTTCAATAGAGTCACTTTTAAGGTGAGATAAAACAATGCTGTAAAGTGTTTGTGCTACCTTATGATCTCCACTTTCAAAGTTCTTGTTGGCTTGGACAATTTGACGGTTTAATTGAACCCATAGATTCAGCCAGCGCATATAGTCGTAACATGCTTGATAATGGGTATTACTAATTCTGCCTTTTCTGCGTAAAAACAGTAACATTTTAGCAAGCTTGGTGAGGCGCTCTTTATAGAGGGCTTTTTCCTGAAAGCTTAGGGCTTCTGGTTCTGGGTTGAACTCAATGGGGTCAGCGTTGCGTGCATCTTCGGCTTGGGCTATGCGTATATCAAGTTTTTCTGAGTCGTCAGTATATTGTAGAAGCTCACGGAGCGTGTCTAAGTAAAAATCATAAAGCACATCAGTAGCTATCGTGTCGGTATTTATGTTACTAATGCCGCGAATATGTTGCTCAACACGGTCAGCTCGATTGGAAAGTTGTAGCTGTTTAAAACGGCGTGCCGTGATTTCTTTTTCTTTTTGGTGTGCACGAGAGCCTACAATTACGGATATTATGACAATGATACTTAGAAGTGTAATCGTTAAAATTTGCAGGGTGGCCATGATTGTCCTTCGGTAATGAATTCAGTATGTTAAATAAGAAATACCAAGCTCAGCAAGATTTAATATGTGAAACAATACAGGGATCGCTTGTTATATAAAAGGTGTTTGCTTAATATCAGCCACCGAAAGACTAAACTACGTGCAACGTGGATTTGCAGACGTACTTCATAAAAGGCTTACACAGTTCAATGGGAAAATCACTAGTTATCGTGGAATCGCCTGCTAAGGCGAAAACCATCAATAAATACCTAGGCAATGACTTTGTTGTGAAATCGAGTGTAGGACACATTCGTGACTTGCCTTCTGGCACAACAGCGACATCAACACCTCAAGAGCGTGCAAAGCAAGCGGCTTTAACACGTAAAATGAGTCCAGAAGAAAAGATCGAACATAAAAGTCGCAAATCTCGTCAGCAATTGATCTCCAGAATGGGGGTTGATCCAGAAAATAACTGGCAGGCACGGTATGAAATTCTACCGGGCAAAGAGAAGGTTGTTGAAGAATTAAGACGTTTAGCAAAAAATGCTGACACCATCTATCTCGCGACCGATTTGGACCGCGAGGGGGAAGCAATTGCGTGGCATCTAAGAGAAGCCATTGGTGGTGATGACAGCCGCTATAAACGTGTCGTGTTTAACGAAATCACCAAAAAAGCCATCAAGGCGGCGTTTGAGACACCTTCTGAACTGGATCTTAACCGAGTTAATGCCCAGCAAGCGCGTCGTTTCTTAGACCGCGTGGTGGGCTTCATGGTGTCGCCTTTGCTGTGGGCAAAAGTGGCTCGTGGTTTATCGGCTGGTCGAGTGCAATCGGTTGCCGTCCGTTTGATTGTTGAGCGTGAAAAAGAAATACGCGCTTTTGTTCCCGATGAGTTTTGGGAGCTGGATGCGTTGCTTGCTACGCCTTCAAAAGAAACCATTAAATTTGAAGCAGTCAAATATCAAGGCAAAGAATATCGTCCGATAAATAAGCAACAATCTGATGAACATGTTGCGCGTTTAGACAGTGCAAAATATCTCGTCAGCAATCGAGAAGATAAACCGACCAGTAGTAAACCTTCTGCACCATTTATCACTTCAACCCTACAACAGGCGGCTAGTACGCGTCTGGGCTACGGGGTTAAAAAGACCATGATGCTGGCTCAGCGGCTGTATGAAGGTGGTTACATTACTTATATGCGTACTGACTCCACTAACTTGAGTGCAGAGGCAGTTGAAGCGCTAAGAGGGTATATTGCCTCTAATTTTGGTGATGCTTATTTACCTGATGAAGCGATTCGTTACAGCAGTAAAGAGGGGGCTCAAGAGGCCCATGAGGCGATTCGCCCTTCTGATGTGACGGTGCGTGTGGATGATTTATTGGGCATGGAAAAAGACGCCCATCGTCTATATGACTTAATTCGTAGTCAGTTTATGGCGTGTCAAATGACGCCTGCTCAATACACCTCAACCACGGTGACGGTGACCAGTGGTGAGTATGAGTTTAAAGCTAAGGGTCGTATATTGCGTTTTGATGGTTACACCCGTGCCATGCAAACCGTGGTCAAGAAAGGGGAAGATAATACTTTGCCTGATATTGCTAAGGGTGAGTATTTAACCCTTGGTGAGCTGTTACCAGAGCAGCATTTCACTAAACCTGTGGCACGTTTTGGTGAAGCTAGCCTAGTAAAAGAACTTGAAAAGCGTGGCATAGGTCGTCCTTCCACTTATGCTGCGATTATTTCTACGATTCAAGATCGTGGTTATGTGCGCGTAGAAAATCGTCGTTTCTATGCCGAAAAAATGGGTGATATTGTTACCGAGCGTTTGGTAGATAGTTTTCATTCATTAATGAACTTCAGTTTTACTGCGAAAATGGAAGAACAGTTGGACGAAATCGCTGAGGGTAAAGAGAACTGGATAGAGGCGCTGAACGCTTTTTATCGAGACTTTAGTGGTGTGTTGGCGAAGGCAGAAAGCCCAGAAGGCGGCATGATGTTGAATGCGCCGACCCCGACAGATATTGAGTGTCCTACTTGTTCTCGCCCTATGCAAATACGTACCGCGAGTACCGGCGTGTTCATGTCTTGTTCTGGTTACGCCTTACCACCTAAAGAGCGTTGTAAAGCGACCATTAACCTTGTACGTGGTGATGAAGCGGTTGCCGTGGATGATGATGAGGGTGAATCAAAAGCACTTATCAATAAACATCGCTGTCAAATTTGTGGTTCAGCCATGGATAGTTACTTGATGGATGAGCACCGTAAATTGCATGTTTGTGGTAATAACCCTTCTTGTTCTGGCTATGAAGTGGAGCAAGGGACATTCAAAATTAAAGGCTATGATGGTCCTTTGCTTGAGTGTGATAAATGCAGTGCTGACATGCAGCTTAAAACGGGTCGTTTTGGTAAATATTTCGGTTGTACCAATGAAGAGTGTAAAAATACCCGTAAATTGTTGAAGAGCGGTGAAGCTGCGCCACCTAAGATGGACCCTGTGCCCATGCCAGATTTGGCATGCCTGAAGGTAGAAGACCATTATGTACTTCGTGACGGTGCGACAGGTTTGTTTTTAGCGGCGAGTCAGTTTCCTCGTAAACGTGAGACTCGTGCGCCGCTGGTAAAAGAATTACTACCTTATATGGATCAAATAGACCCTAAATATCACTTTTTTGCCAAAGCGCCAGTAAAAGATTCTGAAGGCCGTCCTACTATCATTCGTTATAGTCGTAAGACCAAAGAGCAATATGTTATGACGGAAGAAGAGGGCAAACCAACAGGCTGGAAAGCCTTCTTCGTTGGTTCTAAATGGGTGATCGAGGAAGGTAAGAAAAAGAAATGAGCGGTGTCAGTTTAGCCAGCGCGACTAATCAGAAGCTAGATACTGCACGACGCCTTCTTCAGCAGAGTCAAGCAAGTGAAGAAAAATGGCTGAGTGCAGGGCTAGAAAGTTCTGCGATTTTTCAATTAAGGAGTGCTCTTAATGGCTTGTTGCAAGAAGTGCGTTCTTCTTACTCCTTGTCATCGTCTTTTGAGATTACAGAGTTGCTCGCTGAAGCAAGCGCTAAGCAGATTGTCATTCCTGTATTAAGTGAGTTGTCTGACTTATTGTCTCGCCCCGACTCCTGGTGTTCCCAGTTACAGCAAGCTTATCTTGTGCAGTTAGAATGTCGCTCGGCAGCACATATTGTTAATGATAATCTTATTGGCCGTGGTGGTGATTCTGGCGCTTCTGTCGATTTGTATTTGGCTAAATTGGTTGAACTTGTATTGCGTTTTAGAGAAGAGTCATCAGAGTATTGAATATGAAAGAGTCTTACCTAGAAATTGTTGAGCTGGATAACGGTGATATAGTGCTTAGACCGGCCAGTGAAGAGGGTGAGGAATCCGTGCCCTTGGCCACCTTGAAAATTTCAGACGATACCAAGTCCTATTTAAAAGAACGATACTTTGAATTGGCCAAATGCATGTTCCATGCTGGTATCGATTTTGTGTATTCGGACGAATCTGTTTTTGGAGAGGAGTTTGAATACCCTGAGGACGCCGATCTTCGACCGAAAATATTGCATTAGCAAGAGTGAATAAGTTAATAAAAAAGCGAAGCTGTAGGCTTCGCTTTTTTTGGATTTAGCTAAGGAGGGTTTATAGGTTTTGGCGGATGACGCCAACCGATAAGCCTTCAATAGCAAACTCTTCGCTTTCAAGGTCAACGATAATATCGTCGAACTCTTCGTTTTCTGGCATTAGGCGAACAATACGGCCTTTTTGTTCAAAGCGTTTAACGGTGACTTCATCGCCAATTCGAGCAACGACAATTTGGCCGTTACGAACGGTATTGGTTTTATGTACGGCAAGTAAGTCGCCTTCCATAATGCCAATGTCCTTCATGCTGGTGCCAGACACGGAAAGGAAATAATCTGCTTTAGGGGAAAACATGGATGCTGGAATGTTCACATGGGAGGCGACATTCTCCTGTGCTAAGACAGGAAAACCAGCGGCAACCCTACCTATGACAGGTAAGCCAAGGTTATCCTCTTCGTCATTGGAGGATTCCTCAACTAAGCGGATACCTCGTGAAGCACCGGGGAGCATTTCAATCGCGCCTTTTTTTGCTAAGGCCTTTAAATGCTCTTCCGCCGCATTAGGGGACTTAAAACCTAAGCGATTAGCGATTTCTGCACGTGTCGGAGGAAACCCAGTTTCATCAATAAATTCGCGAATGGTTTCTAGTACGTCAGATTGTCTTTGAGTTAATTTAATCATAGGATCGTCTGGTTGTTTATACAGTAACTGTTATTATATACAGCATTATCAACTATTCTCAATAAATTAAATGCTTTCAGACGAACTAAAAAAACAAATACATCTCGCTTACCGTTCTTCTTTGGAGGCTAAGCAGCATAAACCTAGGGTTGGGCAGCGCCAAATGATAGGTGCAATCGCCCGTACTCTGGGTAATATCAAACAGGATAGCGAAGGTAATCGCTTGGATGAGAAGCATGTTGCTGTGGTCGAGGCTGGGACAGGGACAGGGAAGACTTTATCCTATTGTTTGGCCGCCATTCCAATTGCTAAGGCCCGTGATCTTAAGTTGATCATTTCTACCGCGACGGTCGCCTTGCAGGAGCAGATTCTTCATAAAGAGCTACCTAACCTTCTAGAACATACAGACTTAAGCTTTAAATACACTTTGGCTAAGGGACGAGGTCGTTATCTTTGCTTGAATAATCTAGAGGGCTTTCTGGGATCTGAAGAGCAAGCTATTGACGATATGTTTGCAGGCTTGTTTGAACAGCATTTGCAATCTGATGATGTTAATACTGCGCTTTATCAGGAAATGGATGCTGCATTAGGTAAAAACGAGTGGGACGGGGATAAGGACAATTGGGCGGGGATTATCCGTGACCAAGATTGGCGGCGCCTCACCACTGACCATCAGCAATGTACCAACCGTAATTGTGCTAATTATTCTGCTTGCCCATTTTTTAAAGCCCGGGCAGAGATAGAAACAGCGGATGTCATTGTTGCCAACCACGATTTAGTATTGGCTGACTTATCTCTTGGTGGCGGTGTGATTTTGACGGCACCGAAAGAAACCATCTACATTTTTGATGAAGGACATCATCTTCCTGATAAAGCCATTGGCCACTTTCGTCATGAAGTGCGTTTGCAGCAAGGCATAACTTGGCTGCGACAGTTAGAGAAAAACCTAGTCAATCTAAAGCAAGAGTTGACTGATGATGTCAGCTTGACGGGGCAGCTACTGCTTAAAATTCCGCAGCAGATACAAAGTATTGTGAACTTTGTTCAATACGCTCAGCAAGGCTTGGCGCCTTACATTCAAGGTTTGGGTCTTGATCAGGATAACAATCAGCATAGGTTTGAGTTTGGTGTGGTTCCTGATGAGTTACGTCAACTGGCTTACAGTCTACAAACCTCCTATCAAAAGCTATTTAATAATATTGAAAGTATTCAGGACGAGTGTAAAAAAACCAAGCAAAACGAAGGTATGGGGATTACACCTGAAACGGCAGAAACTTGGCAGCCTATTCTAGGCGTGATTCTTGGACGCTTAGAGCAATGTATTTCCCTATGGCGTTTGTATTCCGCGTCGGATGATCAAAATTATCCGCCCAATGCCCGTTGGTTAGTGCTTTCGGGTCAAGGTATGGAGCAGGATATAGAGCTGGGAGGATCGCCAATTTTAGCGGCAAATACCCTGAGGCAGCAGTTGTGGGACAAGTGTTTTGGGGCTGTGGTAACCTCTGCCACCTTAACGGCGTTGAATCAATTTCATCGTTTTAATATGCGTTCTGGTGTGCCCAATGAAAGCGAATATTTACGAGTATTGAGTCCGTTCGATTTTCAGGGCAAGGGTCGTTTGATTGTTCCTAATATGGATAATGAGCCTAACAAGGCGGACTTGCATACGGCTGAAATTATTAAATACCTTAATGAAAAGGTAAATGCGGATAAAGGCAGTTTGGTGCTGTTCTCGTCTCGCCGACAGATGGAAGAAGTCGCGCAGTCTTTGTCTCCTGGCTTGCAAGAAATTTTATTGGTGCAAGGTGAACAGTCAAAGCGTGTCATCTTGGACTCCCATAAATCGCGCATTGATGATGGTAAAGGCAGTTTGCTGTTAGGGCTTGCCAGTTTTGCTGAAGGGGTGGATTTACCGGGAGACTATCTGACCTGTGTCTATATCGCTAAGATTCCTTTTGCGGTTCCCGATGACCCTGTTGAGGCAACACTGGCGGAATGGATTCAAAAAAGAGGGGGTAACCCTTTTATGGAGATTACGATTCCAGATGCATCGTTGCGTTTAGTTCAAGCAACGGGGCGATTACTTAGGAGTGAAACTGACTCTGGTGAGATACATATTTTAGATATACGTCTGAAGACCAAACGTTATGGATCGCAACTTATCAGCAGTTTGCCGCCGTATCGCTATGAAAGATAAGCAAGGGGTGATAAAACCTCAGCGATTAGGTACACTTCACGCCAAGTTATCTAAATTTCACAACATAAAAGAAGCGTAAAATTCCAATATGGAAAACCAAAGTCAAGTATCACCATCAGAAAGTACGTCAAAGCCCAAACGCGCCCGCCGTCCGAGTAAACAACCTCGCAATAGCGAAGAAAATACCTCCGATCTTGCCAGTGAAAATAATGATGCTGTGTCTAGTGCGAAAAATGCTAATGCTGGTTGGTCTATTGAAGACTTTTCGGTTGCCGAAGTCGATGGGAAGCTTCGCTTTCATGATTTGAATTTGCCTAACCGCGTTTTAAAGTCAATATCGGAAATGGGGTTTGAATATTGCAGTGAGATTCAGGCAGAAACTTTGCCTATGACCCTATTGGGCTATGACATTATAGGTCAAGCACAAACTGGGACAGGTAAAACAGCGGCTTTCTTAATCGCCATGATCAGTGACTTTCTTGATTATCCTTTGGAAGAAAAACGCGCTAATAATGTCGCTCGTGGATTGATTATCGCTCCAACCCGTGAATTGGCCCTACAAATTGCTGATGACGCTGTTAAGTTAACGTCAAATTGTCATTTGAACGTTGTTACTCTGGTTGGTGGCTTAAGTTACGAAAAGCAAAAAATCGCACTGCAAACTGAAAATGTTGATATCTTGGTGGCAACGCCGGGACGCTTATTAGATTTTGCCCGTAGTAAGAAAGTTCAACTAAATAAGGTTGAGTGTTTGGTATTGGATGAAGCGGATCGCATGCTGTCCATGGGGTTCATCCCGGATGTGAAAAGTATCATTCGTATGACGCCACAAAAAGAAACACGTCAAACCATGTTGTTTAGCGCTACTTTCCCGAAAGATGTTCAGGTGCTTGCTCGTCAATGGACTTACTTTCCTAAAGAAGTCTCGGTTGTGCCAAAAGAAGCAACTAATCAAAATATCGATCAAGTTATCTATACCGTAGAAGCGGATCAAAAATGGCCTGTGTTGAAGCAGCTTATTGAAGAAAATGGTGGTCAGCGTACGATTATTTTTGCCAATCGCCGAGATGAAACGCGTGATTTATATGAGCGTCTTCGTAAGGCGAACATTAACTGCGCTATTTTATCGGGTGAAGTTGCCCAAGATAAGCGCGTTAAAACCTTAAAGAACTTTAAAGACGGCATTATTCAGGTGCTAGTGGCGACAGATGTGGCTGGCCGTGGTATCCACGTAGATAATGTTGAGCTGGTTGTAAACTATGCCTTGCCAGAAGATCCGGAAGATTATGTGCACCGTATTGGTCGAACAGGTCGTGGTGGTGAAACGGGTAGATCCGTTAGCTTTGCCAGTGAAGATGATGCTTTTATGATTCCTGAAATTGAAAAAGTGGTTGGTGAAAGCATCCGTTGTGAATACATGGTGAATACATCTGCATAACCTATGTTAAGAGACTGCTGTTAAAAGTTCTTTTCGGCAGTTTCTTTAAAGCGAGTGACGATGAATTTAGAACACAACTTTACAGGTTTAGGTGAGGCATTTTTCTCTAAAACGCTCATCAAGCCACTTCTAGAGCAGCGCTTGGTTGAGTTTAATCAATCTGTCGCAGCCTTCCTTTCTATTGATATAAAATCCCCTACAACGAAATCCATCTTGAGCGGCGAGCAAGCTGTCCTAAATAGCTTGAGCATGGTGTATGCTGGCCATCAATTTGGCGGTTTTTCTCCGCAATTGGGAGATGGCCGTGGTGTTCTATTGGGTGAGTTGCGTGGCCAAGATGGCCTTTTATATGATTTACATATGAAAGGAGCAGGACCAACGCCATATTCCCGTCGTGCAGATGGTCGTGCGGTATTACGCTCCTGTATTCGTGAATACCTTGCCAGTGAAGCTATGCAGGCTTTATCAATTCCTTCTTCCCGTGCCTTAGCACTTTATGATAGCCGTGAAGCGGTTTATCGGGAAACGCCTGAACCTGGGGCCATGCTATTGCGTACGGCGCAAGGGCATATTCGCTTTGGTCACTTTGAATACTTTTTCTATCAAGGTAAACAGGAAGAGCTAGATGCGCTTATTCAGTATTGTCTTGAATATTATTATCCTGCTTGCTTGGAAGCCGAATCGCCGCTAGAAAGCATGTTAATAGAGGTGGTAAAACGAACGGCTCGCATGATAGCTAAATGGCAGGCCGTTGGATTCCAGCATGGAGTGATGAATACTGATAATTTTTCCTTTACTGGCGAGACCATTGATTATGGTCCCTATGGCTTTATGGAAGACTATCAGCCGGATTGGATATGCAACCACTCAGATCATGAAGGGCGCTATGCTTTTTCTCGCCAGCCCGGAATTGGCTTATGGAATTTAAATTGTTTGATGCGATGCTTTTCAAATCATCTAACGCGCGATCAACTGGTTGCTATTTTGCAGACCTATGAGCCAGAGCTACAGACGCATTACGATGAACTCATGCTAGCTAAAATGGGGCTTGGTGATGTAAACGATTTGCATGTTTTGTTACCGAAATTATTTACTATACTGCTAGCTGAAAAAATGGACTATACCCTCTTTTTTCGCTTACTTAGCCGAATAGGAGAGAATGATTTTTCGTGTGTTTTAGATGAGGTTATTGATAGGGCGCGCATGTCTGAATGGCTGGCGTTATATCAGGCGGCGCGTAGTAAGGTCGTTGTTGCTTGGGCTGATACCAGTGATTTAATGTTGCAAACTAACCCAAAATTCATTCTACGAAATTACTTAGCTTATGAAGTGACTCAAGCGGCGGAGCAAGGCGATTATTTGCCATTTCGCCGACTGCTAAACGTATTGAGTCATCCATTTGATGAGCATGAGTCGTCTGATGTGCTGGCGCAAAGAGCCCCAGATTGGGCTCAATCTTTAGAAGTTAGTTGCTCGTCTTAGTATAATTAAATACTTTTAATAAATTGGTTTTTAAGAGAAATACTCATAATGAAACATTCGGTTTGTGTATTGGGTGGCGGCAGTTTTGGTACCGTCTTGGCGAACATAATGGCGAACAACGATCATCAGGTTAGCCAGTGGATGCGTAACGAGCAACAAGTCGAGGAAATTAATCTCACGGGCCTAAATAGTCGCTACCTACCTAATGCACCTCTGCATCAGGAGTTATTAGCAACCAGTAATTTAGAGCAAGCCATTCGTGAGAGTGATACCGTTTTTGTTTCGATTCCGTCGAAGTCTTTTGAACAAGTTGTGCAGCGTATTGAACCCTTGCTGACAGAGGATAAGATTTTAATTAGCACGACTAAGGGATTTAATCCAAATCGTTTTGAACTTATGAGTGATATTTTGCGTCGAAACCCTGCTACGCAAAAAATAGGTGTATTAAGTGGGCCAAACTTGGCAAAAGAAATTGCTGTTGGTCAAATTACTGGATCGGTTATTGCGAGTCCTGATGAAGAGGTTCGATTGCGTGTAATTGAGCTACTCAAGTCGCCGACTTTTCGGATTTATGAAAATACCGATAGTACGGGGGTCGAATTGGCGGGCGCGTTAAAAAATATTTATGCCATTGTTTGCGGCCTTGCTAAAGCGATGAAGGTGGGTGAAAACACCATGTCGATGATCATTACTCGTAGCCTAGCTGAAATGAGTCGTTTTGCCGTTCATTTTGGTGCTAATCCAATGACCTTTTTGGGCTTGGCTGGAGTGGGAGATTTGATTGCTACTTGTACCTCACCATTGAGCCGTAATTATCGTGTGGGTTTTTTGATTGGTTCAGGTAAGACGCTAGAGCAAGCGATTGAAGAGATAGGTGAAGTGGCGGAAGGGGTAAATACCTTGAGGATGGTCGTTACCGAGGCGGAAAAGCATGGTCTTTATATGCCTTTGGCGGAAGGCTTGTCTAAACTATTATTTGAGAAAGCCAAGCTAGAGTCATTGATTGGTTCAATGATGACTGGTGGGCAAAAATGGGATGTCGAATTTGCGACAAAAGAGGAGAATAAACATGGCTAAACCGGGTTATACAGATCAGAGTTTTTGGTTCAGATTAGTTTTCATGTTGGTGTATTGGGTTGTGCTGAATGTGGCCGTTACCGTTTTCGGTATTCTTTTGATTTTAGTGAGCTTGGTGAAGCTTGGTTCAAAATATGAGCCGATCGTTTTATTGTCTTGGTTGAGCCGTGTTACGAGCTTTATTCTGCAAATTTTTCAGTTTATGTCTTTTGAAACAGAAGAGAAGCCGTTTCCATTTCAGCCATGGCCTCAGGTAAAGTCGGATGAGCAAGACTAAACACCTTTATGTTCTGCGCCATGGCGAAGCCGAATCTTATGGTTATAACAAAGATGAGCTACGGGCTTTAACTGATTTTGGTTTTGACGAAGTAAAGTCTACAGCTCAGGTTTTTCAGGCAAAGGGTGAAATGTTTGATGCGGTTTTTGTTAGTCCTTATTTAAGGGCGCAGCAAACGGCTCAATGCTTCCTAGAGGCCTTAGGAAGCTTAATTAAAGCAGAAACCTGTCCTTTGATTACCCCGAGTGGTAAAGGAGAGGAGGTGGCCTTGTGGCTGAACTCGCAGCCTTATCAATCCATTTTGATTGTGACTCATCAGCCTTTTGCCCATCAATTTGTTGATTTGTTAGTTGATGAGCCCTTGCCTGCGAACTTTGCAATGACCACGGCAACCCTTGCCGCTGTGCAAGGAGAATTGTTTGCTACGGCTTGCTGTCAGTATCGCTGGTCTGTTTCTCCTTCTTAATGCAAATGTTGTTGAGGATAAAGTAAGTTAAAAATATGGGAAATGACATAGTTTATAGGCTTGCACATACTGAAATTGCAGGACTGCAGTGGTTACCTCAAAAAACATCAGAGCTAAAAGTGCTGTCTTTACATGGCTGGTTAGATAATGCCGCCAGTTTTTCTAATTTGTCACCTTATTTGATGGATTATACTCATATTGCTGTTGATCATGCTGGCCATGGTTTATCGAAGCATCGTCCTATTGGTAGCTTTTACCACCTCTGGGATTATGTTTTGGATGTGGTGTCCATATTGAATCAATCCAGTCAGCCCTGTTGGTTGATTGGCCATAGTATGGGCGGTTCGGTTGCTATGTTGGTAGCGGCTATTGTGCCGGACAAAGTACGAGGTCTGATTGTATTGGACAGCATGGGGCCTGTGGTGAGCTCTCCTGCAGATCGAGTGGTGACCTTGCAGCGTGCGGTGCAAAAAATGGTAAAACACCGCCCTGATCACAATACAAAATATCAAACTCAAGACGATATGGTGTTGGCTAGAATGAATGGGTTCACTTCTTTATCTAAAAGTGCAGCAAAGCTATTAGTGGAGCGTGGCAGCAAGCAAACGTCTGAGGGCGACTGGACATGGCGTCACGATGGTAAGTTAAGCTTTCCATCTCCGTATCGTATGGATGAGGCCAGCGTCGAAGCTTTTTTGCAGGGTATTAAGTGTCCGAGCTTAGTCTTGATGGCTAAAGAGGGTATCTATACCGAGGGTGATGACATAGTGTCTAGTCGTGCAGCTCAATTTTCGTGGTTAAAATTGAAGTGGCTAGAAGGAAATCATCATTTTCATCTTGAGCCAGATACTGTGTCCGCTGTTGCGGCTGAAGTTCAATATTTTATTGATCAAAATTAATGAATTAATCCACCTATCTAATGGTGAGAGGTAGATTGCATGGTTAAGTTTCGTGGCGCTTTGTTTTTATCTATTTTACTGAGTAGTCTCTCTTACGCTGATTTGTCAGAAAGCGAGCCCTATCGTGGTGCTCAGTTAGTCAAAAGTAACTCTAAAGTCGATCAGTTAATTGAGGTGCCATTAAGTAAGATTAGTCGTGCTGGTCGTGGTTGGGAGCCTGAGTCAGTAATTAGGGTGAAAGGAGAATATTCTAGCTCGCTTTATAAAATAGATCGCAATGCGCTTTTAGCTGATGTTTATGCTCATTACAAAGCACTTTTAGTCGCTGATGGGCAGTCTATTTTATTTGAGTGTGAAAGCCGAAGTTGTGGCAGCAGTAATGCTTGGGCTAATAATTTTTTCAAAGATTATTTATTGTATGGTGCAGATCAAAATCAATCTCTATTGGTTGTTAAGGATCGTCAAGGTGCCTATCAGATCATGTACATTAACCGTCGTGGTGCGGGTGATGTCATGGTGCGCTTAGATGAAGTAAAGGCAACGGAGGCGCAAGATTCAGAGTTTGGTATTGTTGCTCAAATGGATGCCTCAGACCTTCCTAGGATTCGTCGCTTTTTAAGTGATTTATTGCCTGATCAGAAGGTGGTTGCTTTTGTAACGAGTCAAAAAAACGGTTTGTTGAGCGCAATAGAGCGGGGGGATCGGATGATATCAAATGTTGAGGCTGGTCTTGGTGATCGTTTAAGCAGTAAGGTGCGCTTTATTAATTTAGCGGATTTAGGGCGTGAGTCTCTGGGCTTTGATCGCATTGCTTTTGTTTATGATTCTCCCCTAGAGAATTAGCCTAGGGGATTGATTTGGTGTTGCCTCAGTAAGCGGCATAGAGAAATAAGGGGGAGGCCAATGAGACTATTCGGATCTTCTCCTTCCATTTTTTCAAACAGGCTAATACCTAACCCTTCACATTTAAAGCTACCAGCACAGTCTAGTGGTTGCTCTATACGAATATAGTTTTCAATTTCTCTTATTGTTAGCTTTCTAAAATAAACATGATATTGATTTAGTTCATATTGGAAATTGAGCGTTTGTTGATTGAGAACGCATAAGCCAGTTAAGAAACTTACCTTATTACCACTAAAATTTTTTAGTTGCTGAATAGCGTTTTGATTATTAAGTGGTTTACCAAGAATTTGTTGATTTAGAACGGCAACTTGATCAGAAGCAATAATGAGCTTGTTAATGTCGTTTATCGTTAACTTGTCCGCTTGTACTGCCTGAGCCTTACTGATTGTTAGGCGCTTGACGAGGTTTTCTGCTGATTCGCCGTCGAATGGTGACTCGTCAATATCAGGTGAATGGCACTCAAAAGGGATTTGTAGGCGTTCAAGTAATGACTTTCGGTAAGGGGAAGAGGAAGCCAAAACAAGCTGTTTTTGTGGGGCTTTTTGCATCACTTTTGCTATGCCTTTTTTATAAATAGTGGACTGTTTTAGTGTAATAAACGCGGATTCTACTTTTTTTTGTCAGTTATGGCGAAAAACGGTGAAAAAAATGCCTCATAATGCACTTAGACTTTGACAATACAGGCCCTTAGCCATATTATTTGCCGCCATGTTGAATGACTCATTACCTAAATATTTTGACCCTCGCAAATATGCCAACCACGAGTCGGCATTTGAAGGGTACATACCCCTTAACCAGTTTAAGGAACTGTGTGCTATTTTAGCCTCTGATGAGGGTAATGCTTTTATTCATCTAGACTTTAGAGTTGATGAGGATAAGCGCTACATTGCTTCCGGATCATTAAGCGCTCAAGTGCAAGTTGTTTGTCAACGCTGCATGGGAGCGGTTCCCTATGATCTGGCGTTAGATTTGGCATTGGGCTTTGTTTATGACGAAGATCATGCCAAAAAACTACCGAAAGATTATGACCCTGTTGTCATGACCGATGGTGAAGTAATCTTAGCAGATATGGTGGAGCAAGAAATTATACTTGCCTTACCCATTGTCGCTTATCACGAAGAAAGTGGTTGCAACCCAACAGCTGTAAAGTATGCCTCGTCTACCGATGACGCACCGGATGACGAAAAACCGAATCCATTTAGTATATTGGCCCAATTAAAGGCCAAGTAAAAGTTAGGAGCTCCAAAAATGGCAGTACAAAAAAGTAAAGTGACTCGTTCACGTCGCGGCCAGCGCCGTTCACATGACGCTTTGACTAGCGCAACACTTTCTGTAGAGCAGACTACTGGTGAACTTCACCGTCGTCACCATGTTTCTGCGGATGGTTTTTATCGTGGACGTCAAGTTATCACCCCTAAAGGTGAGTAACTAAGATACCCATGATTAGGGTAGCTTTAGACGCTATGGGCGGGGACTTAGGTCCCCGCGTTGCATTCGAGGGAGCTGTTGAGGTTCTTTCTCGATATCATGACTTAGCTATTACCATCTATTATTCCCCAAGCTCTGATCTTGAGCTTCCGTTGTCCCATGAACGACTGTCTTTTATTTCCTGTTCCGATGTTATTGCTGGCGATGAAGAAATTGTTCGCTCCTTATTTCGTCGTAAAAACAGTTCGCTTTATCGGTCCTTAATGAGTTTGTCTCAGAAAGACTCAGATGTTGTTGTAACTTTGGGCAATACTGGTGCCATGGTTGCTCTTGCTCGGCATATTTTGGGGGTGTTACGTCCTAAACTCTATCCTGCTTTAATTCGCGAGCTTCATACTAACCCGCTACGTTGCTTGGTTGATCTTGGTGCTAACGTGCACTGTCCTCCTTCTATGTTGGAAGGTTTTGCTGAGTTAGGCGCTGCTTATGTGGAGGTATTAAGTGATGAAGTGCCAAGGGTTGGCTTGCTTAATGTCGGCGTAGAAAATTCTAAGGGTAGTTCAGTTATTAGAGAGACGGATCGAATTCTTGCTAATAAAAGCTGGCCAAAATATTTAGGCTATGCGGAAGGGACTGAGTTATTTCGTGGCGAAAAAAACGTCATCGTCTGTGATGGTATGGTAGGTAATGCCGTATTAAAGGCATCTGAAGGCTTGCTGTCTTTTTTGATGGGGCAATTAAAAGAGTTGGGCGAGGGGGCTTCAACCCTATTTGAGACTTTTTACCAAACTGAACGCAGGCATGGGGCTTGCTTAGTAGGGGTGCGTGGCAATTTGGTAAAAGGTCATGGTTGTTCTGATCTATCTGCGATGATCGGTGCAATTGAATATGGAGTAGATATTGCGCGTGCGGATTTGTTTTCTGCGGTTGAAGCGCGACTTTGTAATAAAGCTTTATAACCAGGAGGTTAAATGAGTACTGAATTAGCTTTTGTTTTTCCGGGTCAGGGTTCTCAGCAATTGGGTATGTTGGCCGATTTGGCTGAAAGACACCAAATAATTGGTCAAACTTTCGCTGAAGCGTCTGAGGTGCTTGGTTACGACTTGTGGAACCTTGTGCAAAATGATGCCGAACGATTAAGTCAAACGGACAAAACACAACCAGCCTTGCTTACCGCTAGTGTTGCCTTGTGGCGTCTCTGGGAGCAGCAGGGTGGGGAAGTGCCTGCTTTTGTTGCGGGCCACAGCTTAGGTGAATATTCGGCGCTTGTCTGTGCTGGTGTGATTGCGTTTACTGATGCAGTTGAGTTGGTTAAATTGCGTGGCGAATTCATGCAGGCGGCTGTTCCTGCTGGTGAAGGTGCGATGGCGGCCATCATTGGTTTGGCTGATGATCAAGTGGTTGCCGCTTGCGAAAAGGTTGCTGGCATTGTTAGTGCGGTAAACTTTAATTCACCCGGTCAGGTGGTTATTGCTGGGCACGTTGCCGCCGTAGAAGAAGCAATGTCTAATGCCAAAGAAGCTGGTGCTAAGCGTGCTTTGCCTTTGCCAGTCAGTGTTCCTTCCCATTGTGAACTGATGATTCCAGCGGGTAAAAAATTAGCCGAGAAATTAGAGTCTATTCAATTTAATGAACCAACCTGTACATTAGTACAAAATGTTAGCGCGAAAGCAGTTTCTGATGCAGCTGTGATCAAAGCCAATCTAGTTTCTCAACTCAGCGAGCCTGTGCAGTGGACTCAGTCTGTTGCCTTGCTTGCAGAGTTAGGTGTGACCACAACATTAGAGTGTGGTCCAGGTAAAGTGCTAAGTGGTTTGAATAAGCGAATTGTTAAAGGCATAGCTGTCGCCTCTTTAGGGGATTTGGCTGGATTTGAAGCGGCATTGTCTGCTTAGTATTTGTATAGAAAGAATTTTATTTGTTGAAATGATGAATGGGAGAGAATCATGAGTCTTGAGGGCAAAATTGCGCTGGTTACTGGGGCGACACGAGGCATAGGTAAAGCGATTGCTATGGCTCTTGTTGAGCAGGGAGCTACTGTTATCGGAACCGCGACTAGCGATTCTGGCGCGCAGAGTATTAGTGAATACTTGGGTGATAAAGGCAAAGGTTGGGTGCTAGATGTTTCTTCTAGCGACTCTGTTGATGCGGTTATAAAGGGAATTAATGCTGAATTCGGTGCGCCAACCATTTTGGTTAATAATGCTGGCATAACTCGTGATAATCTTATGATGCGCATGAAAGAAGATGAGTGGGATCAAGTGGTTAATACTAATCTTACCTCTGTATTTCGTGTCACAAAAGCTTGCTTGCGTGGTATGACTAAGGCAAGATTTGGTCGTGTTATCAGTATTAGTTCGGTTGTAGGTTCTATGGGGAATGGCGGTCAAACTAACTATTCTGCTGCCAAAGCAGGTCTAGAAGGTTTTAGTCGTTCGCTAGCGGCTGAAATTGCTTCCCGTGGTATAACGGTAAATTGCGTTGCGCCAGGCTTTATTGAAACAGACATGACTAAGGTGCTTCCTGAAGAACATAAGGCCAAATTGGTCGAAAAAGTGCCTTCATCACGCCTTGGTCAACCAGAAGAAATTGCAGCCGCCGTTGCGTTTTTAGCGTCGCAAGGCGCTGCATATATCACTGGTGAAACATTACATGTCAATGGTGGCATGTATATGTCGTAATTTGGGTTGAATTTTATATTCAATTCAACGAAAATACGTCTCCGGTTCAGATTAAGAATCCCGCCTGTTATAGGTGACCGAATTTTATATAATAGCTTACACTGAGCTGTTAACGAGTAGAGTAGGAATTTCTAATGAGTAGCATTGAAGAACGCGTTAAAAAAATCGTTTGCGAACAACTAGGTGTTAAAGAAGAAGAGGTTGTTAGTTCAGCTTCTTTCGTTGATGACTTGGGTGCCGATTCCCTAGACACAGTTGAATTAGTTATGGCTCTTGAAGAGGAATTTGATACTGAAATTCCAGATGAAGAAGCTGAAAAAATCACTACTGTACAAGCAGCGAACGACTACATCAACGCTAACTTGTAATATTTTGGTGATCTGAGTTTCCCGAAAAGCCGCTTGTATTTATTACAGCGGCTTTTCTTATTAATAGCCCTTTAAGTAAAAAAGGGAATGACTGGAGGAATCCTATGTCTCGTCGTCGGGTTGTAGTCACAGGAATGGGAATGGTGACACCCCTTGGCAACAATGTGAAGGATACGTGGGACAGCGTATTGGAAGGCAAGAGCGGTGTATCGGAGATCGCCTCTTTTGATGCCGGACAGTTTTCCACACGTTTTGCTGCGCAAGTGACAGATTTTGATGCGACTCAGTATATGAGTTTCAAAGAAGCGCGCAAAATGGACCTTTTTATTCAATATGGTATCGCGGCGGCTGTTCAGGCGCTGGAAGATGCCAATTTAAATGCTGAAACTGCCGATTTAAATCGTGTAGGTTGTGCAATAGGTTCTGGTATTGGTGGATTGCCAATGATTGAGAAGAACCTAGAGTTATTGAATGAATCAGGGCCAAAACGTATTTCTCCATTTTTTGTGCCAGGCGCGATTATTAATATGATTTCAGGTCACGTTGCGATACGTTTCGGCTTTAAAGGGCCGAATATTTCTATCGTGACAGCTTGTACAACAGGTACTCATAACATTGGTATGGCGGGGCGTATGATTGCCTATGGTGATGCTGATGTGATGATTGCGGGTGGTGCAGAGATGGCCATCACGCCTTTAGGAATGGGCGGCTTTGGTGCTGCGCGTGCCTTATCCACCAGAAATGATGCCCCTAAGTCAGCCAGTCGTCCATGGGACAAAAACAGAGATGGTTTTGTTATGGGGGATGGTGCCGGTATTCTTGTGCTAGAAGAGTACGAGCATGCGATTGCCCGTGGCGCAACGGTTTATGCTGAATTGGCTGGCTTTGGCATGAGTGATGACGCTCATCATATGACAGCACCGCCAGAGACAGGTGAAGGCGCGGCGGCAGCGATGAATGCCGCTTTAAAAGATGCGAATGTAATGCCAAGTGACGTTGATTATATCAATGCGCATGGGACCTCGACGCTTGCAGGGGATTTAGCGGAGACAAATGCTGTTAAATTGGTGATGGGCGAAGATGCAGAAGATGTTGCGATTAGCTCAACTAAGTCTATGATTGGGCATCTATTAGGCGCGTCCGGTGCGGTTGAGTCGATATTTTCTATTTTGGCGATTCGAGATCAGGTGGCACCGCCAACCATTAATTTAGAAGAGCCCGGTGAAGGTTGTGACTTAAACTATGTACCTTTTACGCCGCAAAAGAGAAAAATCGATACAGTTTTAAATAACTCTTTTGGCTTTGGTGGCACCAACGGTACTTTGGTATTTAAGAAATTTGCATACTAATTAGATGGGCGGATCGGATGATCCGTCCATCTATTAGATTAATGAACTTGAGTGGAGTGGCCGCGCAGAAGGCTGATTTCCTTCGCTATATCATAGCTTTTTTGCTGCTTATCTAATTCGTAAAGATGATCTTCAAGTTGCTGATACAAAGCGATTTCCTCATCTCCTAAGAAATGCAGGCATTCTCCACCAACAAACCAAAGTAACTCTCTTTTAATTAGTGGGACTAGGTTTGCGTAACAGCGAATAAAACGGGATAACACTTCTTGGGCCTCGAAAGTGTAGCTGGGGTCACTTGCTTCAATTTTTGAAGTGAGCGAGTCCCATTTTTCCAAGAAGTCTAATTCTTCTTCAGCCATGTCCGCTTGATCAAAAGGCGCATGTTCTGCGATGCGTTGGCGCAAATCAGCAAAAGCGTTAAAGATATATTGTGTGCGTGATTCCACGTAAAACCCTATTTATAAGTAATGACTAAATCGGCCGTTGCCGTACGAGAACTTCAATTATGACATATGCAATTGAAATTAGTGACCTTAAAAAGCGCTATGAAGGTGGTTTTGAAGCACTTAAAGGGATCGATTTAAAAGTAGAGAAAGGCGATTTCTTTGCATTGCTTGGTCCTAATGGGGCGGGAAAATCAACAACGATTGGTATTTTATGTTCTCTGGTCAATAAGTCATCAGGCAAGGTGTCTGTGTTTGGTACTGATATCGATACCGATTTTGCTCAAGCAAAGAAATATTTGGGCGTTGTACCGCAAGAGTTTAATTTCAATGTGTTCGAGACTGTTTTTAATGTTGTGGTTACACAAGCAGGGTTTTATGGGCTCAGTAAGAGCGTGGCAGAAGTTCGTGCTGAAAAGTACTTAAAACAGTTGGACCTGTGGGATAAGAGGGATGTGCAATCTCGCATGTTATCAGGAGGCATGAAACGACGACTGATGATTGCAAGGGCGTTGATTCATGAGCCAGAGGTGCTGATTTTAGATGAGCCTACCGCCGGTGTGGACATAGAATTACGTCGCTCTATGTGGGCGTTTATTAAAAAGCTTAATGAGCAGGGCACAACCATCATCTTGACCACGCATTATTTAGAAGAAGCTGAGCAACTGTGTCGCAATATCGCCATTATTAATGGCGGCGAAATCGTTGAAAATACTAGCGTGAAAGCCTTATTGAAAACATTAAACCAAGAAACCTTTATTTTAGACCTTGATAATAAGCTTCCAGAAAATTGGCAGTTGCCGGGTTATTCGGTAGTAACTAGTAAAGATGCAACGAGCATCGAGGTTGAGGTTATTAAAGGTCAGTCTATCAATGATATTTTTAAGGCTTTGGATGAGGTATCGGTGAATGTCATCAGTATGCGTAATAAATCGAATCGACTCGAAGAGCTCTTCGTTAAATTAATTAAAGGGTAACTTAATGAAAAACTCAGAAATTTGGATTGCTTTTGTTACTATTTTACTTAGAGAAATTCGTCGATTTACCCGTATTTGGCCGCAAACCTTACTGCCGCCAGCCATCACAATGACGCTTTATTTTGCTATTTTTGGCAATTTAATTGGTGATCGAATCGGTGAAATGGGTGGCTTTAGCTATATGCAGTATATTATCCCCGGTTTGATTATGATGTCGGTGATTACGAACTCCTATTCGAATGTCGCGTCGTCTTTTTTCTCTGCTAAATTTCAGCATAGTATTCAGGAATTACTGGTGTCACCAACGCCTAACTGGGTCATTTTAGTGGGCTATGTATTAGGTGGTGTAGCGCGAGGTTTGTGTGTCGGGTTAATTGTTACTGTGTTGTCGCTATTTTTTACTCACTTAGCATTACAAAGTTTGTTTTTGACGGTTTTGGTTGTTTGCTTAACCTCCATTATGTTTTCTCTTGGTGGTTTTGTTAATGCTATTTATGCGAGAAGTTTTGATGATGTGTCTATTGTACCGACATTCATTTTGACGCCTCTCACATACCTTGGCGGGGTCTTTTATTCCATTGATTTGTTGCCAGATTTCTGGCAGAAAATGTCTATGCTGAACCCTGTTCTTTATATGGTGAATGCATTTAGGTACGGTATTCTCGGCGTTTCCGATATTAATGTGTATTCGGCGCTGATTATCGTGAGTTTGTTTATTGTTGTGTTGTTTTGGTACGGTCTGCGTTTGCTTAATCAAGGCAAAGGCATTAGAAATTGAGGACAGTGTTATATGGGCTTTTTACCCTTAGGTCAGCAAACAGACTATGTTTCTGAGTACAATCCAGGGCTGCTTTACCCAATTGCGAGAGTTGATAAATGGTCTGAAATGGGCGTTGAATCTGACCGTCTTCCTTTTCATGGGGAAGATATTTGGAACGCCTATGAATTATCCTGGTTAAACGCTAAAGGAAAGCCAAGAGTGGCTTTGGCTGAATTTCGTTTTCCCTATGACTCCCCAAATATTATTGAATCTAAATCGTTTAAATTGTATCTAAACTCTTTTAATCAGATGCGTCATGACTCAATGGAAGAGGTGCAAGCGCTGTTGGAGACTGATTTGTCCAATGCGGCAGGGGCAGCGGTAAATGTTGTCATTCGTGATGCGGATTCTATGGCGTCTTTGGTGGTACTTACGCCAGATTATTGTATCGATGATTTGGATGTTGAGACTTCTGAATATCATCCTAATGCAGATTTACTTGAGATTGATACCCAATCGGGTCAGGTAGAGGAGCGTTTAGTTAGTCATTTATTAAAGTCAAATTGTCCGGTTACCAATCAGCCTGATTGGGGGTCGGTGTTTATTGACTATAAAGGCACACGAATTAGTCATGAGAGCTTATTGAAATATATTGTTTCTTTTCGAGAGCATACGGACTTCCATGAGCAATGCGTAGAGCGAATCTACATAGATATTATGCAAAAATGTCAGCCAGAAAAATTGGTGGTTTATGCTCGTTACGTTAGACGTGGTGGTTTGGACATCAACCCATATCGATCTTCTATGCCTATTGTGTTAGGTAATGATCGTTTGACGCGTCAATGAGCATAGCTTGTATTTTAAAAAGCCGCTTTCTAGCGGCTTTTTTATTGCTTAAAAAATATGGTGTTGCATGTTTAGTTTAAGCTTTTTACCGCTTGTGCTAGGGCTGATTTGCGAGAATCACAAAAAGCGTTATGGGGTAAGCGCTTTAGTACACCTAGTTTCTCTAGACGCTCAGTCGTTTGTCCATTCGGACTAAAGATATAAACAGCACAATGGGCTTCTATAGCGTCTTTAATGGCATTTTCTAATGCTAGTCCCACCGTCAGATCCATCATAGGAACGGCACTTAGATCTAATACTACGGCTTGGTAGTTATGAATTCGGTTATGATGCTTCGCAATGGCTTTACTGACACCAAAAATCATTGGGCCAGATAGGTAGAAGAGAAGGACGCGCCCATCGGCTTCATCAAGTAGCTTTCTTTCGTCTTCAGTAAGAGGAATATCATCATCCGCATCACTAATGGCTTTGACATTGCCTGATTGAAGTCGGCTGAGCTTTTCTATGGTTAAAATATTGGCAATGAAGACACCGATACCGACGGCGACCATAAGATCAACAAACACAGTGAGCGCCATCACACCATACATGATAATAGTGGGTGATAACGCCACCTTATGCGCTCGTTTTAAAAAACTCCAATCAAGAATGTTAATTCCCACATACAGTGCAATACCGGCTAATACTGCCATTGGAATGGGGCTGGTTAGCTGTGACGCTCCCAGTACGACAAGCAATAGGATAAAGGCGCGAACAATGCCTGCAAGAGGAGATTTTGCACCAGACTGGATATTCACGACGGTTCCCATGGTGGCACCGGCACCGGGTAAGCCACCTAATAAACCAGAGAAAAGGTTTGCGGTGCCTTGACCAATTAACTCTCTGTTTGAATCGTGTTCTTTACGGGTCAGGCTATCAGCAATGACGGCCGTCAGTAATGTATCTATGCAGCCTAGGGTGCCAAGTACTAGGCCATCAATGACCATCTCCATGATGACACTGCTTTCAAAGTGGGGCCAATGAATAGAGGGTAAACCAGAAGGAATGTCGCCAATGCGGCGCACATCGTTTTCATTGAATAAGATGACAGATACCAATGTTATAGCGACGAGGGCAACCAGTTGTGGTGGAATATAGCGGCGCCATTTTTTAGGTAAATAAAATAATACCCCTAATGTTAAGAGGCCTAAAAAGAGCTCCGAGAACTTCAGTTCCATAATGAGGTTTGGTAGCGCCCCCAATGTTCCCATCACGCCGCCAGGAGGTGATGGGTGCCCTAGGAAGGGGGCTAGTTGTAGAATGATTAATATAACACCGATGCCAGACATAAAACCTGAAATGACACTATAGGGCATTAGGGTGATGTATTTTCCTAGCTTTAAATAGCCGAGTGTAATTTGGAATAGGCCAGCAATCATGACGACGGTGAAAGCCATGGCAACTCCGCTTTCGGGGTTGCTCGCCATCATGCTGGTAAGAACCGCTGTCATAATGACGGTCATTGGGCCTGTTGGTTCGGAAATTAGACTGGTTGAGCCACCAAATAAAGCGGCAAAAAAGCCAACTAGAATAGCTCCCCATAGTCCGGCTTCAGCGCCTGCGCCAGAGGCAACGCCAAAGGCAAGGGCGAGAGGAAGAGATACGATTGCTGTCGTTACGCCGCCGAATAAGTCGCCGACAAGAGTCCAGTCCTTGAAACGAGAAAAATCAATAATCATGGTAAGGCATATCCGCAATCTTTCATTGTCTGTTTATTTTGCTATGACTCATATTCATTACAAGTCCTATATTGTAATCACAAAAGAGCCCGCATTGGCGGGCTCTTAGTCTTTTATTTTAATCGCTAAATTTTATTTTAGTGATTAACTGTTATTCAGCTTCAGGGGCTACATCTGCGGCCGAATCTGCTTGGCGAGCCAGCCTTGGGTCATTTTTGACTCGACTAGTAGGGCGTCGGCGTGAAGTGCTTTGTTTACGCTTTTCTTCTTGCTCTAAACGTAGCTTTTCCTGTTGAGCCAAAATAGCCGCTGGTAGTTCAACAGGGGCTTTCGCTTCTGTTGGTGTTTGCACTACAGGTTTACCACGTCCACGACGAGGGGCACGAGTAGGGCGAGCTGGTTTTACTTCGACTTCTGCTTTTTCCTGTGTCGCTACTGGCTCTGCTTTGCTTTCTTCTATAGCAGGAGCTTCTATAACGGGAGCTTCGATTTCAGCCTCTTTTTGAGCCTGAGGGACTTCTTCCGTTTTCACAGTCTCTTCAATAGGTGCTTTCGTCTCTGCTACTGTCTCTTCTATTTGCTGAGTAGAGGTCTCTTCAGTTATAGCTTCTGCTTTGATTGCAATAGGGGTTGCTTCCACATCGATTTGAGCAGCTTCATCTATCTGTGCTTTGACAGACATTTTTGGCTTTTCTTTCTTTGCAGGTGCTTCCACTTTAGCACTTGGAACTTCATCAACTGGCTGAAGAGTGATAGAGGCTTCGTTCGTAACCGCTTCAGTTTCTTCGGTTGCTGAGACCTTGGTCTCTGTTGGTTCAGCTGCTGGTGTTTCAGTCACAGTTGCAGGTTCTGCCTGAGTTGCTTCTACAGGCGTGCTTTCAGGAGCTTTTGCTTCCGTCACTACTTCGCTAGTTTTTTCGGAGGTAGACGCTTGAGGTGATGCATCTACTTGTGTTTCTAGTTCTGCGTTAGTCTCTTCTTTTTGAGGGCGACGCGAACGACGTGAACGACGTGAACGACGCTCTTGAGATCCTGTGTCACCATCCATGTTTTCAGCGCCGCGGTTAGATTCTGCATTTTTAGCGGCTTCTAAAAGGGCGTTATCTTCTTGCTCTTTTAGTATTGTTGCTTCAACAGCTTCTTCCTTTAGTTTGCCATTACGACGGCGATTTTCATTGCGATTGCGCTTACGCTCTGCAACTTCTGGGACTGTTTTTTGTTTACGAGCCGGTGCTTTTACTGCGGCTTCCTGTCTTTCTGTTTTAACTTCCGGGTTATCTTGTTTGTTACCGCGGTTATTATTGCGACGAGAATTTCCTTTGCTTGCTTCCGCTTGCTCGCGACGTGATTGACGAGTAGAGCGATTATTTTCTTTGCTATTATCGCGATCAGCGTTTTGGTGTTTCACATTGCGCTTATTATTGTTGCGATTGCCGCGATCATTGTTTTTGGTTTTTTCTGTGCTGCGATCGTTACTTGCAGTCCTTGGGGAAGGTTTTTTGCTAACCGTTTTTTTCGCCGGTTTGTTTTGCTCTTCCCCAAATAGTGCCTTCATAATGCGAGTAATTAGACTCGGCTTATTAGTGGCTGATTTTGCTTTTTTATGGGCTGCCGTTGGTGCTGTATGGGCAGGAGCAGGGGCTTTTGGTGCAATGCTGGTGACAGCAGCCTGTGGGCGTACGTTCTCATTTACTTGACGAGGCTCATAAGGTGGCTGTTCTGGTGTTTCAACATAGGTGTAGCTGTTTTCATTTTGCGATACAACCGTGCTGTCATCACGAATACGCTCAACTTCAAAATGTGGTGTTTCCATGTGTGGATTCGGCACAAGGATGATATGAACGCTGTTACGTTTTTCGATTTTGGCGATGTTCGTGCGCTTCTCGTTCAGTAAGAAGGTTGCGACAGAAACAGGCAAGACAGCTCGAATTTGTGCTGTGCGTTCTTTTGAGCACTCCTCTTCAATCAAACGAAGGACAGAAAGAGCGAGAGATTCAACGTCACGGATAAAGCCTTGGCCATTGCAGCGAGGGCACACAATACCGCTGGTTTCACCTAGGGAAGGGCGTAGGCGTTGACGAGACATTTCTAATAGGCCGAAGCGTGAGATACGACCTATTTGTACTCTTGCTCGATCGGCTTCCAGCGCATCTTTCATGCGCGTTTCTACCTCTTTCTGGTTGCGTACTGGTGTCATATCGATAAAGTCGATGACGACCAAACCACCGATGTCTCGTAGGCGTAATTGACGAGCAATTTCGTCTGCCGCTTCGACGTTGGTTTGCAGGGCGGTTTCTTCTATATCGCCGCCTTTTGTTGCGCGGGCGGAGTTGATGTCAATAGAAACGAGAGCTTCTGTTGGGTCTATGACAATCGAGCCACCAGAGGGGAGGCGTACTTCGCGTTGGAAGGCGGTTTCGATCTGAGTTTCGATCTGAAAGCGGTTAAACAGCGGAGTAGAATCTGTGTACATCTTGATGCGAGACTTAAAGTGCGGCATGACTTGCATGACGAAGTTGATAGCATCTTGATAAGCGTCTTTTTCATCAATCAATACTTCGCCAATGTCTTCACGAAGGTAATCGCGAATGGCGCGGATAACGATGTTGCTTTCTTGGTAAATCAAGAAAGGAGCAGGCTTCTCTGAAGCGGCTTTGGTGATAGAGCTCCAAAGCGTATCTAGGTAATCTAAATCCCATTGTAGCTCTTCTGTAGAGCGGCCAACGCCTGCGGTACGAACAATCAAACCACCGTTTTCAGGGGTGTTAAGTCCAGACATGGCTTCTTTTAAGTGGGATCTATCATCGCCATCGATACGACGAGAGATACCACCTGCGCGAGGGTTATTTGGCATAAGTACCAAATAGCGGCCAGCTAAACTAACGAAGGTTGTTAGCGCTGCGCCTTTATTGCCACGCTCTTCTTTGTCTACTTGAACGATGACCTCTTGGCCTTCGCTTAAGACATCTTTGATGTTTATGCGGCCTTCGTGATTCGATTTTTTAGAAAAGTAGGTTTTAGAAATTTCTTTAAGAGGGAGGAAGCCGTGGCGATCAGCGCCGAAATCAACAAAGGCAGCTTCTAGGCTCGGTTCTATACGAGTAATGCGGCCTTTATAGATATTCGATTTTTTCTGTTCGCGAGAACCGGATTCAATATCAAGATCATACAGACGTTGTCCATCGACAAGCGCAACGCGCAACTCTTCTTGTTGAGTTGCATTTATTAGCATTCTAATCATTTAGTTGTGAACTCTGTTAGCTGAGACGAACAACTGTTCAGTAGGAAGGTGGCACCAATAAAATATCTGGCTCAGGTCTAGAGTAGGCCATTTGTAGTGTTCGGGCGAGAGGAGTACGCGATACGTTCATTTTATAATTAAACGCTTTTGTGCGGTCGCTGCCGTAATTAATAGCAAATAGTTTCTTTACCAGTCTCTTTGTTGCTTTTTTTATGAACGACGCGAACGCGCTGTCGAGCAATTAACGAGAATTCCTTCCACTGAAGCGGATTTATCCGAATCATGCGGTTTATTATTTAAGATTAACTGTTACAGAGGTAAGATAGAGGGCCGAAGTGTCGCTTCGGCAATTTTCATTCAATTCTTTGCATCATATCTTCGAGGTGTTTTGTTGCCTCTTACCCTTTGCGAGTGTGAATATAACAGTAAAATCTAAGTGCTTCAATTATAAAGGAAAGCAATCTTTGGTTATGTCGGATTCAGAACAAAAATTAACAGAACGCCCTTCGGTTCGTTACGTCACAATTGACGACAATAATATCGACCAAAGAATAGATAACTTCTTGGTTACATTACTAAAAGGAGTGCCTAAAGGTAAAATTTATAACCTACTGAGGAAAGGTGAAATTCGCGTTAATAAAAAACGTACCAAGCCGGATTACCGTCTACAGAATGAGGATGTGGTGCGAATTGCTCCAATAGTCATTGCTCCAGCCTCAGAAAAACCAATGTTATCGGATAAGTTAAAAGGGGAAATTGAATCTCGAATTATTTATGAAGACAAAGGTTTAATTGTCGTTAACAAGCCTTCGGGGTTAGCGGTTCATGGCGGTAGCGGTTTGAGCTTTGGTTTGGTGGAAGTGATTCGACAAATGCGACCGCTCGAAAAATTTATTGAGCTTGTCCACCGTCTCGATAGGGATACTTCTGGTCTCATCATGATTGCGAAAAAGCGAGCGGTATTAAAAGAGTTGCATACGGCATTGCGTGATAAAGAGGGCATACAAAAGACTTACTTGGCGCTCGTGTACGGCAGTTGGCCAAAACGTAAGTTGCAAGTGAATGCACCACTTTTAAAAAATGAGCTTAAATCGGGTGAGCGAGTAGTGAAGGTTCATACGGATGGAAAAGAAAGCCTAACGCGTTTTAAGTTAGTTCGTCAGTTTGAAGGTTATAGCCTAGTTGAATGTGAGCCGGTAACGGGTCGTACTCACCAAATCCGTGTTCATACATTGCATGCGGGCTATCCAATTGTTGGTGATGATAAATATGCCCCCACAGATTCCCTTAAAGAAACTAAGGCATTAGGGTTTAAGCGATTGTGTTTGCATGCCACTCGTTTAGATATCATGTTAAATGGTGAGCGCCTTTTACTTGAAGCTCCCATAGACCAAGAATGGCAAAACCTGATGAATGGTAAGCTGGTTGCGAAATATTCCTAGCAGGTGAGCTTTGAAGGTGAATAAACACAAAAGGCGAGCCATTTTGGGTTCGCCTTTTGTGTTGTAGCTTTTTATCACGACTAAGAATTAATCTTCATAGCTATCAATCGGTGGGCATTCACAGAATAGGTTGCGGTCACCGTAGACATTGTCGATACGGCCAACAGGAGGCCAATACTTACGAGCTTTGATCCAAGGCAGCGGGTAAGCCGCGTCTTTACGTGAGTAGGCGTGCGTCCACTCCATGTCTAGTAGACTGTCTGCAGTATGTGGTGCATTGATTAATGGGTTGTCTTCCAATGACCACTCGCCATCTTGTACCTTGCCGATTTCTTTGCGGATTTGGATCATTGCATCACAGAAGCGATCTAATTCTTCTAGGTTTTCTGATTCCGTTGGTTCTATCATTAGGGTGCCAGCGACAGGGAACGACATGGTTGGCGCATGGAAACCAAAATCCATTAGTCGTTTCGCAATGTCTTCTTCGCTGATACCTGATTCCGCCTTCAATGGACGAATATCGATAATGCATTCATGAGCCACCGCGCCATTTTTCCCTGTGTAAAGTACTGGGTAATGTTCATCTAGGCGTTTAGCTATGTAATTAGCGTTTAAGATGGCATTGAAAGTAGCGTCACGTAGTCCTCGGTCGCCCATCATTTTGATGTACATCCAAGTAATGACTAGAATACTTGCGCTACCATAAGGGGCTGCAGATACGGCGCCGTGCTGCTCTGCCATGTCTAATACTGGCGTAACAGCGTGACCCGGTAAGAAAGGGGCAAGGTGAGATTTTACACCAATAGGCCCCATGCCGGGACCGCCACCGCCATGAGGAATACAGAATGTTTTGTGCAGATTAAGGTGAGAAACGTCACCACCAAAGCTACCTGGAGGCGCAACACCTACTAGTGCGTTTAAGTTTGCACCATCGATATAGACCTGACCGCCAAATTTATGAACTAGGTCACATACTTCACGAATGTGTTCTTCAAATACACCATGAGTAGATGGATAGGTTGCCATGATGCAACTAAGTTGCGCTGCGTGTTTTTCTGCTTTTTCAGCAAGATCTGCTAGGTCTATATTGCCATCCTGATCGCATTTGACGATGACGACCTTCATACCCGCTAAAGCTGCGGAGGCTGGGTTGGTGCCGTGGGCAGAACTTGGAATCAAACAGACATTACGGTCATGGTCGCCGCGTGACTTATGGTATTTATCTATAGCGAGTAAGCCTGCGTATTCTCCTTGCGCACCGGAATTTGGTTGCAGAGAAACTGTGTCATAGCCTGTGGCTTTCGACAGCATGTCGATCAGCTCTTTAAGCAAATCATGGTAGCCAGATACTTGATTGCTTGGCGCAAAGGGATGAATACGACCAAATTCAGCCCAAGTAACTGGAATCATTTCTGACGCGGCGTTTAGTTTCATCGTACAAGAACCCAGCGGAATCATGCTTTGGTTGAGGGCGATGTCTTTCACTTCCAACTGATGCATGTAGCGCATCAATTCTGTTTCACTATGATGGCTGTTAAATACTGGGTGAGTCAGGATAGCGTCTTGACGTAATAGAGCAGCATCGAAGCCTTGAGCGGCTGACGCTTCCGTGACTTCATCTTCACTTAATGTGATGCCAAAGCAATCTGCTAGGTCAATAAGATCGGCAGGCGTAATAGTTTCATTGAAAGAAATCGACACTTGAGTGGCAGAAGCTTTGTAAAAGTTCACTAACTTGGCTTCAGCCTTGGCTATGATGCTGTCTGTTTGGTCTTTCGTATCTATGATCAAGGTATCGAAATAGCTTGAGTTGGTGGTGAAACCTTTGGCTTGTATCGCTTTCGCAAAGCAATGGGTCAAAGAAGCAACGCGTAACGCAATTTTCTTCAAGCCAACTGGCCCATGATAAACCGCATAAAATCCCGCCATCATCGCGAGCAGTGCTTGAGCGGTACAAATGTTCGATGTGGCCTTTTCTCGGCGAATGTGTTGTTCGCGAGTTTGCATTGCCATGCGAAGGGCGGGTTTACCATGGCTATCTTTAGAAACACCGATAACTCGACCCGGCATAGAGCGTTTAAAAGCGTCTTTGGTTGCTAGGAAGGCGGCATGTGGCCCACCAAAGCCCATTGGCACGCCAAAGCGTTGTGCGCTACCAAAAACAATGTCGGCACCCATATTGCCGGGAGACTTCAATAATACGAGTGAAAGCAGATCGACAGCGATGCTGACTAATGCACCTTGCTCGTGGGCTTGTGCGATAACAGGGCTAAGGTCATTGACGCTACCATCGATACCCGGATATTGGAAAATAGCCCCAAACACATCGTGATTCGCGAAGTTAGCGATGTCGTCAACAATCACATCAATTTCTAGCAGCTCAGCGCGAGTTTTTACCACATCAATGGTTTGTGGTAAGCAATGATCGGCAACAAACAGGTTGTTATTTTTCTTGCGGTTAGAGCGCTTCATCAGCGTCATGGCTTCCGCTGCTGCCGTGGCTTCATCTAATAAAGAGGCATTAGAGATTTCCATGCCAGTCAGGTCGATAATCACTTGTTGGAAATTTAATAGCGCTTCCAATCGACCTTGAGAAATTTCTGGTTGGTAAGGAGTGTAAGCGGTATACCAGCCTGGGTTTTCTAATAGGTTTCTTATAATAGGAGAGGGAACATGGGTGTCGTGGTAGCCTATACCAATAAAAGAGCGAGCCACTTTGTTTTTACTGGCAATGGCTTTTAGCTGAACCAGTGCATCGTTTTCGCTGGTTGGTAGTGCAGAAAGGTCGAGATTTGCCTGACGAATCGCTTCAGGAACTGTTCTCTCTATTAACTGAGGAAGAGAGTCAATGCCAATAGCAGCAAGCATAGTTGCCTGTTCTGCAGAATCTGGGCCTATATGGCGCGCTATAAATTCATCATTGCTTAACAAATCGCGGATGCACGAAGTCATGGTTCAGTCACCTATAAGGATAAAATCTTGGAGAATAAGCTCTTTTGCGGAAAAGCAAGAGAGCTTAATAGTGAAACTATTCGATTGAGGCTGAGTAGCCTGCTGCGTCAAGCAGTTTGTCAAGTTCAGCGCTGTCGCTTAGCTTGATTTTGGCAATCCATGCGTCTGTAAAGGGTGATTCATTAATAAGCTCAGGGGCATCTTCTAGGGCGTCATTAATTTCAATAACTTCACCGGATACTGGTGCGTAAATATCGGAAGCAGCTTTAACAGATTCAACCAAAGAGAATTGCTCTGCGGCTGTTGTTTCTAAGCCTACTTCTGGTAATTCAACATAAACAACATCGCCTAGCAGATCTTGAGCATGGTCAGTGATGCCAACGGTTACTGTGCCATCACCATTGTCTAAAACCCACTCATGGGACTCAGCGTATTTTAAGTTTTCTGGAATAGAGCTCATTATATAATCCCTCTTTTTAAAAATACCCGAGAGCAATGGCTCTCGGGTAGATTGTTTCTAGTGATAGAGTTTTAGCGATACAGTGGGAAGCGTTTGCAAAGTTCTTTAACTTCAGCAAGTACGCGCGCTTCAACTTCTGAATTGCCTTCTGGCTTTTCAACCAAGCCATCTAGAACATCACTGATCAGGTGGCCAACTTTGCGGAACTCTTCTACACCAAAGCCACGAGATGTTGCGGCTGGCGTACCGATACGAATACCGGACGTGATCATGGGTTTTTCAGTGTCGAAAGGAATACCGTTTTTGTTACAGGTGATGCCAGCACGTTCTAGTGCTTTATCAGCCATGTTGCCTTTCAAGCCTTTAGGGCGAAGGTCAACCAGCATTAGATGGTTATCAGTACCACCAGTAACAATATCACAACCGCGTTCCATCATGACTTCCGCTAAAGCTTTAGCATTTGCAACGACTTGATCGATGTAAACTTTAAACTCTGGTTTTAATGCTTCGCCGAAAGCAACGGCTTTGCCCGCGATGACGTGCATCAATGGACCACCTTGATAACCGGGGAAAACCGCAGAGTTGATTTTCTTACCAAGATCAAGATCGTTAGAAAGAATCATTCCACCACGGGGGCCGCGCAAGGTTTTGTGGGTGGTGGTGGTTACTACGTGGGCGTGTGGTAATGGCGATGGGTGAGCACCTGTGGCAACAAGGCCAGCAATGTGTGCCATGTCAACAAACAGATAAGCGCCCACTTTATCGGCGATTTCTCGGAAGCGTTTAAAGTCGATAACACGAGGAATTGCAGAGCCGCCAGCGATGATCATTTTTGGCTTGCACTCTAAGGCTTGGGCTTCAATGGCGTCGTAATCGATTAATAGGGTATCTGGATTTACTTGGTATTGAACCGCGTTAAACCATTTGCCTGATTGTGCTGGTGGCGCACCGTGGGTCAAATGACCGCCAGCGTCCAATGACATGCCAAGGATGGTATCGCCTGGTTGCAGCAAGGCAAGCATTACTGCGCCGTTTGCTTGAGCGCCTGAATGAGGTTGTACGTTGGCAAATTCACAGCTAAAGAGCTGCTTAGCGCGGTCAATGGCTAACTGCTCAGTAACATCTACTGCTTCACAACCACCGTAGTAGCGACGGTTTGGATAGCCTTCCGCGTATTTGTTCGTTAAAACGGAGCCTTGAGCTTCTAGAACGGCTTTGGATGTGATGTTTTCAGAAGCAATTAATTCGATACCAGTTTCTTGGCGTTCTTGTTCTTCAACAATAGTGGCAAAAAGTTCTGGATCGCGTTCAGCTAAGGATTGGCTGAAAAAGGCTTCGGTGTTGGCCATGGAGTAGTTCCTCTTAAGTAAACAGGTATGCCTAATAAGACAAAGGTTGGTTCCTGCGTATAATACCACTAAGACGCCCTAAGAGGATGAAAAAAGATCATCTTTCTGAGAGTATCGGTCATTGTTACTGTGAGTCAATTTGCGTCTATCATAATCAAAAAGTTTCCAATTGGAAACAGTAAAAGACCGAGAAAACTTAAACTATATTAATTCAATATGTTTGACCAAGCATTCAGCTATTTATAACTTATGTACGGCGGTAGTTGGCTGTTTTAGGTTGTTTATCTTTAAATAAAGCTATCTTAGTGCTTGTCAAAGAATGTCGTTTTTAGATACTCTGTTTCCAATTGGAAACATATTCTAGGCAATATCTTATTGAGGTTTACTCTATGAAACGCACCGCGCTCTATGCTCAACATCTCGCTTCTGATGCTCGTATGGTTGAATTTGCTGGTTATGAAATGCCAGTACAGTATCCACTTGGCGTGAAAAAGGAACACTTGTGGGTAAGGGAGCAAGTGGGTTTGTTTGATGTTTCGCATATGGGGCAAGTTATTTTAAAAGGGACAAAGGTAAAGTCGGCCCTTGAAACGATTTTGCCAGTCGATGTGTTGGGACTTGCGCAAGGCATGCAGCGTTACGGTATGTTTACCACAGAACAAGGCGGTATCACCGATGATCTGATGTTTGCGAATTGGGGGGATGATATCTTCATGGTAGTTAATGCCGCTTGTAAAGACCAAGACATTGCTTATCTCAAAGCCTCCCTTACTGATTGTGAAGTGGAAGTGATCGAAGATAGGGCACTATTAGCTATTCAAGGACCTAAAGCACGCGAAGTATTTGCTCGAATGATTCCCGATGTTTTGACCATGACCTTTATGCAAAGTGTAAAGCTTGATTGGCAAGGCATTGAGCTTTGGGTGAGCTGTTCTGGTTACACGGGTGAAGATGGCTATGAGGTTTCTGTGCCTAATGAAAATGCAGAAGCTTTGGCGTCAGTTTTGTTGTCTTTTGATGAAGTTGAGTGGATTGGTTTAGGGGCTCGTGATTCTCTTCGCCTTGAAGCTGGCTTATGTTTGTATGGTCATGACATTAATACTAATACCACGCCAGTAGAGGCTTCTATAAACTGGGCAATTCAAAAAGTGCGTCGTACTGGTGGTGAGCGTGCCGGTGGCTTCCCTGGGGCGGACGTAATCCTGCCTCAGTTTACTAACAAACCCGCAAAAAAACGTGTTGGCTACCTAGTGGAAGGGCGAGCGCCTGTTCGTGAAGGCGTTGAAATAGTTAATGAAGCGGGTCAAGTAAAGGGCACAGTGACTAGTGGTGGCTTTTCACCAAGTCTTTCTCAGCCTATTGTCATGGCTTATGTGGAATCGGCTTCTCTCGCCACAGAAGAAGCGTTGTTTGCCAGTGTGCGTGGGAAAAGTATTCCGCTCAAACTGACCGCTATGCCATTTGTTCCAGCAGGTTATTTCCGCGGCTAACAAGAGGCTTTTGAGAGGCTATTTTTAAATCAATAGAGTTGTGAATAAATTAACTGAAATGCGCCATGTGAAGGCTGTCACTTTGCATGGCGCATTTTTTTAACTTGTGGGATAATTTTCCCTTTTTGGAGCCCGCAGTTGGTGAATTCGAAACAGCTGGTGGAAGCATTTAATACCTGTTTTCTTTCAAGTTTTAATACTTGCCTAATTGGCGGAGCGGATGAGCCCCTTTATAGACCAGCCGACGAATCCAGTTCGGCGGTTATCTATTTTCGTCTTGATTACCCTTCAAGTGCGCTGCATGAAATTAGTCACTGGTGCATTGCTGGCCAAAAGAGGCGTGAATTAGAGGACTATGGTTATTGGTATGAGCCAGACTCACGCAATGCACAAGCACAAGGTGAATTTGAAGCGGTTGAAGTCAAACCTCAAGCAGTTGAATGCATTTTACATTGGGTAGCAGGTTTAGCCTTTCGTGTTAGTGTGGATAATTTGGCTATGCCTGATTATGACCCACAGCATTTTGAGCGGGCGGTAAAAGTACAAGTGGGTAAATACCTTATTTCTAATTTACCCAAAAGGGCGCTTATTTTTTCTAAGCATTTGTTGGCACAACGGTGTCCAGACCTAATATTTGAAGAGTTTTTACAGCAGTGCTATGAAAATTATTGCAGATGAAAATATGCCCAATGCGGAAATCTTATTTTCCCATCTAGGGCAGGTTGAATTAGTTAATGGTCGCACCCTAACCAATGAGCAACTTAAAGATGTCGATGTGCTCTTGGTTCGCTCTGTTACTAAGGTGACTAAAAAGTTGTTAGAGGGAAGTCCTGTACGTTTTGTCGGCAGTGCTACCATAGGGGTTGATCACATTGATAAAGATTACTTGGCTGAGGCGAACATTGCTTTTAGTAGTGCGCCAGGCTGTAACGCTAATGCGGTAGCGGATTATGTATTTAGTGGCTTGAGCTATTTGTATTTGACTAAGCAGCTAAGTTGGCTAGGTAAAAAAATTGCTGTGGTTGGCTATGGCAATGTGGGGGAAACTGTCTATCAACGGTTTGCGCAATTAGGGTGTGATGTTTGTGTTTATGATCCTTATAAGCAGAAGGCGATTAGTGGTGTAAACTTTGTTTCGTTGGATGATATTCTGGCTTGTGAGGTGATTTCCTTGCATGCACCACTAACCTCTCAGGGCGATTATCCGACAAAAGCAATGTTTGGTGCAGCAGAGCTTAGCCAGTTGTCTTCAGGTGTAACCATTATTTCCGCGGGGCGTGGTGGCGTTATCGATGAAGAGGCGTTGATTCGCTTACATCATGAGCGCCATGGGGATATCAATCTTATTGTTGATGTATGGGATGGTGAGCCAAAGATAAACCAAACCCTTGTAGATTTAGTGGATATAGCAACGCCACATATTGCTGGATACAGCAAGCAGGGGCGTGAAAAAGGTACATGGATGGTTTACCAGGCTCTTTGTGATTTTTTAAAACACGACGAAAGCCTAATGGCAAAAGACAGTGCGATAAGCCCTGGCTGGTTACCTGTCATAAATATTGATAATCGCTCAACTAAAAATGAAGAAATTCTCGCTAGAAGCGCTCATGCTATCTATGATGTAGCAAGAGATGATGCGCGTTTACGTTTTAAATTCCGGGAAAATAAAGAGCTTAATGTTTTTGATTGGCTGCGAAAGCATTATGTAGAAAGAGACGAATTTAATACGTGTTTTGTTAGGGGGGATAGTGATGCCCCCTCTTTAGGTCTTTTAAAGGCGACAGGCTTTTCCATATGATTTTTATAACCAAAGCAAAAACTAAGGTAGATGCATGGCAGGCATGATGCAGGTTGATCTGGGCGATTTAGACGTCCCGATAGGAACAAATGTGCAGTTGGAATTTATTTCCCCCCCTGGACGGCATATGGTCAAAGTGTTGGGGAATATACCTGGTAGTTCACTAATCTTGTCTTGCCCTAAATTAAATGGCAAAAATATATTGGTTAGAGATAATCAAATTGTCAATATCCGCTTAATGCTGGATACGCATGTCTGTGGTTTTTCCAGCAAGGTAGCCAAAAGCTACCTAGAGCCAGCAGCACATTTACATATCGCTTACCCTTCCTATGTGGAGGCGTCGGAAGTTCGTCAGGCGGTACGTGTAGAAACTCGACTTATTTGTAGCCTTGAGAGTAATGATTCTAAAGAGTCTATAAGAGAGACGGCATCTGGTATTATCATCGACTTGAGTCTAGGTGGAATGAAACTTATCAGTAAGGACGACTTCGCCACGGTTAATGAAAAAATGCGTGCGATCTTCAATGTGAATATTGGCCCCCATAGTCACATAATGAAGATAAATTGTGAGGTACGCTCCCAAGAAATTCAGATGCTCGAAGAGGTTCAATCCACCTTGGTCGATAATGAGTTTTTATCAAAAATGGGGGTGGAATATTTTTATGTCTATGGAGTGCGTTTTCTCGATGATGGAAAAGAGGTTGGCATTCCATTAACGGCCTTTATTTTAGAGTCGCAAAAAAATAAAGAAAATAAATAAAAGTGTTCATTGGATTTCATAAAAAAACCAGCTTGATTGCTGGTTTTTTTATGGGCTTTGCTTAGTTGCCTACAAAGATTGTAATGCCTTGATACGCTCTTCAATAGGTGGATGGCTTGAGAATAGCTCACCTAGGGTTGGTGTTTTTCCACGTCGAATACCAAAAGCTAGCATCGAATCTGGCATATGGCTTTCTTCATGCTCCTGTTGCAAGCGAGCAAGAGCCGCAATCATTGCGCCTTTACCAGCTAGTCGGGCTCCAGCTTCATCTGCTCTAAACTCACGAAAGCGTGAGAACCACATAACAATCATGGAGGCCAGAATGCCGAAAACGATCTCGAATACAAAGGTGGCAATATAATAACCCCAGCCAACAGAACCTTCATTATCATCCTTGCGTAAAAACTGATCGACGGCATAAGCGGCAATACGAGCAAAGAACATGACAAAGGTATTTACCACGCCTTGAACCAGAGACAGGGTGACCATGTCACCATTTGCGACGTGCCCTATCTCGTGTCCAAGTACGGCTTTGATTTCATCTGGGGAGAAGCGATCTAGCATGCCGCTAGAAACTGCCACTAACGCCGCATTTTTATTCCAGCCTGTTGCAAAGGCGTTGGCATCATGGGAAGGGAATATGGCCACTTCTGGCATTTGAATGCCTGCTTTTTGAGAAAGCTCTTTTACCGTATCTAGCAGCCAAACTTCCTTATGATTGCGTGGTTGTTCAATAACAACAGCGCCCGATCCTCGTTTTGCCATAAATTTAGACAGTAACAATGAGACGAAACTACCAGCAAAACCAAACACACCACAAAAGATAAGTAATGAGGTGAAATCTAGACCATTGCTGGTCATATAGCCATTGACGCCTAATAGACTGAGTACAATACCTGCCACGACCATGACAGCTAAATTTGTGAGTAGAAATAGAATGATACGCATTGCTATGCTCCTTTAAAGGCTTATTAAGGAGCATAGTAGGGCTTGATTATTTAATTTCAAGCATTCATGAATGCTAGCGCTTTCTTAATCGAGCTAAAAAGGCCGCGAAACGATCCATGGCCGGACTTAGCTCTTCCACATGGGGAAGGAAAACAAAGCGCACATGGTCGGGGGTGGGCCAGTTAAAGCCGGTACCTTGAACGATTAGGATTTTTTCCTCTAATAAAAATTGCAACACGAGATCCGTGTCGTGTTGGATGTTGTACATTTTTGGGTCAAGGCGAGGAAACAGGTATAAAGCCCCTTCTGGTTTATGGCAATGGACGCCCGGAATTGAGTCTAAGGCTGCCCAAGCCGCATTGCGCTGCTCATAGAAGCGGCCACCGGGGACGATTAGCTCATTTATGCTTTGATAGCCTCCAAGGGCTGTCTGTACCGCGTGCTGGGCAGGAACGTTAGCGCAGAGTCGCATTGAGCTAAGTATGTCCAAACCTTCAACATAGTCTCCTATACGGCTCTTGTCACCAGTAAGCAGCATCCAGCCGGAACGAAAGCCTGCGGTACGATAGACTTTAGATAGCCCTCCAAAGGTAATGCAAGGAATGCGCCCCTCCGTTAGAGTGGCGGTAGGAATATGCTGGGCGTCGTCGTAGAGGATTTTGTCATAAATTTCATCAGAAAAAATCACAATATTGTGCTCTTCCGCTAGCTCGACAATAGATTCGAGTATCGCTTTCTCATAAACCGCCCCTGTTGGGTTATTTGGGTTAATAATGACAATAGCCTTGGTTTTATTGGAGATTTTTGAGCGGATATCTTGAATATCCGGCTGCCAACCGGAACCTTCATCACATAAGTAGTGTCTGACATAACCACCAGACAAGGTGGCAGCGGCTGTCCAAAGAGGGTAGTCGGGGGCTGGAATGAGAATTTCGTCGCCATCATTGAGTAAGGCTTGCATGGCCATCACAATAAGTTCACTGACGCCATTGCCCATCCAGACATGGCTTATGTCAGCAGATTTAACGCCCATAGCTTGATATTTTTGCATAACCGCTTTGCGAGCAGAAAATAGCCCTTTGGATTCGCAATAACCTTGCGCGGTAGGAAGGTTATGAATGACATCAACTAGGATTTCATCTGGGGCTTCAAAACCAAATGGCGCAGGGTTGCCTATGTTTAACTTAAGAATACGTTGGCCTTCTTCTTCCATGCGCATGGCTTCTTTGAGGATAGGGCCACGAATTTCGTAACAGATGTTGGCGAGCTTGTTTGATTTGCGAATTTGCACTGGCGTTCCTTTACTACAGACCTAGGTAGGGATTGTGTTAAATAGCCCTTTTTTAAATTGACCTTGATAATACAAGGCGAAGGACAAATATATTAACTCTACACCTTATGTGGGAGCATTTAAAATGAGCAATCAAGATACGGGCAAAAAAATTATTAAATCAGAGGAGCAGTGGAAAAAAGAATTGCCTGAAGAGGTTTTTAATATTGTTCGCAAACATGGTACTGAACGGGCTTTTACTGGTGAGTATGAGAAACTATATGAACCGGGTAAGTATCATTGTCGTTGCTGTGGTGCACTTTTGTTTGACTCTGAAACCAAGTACAACTCTGGTTCAGGTTGGCCCAGCTTTTATGATGCCCATAAAGATAATATTACCGAAAAAAGCGATAACACTTGGATGATGCAGCGAGTGGAATTGGTTTGTAATAAATGTGACGCGCATCTTGGTCATGTGTTTGAGGATGGCCCGCAACCGACAGGGTTGAGGTATTGCATTAACTCGGCATCTTTATCTTTCAAGGAAGAGGGTGAATCTTAAAGTGTTAGAGCATAAAAAAAACCGCTTCAAGCAAATGGAGCGGTTTTTTGTTTTTTTCTATTCTTTTAACAGAATAATGATGTTGGGATCGCTAAGTAAGCGGTTAACCGTTTGGCTTGCCAGATCGTTCATGTCTTTTTCTATGGTTTTTTGGTACGGCATGGTGCCGTATTCGTCTACTTTTTGAGAACCGTAGTTAGCCTTATAGGTTTTGCCTTTTGCTATCACGGTCGCCTTGATTTCAAAATCTAGTGTGGCGACTGTCTTTAAAGCATTTACTTTGGTTTTATAGCTCATTTTTGTAATGTCTATCTGGATCTCTGAAGCTGGTAGCACGCCTTGATCAGGAGTGAAGCCTAAGCTGCGAAGGCCAGCGATAACACTTTCTTTTACACTTAGCTTTACGTCGTTAACGGTAAAAATGTCTGCTTTTTCACTGAGTCCAGTCTTAATTGAGCCGATAGCATTAGTAAGTTTGGTATCGGTAGTGACATTAATGACTCTATCATTAGATACGCTTTCATTTTTTACATTAACTTGCGGCACTATGTTTATGTAATGAGTGGTTGAACAGCCAGTCAATAAAGCCGCCGAAAGCGTGAGGGTTAAAAAAAATTGCTTGTTTAACATAAGAGCTCCAATTCAATTGATTTATAAAGTGCTTTTTTGTGTAAGTTACTTAAATTAATGCAGAAAACTATTGATTTTAAAAATAGTAACAGTAATATACGCACCCGCTCACACAGCAAGATTATAACGCTGTCCCATTCGTCTAGAGGTCTAGGACACCGCCCTTTCACGGCGGTAACAGGGGTTCGAACCCCCTATGGGACGCCATCCTTTCGCAAGGCTGGCCGTATTTTAATCATATTTTGTGTTGTTTGAGAAGTGTTTGCGGGAATAGCTCAGTGGTAGAGCACAACCTTGCCAAG
>NZ_JAEMNX010000024.1 GCF_016463975.1 Marinomonas transparens | reverse complement strand
CCCAGAGACGGAATCGAACCGCCGACACGAGGATTTTCAATCCTCTGCTCTACCGACTGAGCTATCTGGGCAAGTGCGGCGTATTATATACGAGCCTTTATAACCGTCAACCCTTTTTTAATTTTTTTTAAACAATAACTTAGTTCATCACGCGGTCTGTTATTATCTCCAGATATTGAGGAGAACCAAGATGTTACACATTGTTTTATATCAACCTGAAATTCCACCGAACACAGGCAATGTGATTCGACTATGCGCCAACACAGGTTACCATTTGCATCTTATCGAGCCATTTGGATTTGAACTGGAAGACAAAAAACTGCGTCGAGCAGGGCTCGACTATCACGAGTTTACCCGCGTCAAACGCTACCCTAACTTTGAAGCCTTTGTTGATCAAAATGACATAGGTACAATTTATGCGCTCACCACAAAAGGCAGCCGAACCCATAGTGAGGCTGAGTTTGCAGCGAATGATGTACTGGTCTTTGGCCCAGAGACCCGTGGACTACCGGCAGACTTTATAGAAGCCTTACCCTTACCCCAAAGACTTCGCTTACCAATGCAAGCTAGCTCCCGTAGTTTGAACTTATCTAATACCGTTGCAGTCATGGTTTATGAATCTTGGCGTCAATTAGGCTACGCCATGCCAGTCACTAATGAATAAGCAAGCAGGACAAATATGAACTCGCTAGGATTACTGTTAAGACGAAAAACTAATCGGCGGCAGTTTTTAAAAAAAGTGCACTTCCACGATATCAATGACTTAAAACTGCGCTTTATTCTATTTGCCGGAGTCATCGCTTTACATAGCCTAGCCATGGTGTTTTTTGAAGACCTCAACTGGTGGCAAGCCTTTTGGTTAACCATGACATCTGCCAGCACCACAGGATACGGCGATATTTCGGCCATCACCTTTTGGGGACAGCTCTCTACTATAGTGCTCATTTATGGAATGGGTATTACTTTACTGGCACAAATTGCCAGTGATTATGTTGAATTAAGACTGACCCGCAAAACAATGCGCATTAACGGTCATATGGAGTGGAAGAACATGCAAGACCATCTACTGATCATCAATACCCCTAAACAAGATGCAGAACGTTATTTAGACCTATTGATCACGCAAGTATGCCACACACCAGAATTGGCCGATATTCCCATCCAAATACTAACGCCTGATTTCCCAGAAGGCTTACCCCTAAAACTACGTACCCGAGGAGTCGTCCATCACACAGGTGATGCGACGGAAGAAGGTAAGCTACTTTCTGCTGGTGTAGACACGGCCAAATACATTGTTGTCTTATGTCCAGATACCCAAGACAGTCATTGTGATAGCTTAATTTTTGATATCCTGCATCGCATCCAAGCGGTTAACTCTTCAGCCTTTGTGATGGCAGAAGCCATTAACGACTTGAATCGTGCTCGCTTTAAGACCTTGGGCGCTAAAGCCGTTATTCGACCTATTAGAGCTTACCCTGAGATGCTTGTACGCTCTCTCATTGCCCCCGGCACAGAGCAAGTCTTAGAAGACTTATTTCGGCATCAGGGGGATCGCACTATTCGCTTAGATATTCAGCTTAAAGATATTCCTTGGGCCAATGTGGTCACAACGTTAATACAAAACGATATAGGTACCGCCCTTGGTTATGAAACCTTACAAGGCGATATCATTACTCATCCACCGTCTAAACAACGAATTACAACAAAATCATTAATGGTATTAGTCGGAGATGAACAAGGCACACCAAACACGATGGATGTTTTGGCCTTGTTTAAATAAAAGCTAAGCATAAAAAAACCAGACTCAAGGTCTGGCTTTTTATGTTCCTTTATAAACAAAGTGAATTTAAAGCTGGCCGGTCAAAACCAAATATTTTTCCATTAACTGTTCTTCACTTTCTTTATGGTTTGGGTCAAGTGGAATGCAATCCACAGGACATACTTGTTGACACTGAGGCTCATCAAAGTGGCCGACACATTCTGTACATTTTGATGGTTCAATCACATAGATCTCATCGCCCTGAGAAATCGCCTCATTGGGACACTCAGGTTCACAGACATCACAGTTAATACACTCATCAGTAATGATCAGAGACATTATTCTCTCCTAAAATCCGCCACCGTATTTATGGCGAGATCAAAACAAAGCAGATAAAAAACAATTAAACCGTGTTGTAATGTTCTTCTAAAACACGTTTAACTTCAGGGTTAACAAACTGTCCAAAGTCACCATTCAATGACGCTATTTCACGAACTAGGGTCGATGATATATAAGAATGTTTTTCAGACGGCGTAAGAAAAATACTCTCCACATCTGGCGCAATAGCACGGTTCATATTCGCCAACTGAAATTCGTATTCGAAATCCGATACGGCACGTAGGCCACGCACGACCACCTTGCCATTAACAGAACGAGCGAACTCAGTAAGCAAGTTATCAAAGCCAACTATTTCAACATTGGGCAAATGCCCCAACACTTTTTGTGCCAGCTCAATACGCATTTCATGGGACAATGCAGGACGTTTTTTAGGACTCGCCGCCACCGCCACGATAACCTGTTTAAACAGTTTTGACGCACGTTCCACCAAATCTGTGTGGCCGTTGGTAATAGGGTCAAATGTACCCGGATAAACCGCAATCGTACTCATGGCTTTCATCCAATAATTATTATGGGGAAAGGAGCAAGGTTAATCGATACGTATTACCCACTCTACATTCCTATTTAGGAGGCGAATCATATAGGAATACGCCCCTGTTCTCAATTCACCTATCGTATGACGAACGTGCATTCAAACAAATATATGGTTAATTTTTGTTCTTAAATGACATAAGGAGACAAAAATTGCTTCAGTATAGAAATTCCTAAAAAAATGAAGATAGGTGATAAATCCAAACCACCAAGAGGCGGAATAACACGCTGGCAAAGACCATACAAGGGCGCTGTTATCTGTCCAACCAATATCGCACCTGGGTGGTTAGCCCCCGGCGCCACCCAGCTTAAAATGACTGAAATCAACATGGCCCAGAAATATAAATCCAACAAATGATACAGGGTACCGGCGATAGTATAGATAGCATAATGCAATGGCGAGCCATTAAAGCCAACCATAGAAAACACAGCCACTACGACGATCAATTGGACAATAAAAGCCAACACAAGAGAAGCCGTATCCAAACGCCCAATAGCAGGCACTATTCTACGCAATGGCAACACCAAAGGACTCGTTGCTCTAACAATCGCCTGACTAACAGGATTATAAAAGTCGGCTCGAGTCAGTTGTAAAATCATGCGCAATAAAACGATAAACAGGTAAAGATTACCTAGTGTTTTAACTAATAAAATAAATGGATCTGAACTCATTTTAGGTTTTCCTTATCAAGGTTACTTCGCTGAAAAATCACGTGCCATCTGTTTTGATCGATCCGCACACGCAGTCATGGCATCAGCCACTATTTTATCTATATCAGACGCTTCAAATGACAATAAAGCTTGCTCTGTCGTGCCATTTGGTGAAGTGATATTTTTACGTAATTGAGCAATAGGCTCCTCCAGCTCCGTGGCCATTCGGGCCGCGCCCAGCATAGTATAGCTTGCCAGTTTTCGACAGCTAGCTTCGTCTAATCCCTGCGCTTTACCATTCTCAATCATAGCCTCAAGAAAACGGAAAAAATAAGCAGGCGCACTGCCTGATAAACTGGTTACCGTATGCATGTGCGCTTCATCTTCAACCCAAACAGATTGCCCGATGCTGGCAAATAAACTACTCACCCAAGTCTTTTGCTCTGCGCTGGTTTGATTATTAGCCACCAAGCCTGCCATACCAACACCAAGCTGTGACGGCGTATTCGGCATACTACGAACAATCGCCACATCCTTAGCTAACCACTGTTGGATAGCTCTTAACTCTACCCCAGCAGCAACTGAAATAAACAATTGATCATCACGAACCTGCTGAGAAAATCCCTCTACCACGGCTTGCATTTGAGCAGGCTTCACACACAACACAACCACATCGGCTTGACTCACAGCAAGATTATTATCTGCCAACATCTGAATACCATATTGAGCATGGTAATAATCACGTTTTTCCTGTGTTCGTGATGTTCCTATCATCTTTTCTGCTGGATAACCGCTGGCAAGCATGCCACTAAAAATGGCTCTTGCCATATTACCCACGCCAATAAAGGCGATACTTGGTGTCATTTTCCATCCTACTTCGCCATGCGAATATTGTTTACACACTATCTAATGTATTTCATCCGTTCTTCCCGCCCCATAGGCGGTTCCATCATCGACGTTTTATCATGGACGTTTTTATCATAGATAATTTCGCGCACCAAAAATCGCGGTTCCCACTCGCACCATGGTACTGCCTGATGCAATGGCAGCGGGCATATCTCCAGACATACCTATAGACAAGGTATCTATCATGCTATCAGTCTTGGATAATTCAAGGAACGCGTGCGCTAAAGGTTCATAAATAGCACATTGTTGCGCTTCACTCTGTTGTGGCGCAGGAATCGCCATCAAGCCTCTCAAACATAAGTTAGGTAATTGCCGAACCAATTCAACAAGCGCATTTAATTGAGACAGCTCGATACCCGCTTTACTTTCTTCACCACTGATATTGAGTTGAATACAGACATTTAAAGGAGGAAAAGTAACGGGGCGTTGCTCACTAAGACGACGAGCGATTTTTTCACGATCAATGGTATGAACCCAATCCATATTCTCAGCAATCAAACGCGACTTATTGGATTGAATAGGACCAATGAAATGCCATTCGACATCCGTTAAATGAGACAGCGTTTGACGCTTTTCTACCGCTTCTTGTACGTAATTTTCGCCAAACAACCTTTGCCCTGCTTGATAGGCAGCCTCAATGGCTGTAACAGGTTTGGTCTTACTAACAGCTAAAAGTTGTACACTGCCAGATGGGCGCTCACAGGACTTTTCTAGCTGATCTATTTGTTGAATAACTCGTGTAAGGCTGGATTTAATACTCTCTGACTCGTCACTAATAACCTCTAACGCCATGATAAATGCCACTCCTCTTATTACGCAGAACAATAAGGCGTCGAAAAGCCCGACTAGTTCACGCGCGAAAAAATAATGAAGAGCATAATAGCACTAATTTAGAGAGGCTAAAAAAAGCCTATAGGGAATAAAACTCTGAACTAGACCCATAAAGTCCACCATGAAATTCTAAGCTATAGCCTTGTATACCTTGTAAAGACTCAGCAGCCGATAATGCCGCCTTATGAAGATCACCTAAAGTGGAATGCTCTGGATAAAAGGCCACGCCAATCGCAATTCCTGATTGAACCAAGCGGTTTTTATCAAAGCTAGCACTTTGCAGTGACTTAAGCAGTTTATCTGCTACCACTTCCGCATCTTCTAAATTCTGAATGCGAATCCCCATCACCAATTCACGCTCTTCATAATGCGCAATCAAATCATTATCCCGAACCGTACTTTGCATAATGTCTGCTAATGCTTTCAACTCAGAAACATCTATTTTCGGTGAGGATGATAGTAACTTAAGGGATAACAAAGCCACTCGCTGAAAGTGTCTACGTGAATCTTTCAGCACCATGCCAAAACTATTTTCAAAACTATAACGTCTTAACAAGCCAGTTTGCGGGTCTCTATGACTATCTTCTAACAGCATATAGTCCGCTTTCTCACGCTCGAATGCAGCCTTCATCAAACTAGCATAACTGTCTAATCCCATATCCATAAGCGACTCTCCCAACAATGTATCTTGGCGCTGAAGAGCCAGCATTAGATAGATAGCATCTTGGCCATCAGAGACACTCACCATAGAGACATCAGAAAAAGAATGCGTTTCAAAAAACGTTTTCCATATACCCCAATCTTTAGAAACTTGAATATTGGTATCATGACGCTTAGGACAGGAAGGGCTCGCGGCAAAAGTCACTAATGCCGGAGGAACGGCTAATAGTTGGTTATTATCTAATAAACTTTCGCTAATATAATCCGTACTTTGTAACCTCCAATCTAAACAATCCTTATCACAGATTAAAAAAAGACAATAAGTATGTTTAAGCTGTGATTGTACTTTGTTTTTAAAGTCACTCATCAAAACACTAAGAGAAGCGCCTTTAGCGAGAGGCTGCAATGCTTGTGTTACATCGCTATACATACGTTTAATAAAGTCGAGCTCTTTTTCGAGGTCTGCAACACGAGATCGCAATGCCTGTGGCTCTTCGTGTAAAGAAAGTGGAGAATCGAGAGACATAAGAAGTCAAAGCCGTAGTAATGTATGATTTCATCTAGATTAACGGCCTTACATAAAAAGTAAAGAAATACTAAAGCTAAGCTAAGTAAAAATACCTAACTCTTTCTTAATATCAGCTTAATTTCTTAAAGAGCCCATAATTCTTGATCAAAACACCTATGCCATCTGGTACACCTTCTGCCCAGAAATAAAGGTGGCCATCACTCTACCAATAAATTCTTCACCAAAATAAGGTGAATTTTGACCTTTTGTTTTACGATTCTCAACTGTCCATTTCCAATGAACCGTGCTATCGAATATTAAAAAGTCAGCAAAACTTCCTACGGCTAAAGAGCCCGCCTCTAAACCGAAACAAGCAGCAGGGCCAGATGTGAGGCAGCTTAATACGGTAGAAAAATCTAAATCCCCTTCATCCATTAACTGCATAACCAAAGGCAGTAAAATCTCCACATTGGCCATACCAGGCTCTGTGGCAGCAAAAGGGGCTATCTTAGCCATTTTTTCATGGGGTTGATGATCGGAACAAATGGCAGAAATTACACCACCTTTAATGCCTTCGATTAAAGTAAGGCGATCATTCTCACCTCGTAATGGCGGTAGCACATGGTAATGCCCGTCAAACTGATTCAGCACATCATCACTTAACAATAAGTTGTGAGCGGCCACATCCGCAGTCACATCCAAGCCTGAAGCCTTGGCATCGGCAACCATCTCAACCGACTTAGCACAAGATAAGCGAGCAAAATGCGCGCGCACTCCAGTCTTTTCAATTAACAGTAAATCCCTCATCAAAGCGACGGTTTCAGCCGTTTCGGGAATACCAGCCAAACCATGCATAGTCGATAACAAACCTTCATGGGCGCAACCCCCCTCCGACAAGCTTTTCTCATCAGGATGAAAAACGACCAACAAATCATGGGTCGCGGCATATTCCAAAGCGCGAGATAATACTTTGGTATCTGCCATGGCATAACGATCATTCGACAAGGCAATACAACCGGCATCGGTCAGCGACACCATATTACTTAAATGCACTCCTTCTAAGCCCTGCGTTAACGCACCAAGTGGAAACACATTTGCCATTCCCGCTTCATCCGCTTTATCTTGAATCAAAGCCGCCACAGCAGGCGTATCAACAATAGGGTTGGTATTTGGTGGACACACTAAAGTCGTCACGCCACCGGAAACCGCGGCACGGCCTTCCGTCGCAATACTGCCTTTTTGAGAAAAACCGGGCTCCCGTAGCGAAACCGCCACATCAACCAAACCAGGTAAAACCCATTTGCCCGTTGCATCAACTTCTTCAGCACCATCAAAGCCATCAGGCGCTTCACCAATAGCCACAATTTTTTGATTATCAACAAACAAGTCTGTCACCGCATCAAGACCTTGGCTTGGATCAATCAAACGACCGTTACGTACCCGTAATTTCATCTTATTCACCCTCTGCCGTCGTTGTTTCATCACTTTGCAACTGACCACTCATAGCCATGGACATAACCGCCATTCGTACCGCAATACCATTAGTTACCTGATCAAGAATCACGGAATAATCACCATCCGCCACTTCAGAAGAAATTTCGACACCACGATTAATAGGCCCCGGATGCATCACAATAGCATCAGGCTTAGCCCAAGAAAGTGTCTCTTCGGTAAGACCATATAAGCGATAAAACTCACTTTCGCTTGGCAGTAACCCACCTTCCATACGTTCTTTTTGTAAACGCAACATCACCACCACATCAACGTCTTTCAAGCCCGCCTCTAAATCATGGCAAATAGTCGCGCCCATATTTTCAAAAAAAGCAGGCACCAGTGTTTTAGGGCCAACCAAACGCACTTCAGATACACCAAGAGTGGTTAAGGCATGCAATTCCGAACGAGCGACTCGAGAGTGTAAAATATCGCCAACAATAGCAACTTTCAGGCCCTCAAACTGCCCCTTGTGACGACGAATCGTCAGCATATCAAGCATAGCTTGAGTCGGGTGCGCATGGCGCCCATCTCCAGCGTTAATAATCGCCACATTAGGAGTGCAATGCTCTGCGATAAAATGCGCGGCCCCACTATCCGAATGACGCACAACAAACATATCGCTCTGCATTGCCTCCAAATTTTTCAACGTATCTAATAAAGATTCGCCTTTCGAAGTCGCTGACGTTGCAATATCGAGATTGATCACATCTGCAGATAAACGTTTAGCTGCCAGCTCAAAGGTAGTTCGAGTACGAGTAGAATTTTCAAAAAAAAGGTTAATAACAGTTTTACCGCGCAACAGAGGGACTTTTTTCACGGACTGCTCGCCCATAGAAAGAAAAGAATCTGCCCGATCCAGAATTTCTGTCAATATGGTTTTATCTAGGCCATCTAGCGTCAAAAAATGTTTCAACTGACCGTGTTCATTAAGCTGTAATGCCCGAGGGTCGGATCGCATCATGGTTTGCTTTCCTCAAACTACAAAGACGGTATCGTCTTTCTTTATTAATTTTCAATTAAAAGCAGATAAAAAAATGCCCAGCGCAGAAAACTCTACTACCGGGCATACATGGCCTTAAGTGATGATTGTAGAATCACTATTACTACAACACTAAGTTGTTTCATCACTTTTAAGGCCTCCTCTAATTCATAGGTTAATTGTCGTATTACTCAGACAAAAAATAAAGCACTGATCCATATATTAATCAGTATCTACCACAGCAACCGTAAGGGGTTGTGGCCCTGACAACTTAACTCTTTGGTTAGGATTAAGCGTTAGCTGTTCACCTACGATGTCTGCACTGATAGGTAATTCATGCTGCCCCAAATCATACAAGATAGCTAAACTAATACTGGCAGGACGGCCATAGTCAAAAATCTCATTCATCGCAGCACGAATGGTTCGACCAGACATCAATACATCATCGACCAAAATAACATGACGATCTTCAAGCGCTGGCAACTGAGTTTGATTCACCTTAGGGTTCAGCCCAGCACGGGTGAAATCATCACGGTAAAACGTTATATCTAATGTTGCCAAAGGCTCCTTGGTTGGAACAGCTGACATAAGCTGCTCTGCGACCCAAACGCCACCAGTATGAATCCCAACAACAATCGGGTTTTGAATGTTCTTTTGCTCACAATAGTTAGCCACCTGCGCTTTCATGGACGCCAATGATTGCTCTAAATCTAACTTCATTTCGGCTAAACACCTTTACTCGTTAACGATACAACTTAATGAGGCCACTGCATGGCTATTTGCTTACAAAGGTCTCTTAATAAAATAGACTAGCTGCTTTTAATTCGATTCCATAAACCAAGTTTCTAAAATCATTTGCGCCGCTAAACCATCTACAGAATTTTCTTTAAAATTACGATTACCACCTCGGGAAATAACCCGGCCCTTGGCTTCATAAGAAGACAAACGCTCATCCATCATATGATAAGGGCGATTGAAGCGTCCATGTAATCGCTTGGCAAATTTACGAGCGCGCTGACACATCTCATTTTCTGTGCCATCCATATCTAATGGCAAGCCTACCACAAAGGCATCTGGCTGCCATTCCTCTACCAACTTAGCAATGTCATCCCAATTAGGAATACCTTCTTTCGCTTTCAATGGCGCAAGGGGGCGAGCCGTTCCTAACAAACTCTGGCCAATAGCGACGCCCATTCGTGTCGTTCCAAAATCAAAACCCAATACTGAAGTCACAGTATTGGGTTCTTGGTGATCACTTGAAGACAGTGTTGCTGTCATTAACCATGTCCTATATCGGGTGAAAGTCTCATCATGTCAATTCCCAATACATTCGTTGCAGCGGTAAATTGCATGTCACTTGGTGTATGGAATAATACGTCTAAATCAGCCTCACATACCAGCCAATCATTATTTGTAATTTCAGATTCCAATTGACCAGCATCCCAACCCGCACAGCCTAAAGTAATCCGAAAAGCACTTGGCCCCTTACCATCAGCGATTTCTTCTAACGCCTCTAAAGAAGCCGACAAGGACACCTCATCCGTTACCTTTAATGTATTACTCCAAGCTTTATCTGCGGTGTGCAGAATAAAGCCACGTTCTGCTTCCACTGGCCCGCCATTATAAATAGGCTCAGCGGTAAGCTTTGGATTGGCGACTGGCATCCCTAGATGATCAGCCAACTCAGTAAAATCAACATTAGATGGACGATTAATAACAATCCCCATCGCACCTGCTTTGGTGTGTTCGCAAAGATAAATAACCGTATGTTCGAAGTGAGGATCATCCAGATGTGGCATAGAGATTAGAAAGTGGTTTTTAAACGAATCGAAAAATGTAGTCATAGTCATGTACCCTCTTATGTGTATGAAAACGTAGAAATCACGTTAAATAGAATCACCTCGCCACAAGGTAAATCGGTAGAGAAGAAGAACAGAGCAAGCCAACAAAAGTACCGTTAACTCCTAGCAGTATAGGCCAAGCTTTTGATTTACCTAACCAGAATTAACAATTAATTTGTCTTTTCCTTCAAAATAGGTCCTTCAAACAGTAGACTGTCAATCAAGGCTCAAGCAAAATTTTGCGTCTAGACAAGGTGTTCACACCTTGATTAATATATCGGAACGATCTTTTCATTTTTACCTTAGGACTAGATTAAATGTCTTTAACACAATCAGCTAAACAGATAGCAACATCGGCTCAAGTCGCTGCTATTAGCTGTGCGCTGACAATGGATTTAGTTCAATGGGTTCAACACTACCAAGCTGAAACGGTTGATTTACGCTATTTCTTCCATAGCGGCTGGTCTTCATAGTGCTTCCTTAAATTGCTTTAACTCAAACCAAAAGGCATCGTCATTTCCATCATAGATGCCAATCAAAACGCAATTACATGGCCAATAAATTGGCAAAAAAGGAAACCAGCATGCAACTACAAGCAATCGATTACACCAGCCCTACCGCCCAACAAGATTTCGTAAAATCGCTTCACGAAACCGGTTTTGGCGTATTGAAAAACCACCCCATTCAAAAGTCTTTGGTCAGTGCTATTTATAATGAATGGCAACGCTTTTTTGACAGCGACACCAAACACGACTACCGCTATAACATAGGGCCACAAGATGGCTACTTTGCCCCTGAAGCATCAGAAACAGCAAAAGGTCATAGCAAAAGGGACATAAAAGAATACTTCCATTACTACCCTTGGGGGCAATGCCCAGAGCAAGAAAAGAAACTCCTCTCCCAGTACTACAGCGAAGCCAGTACACTGGCCAAGGAGCTACTTGCTTGGGTTGAAAAACACACCCCTAGCGACATAGCACAACACTACTCGCAATCCCTTTCAAGCATGGTGGATGGCAGCGAACAAACCTTGCTACGCGTCCTCCATTACCCGCCGTTAAAAGGCGATGAAGAATTAGGGGCCATTCGAGCTGGTGCTCACGAAGACATCAACCTACTGACCATTTTACCTTCGGCCAATGAGCCCGGTTTGCAAGTGAAAGCCAAAGACGGTAGCTGGATGGATGTGCCTTGTGACTTCGGAACATTAATTATTAACATAGGCGATATGCTACAAGAAGCATCTGGCGGTTACTTTCCATCGACGTCTCATCGGGTAATCAACCCAGAAGGGGCTGATAAAACCAAATCACGCATTTCATTGCCTTTGTTTCTGCATCCAAAACCAGAAGTGGTACTATCAGAACGTCATACAGCGAAAAGCTATTTGCATGAACGCTTGGTGGAATTAGGCGTCATACCCGCTTAACTCACTCATGTCAGAACAACAGCACTAAAACCAAAAAAGCGCCCCCACAAGGCGCTTTTTTATGCGCTATATCAATCAAATCAGCGCTTTCAGCGACAAGCTCACACCAGATAATAGCAATAAAAACATCGCCACACGCTTGATCGTTTCAGGCGGTATATTAGGCGGATAGCGCTTTGCCAAGATCGTAGTAATAAACACACAAGGCACACCAATGATACTCAGCCATACCATCTCCATGGTTACCTGCCCCGCCACAGTAACAATGCCAATGCGCGATATACAAGAGATAACAAAAACACTTAACAAAGAAGCTCGAATAACATTTAACGATACTGGCTGACGATACATCAAATAAGAAATGGGCGGCCCAGCAGTAGCAAACAAGCCACCCAGCACACCAGCAAAACCACCAAATAAGAAAAACACCCAAGGTCTAGAATGGATTCGGCTTTTTTTCGGTTTCATCAAACTCATGCCACAGGCAAAAATGATCGTCAGGCCTAACAGCAACTGCAACCAGTGCAGTGCTTCCCCCCCGAGACTACCAAGCAAATAGACACCCAAGACTGTTGCAGGAATACTACCGAGTAAAAACACCGACATTGCTTTAAAATTTGCCTGACGCCACAAACCACCTGCCAGTCCGGTTATGCTATTAAGCAAACTCAGCACACTAACCGAAAAAGCAGCCACCTCCAATGACACCACAGAAAACAACGCCGCCGCGCTCATTACCACCAAGCCAAACGCAAAACCCGTCACCGTCTGCACATAACTACCCAACACAAAAAATACCAATAATACAAACGGGATTTCACTCATCAACAATAACCTTTTTTGAACTACGAATTATTCCCATACAACGAATGGGAGCTAAGAACAACCTGAGAGCTCAACCACCTCAACCCAATTAGCGCCTTGTGCCGTTGACGCTTGATTCACTCTCACCGGGAACCCTGTTTCGCTCTCTAATTGATAAAGCCCAATATGCGTATCCTGCGTACCCGCCACTATCAGGTACTTTCCATCTTTCGTCAGGTTAAAACCACGAGGGTGACTCTCGACCTCCACATAGCCCTGATAGCTTGGTAAGCCATTGTTCGAATCAATCGATAAAACCGTCACAATGCTTTTAGTCACTTCTGACAAATACAAAAAACGTCCATCGGGAGAAAGATGGATGTCCGTCGCCCAAATTCTTCTTTGTCCTTCTGCTACAGGTTCAAATAATGACAAGGGCAAGCCTGTCGTTTCAGCTAAGAAAGTCAGTAACCCAGTGACGCTATCATAGGAGTAAGTAGCAACACTGCCAGAGGTCTCGCCCAGCACATAAAGATAATCACCACAGGGTGAAAATGAAAAATGTCTAGGACCAGAACCCATTGTTGTCGCCACACTAGCAGGATTATTAGCCGTCAGCTTGCCCGTTTTATGATCAAAGCGATATTGCATTATTTGATCATCACCAAGGCAAGAAACAAACACAAACGAGTTATCAGGAGAAGCATGTACCGCATGGGCATGACGCTGAGTTTGCACAACTTGCTGCATCTCACCAACCAAGCCATTTTGCCGAATGGGATTGACGCCAACAAGGTCATCCCCATAGGAACAGCTCAATAAAAATCGCCCGCTGCGATCCATACCAATATTCGCCATGCTGTAAGACGACATTACCTCCGCTTGCTTAGATAACGCACCTGACGACGCATCAATACGATAAGAAACCAGCTTAAAAGGCTCAGAACGAATAGCGGCGTACAAATAAGCTTGATCAGGGCTAATCAACATAGGCATCACGCGTAATTCGGCCGGGGTTTCACTGATCAATCGCAACTCGTCTTTATTGGTATCAAGCCAGTACTGAGAAATCACCTTGTCGGCTGAATTCGCCACATAAATATAAATTCTTTTCGTCACCCGTATTAGCACCTTACTACCGAATTATTGTCTTTAAGTAAAAGAATAGAACTCTTTGTGCAAATTAAGCGTAACAGCACACTTATTATTGCACTGCACACTTTTCATTCAGTTTGTCTGCCCATATCAAGACTAATGATTATAAAAATAGGGAAAAACCATGAAAGACTCTTTAGAGATCCAATTTATATCCGACGTCATGTGTCCTTGGTGTGTTGTTGGCCTAGGCAATCTCAACATAGCTCTTGAACAGTTAGCCGATCAAGTCGATGCTGACATCACCTTTCAGCCCTTTGAACTCAACCCTGACATGAGGCCTGAAGGCCAAGCATTATCAGAACACATCACCGAAAAATACGGCATTACCAAAGAACAATCAGAGCAAAACCGTAACATGCTTAAAGCCCGTGGCGAAAAAGTCGGTTTTGACTTCAATTTCACCCCAGAAAGCCGTATGCGTAACTCCTTCGATGCCCACCGTTTATTGCACTGGGCAAATCTTGAGGGCAAGCAAACAGAGCTAAAAAACGCTCTTTTTAAAGCCCACTTCACCTATAACCAAGACATAAGCGACCACAAGATACTCTCTAGCATTGCCGCCGATATTGGCCTGAGCCCACAGGCCGCAAAAGGCGTTCTAGAAGGTGGACATTACGCAGAAGACGTCAGACGCCAACAGAAACTCTGGCAACAAAGCGGTATCCACTCCGTGCCGACTATTATCATTAACAACCAATACGCGATTTCCGGCGGTCAACCGGCGGAGCAGTTTAAGCAAGCCATCGAGGAAATTTTAGAAAAAGAAGAAGCAGAAAACAACGCTGAGACTTAATCGCTAGCACCCAATTTAAGCTTCTTACGTATTCGACTCAGCGCGACAGGCGTAATACCAATGTAAGAAGCAATGTGTTGCTGTGGAATACTGTCTTTTAGCTCAGCAAAGTCTGTACAAAAGTCCAGATAGCGCCGTTCTGCTGAGTACTTCACCAAAGCCCGTGCTCGTTCATCCTTATCAATAAAAAGGCCTTCTAAGAAATGAATATAGAACTCCAAAAAAGCCTTATCATGACGCATTTGCCCATAAAAAGCTTTCCAAGGATAAGACAATAACAAACAGTCTCCTAATGCTTGAATCCCAAACATCGACGGTGTTTGAGTAACCATAGCCTTAGTCGAACCAATAATTCGAGCCCCTTTCACAAAAGACTGAGTAAACTCCTTACCTTGCGCTGACACACTGACATAACGGACCAATCCGGTGTGTAAAAAATACAGCTGATTCGCAAAGTCACCTTGCTGAAAAAGATAATCACCTTTACTAAGGCAATGAACGTCCATTGGCAATGTAAGTCCGTCCCAACAGATATCGTACCCTTGCTTTTTAAAGTAAGCTCGAAAGCTATTTTGCCACTGAATTTGATCCATACATCACCCTTGCTATTAACTTCCCATCGATGACCAACAAGGCAATGAATATAAAGCTCAAACCGATTAGAAAACCTAAATTTACCAAGGTGGAAAAGCCTGATTGAGCAAGGGCCGTAAATAAAACCACCCAAATAGGAATCGTATAAGAAAACGCCAGCAATCGACTGGCTCCTGCGGTCATCACTATTTTTTGCTGCAACATAAAGGTAAACAAAGTCGTGAATACCGTCAGGTACAAAGCATTCACCCAAAATCCCATCGCATACCATTGTACCTCTGCAAGGTGCCCCCAAATCAAGGTGATCGGTAACAACCACAGGCTACCAAACAGCATAATCATGAAAGCACCAGACAAAGCCCCCAACGAACGCCCCCACTTTTGAACTGACACCACATGCAGAGCGAGCAACACACAAGCGCCCAAGAAAATGTAGTCACCTTGGTGCCACGTAAAGTCATCTTCCCCTTGTGTTGAAAACAGCACAACCATTGCGCCAAAAGAGCCAAGAATAAAACCACTAACACGCACCCACGATGCCACTTCTTTTAACCAAACTCTTGCAATAACTACTCCCACTAGGGGAATCAAGGTATAAAGTACCGAAGTATGCAGCGGTGTCGTCGATTGCAGCGCCACAAACAACCCGACAAAAAAGCCCACCAGCGCCCCGCTAATCACCACATAATGCCCCATCCTTCCTCTCGATTGAAACAGCGCTTTGAACTGAGAAGCAACACTGTCTCCACCTCTTTTACTCGCGTTATACCAACGCCCCCATAAAATCACCAACATAATCAGCAACGCCAACATAAAACGAAAACTAGACGTAGCAAGTGGGCTGGCATAACTCACCATATTGCCAGACACCACAAACGAGGATGCCATCAAGACTGCCCACAGTAACAAATAAAATAACTGAGTCATGATGGAAGTTCTCCATCTTGTTCGACCAATTTATCGGCAAGAAAGCGATCAAAAAGGTGCTCTACTAAGACCGGTTCAAGAAAAATATTAAACACGGAAAATAAAGTCTCTTCTAACATCTTTGCCGTTGTAATGAGCAGCTTTTGCTCTTTATGTTTATCTCTAGTGATTAACTCGGTATTGAGTAAAGCAAAAGTCTTATCTTGCTTTTTCAAAGTAACCATAAGGTTTTTCACAAACACGGCGTTGGGATTTTGATGCGAATAAAAATGCCCAAGTTCACAATCTGCATCAGTGTAAATCGCATTATCAAATCGATATAAAGTGAAATTGTCTCCGCCTTCCACTAACAACTGCAAATCAAATTCACCATGTTCACGAGCAACAATACGATAGCTATCTAACCCAGATTTCTGCTGACCGTGAGCACTCAATAACAGAGGAGAGATAGGACCACTCCCTCCGAAGCCAGTGTCAATCACATAAGTCATTCCATCAATAGTTACTAAGGTGATTCTGTGTGTTCTTCCTGCTTTTCTATCTAGGTTGTTATTCAGAACCCGAGCCATCTTTAATTGAACGTCATAACCCAGAGCTTTAAGCAGCTCAAACGTCAATTTATTATGCTCAAAACAATAGCCACCTAAACCACGAGTCACTATTTTTTGAGTAATCATTTCTAAATCAAGTGAGATATCTTCCCCTAAAATTACTGCCAAGCTGTTAAAGCTATAACGCTCGATGTGCTTCGCTTGCAACTGTTTCACAAATTCAATGGTTGGCGTTTCCGGTACCATTAACCCAAGATCTGTAAGGTAATTTTGTAGACTTTCATTCAGTATCATCACTTCATCCTTATCTGGATAATTTTTATCTGAGTAGATTTAATAAAAACAAGAATAACCAACAAACAAGAAGAAGAAATTAACCTAGGTTTAGAGCGAATAACAAAAAAGGCCAGTCGCGATGACTGGCCTTTCGATGATCGTTAACTACTTATGAAAGCATATTAAGCAACCAAGGATTTAACGTAGGCTTCGATTTCTGGCACCTGGCAGTTATCGAAGAAACATTTCTGGAAGCGCTCACCGCCTACAGCCGTTTTAACAAGCTCTTGATCCATCGATTTTAGACCGTCCAAGTAGCTGTCTTTCATTGTTGCAGCTTTCACTTGGTTCAAGATACCCGCGTTAGCCACTTGAGGGGCTTTACGCTCAACTGGGTAACCTTCACCGCGTGGGCCAGTAAAGGCTTTTTCGAAGATGTAACGTGCATTCAATTCAGCCGCCCAACCAAAGCCTTTAGCGAACGCCATTGCAATCGCGTTACCGTTGTTGATCTGATTGAAAAGGAAAGCATCAGAAGGCTCTAGGCAGTAACCACAAACAATCCCTGGGTGAGCGTTCAAAGACATCATTGCGCCTTGACCAGTACCACAACCTGCAACAATAAAGTCAACGGCTTTAGAGTTAACAAGAAGGCTCGCCATGATACCTAGATGTATGTAAGTTAGGTGATGATCGTTTTCATCACTCATACCAACGTTAAATACATCGTGATTCAATGGACCAGCAACGGCAGAAAGTTGTTCTAGAATCGTCGCGTTTTTACCCGCTTGGCTGTTTTCCATCATTAGTGCAATTTTCATTTTCTTCTCCAGCTGTTAAACAGCAAATAGATAGTCAGATTTTTATTATCAGCAACCCTAATTCAGGCAGCAAATATTAGTTAAGAAAGTCTTTACGCATCGGAGTAAAATTATCTAGCAACACGCCTTTCTCTAGACAAACACAACCGTGCATAACATTAGGTTCTTTGTACAAAGCATCGCCTGCTTTTACTATTTTGGTTTCATCACCAATCGTAAATTCAAACACACCTGACAATACATAAGTCAGTTGCTCATGAGGATGATTGTGTAGTGGGCCAACAGCGCCCTTCTCAAAATACACTTCAACACTCATGATCTTGTCGCTATATGCCATGATCTTACGGGAAACGCCGTCCCCAAGGTCTTCTAATTGAACTTCGTTGTTATAGACAAACATAGTGCCCCCTTTGTCTCTATATTAATTATAGTGAGTCATAGTGCAGCAATTGAAAACAAGTTTCAAATATTTATGAAATCATGTTTCAAAAATATATTTTCATGGTATTTTGATTAGACAAAGGAAATTCAAAAATAAGGATGCTTTATCATGATAATTACCTCTGTCAGTGTAGACGTGTTTACTCACCTCACGCGTCGTAATGTAGACAGCGCTGGCCACTCTCATCCGGGTGAAGAAAAAGAAACCAAACTCGCCATGCTACGAATTCGCACCGAGAATGGAGATGTAGGCTACGCCTTTGGACCTCCAGAAATTATTCGTAAGCACGTTCTAGACGCCTTCGTTCGTAAAGTACTCATCGGAAAAAATGCCGCTGATCGCGAGCGACTCTGGCAAGACCTCACCCACTGGCAAAGAGGCAGCGCAGGACAATTAACAGACCGTGCTTTGGCTCTAGTCGAACAAGCCTTATGGGATTTGCTCGGGCGCAAGTTTGACATGCCTGTATACAAGCTACTAGGCGGCTACCGCGACAAGGTTCTCGCCTACGGCAGCACCATGTGTGGTGATGAACTAGAAGGCGGTCTTGCAACACCGGAAGACTATGCTCGCTTCGCCGAAACGCTTGTCCAACGTGGCTATAAAGCGATCAAGCTTCATACCTGGATGCCACCTGTGTCTTTTGCCCCTAGCCCAAAAATGGACATACACGCCTGTGCCGCCGTACGTGAAGCGGTTGGTCCAGAAATAGATCTAATGTTAGATGGCTACCATTGGTATAGCCGTACCGATGCCTACAAAATTGGCAAAGAACTGGAGCGGCTTAATTTTGCTTGGATCGAAGAACCCATGCCAGAAGAGTCCGCCGAATCCTATGCTTGGCTGAGTAAAAATCTCAATATTCCTGTGCTTGGGCCTGAAACGCTTTCAGGGAAACATTTAAGCCGAGCCAGCTGGGTAAAAAACGACGTGTGTGACATTTTAAGGGCGGGTGTGGCTGGCGTTGGCGGCATTAGTCCCTGTATGAAGGTTGCCCACCTAGCCGAATCGTTTGGCATGAATTGTGAAATCCATGGCAACGGTGCCCCTAACCTTGCTGTCGTTGGCGCCATTAAAAATTGTGATTGGTACGAGCGTGGTTTACTGCATCCTTTCTTGGAATACGATGACGTACCAAGCTACCTCAACAACCTAATCGACCCAATGGATGACGAAGGTTATGTGCATCTTCCACAACGGCCCGGTCTAGGAGAAGACATCAACTTTGACTACATTGCGAACCACACAGTAGAAAGGCTTTAGCCTATTAAACATCAAAGCTAAAAACGAGTTGAGCTATAAGCCCATTTTGGCTTATGGCTCAACTAACCAAGGTCTTTTTCAAACCATTCTACGTCCCAATACTGCCCCAATTTACGCCCCACTTCGCGATAAATGCCCACCGACTCAAAACCGAATTTTTGATGAATAATGTTTGATGCCTCGTTAGGCTGGGTAACACCAGCATAGGCGCGATGAACATCTTCTTCTGCCAGCAACTCAAATAACGTCATATACAAGGCTGTGCCCAAACCTCGCCCCTTTACCATGGATTTAAGATAAATACTTACCTCTACCGAGGTTTCATAAGCTTGTTTAGCTTTGAATGGCCCACTGCATGCGTAACCAAGAACTTCGCCATCCTGTTCCGCCACCAGCAACCGGTAACGACCTGTTGGTGCAAACTGTGTAAACCAGACTTTCCTTCGCTCCACAGTATAAGGCTCAATATCAAAGGTCGTGGCGGTATTAATAATATAATGATTATAAATATCAGTTAATTGCTTTAAATCCTCTATAACCGCTTGACGGATTTGCACACTCATCTTTACCTCCCGATGATTTAAAAAGCTGACTAAGGACGAAGTGACTCTCTAGTTTTACCACGCTTAACATTGGCATAATAAACAATTTGTCTAGGCACCTCGTCTTTTTTAGCTGCTGTTTTATATCTGGATAAAAAAGATCGATAAACACCATATTTGAAATAGACCTTATCTGCATTCATGGTCGGACCTTGATAATTCACTTTCTGCTCATCATTGACCCACACCTTAAAAAAGCCACTTTGTTCTTTTGCCCAACGCACATGCACTTCAAGCTTATGCCATTGACCTCGTAGACTTTCTTCTTCAATCAATTGGTAATATTGTTTTGTACCAGAAACATGGTCATCTAAATGATAACCACCACTGGCATTTTGAAACATCCAGACTGGATGAGAGGATTTCTGATGGAACTGGCCTAAAGCGGTTTTCGTAGGATAAACATTAGGGTAGTTTTTAGGGAAATAGATGGACCAGCCGTACCAATATTCACTGCCAGCCACTGTAGTTTTCTGCTTTTCAGATAACTCACTGCGCTCACGATCTTTTTCGCAATCGTTCCAGCTTTTATTCCAATAGCAATCCCCCGGACGGACTTCAAATTTTTCTATCTGTGCAACAGGTGCTGAACCTGTCACATCTCCAATCACTTGATAACCATAATCTTGGTTATTCAAAGAGCGCATGAAAGGACCAAAATCACCATCTTGAGAGTCTGCATGAATAAAAAAACTCGATACACTGAGCCATAAGATCACCCAAACTCGACCAGTCAAGCTCGTCACCTCGCCCATTAAAGTAAGTAATGAGACCTTTGTAAAAGCCGTACAAAGGTCTCAATTCAATTAATAAGTCGCCGTCAAGCTCACACCAGAACTCGCCCGATAACCATATAGCATAATATGATATGTCCCTGCATTAGGGTTCGTTATAGTACAGGTTTCATCATTACCATCGTATGCGGAATAACAATCGCTGCCTCTAAAAGTAGGTTCAGCATTGTATTTCACATACAAATCCACATCCCCTTGGCCGCCTGACGTTCTCAGTCTTAAACTTCCCGTATTGGCAGGAACATCTATGGTGTAATAACTATTTTCGCCCTCAGTTAACTGAATATTGGCGATTGCCACACCATTTTGCAATTGTGAACCGGAAACCGTGTCACCATTGTTATTATCATCACTTCCCGTGCTTCCATCATTCGAACCGCCATCGTTCTGCAAAGCCATCAATGCCGCATTAGCATCCAAAATTCCTGAGCCGCATTGGTTACATGTTGCGGAAAAAGATTTAGCAGAAGACACTAAAATGTTCTCAACTTCTGTCGGCGTAATGTCAGGCTTAACCGCGTACAACAAAGCAGCCACACCAGCAACATGGGGTGTCGCCATACTCGTCCCTTGATAATAAGCATAAGAATCATCAACGGCCCCTTCCTGCCCCGAATTAAGCGTCGATAAAACACCATAAGAACGGTCACCGCCCGGTGCCGCTAGATCAATGTTGTTACCATAATTTGAGTAACTTGCTCGACCACCTTGATCATTTGTGGCGGCAACCGTAATCACCCCCGAACAATTTGCTGGCTGCGTATTTACTGCATCGACATTATCATTACCAGCAGCGACTACAACCGTTACACCAAGAGAACGTGCTGTATCTACCGCATCTTGCATAGTACGGCCGCAACTCCCATTGCCACCGAGACTCATATTAATAACCTGAGCAGGGGTAGAATTAGATGGCACACCGGAAACAGAACCCCCTGCGGCCCAAATCACAGCATCGGAAAAATCAGACATCCAACCGCCACAACGACCTAATACACGCACGGGTAAAATCTTCGAGTCATACGCCACACCAGCTACCCCAAACCCGTTATTAGTCTGTGCCGCAATCGTCCCAGCCACATGAATGCCATGCCAAGTACTGTTATTACCATTATCACCTGAATTACAATAACCAGCCGAAGCCCAGTCACCCGGATCTATGGCGTCAGCATCCCTACCATCACCATCGACAGAGACATTAGTATCTGCAATAAAATCATAACCAGACAACAGATTATTCACCAAATCTACGTGTGGTAAATAGCCCGTATCTAAGACAGCTACCACAACATTTTCACCGGTAGAAACTTCCCAGGCATTCGGCATATCAATACCGGTATTGCTATCAAATAAGCTCCACTGGTCACTGTAACGCGAGTCATTTGGCACCATAAAAGCTTGATAACGAACATCTGGCTCAGCGTATTCAACCTGAGAATCAGACTTAAACCTATCCACTAGGGCTTTTAACTCGGTTGGTGTTTTTGGCTGCTCCACTTCAATAACACGAGCGCCTGTATGTAGCTTTCGTAAAACCGATAAGGTCTCACCGGTTTCTTCAGATAAACGACTTAGCAATGATGCCTGAGCTGTTTTTTGTGTGCTGAGAAATAAAGCATCATCGCCAAGAAGGCCTTGACTCTCTTTATATTTCACTATGATACGACTAGGCGTCGGATCGTTTACATTCACATACGAGGACGTTCCCAACTCAACGGCTTGTACACTACATGCTGCTATTGCAGCGGTTATTCCACTAACTTGGCGTACTTTTTTAAAAGTTCGTTCCATCGTCATAATAACTATCCCTTTATTAATTAATATCTTCCCTGATGACAAAGCACGACAGACTAAAACAATTTACTGAAGTCAGCTCCGTGCCAACCTTCAAGTATGTTAGTCAATGGTTCGTATGAACCATAAAGAATACAGCCATAAACTGGCTATGCTCTTTTAAACCATATGTCATAAATGAGTCAACTAAACGACATTTAAAAAAACTTAATACTTCGAGTATCTTTGTGCGAAGTTGTGAGCAAAACCAAGGCGAAGCAAAACAGACGAAAAAGTCGCGTTTATGGCTTATAAATGAACATTTGAAGCCTGCTGTTAGCAATGTATTGGACGCACAGCAATCGTGCAAAACCTCACTTCAGATACAGAGAGTCGAGAACAAAGGCTGAACACAGCACCAGCAAATCTAATCATGCCGGCGCTTTCCTCTAAAGTAGAAAGTGAATTGGCTTGTTCACGCCTTCCTGACCTTTGACGAAAAATGCAGTTTGATCAACGCCTTTTTGATCGACTCACTAAGAAAAGGGCATTTTGTTAGGCTTTCACTGCCAACAACACCGCATTACACTCGCTTCCGCCATAACGCCTTAAAAGGCTCTATGAGCTGTCGGCCTGCATTTTTACAAGGGAGAATATACAACCCAACAAAACTCGCTTTATCCAAAACGGTTTGGGTACCGAAAGTGATTTTCTGATCATCATGCCCAAAACGCAGAGAGCCAAAAAAGCGGTCCCAAATAGCCAGTACAACGCCAAAATTACAGTCATAATCCTTCACACTCGAAGAATGATGACGTTGATGTTGAGCAGGAGAAATAAACACTTTTTCCAACGTTCTTCCATAGCTGATAGACACATGGGAATGCCTAAGGTTGGCCCCAAGCAGATTAAAAAAGTAGGTAAAAATACTCACACTAAAAACAGTATAAAGTGACACCTGGTTCGGAAACAAAAAAACAAACACACCGATACAAAGCGCTTGCACAACGAGAGAACGAAGGAAGAACAAAACGCCTTCTATTGGATGAGTGCGAAATACCGTCATCGGCGTCATCACTTGGGCGCTGTGATGTACCGAGTGAAACGCCCACAATATGGGCCATTTATGCAGCAATCGATGAAGATAAAAACGCGAAAAATCATCCACTATAAAATAGCAAAAAGTAAATGAAGCAATCACCCAAGGCGTAGGAAGAGAGAACGATTGAAAAGAGCCAAACCACTGATGTGATTGGAAAAATACCCAACTCGTCAAAATAATTTTCGTTGGCAATAGAGGAATCAATAATGCCATCACAAATCGATTCAATAAAAACACGCCGTAATCCATACGCGCAGAGGAATGCCACCAGATTTGTGGTGAGAAAAGCGTTGCCATTCGGGCTTTTACCTGTCGGCCATAGCGAAGCCCTAACAATAACCAAGCAAAGAGAATGGCAGACAAAATATACCAGACAGAAACACGCTTTTGCATGTTGAAAAAATCTTGCCCTGCCTGCGATACAACAGAAAGAAGCCATTCACCAAAAGCAACCTCCATAATGTCCTCACAGTCGGTTTTAAAAGAGAAAGAAACGCCGCTTTCCCATCAATCAAAAAAAGCGGCGTTTTAGATTAATACAAAATCCATTGATTAATCGTTTTCAGCGCTACCGCCTGATTTCATCTGCTCCATCAGGTCATGCATACCGCCAGTCTTATCATTTAACTTGGCTTGCAAAGAAAACGCATCAGCCAAATGAGCCTGTAGCTTCAGCATATTCAGCTTATAGCCATTCATATCAATTGTTTTTGCTTGAATGAAAGCACCATCGGGCTTGGTTGCGACCACTTGGAAATCACCAAACAACACAGGGCTAAAACCGGTTAAACGGTTTAACTGAACTTGCGTGGCACCCAACTCACGGCCTGCGGCTTGAAGAGACAAGGTAAAGCCTTTCATCTCGCCCCAATGTTTCACATAGTTACGGTAGGCTTTTTTCACATCGCCATCCGCTTCTTCGACCGCTTGCAGCGTTTCTATGTCTTTATAAACACTGCCTGCGTATTTATAAGCTGCTTCCGCGATCACCTGCTGCCAATTCGTCGCAATCGTTTTCGCGTAGGCTCTAAGTGCATGCAGCTGCTCACTCGTTAAGGCTTCTCCATCCGCGTCCGCAATCAACTTACGGCCATCATAAAAAGCTTTGACTATGGTATGAAAATAATTGGTATTGCCAGAGGCATCAATGCTGGCGGCATAATAAGCGTGGGCATACGCCATTTCAGAAGCAAGATCAACAACACCATCTTTATTCGCGTCCGCCTTTTCAAAGTAATCAGGATTACGTTTCGTAATTTGAACCACTTCTTTAGGCGTTAATGATAAAGAATGAGCAGGTGCACCAAAATACCCAAAGCCTTCATCCCAAACGTGTTCTTTACCCGTGTAAGGTGTGCCTTTTTTATAAGGTTTGTTGTTCAGATAAACATCTGCACCCAATTTTTCATCCAAATAATGGTTCACAGACTTGTTATAAAACACCGCGCCCATGGTAAATTTTGAAATAAGTTGAGTGTAATCATAACCATTAACAGGGTCGTAACCGCCTTTTGTCGCCGCGGCTTTTTCGATCATCGAAGTCAGTACTTCTGCTGCCGTTAAGTTACCCGGCCAGCCAGTCATCACACCTTTATAAGCGCTCGACGCTAAATCTTTTCCTTTCGACAATTCATCTACTTGGGTTTGCTTAATGGCAAAACCTTCTTTGCTTTTCGGGTCAAGAATTTTACGACCCGAATCCTTACCAGAAAAATAAGCCAACAATTCTTTTGAAAGCGCCTCATTCGGTTTTCCATTTCCGGTTTTTGCTAAAGCTTTTAAAGAGTTATGCAGAGTATGGCGTGCAATTTGACCACCATAAGACACCGAGCTTTTTTTATCACCCTGATAATCCTTTTGAGTAATACCGAACTCATAAAACGGATCGGCGGCCAAGGTAACCGATGCTGCGCTTAATGCAACTAATGATGAAACCAACTTAATCTTCATGTTTTAACCTCAAGACTCACTTTATTCGTGATTTTATTTTTTTTAGAAAACCGCAGAGAAAATTAACATAAGGAAAAAGCTATCGCTATTGATTCTCATTGCCTATTTGTAAACATTTGCTATGAATAAGATAGTAAAAAACTATTTGAATAATTTGATTAGTATTAAGTACGCCTCTCAAGCGTATGAGAAGGCTGCTCACCAAACAGCTGTCTGTAGTCCTTGGCAAATTGGCTCAAATGCCAAAATCCCCATTGAGTGGCAAGGTCGCTAACCGATTGCCCGTCTTTCGCATTCACCAAATCACGACGAACGCCATTAAGACGACTAATACGTAAGTACTGAATAGGGCTGATGCCCAAAATGCTTTCAAAACTATATTGCAGCGTACGACGACTCACCTTGGTGACTTCACACAACTGAGTGACCGTCACCACATCATCTAAATGCTGGTCCAAAAACTGACGGGCCACATCGACGACCTGTTTACGATGATAATAGCTTGGGGTTTTAGCGGGTTTCGGGGTTTCGACCTTAAGTACTTCAAGCAAGGCCATCATCACAATGTCATGCTGTAAACGCGGGGAAGCATCTGAATTACTACCGGATAAAAGCCGAGCTAGCAAAAAACGTACTTCTTCTAAGGTCTTAGCAGGTACACCTAAACGGCCATATTCAGTTAACTCTTTCCAATTAAGGTCCACGCCATGGGTATTGGCCATTTTCATCAAGGTTGCTCGCTCCACGACCAACCCGTATAAGTCATAATCTTGTGGTGTCGTCAGTTCAAATTCACAATTTCCTGGACGACACATAATGCTGTCATTGCCAATGGTTAAGCCATTAATGCGACTTGCTTCCTGTTCAGCTAATGGAATACCGAGCCACACAGAATCAGGCCAAACCACACACTTCTGCTGCAAAGCTTGGCTGGTATGCTCTTTAAACGCCTGCAAATCATCAAAGGGCAATTCCGTGATGCTGCCATAAAAATTACCGCGGCTTGTTTGATCGTATTCTTGCTGCCAATTAGTCAGATTACTGGCATGAAGGTCCGCATCCCGCGCTTCCATGATGCGGACAGCATTGCTCTTATTTGGTGCACCTTTAATTTCAGACAACATCTTCCACCCCTCTTAAGCCGTGACTGGGCCTATCTCTTCCTTGGAAACAAATATAGTACATTGATATATATAGGATATTTAATTCTTCTCGGTATCTGACAAGCGTTTTTGCCATTATTCGATAACAGACAGATAGCATATTTTATTAAAGTACTCACTAGGAAATATATTTAGCAAGATATATGCCTTCACGATAAAGAGAATGTCAAAAAGGTCGCGAGCGCAGTCGTTCTGCAACAGCCTCATCAATGAGAAAAGTGCTTATGGCAAATCAACATCAATTTCGTAATCAAGTAGGTGAGCGTACCTTTGGCTTTGTTGACCTAGCCGACCTAATGGCCAAAGCCACACCAGCACGCTCAGGAGATAGACTCGCTGGCGTGGCCGCCGACAGTGCCGAAGAACGCGCTATCGCACAAATGACCCTCGCCGATGTGCCGCTCAATTTATTTCTTGAACAACTACTTGTGCCTTATGAAGAAGATGAAATTACTCGCCTAATCATAGACGAACATGACAAAGAGGCTTTCGCCCCGATTGCACACCTCACCGTGGGTGGTTTTCGTGACTGGTTGCTAAGTGATATTGCTACGCCAGCCATGCTGATAAAGATACGCGCTGGCGTCACCCCAGAAATGGCCGCCGCCGTCAGTAAGATTATGCGTAACCAAGACCTCATCTTAGTTGCCAAAAAATGCCATGTTAAAACCGCTTTTCGTAACACCATCGGCTTACCCGGCCACCTATCGACTCGCTTACAACCCAACCACCCAACCGACGACCTAACAGGCATTGCTGCCAGCATGCTAGACGGTTTGTTATACGCCAACGGCGATGCTGTCATCGGCATCAACCCAGCCACGGACAATGTTCAACAAGCAACGAACTTGATCAAAATGATGGACGACGTCATCCAGCATTACGACATTCCCACCCAGTCCTGTGTTTTGACCCACGTTACCAACACCATAGAATGCATCGAACAAGGCGCACCTGTCGATCTCGTCTTTCAATCCATTGGCGGCACCCAAGCCACCAATGACAGCTTTGGTTTTAACCTAGCCAACCTCGCCGAAGCACAAGCAGCGGCCTTATCGCTAAATCGTGGCACCGTCGGCAACAACGTCATGTATTTTGAAACAGGACAAGGCAGTTCATTATCGGCCAATGCCAATCATGGTTTAGACCAACAAACCTGTGAAGCCCGCGCCTATGCCGTTGCTCGTAAGTTTGACCCATTATTAGTCAATACCGTGGTGGGGTTTATCGGCCCAGAATATTTGTACGATGGCAAAGAAATTACTCGCGCAGGGTTAGAAGACCACTTCTGTGGCAAGCTACTGGGCTTACCCATGGGCTGTGATGTTTGCTACACCAATCACGCCGAAGCCGATCAAAACGACATGGACAACTTATTGACACTTTTAGGTGTCGCTGGGTGCACCTTTATTATGGGCATTCCCGGTTCAGACGACATTATGCTGAACTACCAGACGACCTCCTTTCACGATGCGTTATACGCCCGTCGCGTACTGGGTTTAAAACCGGCTCCTGAATTTGATGCTTGGCTAGCAAAAATGGACATCTTCAAAAACAACGAGCAATTTACCCTTAACCATGAATTACCCGATGCCTTCCACCAATCACTTAATCGCATGATTGGAGGCCACTGATGAGCCAAGACAAATCTTTCCCAACTCATCCCCATGCGGAACCCGTGACCAAAAACGCTTGGCGTAAACTTAACGCCTTTACCGATGCTCGCGTTGGCTTAGGTCGTTCGGGCATTAGTGTCCCGACCAAGCACTTACTGGCTTTCCAGCTCGCCCATGCACAAGCGATTGATGCGGTGCATACACAACTCGATTCTGCCCAACTAGCAGACGCCCTAATGGAACAGGACTGGGCTCCTGACTGTGCCCCCCTATTGCTGCACAGCCGCGCGACGGATCGCGCAACCTATTTACAGCGTCCAGATTACGGTCGCTTGCTTGACCAAACCTCCGCACAAAAGCTGGACAAGCATAGCCAACAACATTCGCAAACCTCTTATCAAAGTTATGACCTTGCCATTGCCGTAGTCGATGGTCTCTCCTCGCGTGCCATTGAGCAAAATACCTTACCTTTTTTAAACGCACTTTTTAGTCACATTCAACCCCATAAGCTCTCTCGAAAAGACACCCAAAAAGACAACTGGAACATCGCACCGATCTGCATTGTAGAACAAGGCCGAGTCGCCATTGGCGACGATATTTGCCAACGCCTCAACGCAAAATGCGTTCTCGTATTAATCGGCGAACGTCCGGGACTGAGCTCACCAGATAGCCTTGGCTTGTACCTTACCTGGGGTGGAAAAGTCGGCTATACCGATGCTTACCGAAATTGCATTTCCAATGTTCGTCCTGCGGGATTGGTTTACCAAGAAGCCGCCCGCAAAGCCTTTTACTTATTAAACGAAGCACGAACCTTGAAACTATCCGGAGTGACATTAAAAGACAGATCAGATGATGAGCGAGTGATAGACACAAGCAAGGAATCCGAAAACTTTCTTATTTCTTAGCCATGGAAATACTAAAAGCCACACGGCTACGGAAGAAAAAACAAAAAATTAGCGAATAAGGAAATGACTATGTCAGAACCAATGGATAAAGAATACTTAGCAAAGCGTCAGTTAAAACGCGGTTCAGCAGGCTGGATTCTGCTTGCCGGCCTCGGGGTTTCTTATGTTATTTCAGGTGACTTTGCTGGTTGGAATTTTGGCATCGCCGAAGCCGGTTGGGGTGGTTTTGCCATTGCCGCCGGACTCATGGCCGTAATGTATTTTACTCTGGTACTGTCTCTCGCCGAAATGTCAGCAGCGATTCCGGCGGCGGGCGGTGGCTATAGCTTTGCTCGTCAAGCCATGGGGCCAACAGGTGGTTACCTAACAGGTTTGGCTGTCTTAATTGAATACGCCCTCGCTCCAGCGGCGATTGTTATCTTTATCGGTTCAGCGGTAGAAGCCCTATTGGGCTTCAATGGACCTTGGGTCTACGCCGCATTTTATATCATCTTCATTGGCATTCATTTAGCCGGTGCCGGTGAAGCACTAAAAGTCATGATGGTCATCAGTGCCTTAGCCGTCATTGCCATTATTGCCACGGCGGTGGCCTTGATTGGTGATTTCGACACTAACCGTTTATTTGACGTGGCCGTCACCGATGCCAATGGTGCCTCGGCATTCATGCCAATGGGCTGGTATGGTGTATGGGCCGCCTTACCATTTGGCATGTGGTTATTTCTCGCGGTGGAAGGCGTACCATTGGCTGCCGAAGAAGCAAAAGACCCGGCCAAGGATGTACCGAAAGGCATTATCGGCGCGATGGTCTTCCTGCTTTTTACCGCCCTATTAGTGGTTTTTCTCTTAGCAGGCGCCGCCGGTGCCGATGCAATCGGAAAAAGTGCCGTTCCTTTAGTCGATGCACTTAATGTCGCAGGCCATGAAACCTTAGCGACCGTGGTAAACGTATTAGGTTTAGCAGGGTTAATCGCCTCTTTCTTCTCCATCATTTACGGTTACAGCCGTTTAGTGTTTGCCCTATCTCGTGCGGGTTATATTCCACAGAGCTTATCGGTAACAGACAAACGTAAAGTCCCTTCTCGCGCTTTGATCGTTCCAGGGATTTTAGGTTTTCTAGCGTCATTAACTGGTGAAGGCGACCTAATGTTGGCCATGGCCGTTGTCGGTGCCACGGTTTCTTATGCCCTAATGGCGCTCAGCCATATCTTGCTGCGGATCAAGCAACCTGACATGCATCGCCCATATAAAACACCGGGCGGCATTTTTACCTCGTCGGTCGCGTTCGTTTTGTCATTACTAGCATTAACTGGGGTATACGCTTATGACCCAAGAGCGTTCAACTACACACTAGTCTTGTTCCTAATCGGTGCAGTTTACTTCTTTTTCTACAGCAAAAAGCACCTTGTTGCGAAAACACCAGAAGAAGAATTCGCCATGTTGGCAGAAGCGGAAGCCGCTCTCTAAACACCAACCTAATTTGGTGAAAAAAACCGTCTCTATTTGGTAGAAAAAAGGCCTGAATTTGAAAAAATCGGGCCTTTTTATGTTTTTTTTCCTTATCTATCAAAATCCCCCCTATCCCTTTGCTAGCAAGCGCTTCGTAGGAAAAATTAAAATATCAAACTTGCAAAAGTGGGCATGCTATTTGCTCTTTTAATCAGTGTAGATATTCAACATGGCAATCAGATTCTGAATGGCAAAAAAATCGTTGAAACATTCTTATCAATATTTTCTCAAGGATAGATAAATATCAGCAAATAACGCGTAAGACGTGACCCTGATAGTGCCAAATTAAGGATTGAAAACGGCGTAATACCATCACTGAACTAAAGGTTCTGTGATACATATACTCCACAATAAGGAACAATATTATGGCGACAGAAACTCCAACGCTTGAATCCCTGCAAGCCGCGCTCGATGCGCAGCAAGCGGTATTCAACATGCATCAAGCAATGAATGTAGAAGTCTTTTACTGGTGGTGTACCGCCATCATGGTAATGATTCACGCAGGCTTCTTAGCCTACGAAATGGGGGCATCTCGTAGTAAAAACGCATTGGCAGCCGGTGTTAAAAACATCCTTGCACTGGCCGTCATTATTCCCACTTTTTACCTGTTCGGCTGGTGGATTTACAACGCCTTCCCAGGCGGGTTAATTCCGGCTGAAGCCTCTGCGGCATTACCGTGGGCGCAAAGCATGGGGCCTGATGTTCAAGACATGGGCACAGGGATTTTCTGGGCGGCATTCGCCTTATTCGGTGCAACAACAGGCTCTATTATGTCTGGTGCCGTTATTGAACGTATTCGCGTGAGTGCCTTCTTAATTCTCACCGTCATTCTTGGTAGTGGCGTTTGGATTTTAGCCGGTGCTTGGGGCTGGCATCCAGACGGCTGGATGCTGACTGAAATGGGCTACCATGATGTTGGCGCTTCTGGGGTGGTACACGCCATTGCTGGTTTCTTCACCCTTGGTGTATTGATCAACCTAGGGCCTCGTGTTGGTAAATTCATTGAAGGCGTTCCACAGCAAATCAAAGCCCATAACTTACCCATGACCTTAATTGGTTTGATGATGATCATCTTTGGTTTCTTTGGATTCCTTGGCGGTTGTATCATCTTTAATGGTGGCGAAACGGGTTGGACGACTATCTACAACACACCCACTAACCTATCGGCTTTTGCTTTCAATACCTTGATGGGCTTCGCTGGTGGTGTTATCGGTTGCTATATTGCTACTCGTGACCCTTTCTGGACCATGTCTGGCGGCTTAGTCGGTATCATTTCTGTGGCAGCGGGTTTGGATTTGTACGATCCGGGCTTAGCATTCATTATCGCAACGTGCGTCAGCTTCATTGCGGTTGGTGCCGCAAAACTGCTTGAAAAACGTGGCATCGATGATGCGGTTGGCGCGGTTGCTGTTCACGGTGTCACTGGGGTTGTTGCGGTTATTCTAGTTGGTGTATTCGCTGGCGGCACACCAAATATGGATGGTAATCCAGCCATTAGCTTATACGGTCAAACCGTCTGTGCCATTGTCATGATGGTGCTTGGTTTCGTTCCAGGTTACCTAGTGTCTTATCTTCTTAAGAAGTTCAACATGCTACGTGTTCCTGAAAACGTAGAAGACCTAGGTCTTGATGAAGTTGAAATCCTTACACACCCTTATCCAGAAACCGTCCCAGCGAGTACCTCTAAAGGTGCTGACATGGGCGATCTAGAAGCGAAAGGAGCATAATTATGGGCACATCTATTACAACGTGGGAAAACGTCTCGGCTTACTTTACCTTTGCCGACAGTCCGATGGCTTTGGTTCTATTCAGTGCTGGCGTAACAGGTATTGTTGTCGGGCTGATTCGCTTCATTATGAAACATGAAAAAGAAGCCTTCGAAAATACCAAGTAAGAGGATCACTATTTGATCATCTTTCTGAAATAGGTGCAGATTTATTTCAGTCAAAACGCTCGATGCCTGCCATCGAGCGTTTTTATTTTAGAATCAAATCTAATGAGAGAGTTTTTTATTAGAATTAATGAGTGCTACAGAGCACCTTCCCTAAACTTACCAATCCAACGAGGGTCTTTATGAACCACCACACCCTATTCATTTATGCTGCTGTTGCCTTCTTTTATATTATCAGTCCCGGCCCTGCGGTTTTTCTTGCCCTGTATAACGGCGCATCACGGGGAATAAAAGCCGTTATGGTGTCGGCTCTAGGTAATATTATCGGCCTTTTCTTCCTTTCCTTGCTCTCCATCAGCGGACTCAGTGCCATCCTGATGGCCTCATCAAGTTTGTTCATGGCGGTCAAAATTATTGGGGCTGCTTACCTTATTTATTTAGGCATCAAACAGCTACGCGCCACGCGAAAACCTAAACCAGCAATGCATTCCCCTGACACTATAAAGAGTGAACGCGGTTTATTTTCTTACTTCAAAGAAGGGCTAATTGTGGCGGTGACCAACCCAAAGCCAATTCTGTTTTTCGCCGCCTTGTTCCCGCAATTTTTGGATATGACCCAAGCGATTCTACTTCAGTTCATCATAATGACAGGCATCTTCATGTTGTTTTCATTCCTTTCACTCACCACCTACGGTTATTTAGCCCAACAAACGAAAACACTGGTACGCAACTCAAACGCAGGGAAGTGGTTTCAACGTGTTAGTGGTGGGCTTTTCATCCTCATGGGCATTAGTTTGTTTCAAGTAAAAAATGCAAGCTAATTGACGCGATAAAGTAAACCTCGCCGATTCCTTCAAGCTGAGTAGGTTAGAGCAATTTTTCCTTCTTCAGAGATTCAATTTATGATGGCAGCTTATTTAGCCGCTGCCATCTGCCATCTCCAATAACTCACAATCATTTTTTGATATTGATTCTCAGTAATCACAAAAAATTGTTACCAGAATGTAACTGAAGCGCTTTTTTATAGTAAACAGAATCATCTCATACTATGGTTAGTTATAAGTTCGGCTTATCCAAAAGTAATGTCTTAGATACGTGGGAACAGCAAAAGCAAAAAATCAGATCGAGATCGTTCCATAACGCTAGAGGAAGCCATTCGATATTATTTTTTAGCGCTCACTCCAAAGACTCTACTCAAGGATCAATATTTTAATCAGGATGGAAGTAACCTATGCTACGTCACGTAAAAATTTCCCAAAAAATATTCATAATGAGTGCCATACAGCTCCTTATTATCGCATTTTTAGGCTACGTCAGCCTTACCAGCATGTTTAAAATAGGCAAAGAAATAACCGATATAGCACACACCAACATCCCTCTTTCCCGAAGCATTTCAGTCATTACTGAACACCAGCTAGAAGAAAGCATTTTATTTGAAAAGGTCATTTCTCACGCCCTGATTGACCTCGTTAATGGTCATGATATCTCAGAAGAGACCTTGGCTTTAATCAATAAACTTAAAGAAAAAACCGACCAACTTCATACCGAACTATACGACTTAGAAAGCAGCCTGGAATCAGCTATAGACTCATTGCACTCAGAACAGGAAAAAGCAAAATATTCAACGCTTCTAGAAAGCTTTAAAGGAATAGAAGAACAATTTAGCCATCTCGAAAAAGCCACATTAGATTTCCTAGACACAATGAAAGCAGAGGGCATTAAATCGGCATTAAACAAAGTCTACGCTCTAGAAAAAGAAAACACTCTGGTCGCGGGGCAGCTAGTCGCACTACTTAATCAGGCACAAGAATTCTCATTAAGCGCCGCGAACCAAGCCGAAAAAGATGAACTCAGCGCCATTTCTAATATCACAACGCTTTTAGCGATTGCCTTCTTATTGGGCATCATCATTCCCTTTTTCATTGGTCGTTCCATCACGAACCCTTTGCAATACTTAATTCAGAGAGTACAAGCTGTCGTCACGGGTGATGGCGACCTTACCTATCGAATTAATAGCCCAAGCACGGACGAACTAGGTCAAATATCTAATATTTTCGACAGTTTCATGGCCAAACTGCAAAGCACCATTCAAAACGTTAATACTTCCGCAGAATCTCTAGGCAAATCGTCTGACACAGCGTTAGGTATCATCCAAAACACCCTCAGTGGTGTAGAAAACCAACAAGCAGAAACACGACAAGTCAATGAGTCGGTAAAGCATATGAGCCTTGCCACAGCAGAAGTGGCACAACATACCATAGAAGCGTCAGAAGTGGCTGAACGCGTCAAAGCCAGAGTTCTTGAAGGTAAAAAGTCCGCCGATGAATCTCAGGACATCATTAAAAGCCTCGCCAGAGACGTTCAAGACACCTCCACTGACATCAGTGCTTTAGTAAAAGAAACCGATAATATTGGTACCGTCTTAGATACTATTCAAGGGATTGCTGAACAGACTAACTTACTGGCGCTTAATGCTGCTATCGAGGCCGCTAGGGCTGGCGAAACAGGCCGAGGATTTGCCGTCGTTGCCGATGAAGTCCGCACCCTAGCGCAACGCACACAAGAGTCAACCGTAGACATTCAAGCCCTTGTTGAGAAGTTGCAACAGGAAGCGAGCAAAGCAATGGAAAGCATGAATAAAGGCAGCGCGGTAACAGAGGAATGTCTAGAAAAAAGCCAACGAACTTCTGAAGTGTTTGATGAAGCAGCCATCGCCGTTAATGAAATCTCTGCGTTTAACGCCCAAATCGCCACCGCCGCAGAAGAGCAATCTGCCATGGCTGAGCTAGTCCAAACGAGTATCGAAAACATCAACAAGATCGCAGAAGAAACTCGTACAGACACTCAATCTGCGGTGCAATCGAGCGAAAACGTAGCGATGCGACTGAACGATTTAAACGATAACTTAAGCCACTTTAAATGCTAATCTTACTGAGCTAGCAGCAGCGCAAGATTATCAATTTAGGAGGTCATCTAAAATACTAAAAGGCCCTGTACTTATACAAGTACGGGGCCTTTCTACTTTTGACCTTGCTCAAATAACACACCTTTATTACTGGGCCCAAGACGCTGTTCAGCTTCTTACTTTATAGCCACATTCCTCTCGACCCATTGTATACAATGCCCCCCCCCCTACTATGCGCTAAAAAGCCTGAGCCTTTTACTTGACCGAGAAACAAGCTTTCAATCGCCTGTAAAATAATAGAGCACCATAAAAAGGCGAAAGCTCCGATTTAAACCCAATATAATGCACAGTGTTCAATGCTTTTGTTGAAGATGTGAAGATCATTTTGTCGTGTTATATTGATGAGCTGCTAGGTATATAAATAAAACAAGTTGTATACCATCTTCAAGAGAATAACCTATGTCCAATGACGAAAAAATTTACCAACAAATTCTAAAAGCCATTATTGAACACCAATTACCGCCTGGAGCACGTCTGCCAGAAGACAGCCTTGCCGTAGCCTTTGGCGTTAGCCGCACAGGCATTCGCAAAGTATTGCAAAGGTTAGCCCTAGAACACTTTGTCGTGATCGTGAAGAACAAAGGCGCTCAAGTGAACAGACCCAACGAAACAGAAGCCTTAGAAGTATTGGACAGCCGCATCCTAATAGAACCTCAACTCATTCATGAGCTATTACCACATTGGAATACAACACACTCCCAGACATTCAGAACCATGGTTCAAGAAGAAAACAGTGCAGAACAAAATAGCCAATTGGCTGACAGTATTCAGTTAACCGCACGTTTCCACTACGAGCTCGCCAAGCTGTCAGGGAATAGAATACTCGCCGCCTTTGTCGAACAACTCTGCTATCGGTCCTCCCTTATCTTGGCGGCTTACGGCACCCGAGGCAGTGTGAGTTGTGATGGTGGAGATCATTCGAAATTACTCGACCTACTCGACAAAAAAGACGCCAATAACGCAGAAAAATGGATGAGAGACCACCTTAAACACATCAAAGCCTCTCTTATCCTAGAAAGTCGAGAAGAGCAAAATATTGATTTTAAAAGACTTTTTTCTCGTTAACAACAGGGCACCCATTTTGCTAATAGAACCAAATTTTCCCAACATACTATTTGAGGGCAAGCTTCATGAAACATTATCTAGAAAGAGACCACGCTGGCTACGGCCGTCAGCCACCAAAAGTAAACTGGCCTAACAAGGCTCGCGTGGCGTTACAGTTCGTATTGAACTTCGAAGAAGGCGGTGAAAATTGCGTACTACATGGGGACGAACATTCAGAAACCTTCCTATCGGAAATGTTCGGCGCTCAAGCCTATAAAGACCGCCACATGAGCATGGAGTCCCTCTACGAATACGGTTCTCGGGCTGGCGTATGGCGTATCCTGAATGAATTTGAACGCCGAGGTTTACCACTTTCTATCTTTGCCGTCGCAACGGCCCTACAACGTAACCCAGACATTGCCAAAGCCTTCGTGGATGGCAATCATGAAATCGTCTGTCATGGCTTAAAATGGATTCATTACCAAGACATGCCCATTGAGCAAGAGCGCGAACACATGCGCGAAGCACTGGCGCTTATCGAACACGTTACTGGGGTAAAGCCCACCGGCTGGTACACAGGACGCGATTCGCCAAACACCCGCGCCCTCGTCGCAGAACAAACCCAACTAAAATACGACTCAGACAACTACGGCGACGACCTACCCTATTGGGTACAAGTCCCTCATCATGAAGACGCTCTTCATGATGGTGAAAATAAAACCAAACCGCATTTGATTGTGCCCTACACCCTAGACTGCAACGACATGCGTTTTGCTTCACCTTACGGATTCAGCCATGGAGAAGAGTTTTTCCAGTATCTAAAAGACAACTTTGATTGTTTATACGAAGAGGGCGCCACCGCACCAAAAATGATGTCCATTGGCATGCACTGCCGAACCCTAGGCAAACCCAGCCGCTTCATGGCATTAAAGCGTTTCTTAGATTATGTGCAATCTCATGACCATGTTTGGATCGCTAAACGGGAAGACATTGCCGACCACTGGATACAAAACCATCCGCCAGAGCTTTAGTAGATAAAATGAGAAAAGAACAAAGGAGCAATACCGCTACAGTATTGCTCCTTTTTTATTTGACATGGTTAATTGACATTAACACTAAAAATGTCATTATAAGTCATTCATAACGCAATTTTAGGAATTTGAGTTATATGTCAAAGGGAAGCGTAGAAAGAGCCCCTGAGTTTCATATTGATAAAATAGATTTGTCTGCTTTATCGGCATTTATCACATCTCATAAAGCGACCGACGATAAAGGCAGGTATTTACACTGGGACCAACTCAAATGGCGTGTTCCAAGAGCTGATGCAAAAAATATTTGGCTCGCAGTAAAATTCCATAGAGCAATGCAGGAAAAAGTCATCACAATAACGGATGAAAAAAACATTCCTTTTTCGTATTCCATCACCCACTCTATGGAAGCAAAACTACATCAGGTAATAAAAATCGCTGGTGGAAGTATTGGGGCAATAGCAGACAATCCAGTTTCCAAAAATATTCAGCAAAAATTTCTCGTTTCTTCATTAGTGATGGAAGAAGCCATCACCAGCGCTCAACTTGAAGGCGCTTCTACGACCAGAGAAGTAGCGAAAAAAATGTTAGAAGAAGAACGGGACCCTATTGATGAGGATGAAAGAATGATCCTCAACAACTTCTTCTTACTGAGACATGCAGAAAGACAGTCAAAAAATGACCTTACTGTTGACCTGATTCTAGATTTTCACAAGATAGCAACAATAAAGACCACGGAAAACAATGTGGTACCCGGCGAATTCAGACAAAATGACGACATCTATGTAGAAGATACAACAGGAGAAATCGCCCACCAGCCTCCATGCTATAACCAAATCCCCACTCGACTCCAAATGCTATGCGACTTCGCCAACACAGATCATTCAGGTTCCAATGGCGGCCAATTTATTGCTCCAGTCATCAAAGCCATTATTCTCCATTTCATGATCGGTTATGAGCACCCATTTAGAGACGGTAATGGTAGGACAGCAAGGGCCTTGTTCTATTGGTTTATGCTTAAAAGCGACTATGAATTATTTCGTTACGTATCCATCAGTAAATTATTAAAAGACGACCCCAAAGGGTATGGGCTGTCTTATATGTACACGGAAAAGGATCAAAATGACCTAACCTATTTCATTGATTTTCAGCTAGACATTATTTTATCCGCATTCGATGAACTACAGCGATATTTGCAACAAAAAACCGAAGAGTTCAACCAAGTTCTTACGCTTCTAGAAAATTCTGGCTACAACCATTCCTTAAATTTTGTTCAAAAAGATATCATCAAGAAAGGCACCAAAGAGCCAGGCAGGATATTTACAGCAAAAGAAATTGCTAGCTCTTATGATGTGTCAGAAAATACAGCGAGAACATACCTAACCAAATTGGTTTCTCTAAAGTTACTATTAGAAACAAAAGACGGACGAACAAAACTCTACCTTGCCCCGTCTGATCTTATGCAGAGATTAAAATCAGACAGGACTTAATGATTTCACCTTGTCTCTAGCAGCTAAAACACCACATCTTCCGGCACGGTGACAAAAATCGAATGGCGGATTTCATTGTTCAGGGCCTTGCTGCAATGACCTTCGCCTTGGGTGTCTTCCAGTAGCAGAACATCGCCACCGCTGAATTGGCGCGTTTCACCAGATGACACCATGAATTCACAGCTTCCCTTGATAATAAACAGCAATTGGCGCTGTGGTGCTGGGTGCCATTTAAAATCGTAGTCGCTTGGGGTTTCGCGAAAGATCATCTCGCCAACGGGAAAGCGCTCTGACAAAAAACCAATTGGGCCACCATCACGAACCGCTATATTCAAATCACCAAAGTGGCTCTTGCCCTGATCATCGTTAAAAATGCGCGTAAATCTCATCGAATACCCCTCTATTTACCGTAATCATAAACCTCCATGCAATTCAATTGGCTTGCACATTGCCTCGTTCCTCAACATGTCAGCGCCAATTAAACACATGAAAACCTTTACTCGCTTGTTCATATTTATTTCATTCAAGTGTCATTGGATACAACGCCAGAGCGATTCTTCGAGCCTGCTCGGGGAGCGAGGCGTTATGCCTGAATAGCCACAAAAAAACGTTAGATCAAACTCTGTAATGTGTGATCCAATACCACCAAGCTGGCAGAGACATCTTCGGCGTTGATCGCTTCCGCCGGATGATGACTGATGCCTTTATCACAACGCATAAACAACATGGCAACAGGGCAAATATCCGCAATCGCCATGGCATCGTGGCCTGCGCCAGAAGGAAGAGTTAGTGGTTCGTAACCCGCTTTTTGAATAGCACGACAAAGCGCAGACTGTAACTTCTTGTCGCAATGTACAGCATCGGCGGCGTGGGTTTGTTTTATGTCTAAAGTGACGTTACGGCGTTCAGCAATGGCTTGAATATCCGACAAAATCTGCGCTAAGCCTGCGTCTCGCTTGTCGTCAAATTCACTGCGAATATCCAACGAAAAGTTAGTCTCGCCTGAAATGACATTCACACCGTTCGGGCGGTTATTAATTTGTCCTACTGTCGCCACTATTTTGTGTTCTTGAGCCACTTTTTCGACCGCTAAGATCATCTCACTCACGGCACACAACGCGTCTTGGCGTAATGGCATAGGCACGGTTCCAGCGTGACCTGCCATGCCTGTTACCGTTAAGTCGAATCGTTTTGCACCAGCAATGGCGCTAACCACGCCAACTGGTAAATTTTCGTTTTCTAGCACTGGACCTTGTTCAATATGCAGCTCTAAATAGCCCATTAGGGCGTCTTGGTGGATGGCGGCATTTTGTACCTTGTCAAAGTCCAAACCAAACGCTGCCATGGCGTCTTTTAAGCAAATGCCATCGCTGTCTGTTACCTCCGCCCATTCTTTTGGCCATTGGCCTGTCAGTGCTCGACTGCCTAACAAAGTCGAACGAAAACGGGTGCCTTCTTCATCCCCAAAGCCAACAAGATCAAGGTGAAAAGGCAAATCTATAGATTGCTCTTTAAACGCCTGTATTAAGGAGATCGGGGTTAATACCCCTAGCATGCCGTCGTATTTACCGCCATTTGGCACGGTATCCAAATGACTTCCCATCAAGAAACGAGGCGCATTAGGGGTTTTGCTTTCTAAACTTCCCCGTAGGTTTCCCGCTTCGTCTTGCCAAGAGGTCATACCCGCCTGCACCATCCACTCGCCAACCAGTTGATTGGCTTGTTTATGCTCCGCGGTCAAATAGCGGCGATCCAAACAGGTGTCAGACTGACTGATGTTGCCAAGCTCGTCACAACGCGCCATGACTTGTTGTGCGATTTTGTCGTAATCAATCATTACTCATCTCCAGAATAAAGCGCCATGGCCGCGTCAACCGCCGCGCCTGCGGGTAATCCATGTCCAGCACGTCGTAATACGGTTTCAAGAGATTGCAAGGTGTGCAGAACGGCATCTTGTCGAGCGTTGTAGCCCATGGTGCCGATACGCCATACCTTGCCTTTTAATGGGCCAAAGCTGGTGCCAATTTCGATGTTAAAGATGTTCAGTAAATCATGACGGATTTGCTCGCCGTCTACTTGATCGGGAATGTTGACCCCCACCACGTTGTTCATTTTATGTTTCAGATCACCAAAGATCTCTAACCCCATGGCCTGAACGCCCGCCAACATAGCATCGCCCGCTAACTGGTGGCGCTTAAGCACGGCGTCTTGGCCTTCTGTCAGTAAACCTATGGCACATTCACGGGAACCAAACAGCATGGTCGCCGCTTCCGTATGGTGGTTTAAGCGTTCTTCACCCCAGTAATCCATGATCATGGGCAAATCAAAATAGTTAGAACGTATACGCATTCCACTAGAGTCTTGATGATGGGCATCACGAATACCCGCTTCCACATGAGCGCGTTTTCGCACCGTAGTAACAAAACGTTCACTCAACGTGATAGGCGCACTGCCCGATGGACCACCCAAACATTTTTGCAGACCAACGGTCACGGCATCTATCTTCCATGCATCCGTTTCTAGCGGGTTGCCACCAATAGACGCGGTGGCATCTGTGTAAAACAACACATCATGGGCGCGGCAAATATCGCCAAGTTCTTCCAGCGGCTGCAACATGGTGGTCGAGGTATCACCTTGTACAATGGCTAATAATTTAGGTTGTACTTTTTTAATGGCGTCTTCGATCTGTTGAGGGTCAAATACGTCACCCCACGGCACTTCGATGGTGTGCACTTCGGCATCGGCACGTTCGGCAATTTCTGCTAACAGATGACCAAAGCGACCAAAAATAGGGATCAGTACCTTGTCGCCCGGTTCTAAGCAAGACACTAACGCCGCTTCGATTCCTGCGCGAGACGTGCCATCAATCAAAAAGGTCTGTTGGTTCTGGGTATTAAATACACGGCGATACAGTTCCATGACTTCATTCATGTAGCTGGTCATGGTCGGGTCGTATTGACCAACCAGCTGGGTCGACATGGCGGTCAAAACCCTCGGATAACAGTTGATCGGACCGGGGCCCATTAATAATCTTGGTGGTAAAGAAAGCAACTGCATAATGAGCTCCTAAAAAATGACTTGGTAAAGCATGCGTAACCCAGTAAAGATAAGCACAACGGCAAACACCTTCTTCAGCTTGGACGCATCAAGACGGCTCGCTAACCCAGCTCCCACAGGAGCAAATAAAACCGTTAGTGGCACAATGAATGCGAACCCAATAAAGTTCACCAAACCCACGGTACCAAAAGGCGCGTCTAATGGGCGTTCACCCATCACCAACATGGTCACAGCACCCGGTAAGGAAATGATCAGCCCCACTGCGGCGGCCGTTCCAACCGCTCTATGTGCTGGATAATTGCAAAAAGTCAAAATCGGAACGGTCAAGGTTCCGCCGCCAATGCCCACCATGCTGCTGAATAAACCCACCAGCGTTGCAATAACACCCTGTCCCGTTTTGCCCGGTAAGGATGAAAACAAAGCTTCTTTGCGAGCAAACAACATGTTCAATGCTGACAAACAAGCAATAATGCCAAAGAATAATGTTAGTAGTTCACCATTGACGCTGGTCACCACATAGCCACCAACCATCACACCAACGAAGATAAATCCCCCCCAATGTTTTAACAAAGCGAAGTCCACATTGCCTTTCGCATGATGGGCACGGATCGAACTGATCGAAGTAGGAATAATGGTCGCAAGAGAGGTGGCCGTTGCCACCAACATAGCGGAGTCACTGTTTACACCAAGTCCTTGATAGATGAAAAACAACACAGGCACGATGACAATACCGCCGCCAACACCGAGCAACCCAGCCAATACACCGCCGATCACACCAGTGCCCATCATGGCTAACAACATGGAAATATTTTCCATCAAAAATGACATTTATTTCTCCTAACTTTTGTTCTCTTATTTGAATATTTTTAACTATGTGCTTTTAAGATGCGTACCTGTAACGGCTGCCCCATCACTACGCGGGTCCGTCGCTGCGATTGTTTGTCCATCAGGCTGAAGCACGACCGCACCGGCGTGCCCCATCAATTCATTACAAGAGTCTACGACCACAAGGTCATGACCGCGTTTTATTAACGTATCTGCCGCTTCACGGGCAAAATCCGCTTCCATTTTGAGATTGTGACTTTCACTTCCCCATGTTCGACCCAACAGCCAACGACCTTCGCTTATGGCTTTATCTAATGGCATCTGGTGATAAACATAACGACTAAATAACGCGGCTTGAGTCTGCGGCTGGCCTTCGCCCCCCATGGTGCCATAACTGATACGACGACCATCCTTTAACTCTGCAAAAGCCGGGTTCAAGGTATGAAATGGCTTTAAATTCGGCGAAAGCTCTTGAAGTGAGCCTTTTTCTAACGAAAAAGACGAGCCGCGATTATTCCAAACAATGCCTGTGGAAGGGCTAACAACACCGCTGCCAAACTCCCAATACAGGCTTTGAATGTAGCTGACCATTCGGCCTTCATTGTCACACGCGCCCATCCAAATGGTGTCCCCTTGTTTTGCCTCATAAGGCCAAGGCTGTGCGCTATCCAAAGAAATATTGTTTAGCATCTTAGCCAGTGAATCGTCGGCTAATAAATCCGCCAAATCTGCGGTTAATCTTGATTCATCGGTGACATAAAGATTACGTGCGATAAAGGCTTGCTTAGTGGATTCAATCAGTAAGTGCGCCATGTCTGTCGACGTTTTACCCTGCTCATAAATTCGATCATAAAGGGCCAAAATCAATAATGAGGCGATGCCTTGGGTCGGCGCTGGCAAGTTATAAAGTTTGCCAACACTGGTGCTCACTTGCAGCGGTTCCACTCTTTGCGCTTGGTAAGAATGAAAATCGCCCAATCGAATCGGAGAACCAGCGGCTGCTAAATCTTTCGCTAATAATTGCGCGGTTTCCCCTTGGTAAAAATCCTCTAGGCCTTTTTCCGCTAAGCGTTCTAACGTGGTTGCAAGGGTCGGTAAGGTCAGTGCATCGCCTTGTTGATAAATACTGCCTTCTGTTAAGAAAGCATCCGTAAAGCCCTGCATCGGCGATAGGTCATCAAAGGTTTTTACACTGGCATCCACAAAGCTTTTGGTAACATCAAGCCCTTGATTCGCATAGGAAATAGCGTCGCCTAACAAGCTAGATAAAGGTAAGTTTGGCTGCCAGTTTTGGCTAACGGCTAACGCTTCTTGCCAACCGGCTACGGCACCGCCCATGGTCAAGGCGGCTTTTCCGCCCCGTGTGGGAATGATGTCGTGACCCTTATAAAAATCGAGTGTCGCTAATTGCGCCGCTTTGCCTGATGCATCAATGCCAATCGGCGCTTTGCCCGGTTCGCTAATCAGCCAAAAACCATCGCCACCCAAACCATTCATATGTGGATAGGCCACTGCAATCGAGGCCGCTGCTGCGACCATGGCTTCAATCGCCGTGCCACCTTGCTCTAGTATTTTTTTGCCTGTCTCGGTCGCCTTAAAATGCGGAGCAGTAAAGGCTATTTCATTTTGGCTCATGTCACACTACTCCATTAATTTCTTGGCTATTTGAATGAGTTCTAGGTCACTGTTTCTTGGGCCAACCAGAGACAATCCGCAAGGTACACCATCCAACTCACAAACCGGTAAATGCAGTTGCGGAAGCCCAGCTAAACCTGCAATTGCCGTTAAATCCATCAGCTGGTTACGATAGTCGGCGAGTTCATCATCTGACGCGGTAAATAACGGCGATAAACCGGGCGTGGTTGGGATAATAAGCACGGACCCTGCTATGGCACCTAATAGCCAATCGGTGAATTGCTTTCTTTGTTGTTGAGCGGCGTTTATTTCGTCGTCCGAAATGGTTGCACACCATTGAAAACGAGCCTGAATATCGGGTGCCATGACTGGGTTTGTCTGAATGAACCAATCACCATGCTCTTGCCATATTTCAGAACCTTGCAGGGTGCGGAAGGTTTCGCCTGTTTTCCATGCTTTAGTGTCGATATTTAGCACTGAAATATCCATTGCAGCCGCCGAAAAAACACTGCGTGAGAACCAGCGTTCAAATTGCTTTTGCAACGCTTTGCCATGGGCCACACTTTCGATCAAGTTATCTGCCACCAAAACATGACTAAGTTTTTGATTAACTTGACCTTTAAAGAGTACCGAAGCCGTTTTCTCTAAGATGTTCAAGTCTTTTGTGATCCAGCCAACCGTATCAAAAGACGGCGCAAGGGCAACCATATTATCCGCCGCAATCGCACCATGGGTTGGACGCAAACCAAACAAGCCGTTGTAACTTGCTGGTACGCGGATGGAGCCACCGGTATCCGTACCTAAACCAATATCAGCGAGCCCTAACGAAACAGCCACCACCGAGCCCGATGACGATCCACCTGGGAGACGGTCTGGTGTCACCGGGTTTGATGGTGTTCCGTAATGAATGTTTTGACCATTTAAACTATAAGCCAATTCGTCGGTGATGGTTTTGCCACAAAAATCCGCCCCTGCATCCAGTAATGCCTGCACACTTGAAGCGGTTTGAGTGGGAATATCATGGCTGGCAAGCCAAGAAGGATTACCCGCCGAGGTTGGCAAACCTGCCATATGAAACAAATCCTTAACCGCCAGACGAAGGCCACTTAAAGACTTATTATTCAAGGCTTTAGACGTGATTTTAACGCTATTATCACCGAGCGTAAGAAATGGATTTTGAACGATTGAATGCTTCATATGGTCCCCTTGGTCAGAACATATGAAACAATCGTTTCATTCACATGTCAACTGAAACAAAATAAGATCGCAAGATTACCATGTTGAAAACGAAGGATAAAAGCAGACATTTAAAATGTGAAAACACCCAACACCTTGATCGAAGGTCATGGACTTAATTCAAGGTTCTAACTCATCAAGTTTTTCATACAAAGCCGAAATTGCCTGCGTTCTTCGACCTGCGGTATCACCGAGATAACCATAAACACGGTTACACAGCATAGAAACAAGGCTCATGGGGGCAGCATAGCTATCGAATGGGCTTTCGTTGCCAAGGTGGCAAACCAATACATGGGACACTTGTTGGTTATAAACCTGTCCAGTTGGGTCAGTAATAAGAATGGTGGTTTTCCCTTCTAGTACAGAGACAATCTGTTTGAACTCTCGTGTCCGTCTTCTAAAGCCCAGCAACACGACCACTTCGCCCTCTAGAATATCGTGTAAGTCTTCTGCTAATGTCTGCCCCGGCTGAGGTAACAAACGCACCATTCTTCGTACTTGTTGTAATTGCTGACGAAAATGCAGGGCAAGGGGATAAGCGTTTCGAAAACCGATCAAGGTTACTCGGCTGGCATTGGCTAGGCGCTGGCTTATCTCATTGAGGACTTCCGGACTTAGCCCTTCAAAGGTTAACGCTAGATTTTTGAGCTCTTGAGAAGTTTGATCCAAAGAGGCGCCTTCCGTAAAAATAGGCACTCCGCTTTCTCGTATGGCAAGTTGCGCCTGTTTCGCCCCCTGATGAGAGTCGTAACCAAGCTGACGAAAGAAACGACTGACCGTCGCTTTTGAGGTATTGGTGTTATCAGCAATTTCAGCAGACGTTTGGCTAACAATCGCCAATGGGTTCTGCTGTAAATAGTTCGCTATAGATCGAGCCGATGGCGATAGGTCTGGATAACTTTTCTCGATCAGAGATAACACGTCTTGCTTGGTCGTCACTTATAAACCTCAAATAAACCGTATTTTTTACTGGTGTGAAGGCGTCACAATAATAGAAAGCACCGTCACTGCCAACTCAGATTCAGGCTTTACAGCGAGATACACAAGAAAGCACTGAAAAAAGCCCAAACAACCCATAACCTCAAAAAAATTGCACTGCAAACAAGCACAAAAAAAGCAAACGCACCAAAACATTCCGACTTTCACCTATTTTTCGTAAGGGAATTTTTATCGGTTTTGCAGCTTTTTGTTACATAGAATCAGCTTTAAGAAACATTTGTTTCATTTTGGCATGGGTGTTGCTAATTGTGTTTCAGGCATTAAACCAAACACGAGGATTATCCTGAAATGAAAAAGTTAACAAAACTTCTAGGTAAAACATTAATTGTAGCGGCCTGTTTTTCTGCGTTCAATGCAACGGCAGACGTATTACAAGACATAAAAGACCGTAAAGTTATCCGTATTGCTGTGCCACAAGATTTCCCACCATTTGGTTCTATCGGTAAAGACCTTAAGCCTCAAGGTATTGATGTGGATATGGCCAACTACATTGCTAAAGAAATGGGTGTTGATCTAACGATTATTCCCGTCACCAGTGCAAACCGTATCCCTTACCTACAAACGAAGAAAGTAGATCTGGTTATTTCTAGCCTTGGTAAAAACCCTGAGCGTGAAAAAGCCATCGACTTTTCAACACCTTACGCGCCATTCTTCCTAGGCGTATTTGGTTCTAAAGATGTGAGTGTAGACGCCATTGCGGACCTTGCTGACAAAACAGTTGGTGTGACTCGTGGTTCTGTTGAAGATCTGGAGCTAGAAAAATACGCACCTAAATCGGTTAATGTGCGTCGTTTTGAAGACAACAACACAACCCTTACTGCTTATTTATCGGGTCAGGTTAACCTAATCGCTACGGGTAACTTGGTTGCAACAGAAATTGCAAAACGCCAACCAAGCCGTGCTCCAGAAGCGAAGTTCATGCTGAAAGACTCTCCTTGCTACATAGGTTTAGCGGAAGGTGAAGTGGCACTGCAAGCGAAAGTCAATGAGCTAATCAAAAAAGCATTAGCAAGTGGCGAGCTAAACAGCATTTCTATGAAATGGCTAAAAGCGCCGCTACCAAAAGGTTTTGGTGCCTAAGGGTCCTTTATGTTGTATTTCTCTGATCTATTGCAATACAGCGACACGTTTCTCAGTGGTCTTCGGACCACTGTGGAACTGACTGTACTGACAACCATTTTAGGCGTTGCTCTAGGAACAACTTGCGCGGCAATACGCCAGTATGGAAACACCGTCAGCCAACGTGTGGTCGCCTCTTATGTTGAGCTTATTCGCAATACTCCCTTTATTGTTCAACTGTTTTTTATCTTTTTCGGTCTTCCTGCTATTGGTATGAAATTATCACCATGGGAAGCCAGTATCATTGCGTTAACGATTAACCTAGGTGCTTACAGCACAGAAATTATTCGTGCCGGCCTAGGCAGCATTTCCAAAGGGCAGGTGGAAGCCGCGAAAGTGTTAGGGCTTACCTTCAGACAAACTTTATTTCGCATTATTTTTATTCCTGCTTTTGAAAAAATTTACCCTGCACTCGTGAGCCAATGCATTATCGTAATGCTAGGTTCGGCCGTTATTTCGCAAATTTCAGTCGCCGATTTAACCTATGCAGCTAACCTTGTTCAATCTCGAAATTTTCGTGCCTTTGAAAGTTACTTGGTAACCGCTCTGTTGTATCTCGGTTTATCTATCATTTTAAGGTTTGTTCTTGACGCCATTGGCAAACGCTTATTCGCCTATCGTGCCATCAAGTAAGGAAAATAAGATGAGGAAGAACAAATGATTCAATTTTCAAATTACGACATTATCAGCAACTTGCTGTTTGCCACCCAATGGACAATATTACTGTCATTGGCCGCCTTCATTGGTGGGACAAGTGTCGCTCTACTATTAACCGCTATGCGTTTAACACGTAATCCGGCCATGCAAACCGTGGTACGTATTTATGTGGAGCTGTTTCAAGGCACGCCATTATTGATGCAAATGTTTTTGTGTTTCTTTGGCTTGTCTATGCTGGGATACGAAATCTCAGCCTGGAGCGCCGCGATTCTATCACTGACCTGTTTTACCAGTGCTTTTTTGGTAGAAATTTGGCGTGGCTGTATCGATACGTTGCCAAAAGGCCAGTGGGAAGCTTGCCGCTGCTTAGGGTTAAGCTTTCTACAAACTTTGCGTCATATTATCTTGCCGCAAGCCATCCGCGTGGCAACGGCCCCCACCGTTGGCTTTTCCGTACAGGTGATTAAAGGTACAGCATTGGCTTCTGTGATTGGTTTTGTCGAACTCACTAAAGTCGGCACCATGTTAAACAATGCAACGTTTGAACCTTTTAAAGTTTTTACTTTGGTCGCACTTATTTATTTTGCACTTTGTTACCCTTTGTCGCTCTACAGCAAGCACTTGGAGAAAAAATTCAATGTCTCTCGTTAACCTGCATCAAGTCCATAAATACTATGGCGATTTACATGTCCTTAAAGGCATTGATCTTGATATCAAAGCTGGCGAAGTGGTTTCCATTATCGGTAAAAGTGGTTCAGGTAAAAGTACCCTTTTGCGTTGTATAAATGGTTTAGAAGAATACCAACAAGGCGGCATTACGGTTGATGGTAACGAAGTCACTACAGAAGACATCCAAGTACGCCGCTTAGCCTTAAGTGTTGGCATGATTTTCCAAAATTTTAACTTATTCCCACACATGACAGTGGGCGAAAACATCATGTTAGCACCGACCATTGTGTTGAAAAAAAGCAAAGCGGAGGCGGAAGAAATCGCCCGTGCCATGTTGCTAAAAGTCGGTCTAGAAGAAAAGTTCGACAGCTACCCAGAAAAACTGTCTGGTGGACAACAACAACGTGTGGCCATTGCCCGTGCGCTTGCTATGTCGCCTAAGGTGCTACTGTGTGACGAGATTACTTCAGCACTCGACCCTGAACTGGTTGGCGAAGTGCTTAAAGTACTAGAGCAATTAGCAAAAGAAGGCATGACTTTGGTACTCGTTACCCACGAAATGAACTTCGCCCGTGACGTTGGCAGCAAAGTGGTCTTCATGCACCAAGGTAAAGTCTGGGAAGAAGGCGATTCTAAAACCCTGCTTTCCGATCCACAGACAGATGAACTAAAACAGTTTATTGGTGCCGTGCTTTAAGTTTTTTCGCTTCTTAAAAAGGCCAGCCTGTTGCTCTTATGGTAAGAGAACGGACTGGCTTTTTTATTTTCTGCATCAAAACCCAAGCTTATTAAACGCCCCTACAATGCGTTACAACTTATTCTGTGTCCGACAAGCAAAAGTGACGTAAAATTAAGCCTGCGATAAAAAAAATACTCAGGATATTTTACCTAATGTTTGATTGGATCAATGCTTCTCTTAACCGAAAAATTGGCAGTATACTCGCGGTATCATTAAGCTTCTTATTGGTCGTTATCGGCTATTCCATTTACCAAGTTCGCTCCATCAATGCTGAATTAAAAGACGTATCAAGAGTCGACCTTCCCCTCACCTCAGTCATTACGGAAGTCGAAATGTTACAGCTGCAGCAGCACCTTTCCATGGAACACTTCCGCTTGTTAATGGGCAAAGGCAATGAAGAACAAGACCCTATCGCGTCGTTTTCACATCGCCACCAAACCATTGTTCGCCTGCTTGACCAGGCCACCCAGTTAGTCAGCACAAATATTAATAACGATACCATTCAATTTAAACCCGAAGAATATCAACGCATACTCGATGAAATACATACCTTCTCTATTGTGAACCAGAGTTTTGAGCAACAACTTGAGAGCCTGCTCGGTACAGCTTCCTTATCAGAAGAAGTTTGGGCCGATTTAGAAGCAACAGCAGCCAATTTAGATAAAAACATTGTCTCTATCTTAGAACAAATTAACCAACTCACCCTTGAAGCCACACGTTATACCGAGGAACACCAACAGAGCTTCTTGCTAGTCGAAACAGGCCTTGGCATTTGTGCCTTTATCTTAAGCACCTTACTCGCCGCCTATGTCATACAGGTTATGCGTTCCCGAATTGACAAGATTCACCAACAGGTAGAACAACTGCATACCTCCCTAGAACAAGGCGGTCCAATAGCCAGACCTGACAACCACAATCTAAAAGCAAGTGATGAATTGAGCGAACTGGAACTTGACCTTAAAAAGATGATTGCTCGCCTTTCTGATGAAATGAACACCCGTCAGGAGTTCGAGCAGCAGCTTATTCAGCTGGCAACAAAAGACAAGTTAACCAATACCTATAACCGCCATAAGTGGACAGAACAAATCCAATTATTGATCAATTTTGCCAGCCAAGATAAAACCTTTAGCTTGGTCTCATTAGATGTTGACCACTTTAAAAAAATCAATGACACCTATGGTCACCAAGTTGGAGATAAGGTTCTACAACGATTAGCGGACTTACTGCAAAAGAATCTGAAAAAAACAGACATGGTCTTCCGTATGGGCGGTGAAGAATTTATGGTGCTTTTAATACAGCAAGATCTAGCAGAAGCATCAGCCATTGCTGAACGGCTACGTAATAAAATAGCAAGCTATCAAGAAGAGAATTTGCCCACCTTCACTGCCAGTATGGGCGTAACCGAATATAACCTAGGCGAAACAGAAGACAGTCTGATGACCCGTGTTGATGAAGCCCTCTACCAATCAAAGAAAAGTGGCCGTAATTGCATCACTTGGCTGGAGTAATCAAAGTAGCCTTTTTTACACCTTGGCTCTATCTAAATCTCAAAATTGAAGTAAAGTTAAATTTGTCATGAAGAAAAAAAGACAGGACGTTTACGCTATGTTTGACTGGATTAATGCCTCCCTTAACCGAAAAATTGGTAGTGTGCTCGCAGTATCATTAAGCTTTTTACTCATTGTTATCGGTTATTCCATCTATCAGGTTCGAGTCATCAATAGCGAGTTAAAAGAAGTCTCAGAGATTGACCTCCCCCTAACCGAAGTCATCACTCAGGTAGAAATGCTACAACTAAAACAACATCTTTCAATGGAACGCTTCCGTCTTTTAATGGGCACAAACAACGCTGAGCAAAATCCTATTAAATCTTTCTCAGACCGTCATCAAGCCATTACCCACCTACTCAACCGAGCCACTCAGCTAATCAGCTCTAATCTTAATAATAACAACATCCAATTTAAGCCAGCCGAATATCAGCTCATACTCGATGAAATTAATGATTTTACCAAGAGCAATCAGAACTTTGAGCTGCAGCTTGAAAGCCTCTTAAAAAGAGGCCTCTTATCGGAGAAGGCTTGGGAAGAACTAGAAGTCTCAGCCTCTAACTTGGATAGCAATATAGTCACGATATTAAAACAAATTAACCAACTCACTTTAGAGGCCACACGCTACACAGAAAACCATCAACGCCAATTTATGGTCATTGAAACCGCCCTTGGCATTTGCGCTTTTCTATTAAGCTCTTTGCTTGCCTTCTATGTATTGCATGTCATTCGTACTCGCATTCATAGTATTCATCAGCAGGTGGAACTACTGCACACCTCATTAGAGCAAGGGGTACCCATAACAAGGCCTGACAACAATAGCGTTCAACCCAGTGATGAATTGGGTGAACTCGAGCTCGACCTTAAAAAAATGATCTCCCGTCTATCTGACGAAATGGACACCCGCAAAGAAGTCGAAGAACAATTGATTGTACTGGCCACAAAAGACAAACTGACCAATGTCTATAATCGTCACAAGTGGTCGGAACAAATCCAGTTATTGATCGACCTTTCCAACCAAAATAAAACCTTTAGCTTAATTTCATTAGATATTGATCATTTTAAAAACGTCAATGACAGCTACGGCCACCAAATTGGCGATAAGGTCTTACAAGCATTAGCCAATTTATTACAGAAAGACCTAAACAAACCGGACATGGTGTTTCGCATGGGCGGTGAAGAATTCACAATTTTATTAACACAACAGGGCTTAGAAGAAGCATCGAACATAGCTGAGCGCTTTCGTCACGACATAGAGCACTACCAGTCCGAAAACTTGCCTCAATTCACTGCCAGTATGGGCGTAACCCAATATCACCTAGGTGAAACAGAAGACAGCCTAATGACCCGTGCCGATGCGGCCCTCTACCAATCCAAAGAAAATGGTCGTAACCGCGTCACCACGGTGGCGTAACAGGTTAAAAAGTCAGCTAAAAACCACCTCACAATTCACCTCTTCTTGATCCAACCCAAACAAAGAAGACCATGACCATTCTCCGGGGTTAAGCACAAAGCCATAGCTTAGGGTTAACCCCGATTCAATTTTGATGTCGCCAAGCCTTACTTCACGGCCATCTGTAACCTGATAGTCTTCGCTAACCACTTCATCCCCAGAGATAAGCCTATTGGCCACCTCATCTGAATAGATAGCTAAACGAATAGAGTCAGCCGAATCAATATTGATGCTAGAGCCACCAAAGTCACCCGCCGCGAATCGAATAGGAACCGATACACAAAGGTCATCTTGCTGCTTGCTGGGTGTTTTTCTGGCAATCAGAACACCTTTTCCAGCAATGCCTCGTAACTGCAACAAGGTGCCCACTTTGGGTGATTCAATTAGCACTACAGCTTTAATATCATCAGGCTGAAAGGGTTCGCTTTTCACCCGTGAACTTTCGCTGCTACAGGCCGTTATTGTGAAAAAAACCGCTAAAAACATCAAAAATGGGCATAACATGGTGGATAAGCGGGGTAAGTTATTAACATATTTCATTTTCTTCACCTTTTAAATAGTCCTGTCGTTGTGTGGATAAATACCAGAATCGCCCTGAGGCTCACTGTCTGATTGGCTAGGTAAGGCCAATAAAATAAGCAAGACCAACATGCCAATTACAGGTATTAACACCACCAGCAACCACCAAGCAGAAAGATTCGTGTCATGTAACCTTCTGACCGTTAAAGACAACATGGGAAGAAAAATCAGCAGGCTATAAAGCGCTTCCATTCTCCATGATGCGTGAAAGAAAACGTCCAATAGGACGAATCCCACGGACACTAAACAGTTCACTAAAAAGAACATCCAAAATGCTTCTCGTGATGCGGTGCCTGAAAATTGCGCATAACGCTTCCAAGCGTCGAAATACCAGTCCATACTTTTCTCCTTTGATGAATCCCATCGAGGGGTGTTGAAGGCTTAAAAGTATCTTGCAAAGAAAAGATTCGCGTCCTAGATCAGGTTCGAGGACGTTCTTGATGAGGATCTAGGACATAATACAGGCCTGAATAGAGACCTTTACAGTCAGGCAAGGTTTTAGCTAATGACACAGAGACATCAGACGGAGCCAAAATGATCGCCATTCCATTACCTTTTGTGATTGCCTTGTTGTTATCCATATTGGCGGTTTTATTATTTCTTCGCCGTGAAGACAGCACCCAGTCAGCCTTTGTTTTTATCGCCTTATGTGCACTAACGACAACCGTCGTAGGGCTACGCTGGACGTTTGATTATCCGTTATTTCGTTTAATTCAGCCTATTTTAGCGGCCTGTATTCCTGTCACCGCTTGGTATTGTTTTTCCAGTGCATATACAGGTCATAACTTTCGCTTTTGGCACTTTTTACCCCCTATTTTGGTCACTTTAGCGTCTTTCACTTACCCCTTTTGGCGACCGCCTTTAGACCCCATGTTGACGTTTCTGTATGTGGCTTATGGTGTGGCGCTGATTCATGCTTCCTTTAACCGCTCTAACATTCCCGAGCAAGTGCGCTTTTCCGATATCGATAAGGCCTTAAAAGCAGAGCGTCTTGCAGGGATCATGCTGTTAATGTCAGCGGCGATTGATGGTGCCTTAGCAGTGGATTTTTCATTTTATGCTGGCGATCATGCCTTGGTGATACTCACAGTGGGTCATGCCATACTCTTGCCGGTGCTTGCTATCACGGTCATTATGATTAGCCTAAGCATAGCGCCAAGCGTTAACGACCTACCTAATCAAGAGAACAATCAAGATGCACAAAAAGCGCCCGTAGAAGAGCAAAAGGACAAGCCTCATCACCAGCTCACTGAGGATGAAGTAAAAGACATAGTACATAAGGTGGACGTTCTGCTCACCACCAAAGAAGCCTTCCTAGACCCAGACCTGACCCTAGATAGACTGGCCCGTAAGGCCTGCATTCCAGCCCGTCAGATATCGGCGGCGATCAACCAAGTTTATGGCCGCAACGTGTCTCAAGTGGTTAATGAATACCGCATTGAACGAGCAAAAACATTACTGATCAGCAGTGATAAAAGCATCACTCAAATCTATCTCGACTCTGGATTCCAAACCAAGTCCAACTTCAACCGAGAGTTCAACCGTGTGACGCAACAGACGCCGAGCGCCTTTCGGCGCTCGCGACAGAATTCATAACAAAGAAATCATTTTAACGCTGACGTAGAAAAGATAAAACATCTTGGTACATAGCTTGATGCCGCTCTTGCCGTGATAACCATGGGAAATCACCACCAGCGGAAATGTTCCAGCTAAAGGTGTGCCAATCCGTACCACATCCGTGTCCAGAAAAGCCGCGTTATCTGCGATTCTCTCTCGTGGAAAAGTCGTTACGGATGGATACCAAACACTGGTTTTTAAAGGTCTATCACTGTCTGCGTATAAAAGGCTTTGACCAAAACCCACCGCCTGTGCCGAAACAGTAGTTGCTGGCATTAGCACCTTAGCACCGGGGCGTTTGATGAATGAATGGCTGGTAGGTTTGCTATAAAAGAGCGATTTATCTCAAACCAACTATGCCCATCAAATAACCCGCTCCAACGCCTGCCAAAACGCTTCGGGAATGGCTTCTTGGTACCAAGCAATATTCTGTACCACACGCTCTTCACTTGCCATGCCGATAGCAATGGATTTCACACAGTCATAACGCAAAGCGTATTGAATCGCCGCCGCTTGAAGGGAGACATCAAACTGTTCACATACCGCTTCTATAGCGACCACTTTTGTCACAATGTCTGGCGGCGCTTCAGCGTAAAAATAATGCCCAAGATCGCGAGACCCCTTCGCTAGGATGCCAGAGCTAAAAGGCGCAGCGGCGATCAAAGAGACCTGATTCGCAGCACACTTATCCGTAAAGCTATCGGTAATGTCATGATTTAATAAGGTGAAACAATTGGCCACCATAAAGCAGTCAAACTGGGCGTATTCCATGGCTCGGTCGCACACTTGCCATTCGTTCACTCCCAAGCCGATGTTGCCCACAAGGCCTTGCTCGCGAAGTTCCGACATTGCGCTGAAACCACCATCAATCGCTTGCTGAAAATAGACCTTATTCTTTTCCTGATGGGTCAGTTCACCAATGTCATGCATGAATAACATATCAATTCGGCTGACTCCCAAACGCTGTAAAGAGTCTTCAAACGAACGCATGATGCCGTCATAGGAATAATCATATTCACGGTCAAAAGGACTGGCCTCGACATAATGGTCAGCGTCTTTTTTATGACTATTTTTGTCTGGGTGTAAGACTCTCCCCACCTTGGTGGATAAGAAGATATCATCCCGAGACATGGCCTCTAAAGCCACGCCCATGCGCCGTTCAGCAAGGCCAGCACCGTAATGGGGAGCGGTGTCAAAATAGCGGATCCCCAACTTATGGGCTTTCGTCATCGCCTTGCTCACCGCTTCATAGGAAATAGGCCGATAGAGATTACCGACTCCCGCACTGCCAAAGCCGATTTCTGTGATGGCTGAACCACTGCTGTCTATTATTCTGGTTTTCATCCTTTGCTCACTTCTACTTAGCTGCTAAGGCAGGGGACAAGGTCACATTGAGAGACTATTAAACACTGTCACTAGCACGGCAACAGCTTAAGCCTTAACCACTTTTTGACACTGCACACCAAGCTTGTCTATGCCCAACTTCATTTCTTCCCCACCCTTCAGATAAAGCGGCGGATTCAGACCCAAGCCTACGCCCGGTGGCGTTCCGGTTGAAATAATGTCGCCCGGTTGCAAGCTCATAAAACGACTACAGTAAGCAATAAGATGCGGCACTTTAAACACCATGGTAGAAGTGGAACCATTTTGATAACGCTTGCCATCTATCTCTAACCAGATACCAAGGTCGTTGGAATCCCCTACTTCATCCGGTGTGACTAACCAAGGGCCTGTTGGACCAAAAGTGTCGCAGCCTTTGCCTTTATCCCAAGTGCCTGTGCCTTCTAGTTGAAAAGCCCGTTCAGACACATCGTTGATCACGCAGAAGCCAGCTACATGCTTCATCGCATCCGCTTCATCAATGTCGCTGCCGCCTTCACCTATAATCACCCCCAGTTCGACTTCCCAATCGGTTTTCTCAGACCCTTTAGGGATTTTTACATCATCATTTGGCCCGACGATGGCCGAGGTCCACTTGCTGAAAATCACTGGCTCTGCTGGTACAGGCATACCAGATTCCGCCGCATGATCGGCATAATTCAAACCAATACAAATGAATTTTCCGACCTTATTAACACAGGCACCCAAGCGTAGATCTTGCTGTGGTGTTCCCTCAACCAAAGGCAGGGTATTGGTATCTAATGAAGCCAATTTGCCCATAGTGTCAGCACTTAAATGCTCACCCGCAAGGTCAGGAATGATCGCTGACAAATCTCGAACACGCCCTTCATTATCAATTAACCCCGGCTTTTCTTGCCCGACTAATCCGAATCGTACTAATTTCATTTCTCACTCCAATTTAAAAAATTGCCATGGGCGAAAGAGAAGACCATGGCACAAGGATGTTAGTTATAAAGCACAGCAGCGATTTTGGGATCGTCGATGTTTTCCGCAGTGTAATAATAGAACCCCGTATCAATCACCGTCGGTACGCTTTCTCCTCGGATAGCTTGCACTGCGGCTTTCACCGTTTCATAGCCAATACCCACTGGGTTTTGGGTAATGGCACCCGCCATAGCGCCGCTACGAATCGCCCCCATCTGTGCTTGGCCTGAATCAAAACCAATCACCACCACGTTTTTCGCTTTAGCTTCTGTCACCGCATTCACGACACCAATCGCAGAGCCTTCGTTAGCACCAAACATGCCTACTAAATTAGGGTAAGAGGTTAAGATGGCACGCGCCACTTCTGTCGATTTTAGCTGATCACCATCGCCATACTGCACGGTGACCACCTCAACATTCGGGTAGGCCTCTTTCATACGATTAAGGAAACCATCGCGACGATCCACCCCGGTGGTACTGGTTTGGTTATGGGCAACGACCGCCACTTGGCCTTTGCCTCCGATCAGCTCAGCCATTTTATCGGCTGCCAACGCGGAAGCCGCCACGTTATCTGTGGTGGCGGTAGACACTGGAATATCACTCTCCACACCACTATCGAAAGCCACCACAGGAATGCCAGCTTTTTGTGCTTTACGTAACAGAGGGATCGCTGCTTGACTGTCTAATGCCGCAAAACCAATGGCATCCGGTTTATTCGCCAATGCCGCCGCCAGCATGTCTATTTGGCGATCCACTTGTGCCTCTGTGTCTGGTCCTTCAAACGTCACCTTAACATCAAATTCTTTTGCTGCTTGATCCGCACCTTGCTTCACCGCTTGCCAAAACTGATGTTGAAAACCTTTTGAAATAAGCGGTATATATAACTGATCATCCGCTTTAATCAGGGATGAAGTAGTCATAATAGATACTGCACTGATAACACCTATGAGCGTTCGACGTGACAACATGTCCGTTCCTCCGTTATGTTGTTATTTTCGAGGTTTGCTAGGGCGACACAAGTCGCCAGTTAACACTTAATTCTTTAAAGAAGTATTACTTAACCTAAGACGGCTAGGCTTTCTGGCGACGTATCATGTCCGCATAAACCGCAAGAATAATAATGATGCCAGTGACCACGGTTTGCCATTCTTGTGCCACTGATAACACCCGTAAACCATTAGTCAGTACCGCCATAATCAGGGCTCCAATCAAGGTGCCAATAATAGAGCCTCGACCACCAGATAAAGAGGTGCCGCCAATGACCACAGCGGCAATGGCTTCCAACTCATAACCTAGACCAAGCGCAGGCTGAGCCGAGTTCAATCGAGAAGACATCAAGATACCGGCAATGCCACAAATGCCTCCCGCCACAGAATAAATAGCAATTTTCCAACGATCAGTATTCACTCCAGACAAGCGCACTGCCTCTTCATTGGAGCCAATGCCAAAGCAATAACGACCTAGAATGGTTTTGCTCAATACATAGCTAGCCACACCCGCAACAATAAACAGGATCAGCACACCATTAGGAATGGGCAGAAAAGGTAAGACTTCGCCAATCAAGGAACCACGAGAGATTTCATCGTAGCCTTCAGTATTACTAAAATAAATTGGTCGTGCACCACTAAAAACTAGAGATAAGCCTTTCAAAATCAACATCATGCCAAGGGTGGCAATAAAAGGGGGAATCTTCATTTTGGCGACAAAGGAACCAGAACAAAAACCACAAAAAGCACCCGTTAAAATTGCGCCTAATAGACCAACAGGTAATGGCATATTCAGATTGGTCAATAAGACCCCAGCAATAACCGCCGTGAAGGTCATTAACGTCCCCACCGATAGATCAATGCCGCCGGTAATAATCACTAAGGTCGCCGCGACCGCCAATACGCCATTCACCGAGGTAGCCTGCAAAATAGCCAACATATTCGAGGTCTGCATGAAGTTAGGAGAAGCGATGGAAAAAAACACCAATAACACCACGAGACTCGCAAAAGCTAACAGTCGTTGATGGGCGGTAATATCAAACAGTCTACTCAGTAGTGAAACAGGTTTAACTTGGCTTTCGGTATTCATTATTATTCTCTCCTAGCCTTACTGGGTGGCTAATGCCATGATTTGTTCTTGTGTTGTGGCGGCACCGCCGGGCAAAATACCCGTTAATTTGCCTTGGCACATGACTGCAATTCGGTGACTCAAACGCATCACTTCTGGTAACTCAGAAGAAATCACGATGATGGCTCGACCTTGCTGAGCCAAGGCTTCCAATAACTTATAAATCTCCGCCTTTGCTCCTACATCAATGCCTCGGGTTGGCTCATCAAAAATCAAGATATCGCAATCTCTCAATAACCATTTAGCGATGACCACTTTTTGCTGATTACCGCCAGAAAGAAGACCCACCTCCTGTGTGTCTGAAGGCGTTCTAATGCCCAGCTGCTCAATATAGCCCTTAGCCACGGCTTCCATTTTTCCCTCGTCCAACACACCAAATGCATTATAAAAGCGACTCAATGTCGCCATGGCGGTGTTGGCACGAACATCCATACCCAAGGCCAGGCCAAAATGCTTGCGATCTTCGGACAAATAACCGATACCTGCTGCCACCGCATCATTAGGCGACTGAATAGAGCAAAGTTTGCCATTCACCCAAACCTCCCCAGCATCAATAGGGTCGGCCCCAAAAATGGCGCGAGCCACTTCGGTTCGCCCCGCGCCCATTAGGCCAGCAAAACCTAAAATCTCGCCTTTCTTAAGTGTGAAACTGACATCGCGAATCGCTTTGCCGCGATTCAGCCCTTTCACTTCTAACACCTGTTGGCTCTCTGACAGATCAGGAATCTCTAGGGTTTCCTCTTTGACCTCCCGTCCTACCATCATGGAAATAATATCGGCTAGTGGTGTTTGTGCTGCATCGACGGTGTCTATGTACTCGCCATCACGCATCACGGTGACCCGATCAGCAATTTTTTTGATCTCATCCATTTTATGACTGATGTAAATAATCCCCACGCCTTCGGCTTTTAAACGCCGAATAATGACAAACAGCTCGGCAATTTCCGCATCATTCAATGCCGCCGTGGGCTCATCCATAATGAGAATTTTTGATTGATAGGACAGGGCCTTGGTGATTTCAACCATCTGTTGCTTGGCAACCGTTAAATGGCCAGTTTCTGTGGTCGGATCAAGATTGAAATTCATGCGCTGAAAAATATCACGGGCTCGCTGGTTGAGAAGGCCCTCATCAATAACGCCAAGAAAAGAACGCGGTTCACGGCCAATAAAAACATTCTGTGCCACCGTTAGATCATTCATCAAGCTCAGCTCTTGGTGAATGATGCCAACCCCTGCATTTTGGGCTGCTTTGGGGCCATCAAAAGTGACATTCTGGCCACTAACTTGGACGCTGCCTGCATCCCGTTGATAGACGCCGGAAAGGATTTTCATCAAGGTGGATTTGCCCGCGCCGTTTTCGCCCATCAAAGCATGTACTTCACCTCCAACCAGATCAAAGTTCACCGCTTTGAGGGCATAAACGCCGGGGAAGCGTTTTTCAATGCCTCGCATTTCCACCAGTAATGACATTAGTTTCTCTCCTTTTTTATTTTTAGAGGCTATCGCAAAACTACTGTGCTCGTGACCTTTTGCGGCACCCTTTTATTGGGTAGAGATTTTCTTAAAAAATGACAGTGATTATTAAATAGTGACGCCTCCATCCACCAACATAGCTTGTCCGGTAACAAACTTACTGTCGTCGGATAAAAGATAAACAATCATAGGGGCAATGTCGCTGACCTCGGCGAGCCGCCCCATAGGTTGACGGGCAATAAAGTCTTTTTGTGCTTGTACTGGGTCAGGTGCTGAGTCAATTCGCCCCCGTAAAGAAGGTGTATCCACTGTCCCCGGACACACACAATTACAACGAATCCCCTGCTTGACAAAATCCGCAGCGATTCCCTTAGTCAAACCGATTACCGCCGCTTTCGTCGCACCGTAGGCAGTACGCATGGGGAAGCCTTTGATGGAAGATGCCATAGAGGCCATATTGACGATAGAAGAAGACCCCCCGACCTTAGCTTGTTCTAACATGCCGGGTAAAAAGGTGCGGCACATGCGCACCATAGAAGTGACGTTTAACGCCACACTGAAATCCCAATCTTCATCACTGAGATCCAACACGGAGCCATTATGGACAAAGCCCGCACAGTTGAATAAGCCATCTAAATTTGGCAATTGCCCAGCAAGTGCTTTAATCGCATGACCATCGGTGACATCAAGTAAGTGGGTTTTAATACCTGGGCAAGCCTTTTGTAATTGCTGTAACGCCTCGGCATTTACATCGGTGGCAATCACCTGTGCCCCTTCATTAAAACAGGCTTCGGCACTTGCTCTACCGATTCCTTGACCCGCGGCTGTTATTAATATTGTTTTGCCTTTAAGTCTCACTTGGTATTCTCCGTTTCGTTACATCACTGCGCCAATCTGCCAAGGAACAAACTCTGCCCCACCATAACCGAGCGCCTCACTTTTGGTTTCTTCTCCAGAGGCAATTCGAATAATCAATTCAAATAACTCTGTGCCTTTGTCTTCAATAGACACATTGCCAGAAACAATGTCACCGCAATTCAAATCCATGTCTTCTTCTAAACGGCGATACATATCCGTATTGGTCGCCAGCTTGATACAAGGAGTCGGTTTATAACCAGAGACCGAACCACGGCCCGTAGTAAAAATAATCATGTTAGCGCCCGACGCCACTTGCCCAGTGACCGAACAGGGATCGAAGCCCGGACTGTCCATAAAGACAAAACCTTTTTTATCAATTTTTTCGGCAAACAAATACACATCGGTTAAAGGTGCGCTGCCGCTTTTGGCCACCGCTCCTAGGGATTTTTCGAGAATCGTGGTTAAGCCGCCTTTTTTATTACCTGGGCTAGGGTTATTGTCCATTTCGCCGCCATTGCGGGCGCAGTAGTCTTCCCACCAATGAATACGATTAACGAGTTTTTGCCCAACGGCTTCGGACACAGCACGACGCGTCAGCAAATGCTCTGCACCATAGACTTCCGAAGTTTCAGACAGGATTGTGGTACCGCCATGGCGCACCAAAAGATCCGAGGCATAGCCTAAAGCCGGATTCGCTGTGATGCCGGAATAACCATCTGAACCGCCGCATTGCATACCAACCATAATCTCTGAAACCGGCGCGGGTGCACGCTGCACTTTATTCGCCTGTTCGGCAATCAAGTGCAGTTCTTGCAGCCCTTTTTCAATGGTTTTTCGAGTGCCGCCTTCCGACTGAATCGTCATGTAACGGAACGCGCCGTCAGCACCTAATTCACGTTCACCCACCAAACTAGATACCTGCATCACCTCACAACCTAAACCGACCAATAAAATGCCGCCAAAGTTGGGGTTTTGCGCGTAGCCAGACAGGGTTCGATGCAGAGTTTGATAACCTTCCCCATCCCCTGACATGCCACAACCGCTGCTATGAACAATGGGCACAATGCCATCGATATTGGGGTAAGCCTTGAGGAAATCGGTCTTGCTTGCCGCTTCTTCAATAAATCGCGCCACTGAGCCTGCGCAATTCACTGAGGTTAAAATCCCTAAATAATTGCGTGTGCCAACACGACCGTTGGCACGGTGATAACCATTAAAAGTGCGAGGGGGAGCAATGGCGGGAAGGGGAACACTTTGCTCAGAAAAAGCATAACTTTGCAGATGCTCTCCCATTCCCATGTTATGCACATGGACATGTTCAGCAACGGCAATAGGTTGAGTCGCTTGGCCAATGATTTGACCATATCGAATAACATTGTCGCCTATCGATAAAGGTTTTATAGCCAGCTTATGGCCTCGGGGAACATCACTTTGCAGTGTCATGCCAAATTCATGGAGTTCACTGCCTTTTGCCAAATCACGCAAGGCGATAACGACGTTATCATTAGCGTGTAGGCGAAGGGCTTGTATGGAGCCAAAAATCACGGGCTATCCTCTACTCTAAATTCACATTCAATTGTTGTTATTGTATATTCAAACTAGCATCGTAAACCCCAACCGTCAACTAACATGTTAGTTTAAAGAGATTAGAAAAATGACAGAATCAACGCTTAATAAAATTGAAAACTTGAGCGGTTCACTGTCTCAACGCGTCTACCAATCCTTGCGAGAAGCCATACTTTCAATGCGGTATCCGCCCGGTACTGTGATCCGTAAAGGTGCGATTTGTGAACAGCTGGGCGTCTCTCGATCCCCAGTAGCAGAGGCCTTAGCACGACTTTCTGCGGAAGGTTTGGTGGACATCATTCCACAATCGGCCACCAAGGTGTCGTGTTTTTCGATGGATGACATACGCGAAGCCTGCTTTTTACGGCAAGCCTTAGAAATCGCCGCAGTAGAACGCGTCGCACAATATCGTAATGCAGAAGAGCTGGCTGCTCTCACTCGTAATGTGCGCATGCAAGAACTGCTGGTCGCCGATAAAGACTTTGTGGGCTTTTATCAAATGGATGAAGAGTTCCATACCTTATTGATGGATTTCACCGGCTTTGGTGGCGTTTCACAGGTATTAGAAAGTGTGTCTTTACACCTGACACGGGCTCGAATGTTAGTCTTGCCAGAAGAAGGTCGCCCTATCGAAACCATCAAAGAACATAAGGTTATTTTAAAGGCGATCAAAGAACAAAACCCTGACGCCGCACGCCAAGCGATGAAGCACCACCTCGGCCAATTGGTACCAAGAATCCAACCATTAGAAGAAAGCCATGCGGAGTATTTTAAGCGCAACTAGCTGTCTAACTGTTTTATACAACCGTCCGACACAATAACCGCGCTGACCTATACGTCGCCATAAATAAAAACAAAAAAAGGAAAACCAGCATGCTTTATAACATTCCATCTTTAATCACCCCCGAATTACTCTATGCCATGCGAGCCATGGGACACGGCGACGAACTGGTCATAGTGGATACTAACTTCCCCGCGCAAAGTCACGGTAAGCAATGCATTCGCCTAAGTGGGGTCGATGTTTCCCAAGCGCTGGCAGCGATTCTCACTTTGCTGCCCATCGATACCTTTGTAGAAAACCCATTTGCCACCATGCAAGTGGTCGGTGATCCGGATGCCATTCCACCCGCGGTCCAGGAGTTTACCGACATCATCCAGAAAAAAGCAGCTACCCAACAAACAGAGGAGCAACAGCCGCCAGTTGGTTTAGAGCGCTTTGATTTTTACGAGCGTGCGAAGAAGGCTTTCGTCATTATCCAAACTTCAGATAGCCGTCTTTACGCCAATATTATTATCAAAAAAGGCATTATCAATGATGCGGATTGATGCTCACCAACATTTTTGGCACCTAAAAAGAAATGACTATGGCTGGCTCACACCTGAGCTCACCACACTGTATCGTGACTTCACCCCTGATGACTTAACGCCATTGCTGCAACAACACAACATCGACGGCACCGTGCTGGTACAAGCCGCACCAACTGACGCCGAAACCGATTTTTTATTGGCACTCAGCGAACAACATGCGTGTATTAAGGGGGTCGTTGGCTGGGTCGATTTTGACAGTCAACAAGCCACAGAACGTATCGTACAACTGGCGCAGCACCCCAAATTAGTTGGGCTTCGCCCTATGATTCAAGACATAGAAGATGTCGATTGGATGCTCAGCTCTGCCGTGGGTAAGGCTTTACAAGTCTTAAGCCAACATCGACTGGTTTTTGATGCCTTGGTTAAGCCTCAGCATCTGGCTAATTTGAAAGCCCTTGTCGATCAACACCCGCAGCTTAAAGTTGTGATTGACCACGCTGCTAAGCCAAACATCAAAGACCGTGATTTAGCCCAATGGCAAAGGGACATGGCCGTCTTTCGCGATCACCCACAAGTGAGCTGCAAGCTATCTGGCTTGGTTACAGAAGCGAAAAAGGATTGGCAAGCAGAAGAGCTCTATCCCTATATAGATACGCTCTTCGAGGTATTTGGCGAGCAACGCCTTCTTTGGGGCAGCGACTGGCCCGTATGCCTACTCGCCAGTTCTTATGAAAAATGGTTCGACACGGTTAATAGATATTTAACAAAAAATCCGTGTTCAAAAGACAAGATATTGGGCGGAAATGCAATACGCGTTTATGGCCTTTGATCTTGCCCCAAGACTCAAACAAGACCTTTTCACATTGTTGCGAGCAAAGACCTCACATGCAATTTTGCTCGTCGTGGCGCAGTCCATCAAAGTATAGCGGTATTTTTTAATGACTGTTTTGCCGTATTCAAGTGCTTTTCAAACGCTAACATCGCGCCACGACGATCCTTCTTCAGCATCTTACTCATAAACGCAATGTGCTCATGGGCCGCTACCCTATTACGCTCTTTTTCATTACTCCTGTCCCATTGATAATGGTAGTGAAAAACAAAACTGATGATGTCGTAGAACTCATTAATAAACTGATTAGGCTGGCCCTGCTGCAATAAATCATGAACCCCTTGATCCAATCTCGGGAAGTCTTCATAACGCGTTTCGATGTTTTCTAACACCGCCTGATGTTTTTCCATCAAGGTCTTCAATTCTGCCCAATAAGGGCTGTCATCTGGCAATGACATAAAATTCGATAAAGCATGCATTTCAAACAGATGGCGTACTTCATAAAGTTGATCCACAAAGGCTTCATCAAATTCTTTCATTTGCCACTGGGATCTAGGGCTCTTTTCGATCAGACCAAAACGTGAAAAGCGAATTAAAAACTCACGAACGGCAACCGTGCTGCTGTCCGATTGGCGCGCTAATTCCAGCTCCGAAAATTTGTCTCCAGGCTTGAGTTTTCCACATTGAATCAGTTTAAGAAAATACTCTTCTACCAGTTTTTCTTTCGGCTTAGTGTGCAGGCTTACATCAAAGTAATCTTGTTCTTCTGGCATGGCGACCAAGGTTTTTTGTGCTCCAGATTTCACCAAAATATCGAGCGATTCTAGATACTCAATAGCTTTTCGCACTGTGGTACGGCTGACACTAAATTGCTTCGCCAGCACAACATCGGACGGTAAATCGTCACCCAATTCATAATACTGCCTAATATGCTCTAGCAGGGAATTAACCAACTTTTGAAATAAGAAATTCTTACGACTCACAAGCACTTACCTTCTTATTATTGTTCAACACCTCAATAGTAGTGACCCTTTATAGCATGTCATTACAAACCTCTGTTACTTTTATCAAGTCAGTATTTTTGATGTTTTAAAAAAACAAATAACGGGTATTTTTTTTTAAAACTGCTTTTTATTTGATGTATTTTATAAATAAAAAACAGTTGAATTTTGTCTTTTAAGTTTCTACTCTGATGAACATATAAAAATAAAAACATGTTAGGTAACCTTATGAAAGCATCTCAATTAGCACTCTATTGCACCCTCCACCAAGTCAACTCAGTTGATTCGACACATCGCATTTCAATGCCTACACCCTTGATGAGCTTCGCTTAAGCCTCTGACATTTTTATATTTTTTCTTATTAAATTCCTCTTGCTGGAGAGACAAGTATTATGAAATCTGCCATCTGTACACAACCCGGTATTATCGAAGTCAAAGACGTGCCACGCCCTGTCAATAAACCCGGCCATGTCATTATTAAAGTTAAAAACATCGGCATATGTGGTACTGACATCCATGCCTTTAGCGGTCAGCAACCCTACTTCGAATACCCTCGTGTTTTAGGTCATGAGCTTTCCGGCGTAGTGGATTCGGTGGGCGAAGGCGTCGACATTACCATCGGTCAAAACGTTTATGTGGTGCCTTACATGGCGTGCGAGAAATGCATTGCTTGTCGTAACGGCAAACCAAATTGCTGTACTGACATTCAGGTCATTGGTGTGCATGTAGACGGCGGCATGGCGGAATATTTACAAGTCCCTGTGGACTACATTGTTGAAACCGACGACATGCCATTAGATCAAATGGCCGTGGTGGAATGCCTAGCCATTGGTGCTCACGCGGTACGTCGCTCTCAGTTAAAAGCCGACACCAATGTATTGGTTGTGGGGGCAGGCCCGATTGGAATGGGCATTGCTCAATTTGCAAAAGAGCGCGGTGCTCGCGTCATCATGATGGACATGAATCAAGAGCGTCTAGATTTTTGCAAAGCCACCTTAAAAGTAGATGACACGCTACTCGCCGGTGCTAACGCCACAGCAGAGCTGGCGGCGCTAACTGACAACGAATTCCCAGTCACAGTATTCGACGCAACCGGTAACCCAAAGGCAATGCAATCTTGTTTTGGTTGGGTATCCCACGGTGGCACACTGGTATTAGTTAGCGTAGTGAAAGCTGACATTCAGTTTTCTGACCCAGAATTTCATAAACGTGAAATGACCCTAATGGGTAGCCGTAACGCCACCAAGGAAGACTTCGAGCACGTGGTAAAATGCCTACGTGAAGGCCGTGCCGTGGTGTCATCTATGATCACTCACCGTGGCTCATTAGTGGATTTACCAACCTTATTACCCTTGTGGAGTAAGAGCGAAACAGGCGTTATCAAAGCCTTGGTTGAGGTATAAGCAATGGCAAACGACTTGCTGTCCCCAAGCTTACTGCCTCAAGACTTAATCATGCAGTTTGGTACGAGCCGGTTTTTGCAGGCCCATGTGGACTTCTTCGTCGGCGAATCCATTGCCAACGGAGACTCCACCAGCAAGATTGCCATCGTGCAATCTTCCAGCAATAGCGCTGGCAAACGCCGCTTGACGGCCTTTAATCAAAGCTCGTCTTATCCGGTTAAAGTCCGCGGGTTACAAGATGGCAAAATTATTGATCAAAGCCATCAAGTTCAAGCAATAGAAGTCGCATTACAGGCTCAAGACGATTGGCAACAAATAGTCAGCTTATTCTGTCAGCGCGTCAGCCATGTGGTTTCTAATACGGCAGATCAAGGCTACCAATTGGATGACAGCGACCATATAGGCCTAACACCGCCAAACAGTTTCCCAGCCAAGTTATTGGTATTACTAAAAGCCCGTTTCGAACAAAATCCAACGCCCGTTACCTTAATGCCCTGTGAACTGGTTGCTAATAACGGCGATGTGCTAAAAAGCTTGGTGGTCGATCTAGCAAGTCAATGGCAACTCGATGATGCCTTTTTACACTGGCTAAAAAATGATTGCCTATGGGTTAACTCGTTAGTGGATCGGATTGTTTCTGAAGCCATCGAGCCCATTGGTGCGGTCACTGAACCTTATGCTTTATGGGCAATTGAAAAGCAGACTAACCTAACCCTGCCTTGCCAACATTCAGCCATTCATCTAGTGGACAGTTTAGAAGATATTGAGTTTTTAAAACTCGGCGTGCTGAACTTATCCCACACCTACCTAGTGGACTTATGGCAGACAATGGCAGCAGAAAACGATGACATCGCGTCTATTACAACAGTCCGAGAAGCCATGGAGAATCCTGTATTACAGGCCGAGCTAGAAGCCGTTTTACAGGAAGAAGTTGTCCCTGTGCTAACCGCGATGAATTTATCAGAAGATGTTGCCAGCTACGTTAACAACGTACGAGAACGTTTTTTAAACCCTTTTTTAGAACACAAACTCAGTGATATTGCGCAACATCATCAAGCAAAAATCGAACGCCGAATCCTGCCGATTTTTGAAAAAGGACAAGCTTTTTTCAGCGTAAATGAAGGTACTAAAAACACCTTGCCGCGATTATCCGCTTGTTTGAAGCGCCATGGTTTTAACCTTGTTTCCACTTCAGAAGGAGCTTGAAGTATTAGCATTTTCTTGTGGTAAGCCCTGCTAGGGCTTACCGAGAAAACAAACCGCACACCATAGTGTGCTTATTATAAAAATAAAATAGGTATTGTTATGTCAAAGCTTGAAAAAACGAATAATCAATCTCTTCTATCGACCTTAACTCGCCGCACTCTTATTGCGACTGCCGCAACAGTGATTACGGGTGCGAGTATGCTGAGTAGTGCAGCAAATGCCACAACGCTAAAATGGGCACATGTGTATGAAGCTGGTTCTCCATACCATGAAGCGGTACTGTGGGCGGCGGATGAGATCAACAAGCAAACCGACGGTCGTGTTTCTATTAACGCCTACCCAGCTTCCTCTTTAGGGAAAGAAGCAGAGCTAAATGAAGCGTTAGATTTCGGTACTGTCGATATTATTTTCACTGGCGAGATCTTCGCTGGGCAAGCGTACGCGCCAATGAAGATATCTTCTTTTCCTTTTGTGATCCGTGACTACAACCACTGGAAAGCTTACCGTGACAGCACTCTTTTCCAAGAAATTTCAGCCGGTTATGAAAAAGCCACAGGTCATGATGTTGCCTCCTTCACCTATTATGGTTCACGCCATGTAACGTCTAACAAGCCGATCAATACGCCTGCTGACATGAAAGATCTAAAAATACGCGTGCCAAATGCACCTTTGTTTTTAATGTTTCCTAAAGCGGTTGGCGCAAACCCAACTCCTTTAGCCTTCTCTGAAGTTTACTTGGCACTGCAACAAGGTTTGGTTGATGCACAGGAAAACCCATTACCAACCATTAAATTTAAGAAGTTTTACGAGGTTCAAAAATACATCAACCTAACGGGCCATATGTCGAATTCTCTGCTAACGATTATTTCGAACTATTCGAAAAACAAAATCAGTGCCAGTGATTATGACAAGCTAGTCGCTATCACTAAGCAGGCTGCTAATAAGGCGTCAGACCAAATCAATGATGCAGAGCAAAACCTATCTGCATGGTTCACCAAACAAGGTGTTACGGTAAATAAGGTGAATAAGAAGCCCTTCCAAGATGCGATCAAACCTTATTTGAACGATTCTGATAATGGCTTTACAGCGGAACAACTAGCACGTTTAGAAGCCCTGTAACCATTCATTAAGAGGGATGCTGATGATGACAAATCAAAAGCAAACTGGACACGTGGAAGAACGCGTGTCCGCCCTCGATTTGGTCGATGAGAACCAAACCGAGGAAGTATTTGCCTTCAATATGGCAGACATGCCCGTGATGATTATTTTTTGGGTCCTAGTGGTGATTGTATTTCTGCAATTTTTCACCCGCTACGTCCTCAATGACTCACTCGGCTGGACCGAAGAGATAGCTCGTTACCTTTTGATTTTATTGGGCTTTGTTGGATCAATAACAGTCGTAAGGAAAGGTGGGCACATTTTCTTAGAGTTTTTCTATCGTTTTATTCCCAGTCAATGGACAAAAGCCCTCGTGATCTTTGCACAGGTTGCTAGTACCAGCTTCTACATTTACTGCGCTTACTTGGCAAGCCAAATGGCCCTACGTATGAATCAAAGCTTGGTTTCAATACCTATCCCCAAAAGTCTGATGTACTGGACCGTGTGTCTTTGCTGCATGCTCATGGCAATACACTCTTTAGTTTGGCTGTTTAAACGCATCAAACAACCCCATGTCGAAGTGGCCAACAGCCTTAATGATCAGGTGATTACAGACTAAGGATTTTTGTTTATGTCTATCTTATTTATGTTCCTCATACTATTTTCATTACTAGTAGTTGGGGTACCTGTTGCGGTTTCTTTAGGTCTAGCCTCGCTATTTTTCATTATCATGGAAGGCATTCCTAATATTGTGCTGCTGCATAATATGGTCAATGGTATTAATAGCTTTCCTCTGATTGCCATTCCCTTCTTTATCCTCGCCGGACATCTGATGAATACCGGTGGTATTACCAATCGTATTTTCGCTTTTGCACGCTCGTTAGTCGGCTGGATGCCCGGTGGTTTAGGCCATGTAAACGTTGGCGCCAGTGTTATTTTTGCGGGCATGTCAGGGGCAGCGGTAGCCGATGCGGGTGGCTTAGGAAATGTAGAAATTAAAGCCATGAAAGATGCCGGCTATGACACAGATTTCTCCGTGGGCATTACCGCTGCATCGTCAACGATCGGCCCAATTATTCCACCGTCACTACCTCTGGTCATTTACGGCGTCATGGCCGATACATCGATAGGACAGTTGTTTGCTGCCGGGCTTATTCCGGGCTTATTGATGGCCTTTGCCTTAATGGCCATGGTGTCTTGGTATGCCAAAATACGTCATTACCCAAAAGATGATCGCTTTAGTTTCCAAGTGCTCTGGGCCACCTTTAAACGTGCTTTTCTGCCTTTAATGACGCCTGTTATTATTGTCGGCGGTATCACCACAGGGGTTTTCACACCAACAGAAGCCGCTGTGGCTGCGGTGGCCTACGCGATGTTTTTAGGACTGTTTGTTTATCGTACCTTGTCTTTCAACAACATTCTTAGGGTGTCACAAGAAACCATCGAAACATCGGCCTCTATTCTAATGATAGTTGCCAGCTCGACCATCTTTGCTTGGATACTAACCGCCAACCAATTCGCCACCTTTTTTGCTGAGGAGCTGCTGTCTTTTACCGATAACAAGATCATGATTCTGTTGATCATGACCTTACTGGTATTAATCATTGGTTGTTTTATGGAAACCATAGCAGCCATCACCATTTTGGTTCCTGTGCTCTTGCCAGTGGCAATACAAATAGGCATTGATCCGGTGCACTTCGGCATTATTTTGATCCTTAACTTGATGCTAGGGTTACTAACCCCGCCAGTGGGTATGGTGCTGTACGTACTTGCCAAGGTGTCAGAAACCCCCTTTGAGCGATGTGTAATTGCTACTGCACCATTCTTAATTCCATTAGTCTCGGTACTCATGCTACTGACCTTTATTCCTGCTATTTCAATGTGGTTACCCACACTGATCTATCGATAGTCAGTTAGGGGCGCGTCATTTTATTAATGACGAAGAAAGATATTAAAAAGCCAGAGTATTCAATACGAATACTCTGGCTTTTTTTGGTCTAACTTAATGTAATTGGCGTATCACGAATGATCTATTGGCACATCATTTGGAAAGGGCTTACCTTTACCCGTTTCCAACACACCCTTAAGACTCAGTAAGAATACGGCCCACTTGGTACTACAATGCGCCATAAAATCGGTCGATTCTTTCCAGTTTGCATGGGTAAATCTTACAAACGTTTGATCTTCTTCAGCGTCTAATTGAAATTCAATCTCTGTGCCCATCCATGCTTCTGGCATATTACCTGAATGTTGCCAGCACACTGTTTTATTGGGGATAAGCTTTGAAACGGTAAAATCTGGGCCGCCACCATTAAAACGAAACTTAATCGTTGAACCAACCTCTCCCGCTCCAGAGACATCGTTAGTCCACCATCCCGTTAGCCCATCGTTGGTCGTTAATGCCTCATACACACTTTCTGCTGAAGCCTTGATACCAACACGATGATTAATTTCAGCCATAGCATTCTCCTTCTTTTTTATTGAAGCATAGCGGCTTAATAAGCATTAAGGGGATAAAAATAAGTCAGGTTTTATTTACCCATTAAAGCCCAAAAACTACCATGTAGTATTTTCCGTAAATGATGAACAATTTAAACCTTGTGTTTTATTCCCTTAAAAAATAGAGCATTTATTATGAACACTCTGACGTCTATTCTTTCGCTGGAAATCAGTCGGTAGCGGCTACTACAATTTCGAACATGAGCGGAGCCATCAAGAGTCGTTTTACACCAAGCACACTCAGCGATGGCGTGGCGCCGACTGGCCCAAATCGAGCACCTATGCTAATCGCTCAACCCCCTCATTAATTTGGCCCTCTAGCTCTCCCATAGAATTAGGATAAGCCAGCCATAAGTCTAAAGCCGCCAAAATAAAGGCTTTCAAACCAAAAAACTACTGCGTAGTACCACTTATAAATTACGAACAACTAAAAACCATATCTTTTAGACTAGAGCAGTCATTCAGAATGGTAGCATTCAATGAGCTAATGCTAGTGCCTTCGAGCTAAAACGAAGTAGCCATGAGATTGTGATGCAGTCTTGCTGGAAAGAAGCTGAAGAGCATTTCGACAGGGTAGGCGGTCACACCTAGAAGAATAGCGCCGAAAAAACGTCACTCTGCGGAGGTGATGCGCAGAGCAAAAAGAACACCCCATCCTCCGCCTTCCCCTTAACAGACAAAAGGGGAAGGAACCGTGACTAGTTTTGTCGCTATCCTACTGATAATTGGAATGTAAAACTTGCCAAGAAAAAGCGACTCAGCCCTTCGTTAGGACGTTCGGCTCAACAACTGGGTCGCCATTTTCTTTGAAGAACACGGAGGGCTTATTTAGACCTTTCAACTTCCAAATAAGCAGCTTAGCAAGCACTCGTAGGGTGATCTTAAAAAACGAGACTTGTAGATTTTCAGGGACGTGCTGTGTAGCAAATTTCACCATTATATGGCCTCTGCTTTTGCCTAGATCTGCCTCTCTAGTTGCCTCGTTATCCATGAAGTTATGAATCACACCAACAAATGGAACACCAGCGTCCATGGTGTTGCCTATTGGCGTATTACAACATTTAGCATACCAACGATGTATGCCTTTAGGGCTGAGCCTCATACATGAGACATGCTCATTACCTTGGGTGATTTTTAAACTGGCTATAGGCATTTGAAAGATATCGGTGCCGCCATATTGGTCTAAAACATCAACTTTTTGCTCGGAAGCATCACTTTCTTGTTCTAAATAATGTGCGAACGACTGACAGTCATCACAGCAACAAACGACCCTTGTGCCGGATTTACCGGTCACATTCGTCGTTGTTCCTTGAACGCTGCCGCAAGCACATTTTAATTTTATTTCTGGCATGAGATTAATCCTCTCCAGGTTAACTCAATGGCAATAGTCGATATGCTCGACTAGCTATGCATCGATACTAAAGGGCTTTTTCTTATTTCACTAGTACAAAGTCATCTACACAAATACGCTAAGTCCTAGGAAAAAACGCCGTCCCTTTTCGGGAGCGACGCTTTAAAACAGCCGAGTCAATCTAGATAGATTGCATCAGTTTTTCATTTGATACACGGTACACAAACAGCGCTGGCAGCAGCGCGAGCACACTGCCAACCAACAGGACAGCCAAAGCAAACAGCCAATCTTTGCCGCCTAATGTGGCTTCTATGTTGAATTGCACCTTATTACTGAGCATGTAACTGATCCACTGCACTTCCAAGGTGGCCAATACCATGCCCACCAGCAAGCCTACCGCCATCAAGCTGAATACAAACATCCAGACAGATAACAGCAAGTAGCTGCGCGTCGCACCTATGGTTCGTAAGATGGCAAATTCCCGTTTAAACAAGGCAAACAAGGCAGCAATGCCAAATACCAATGACAGCATCACCAAGGCTTCACAGATCAAGGTTATTTGACTCATCAAGGCTCGTGCATCCCCCATTAGGGCATACAAGGTCACCATGACTTCTGCTGGGAATACACCCTGTGTTTCATTGTTACTGAAATCACTACGTAACCCATAGGCACTGGCAATAGTAATAGGTTTCACTATGAAAGCAGAAACCGGTTTAAGAGGATCATGCTCATCGAATGTGCCTAGGTGCTCGACTTCGTTATGACCTTCGCGCTCATGGTCGTGCTCTTCATGCTCCTCATAGCCATAACCTTTATGTTCTTCATGCTCGTGACCTTCATGTTTCTCATGCTCATGCCCTTCGTGTACACCATGCTCGTGACCTTCATGCTCATCTTCGGCATGGCCATCACCTAGCCCATGTACCGCCCAAGTCGCTTCAACAGGTACCAAGATTGCGTTATCCCAGGGCGTACCCGTAATAGGAAGCTTACGAACCACTTGATAGTCCACATGGTGGGTATGCTCTTCCGCTTCATCTTCATCACTGCTCTCTAACATGCCATGTTGAGGCTGGAAGATCTGTCCTGCCTTTAGCTCAACATTGGCACCAACAAACGCCGAATGAATGTTAGGAAAGTTCTCTGTTTCACCATATATCGAAGCAAGCAAAGGCTGTGTTGTGCCAATAATCGGGCTACCCGCATAGCCATCGCCCAACACCACAGGCGCAAACCACTTCACTCGTTCATCATCAAGTAAGTCATGCCAAACGTGGGTTGGTACGGTTTCTAAAAAACCCGTTTGTAAGAAGGCGATATCTAACACCAAATCAATCTTGGAGCCCGGCGCACCTATGATCAAATCAAATTGATCAGACACGTTAGCACTGCTCTGTTTGATCGCCCGTTCTTGCGACAACAAGGCAACACCCAGAGATAAAGCAACGCTAAACAGCGCAATAAAAATCACACAAGGCCAAGTGTATTGACGATACCAAGCTTTAAGCAGCATCCATGGATTCATCTTGGATCACCCCTCTTTCTAAGTATAAAATCTGACTAGCTTGTCCAATCACCAATGGATCATGGCTAACCGCTAATACAAACTTGCCTAAATCGGCTTGGGCTTTCAGTTGCTGAATCACAAACTCAGCATTTTCTTTGTCCAGCGATGCCGTAGGCTCATCCGCCAAAATAATCGCAGGACTACCTGACAAAGCGCGGGCCAGTGCAATACGCTGCTTTTCACCGCGGGAGAATTGACCAATATTCTTATGCACATCTTTAACACCAAACTGCTTAAGCAAGACCAAGGCTTGCTGGCGCAACTCGTTAGGAATACGCCAATGGGAAAAGCTGTGCTGCAAGATCACATTATCCAATGCCGACAACGAAGGGATCAGGTGAAAGTCCTGAAAGATAAAGCCGACATTTTTACTTCGCCATTGGGAACGAGCCGATTCATTGAGATCAAATAATGATTGACCTTGCCAATGCACTAAGCCTTGAGTCAGTTTAAGTTGACCAGAAACCGTATGTAGAAAAGTCGATTTTCCCGCACCTGATGGGCCAGCCAGAACATTAAGTTGCCCATAAGGTAGAGCAATATCGCCCAGCGACAAGATCGGCTGTTTATCCAATTCAACAGTAATATTACTTAGCGTTAACATGGTGACTCCTTGTAAACGGCTGTGATTATTTTGCGGTTTCAAACTCGGCATGAACCAAGCGCACTCTGCTTAAAAAACCCGTTTCTTCATCAACCTGTGTGCCGATTTCTAATTGCCCCGTTACGTAGATAGGCTGGTTATATGGCACTACATCAATAATGTCGTCGGTTTTCACCAGCATAATATCCGCTGGCCAATCCGCTTCAGACTCACAAAATGGGCAATAGGACATAGGCATCTTGGTTAGCACAAAGAAGGCGGCTTGGGCTTTGATTGGCGGTGCCATGTAGCCTCGAACACGAATCGTTTGACCTTGCTTCTGTTTAGCCATTTCTGAAAATTCACCACCTCGGCCATACAAATCACGAAAATGCAGCTTGTCCGCCGCCATGGAAACACTGCTCATACCAAGCCATAACAAGAGCAATACAATGCGCATGAAGAATTCCATTAAAAGTTTAAAACGAAAAAGGACGCCAACCTTAAGTTAGCGCCCTTGAGCTATCTAGACTTGTTAATTACTTAACAAGACCAGATGCGTAGCCCATTACGTTGAAGATGTAGTTTTGCTCTACAGAACCATCCATCAACCAAGCTTTAGGACCACGAGCGTAAATCGCTACGTCTTCGCCAGCATGAGATTCAGATGATTTAGGGAACAAGGCTTGCTGAATGTAATCAATATCCGTTGTATCAACATTCGTTAAGTCTTCACGCTCGCCTTTTACTGCACCTGGACCATTGATGTAGCTAAGGGTTGTAAACGGTTTGCCATCATCATCTAGGTTAGGCGTTGTTTTAGGATGACCCTTACCGTCAACACCCACACTCAAACCTAAGATTGGGTTACCGCGTTTCGCATAGCCTTGCATCGTCAAAGTATGAGAATGATCGGCTGTTACAATGATCAGGGTATCTTCTTGGTAGGTTTTTTCCATTGCCGCTTGAACCGCATCAGCAAAAGCAGAACCATCTTCTAAAGCGCGCGCTGCGTTGCCTGCATGGTGAGCGTGGTCAATACGTCCGCCTTCAACTAACAAGAAATACCCTTTCTTGTTGTTATCCAGAATGTCGATTGCTTTACCTGTCATTTCCGCCAAAGAAGGCTCGCCACCTTTGTCTTTAGCGCGATCCGCTTCGTATTCCATGTGAGAGCTGTTAAACAAGCCTAAAACTGGACCGGTTTTTTCTGTATTAAGCTTATCGAAGCCAGCTTGGTTCCAGATGTATGACGCGTTCTGGTATTTCTTAGTCCATTCTTTCGTTAGGTTACGGCCGTCAGTACGCTTACCTGATTTGCCCTCGCCATCTTTCATTGTTTTAGGAATGAAATGACGACGACCGCCACCAAACAACACATCGACATTCGAATCTACTGCTTGTGATGCGATATCGATACAACCCGCTGCTTTTTGCTCAGCAGACAACTTGCTATCGTCTTCGTAGTTACGGTCTGCAGAATGGGCATAGGCCGCCGCTGGCGTTGCATGAGTAATACGAGCTGTTGAAACAACACCTGTTGATTTGCCGGCTTGCTCTGCTAACTCAAGAATGGTGGTTACTTCGTTTTTCATCCCAGCCTGGCAATCGCCACGGTCAACATTAGAAGCCACACTCAGCATGCCCGCTTTGGTTTTAACACCCGTAAGAAAAGCGGTTGCTGTACCAGCAGAATCTGGTGTTTGAGCATTCGTGTTGTAAGTCTTCGCTAGTGCTAGGTGAGGAAACTGTTCGTAGCTAAGTACATACTCTTCACCTGATCCACCCTCTTTTTGACCTTTATACATACGAATCGCTGTGTTTGAAGTGACACCATTGCCATCACCAACAAACAAGATCACGTTTTTCGCCATACCATTAATACGAGGAGCATTTAGTTTTTGCTGAAGCGTTGCTTGACCGTCTTTAAACCACTGATCATTAGACTGTGTTACACCAGAGGCCATGACACTGCTCATCACACCAGCAGTAGCAACTGCGGCAACCGACTTAGTAACTAGATTGATTTTCATTATTTACATCCTCAATGGAGCGCTTAGAAAGTTTCGCTACTCTACCGGGGATAAATGACATTTCATCGACATTCTGATGTCAGTTTTATGACAAACTAGAAAAAAAAAGTAAAATAAAAAACAATTAGATATCGATATCATTAATTTGTCATATTTAAAAAATATAGTATTAGATTTGTACGGCATGAAAGACGTCATGATTCTCGCTTTCCGATTCACTTTTACCTGCTTATTATTCGCAGTCTCACTTTCTACCAGTACACTAGCGGCCAATACGTTAGCACCCAATAAACTGGCTCCGCCCATCAAAGGGTTGGAAATCCATCAGCAAACCGACATAGCTCTAAGCGACTATTTAGGAAAAGTGACCTTGCTCGACTTTTGGGCATCCTGGTGTGCGCCTTGTCGGCAATCACTGCCCCAGTTAAATAGATTACGGAATCAGTTTAACAACAAGGGTTTTGAAATCATCGCCGTTAATCTAGATGAAAACACCAAAGACGCTAAAACCTTCCTTGAGCAATACCCTGTGCAATATCCGATTCTCACCAAGGCCTCCCAATCACAAATCCAAGCATACGAAATAGAGGGCCTGCCTGTTTCCTATCTAATAGGCAAAGATGGAAAAATCATCACTCGTTTTGTCGGTTTCAAGAAACGTCATTTGAAGGAAATAGAAAGGTACTTACTAGATGAGACCTTTGCACGAAGTCATGAGCAAAACCGAGACAAGGCAAAAACAGACGAAAAAGCAGAGTTTATGGGTTATAAATGAGCATTTT
>NZ_JAEMNX010000023.1 GCF_016463975.1 Marinomonas transparens | reverse complement strand
GGTGGTGCTGTAATCCGTGCCGTTGATGGTCATGGTGACCACATCGCCAGCGGCGATATCGCCCCCTTCAGCGGAACCTGTGACGGAAACGGTACCAGCCGCCTCGTTCGCGTTGATCACGTCGTCTTCGGTGATCGCATTCACGTTCACGCTGCCCGCTTCGGCTGACAGATCGACCGTATGAGTAGAAGCACCGATGCTTTCTACAGTGTTGCCCGCGGCATCAGAAGAGGTCACCACCGCGTCGAACGCCGTGTCATTCGCAAGATCAGATCCCGCCACGTCAACAGACCAGGTGTTGTCGGCCTGCACGGTGGTGCTGTAATCCGTATCATTGATGGTCATGGTGACCACATCGCCGGCGGCGATGTCGCCCCCTGCGGCGGACCCCGTGACCGCAACGGTTTGACCGCTTTCTGCGGCGTTGATCACGTCATCCGGCGTGATCGCATTCACGTCCACGGTGCCTTCCTCTGCTGAGAGGTCAACCGTGTGAGTAGAAGAACCGAGGCTCTCTACGGTGTTGCCCGCTTCATCAGAAGACGTCACCACCGCATCGAACGCCGTGTCGGCCGCCAAGTCAGAACCCGCTATGTCAACAGACCAGGTGTTGTCGGCCTGCACGGTGGTGCTGTAATCCGTATCATTGATGGTCATGGTGACCAGATCGCCGGCGACAATGTCGCCTCCTTCGGCAGACCCTGTGACCGCAATGGTTTGACCACTTTCCGCGGCGTTGATCACGTCGTCTTCGGTGATCGCATTCACGCCCACGGTGCCTTCCTCTGCTGAGAGGTCAACCGTGTGAGTAGAAGCGCCGGTACTGATGACGGTATTGCCCGCGGCATCAGAAGAGGTCACCACCGCCTCGAACGCCGTGTCATTCGCAAGATCAGATCCCGCGACGTCAACAGACCAGGTGTTGTCGGCCTGCACGGTGGTGCTGTAATCCGTGCCGTTGATGGTCATGGTGACCAGATCGCCAGCGGCAATGTCGCCCCCTGCGGCGGAACCTGTGACGGAAATTGTGCCAGCCGCTTCGTTCGCGTTGATCACGTCGTCTTCGGTGATCGCATTCACGCCCACGGTGCCCGCTTCCGCTGAGAGATCGACCGTATGAGTAGAAGCACCGACGGTATCGACGGTATTGCCCGCTTCATCAGAAGAGGTCACCACTGCGTCGAACGCCGTGTCATTCGCAAGATCAGATCCCGCGACGTCAACAGACCAGGTGTTGTCGGCCTGCACGGTGGTGCTGTAATCCGTGCCGTTGATGGTCATGGTGACCAGATCGCCGGCGGCGATGTCGCCCCCTGCGGCGGACCCCGTGACCGCAACGGTTTGACCGCTTTCCGCGGCGTTGATCACGTCGTCTTCAGTGATCGCATTCACATTCACGTTGCCTGCTTCGGCTGACAGATCGACCGTATGAGTAGAAGCACCGACGGTATCGACGGTATTGCCCGCGGCATCAGAAGAGGTCACCACCGCGTCGAACGCCGTGTCATTCGCAAGATCAGATCCCGCCACGTCAACAGACCAGGTGTCGTCGGCCTGCACTGCGGTGCTGTAATCCGTGCCGTTGATGGTCATGGTGACCAGATCGCCAGCGGCAATGTCGCCCCCTGCGGCGGAACCTGTGACGGAAACGGTACCAGCCACCTCGTTCGCGTTGATCACGTCGTCTTCGGTGATCGCATTCACGTTCACGCTGCCCGCTTCGGCTGACAGATCGACCGTATGAGTAGAAGCACCGATGCTTTCTACGGTGTTGCCCGCGGCATCAGAAGACGTCACCACCGCGTCGAACGCCGTGTCATTCGCAAGATCAGATCCCGCCACGTCAACAGACCAGGTGTTGTCGGCCTGCACGGTGGTGCTGTAATCCGTGCCGTTGATGGTCATGGTGACCAGATCGCCGGCGGCGATGTCGCCCCCTGCGGCGGACCCCGTGACCGCAACGGTTTGACCGCTTTCCGCGGCGTTGATCACGTCGTCTTCAGTGATCGCATTCACATTCACGTTGCCTGCTTCGGCTGACAGATCGACCGTATGAGTAGAAGCACCGACGGTATCGACGGTATTGCCCGCGGCATCAGAAGAGGTCACCACCGCGTCGAACGCCGTGTCATTCGCAAGATCAGATCCCGCCACGTCAACAGACCAGGTGTTGTCGGCCTGCACGGTGGTGCTGTAATCCGTGCCGTTGATGGTCATGGTGACCAGATCGCCGGCGGCGATGTCGCCCCCTGCGGCGGACCCGGTGACCGCAATGGTTTGACCGCTTTCCGCGGCGTTGATCACGTCGTCTTCAGTGATCGCATTCACATTCACGTTGCCTGCTTCGGCTGACAGATCGACCGTATGAGTAGAAGCACCGACGGTATCGACGGTATTGCCCGCGGCATCAGAAGAGGTCACCACCGCGTCGAACGCCGTGTCATTCGCAAGATCAGATCCCGCCACGTCAACAGACCAGGTGTTGTCGGCCTGCACGGTGGTGCTGTAATCCGTGCCGTTGATGGTCATGGTGACCAGATCGCCGGCGGCGATGTCGCCCCCTGCGGCGGACCCGGTGACCGCAATGGTTTGACCGCTTTCCGCGGCGTTGATCACGTCGTCTTCAGTGATCGCATTCACATTCACGTTGCCTGCTTCGGCTGACAGATCGACCGTATGAGTAGAAGCACCGACGGTATCGACGGTATTGCCCGCGGCATCAGAAGAGGTCACCACCGCGTCGAACGCCGTGTCATTCGCAAGATCAGATCCCGCCACGTCAACAGACCAGGTGTTGTCGGCCTGCACGGTGGTGCTGTAATCCGTGCCGTTGATGGTCATGGTGACCAGATCGCCGGCGGCGATGTCGCCCCCTGCGGCGGACCCGGTGACCGCAATGGTTTGACCGCTTTCCGCGGCGTTGATCACGTCGTCTTCAGTGATCGCATTCACATTCACGTTGCCTGCTTCGGCTGACAGATCGACCGTATGAGTAGAAGCACCGACGGTATCGACGGTATTGCCCGCGGCATCAGAAGAGGTCACCACCGCGTCGAACGCCGTGTCATTCGCAAGATCAGATCCCGCCACGTCAACAGACCAGGTGTCGTCGGCCTGCACTGCGGTGCTGTAATCCGTGCCGTTGATGGTCATGGTGACCAGATCGCCAGCGGCAATGTCGCCCCCTGCGGCGGAACCTGTGACGGAAACGGTACCAGCCACCTCGTTCGCGTTGATCACGTCGTCTTCGGTGATCGCATTCACGTTCACGCTGCCCGCTTCGGCTGACAGATCGACCGTATGAGTAGAAGCACCGATGCTTTCTACGGTGTTGCCCGCGGCATCAGAAGACGTCACCACCGCGTCGAACGCCGTGTCATTCGCAAGATCAGATCCCGCCACGTCAACAGACCAGGTGTTGTCGGCCTGCACGGTGGTGCTGTAATCCGTGTCATTGATGGTCATGGTGACCACATCGCCGGCGGCGATGTCGCCCCCTGCGGCGGACCCCGTGACCGCAACGGTTTGACCGCTTTCTGCGGCGTTGATCACGTCATCCGGCGTGATCGCATTCACGTCCACGGTGCCTTCCTCTGCTGAGAGGTCAACCGTGTGAGTAGAAGAACCGAGGCTCTCTACGGTGTTGCCCGCTTCATCAGAAGACGTCACCACCGCATCGAACGCCGTGTCGGCCGCCAAGTCAGAACCCGCTATGTCAACAGACCAGGTGTTGTCGGCCTGCACGGTGGTGCTGTAATCCGTATCATTGATGGTCATGGTGACCAGATCGCCGGCGACAATGTCGCCTCCTTCGGCAGACCCTGTGACCGCAATGGTTTGACCACTTTCCGCGGCGTTGATCACGTCGTCTTCGGTGATCGCATTCACGCCCACGGTGCCTTCCTCTGCTGAGAGGTCAACCGTGTGAGTAGAAGCGCCGGTACTGATGACGGTATTGCCCGCGGCATCAGAAGAGGTCACCACCGCCTCGAACGCCGTGTCATTCGCAAGATCAGATCCCGCGACGTCAACAGACCAGGTGTTGTCGGCCTGCACGGTGGTGCTGTAATCCGTGCCGTTGATGGTCATGGTGACCAGATCGCCGGCGGCGATGTCGCCCCCTGCGGCGGACCCCGTGACCGCAACGGTTTGACCGCTTTCTGCGGCGTTGATCACGTCGTCTTCGGTGATCGCATTCACGCCCACGCTGCCCGCTTCGGCTGAGATGTCCGCACTTACGACGGTTTCACTCGCTTCTGTAGAGACATTGCCCGCGACATCCGATAAGGTCGCCGTGACGCTATCTTCTGGGTGAACTTCAATCGCAATGCCATTGGCAATTTGCTCTGCGTTTAACGTAACAAGGGTGTCTATTCCGTTTACGTTGTACGTCAAGGTGTCGCCGACGTCAGAATCCGTTACCGAGATCGTCGCAGTCACGGTGCCATCTACGCCCAGTTCAGCAGCATTATAAACGTCATCTGCACCAGCGCTTTCGAACGTAATACTTGGAGAATCCGCCCTGGTGTCCGCTTTCACATTAAAATCGGACGAGAACTCACTTTCATTACCCGCCACATCCGTCGTTTTGACCTTAAATTGATAACTACTGCCATGCTTCAGGTCGACAATGTATGTCCAGTTCTCGCCTATAACTACGGCGTCACCGATTTTTATTTCGCCACTATAAATAGCAACCGTCGATCCCGTCTCAACCGTACCAGACAACTCCAACGAAGTGTCGTCCGTGGTCTTCCCTGTCTCTAACGTACCCGTCACGCTACCCACATTGTCAGTGACCAAGAACGTTGGGGTCTTCGGCACATCAACCACCCTCACAATGAAATCAGGTGTGTCGGCTTCATTGCCCGCCGAATCCATCGCTTTGGCCGTAAGGTTATAGGTCATGCCATTAGCCAGTTCAGCATCATATGTCCATGCTATACCCTCAACCGTAGCCTCCCCCATCTTAGTGGCGCCATTGTAAATAAATACCTTCGAACCCGGCTCAACAAAACCCGACAGCTCCAAGCTCGTGTCGTCCGTAATTTCACCAGAACTTACTGGGCCCGTCGCCTCACCTACATCATCAGTGACCGCCTCCAGAGTTATAAGAAAAGGCGCCACCGTATCCAATGTCACTTTAAATCCAGATGACTCTCCTACTACGTTGCCCGCTGCATCTGTCGCTTTGGCAATAAATTGATACTCCTTATCGCCTTCATTCAGTTCCGCAGGGTATGTCCAGTTCGCACCCGTCACCGTAGCATCACCCAAAAACTCGCCAGTACTAGCCTTGTATATTTTGACCGTTGAGCCCGCCTCTGTGGTTCCCGATAACAGCAAGCTCTTGTCGTCCGTCTGAACATCAGACGTAAATGAGCCTTGTTTACTGCCCACATCGTCAATTACCGAGTCTATTGTTATAGTATCAGCCATAATCTTTTACCTCTATTTTCCTCCCTCTGCGCAATATAAAGTCAAAGGTGAGTATTAAATAATGAATTGGAAATCAGTCGTGCATGTCACATAAACTAGGTAAGATGAGTTTGCTACTGTTCCGCAAATATGTAGGACCCTATATGAGCCCTTGCTCAACTTGAATAATAAAAACGTACTTTGGCAACAGGGGCGTTAACTCGCTTTTCAGCGTCACTGAATCAACACCGACAGCCTCAAAGAACTGCCTCATCAAAACCGCCATTGGTTTTAAACTCAAAAAACTAGAAAAATAAAATCACGAAAAAAACCATGAAATTACAAAAAACAATAATTTGTTACACTTTATTCGCTAAAATCATTGATTGTCAGTCTCAACCCTCTCAAACCTCTCTATAAATAAAGAAATTTGACCATCTAGTCTGAATATTTCATCAACACCGTCAAAAAGAACAAATAACTCTTCGCCTCGTATTTAGAAGAAGGCTTAACCAAAACTCCGCAACAGCGAACCATACTCTTCAAGCACCACCCACCAACACAATCGCAAACGCTGCAAACGGTTCTCATAACTTTTCCATAGCACCTGTGGTGCGCTACCCTGCTGGGTTGTCAAAAGAATGGCGGCGTCTTCCAACGCCGATGGAACAGCAGGCAACACATCACTTCGTGCCGCTTTTTTATCGTACAAGCCGATCAACAATTGAATACGATTTAACTTAACTGCCATGCGTTGAGGTTGAATAACCAAAGAACGCTCAAATAATGCCAAAGCTCGTTCCGATTCACCTTGCGCCATATGACACCACCCTAAACGCGCCAACGCTAAGTCATGTTCTGGCACTTGCTCAATAACCCTCTCTAATAAAATACAAGCCCGATCAAGCTGCTGGCGCACTATATAGACCGCCGCTAAATCACATAAGGCATCGTTATCCAAAGCATCCTGCTGTACTTCAAGCGAAGCTAAACTTTTAGAAAGCTTCTCAAACTCACCTAAATGAGCATAAGCCAATGCCAACAACACCTTTACTGGCAATACCTTTAATGACAGCCCCTTCACTGAAAAGCTCTCGGTTAATAACGCCAAGCACTTAATTTTCAATTCGTTAAACTGCTGGTCCGCCACCAAACAACGCAATCTCACAATGTTCTCAGACATAAGTTTCACCTCATAAATAACAAGCCGACGCTTTAGTGCATCTTGAATAATTAAGACCTTTGCCAAGCTATTTTTTGCTGGTGCAAAACCCATAAATGTAACCGCTTTCATAATCATGCAAATTTTCAGCGCTAGACATAGTCTTTACCCCTAATCTCAATACAAAAAATCAAGTAACGAATAAAACTAGCTACCTTAAGTAGATACTCAAACTAGATAAGATGAGTTTTCCATACTATGTAAGCTATCGTGAACCCAGTGATCTCATCATCGATCTACTCATGCTGCACTGCCTGTTGAATTAAATAAAAAGACCTCATCAGTCGATATATTAAGCAATTCGTCGACACTATTCGGGAATGAGGTATTCAGAAGAGAGAAGATCAATGTATCGCTATAATTAGGCACCGATACATCGCTTATGTAGCTTTTTCTGTTATTTGTTTGCGTGTTTTCGAACTTGGCTTGAGTTTTAACACTATCTTCTAAATTGAGGTGGGTCGATTTGAGCTGTGTTACGACAACAAGACCCTGCCCAATCTGAATAGTATGGGCGTGATTATTCCTTAGATTCGTCAAGCTGCTCTTCATTCTCAAGGGTTCAGCGCGAACCCTTCCTATGAACAACACAAAATCCAATAGCTCGGCTAATTTTTTATTGAAAAACATCCGAATCCTCCTAACAAAGAGCGACGTATAACTACAAAGTCATACATATTATCTTTGCTAGAAAAATAGAATGTCAGTCTCAATCCTCTCAAGACTCTCAATAAATCAAAAAAAATTAATCATTTGACCTAAAAACTAGGCCTTTTCCAAATAAAGTACGAATAGGCAACTTAATTTCTTTTGATCGTAGCTTGATACGGAGGCGACTTAAAAGTACATCTATCCGATGAACATCAACCTCATCAACGTGACCAAATAAGATCTGATGCAGATCCAACTTACTGATCACCTGATCAACTGAACTCATCAGCTCTCTAAGCAATATATATTCTTGCGGAGACAATGATATTGATGCACCATCAAAGGTTACTAATTTACAATCATCGCCTAGTCGCCAATCAATACCAATACCTTCAGTCGGTATATTTTTTTCTATTATCTCACCACTATGCTCTATATCGGCACTCGCCTTACCATCACAAATCCTATGCCAGAGTGTGTCAATCTTTTCAGTTAGTACAGAAAAATTTATCGGCTTTATTAGATATAAATCAGCTCCACTCTGTAAGCCATTTAATTTATCTTTCTGCGCACCCCTTGCCGTAATTATAATTAAACCATACTCTTTGAACTCATTAAGATGTTTTACAACACCAAATCCATCCTCTCCGGGCAGTCCAATATCAACTAATACAATATCTGTTGATTCTGTATGTAATTGTCGCCAAAAAAGCTCAGCACTACTACAACACCACACAGGATAACCATTTTCACGTAAAAAAAATGAAAGATCATCTCGTAAATCATCATTGTCTTCAACAATAGCAATATTTGGTTTTCTATATATCAAAATAAGAACCTCGATTAAATACCAAGTCAATCTAATTTTTTTGGTATTCTAAATTCAAAACAACATCCTTGATCTGAATTACCGAGCAACCTAACATCCCCGTCATGCCCTAACATTATTTGCTTGCAAACATAAAGTCCAAAACCCACTCCAGGTTTGCTTGCACTATCTCCTCGCGTTACTTTTCTATATTTTTCAAAAATTTCATTTTCCATACCTTTATCGATACCATCCCCATGATCTATCACATTAATAAAATATGAATTGTCATATTCATAAACCTCTACATTTACATCACCTTCCTCCATATATTTCAATGCATTATCAAACACATTCGAAAGAGCAATTTGTAACATAGCATCATCAGCTTTAATTAAAAGCTCTGGTAACTCTAACAAACTCACTTCCATACCATTAAAACTAACATTCATATTATGGTGATCTGAGAAATTCACGACCCTTGTTGCTGATAAAAGTATCTCGGATAGGTTTGCCGTTTTAAAAGACATAGTGAGTGATGCTGATGACACTCTATCATCAGCTAAACAGTTATCTGTTAGTTGTATCAACCTTGCATTCGCACGTTCAATACGCTCATACCTTTTAGTCACTTGAGCATCAAGATTAGACAAAGACTTTAGGTTTGTTATGGCTCCAGAAATAATCGAAAGCGAGGTACGAAACTCATGCGAAATCATGCTCACTAATTGCCTTTGGTTAAACCGAGTTTCCCTTTCTACATTCAACTCTCTTACCAACCCCCTCCTCTCAATATTAAATATCCTTTCTTTATATATTTTAATTATTGCCCCTGCCATAACAGCAATAACGCTAATAGAAACCACAACCTGCCAAAAACTATCTCTTTGTCCAGGATATACATCAAAGCCATTTAAAACAGATATTCTAAGAAACAATATCGACATTATGGCCATAACCCCTAACCCAACCAAAAAATAAAGAACACTAAAATCAAACTTGAAAAGGCTATAAAAATAACAAACCAAAATTAAATAACTTCCAAAGAAAAACAAAACCAAAACAAACCTAATAGAAAAAAAATACATATCAAAAAAAATAAGAGCTGATTGAGAAAATATAAGAAATGACAAAACCAATATCACCCTATATATTTTATCAAATCTTTCCCGCAAACCTAACATTTCAGAAAAAGCTAATAACGCAACACTAAACACAGAAATAAATAATATAGATGTCAAATAATGCTGTATATGGAAAGGGCTTTTTCCAAAAAACCACTCATAATAACCATGCATACAAAAAAGATTTAAATACACAACATAAGCAGAAAAAGAAACCCAAAAAATACGTTTTCTCAGCACTAAAGCCAGCACCAATAGAACAACAGCAGCAAAAGAAAAAAGGCCAAAGAAAAAATTCCAAAAAGAATTCTCTTTTAAGGAAGAAACAATAAATTCTTTTTCCTCCCAAACTTTCACATCTAAAAGCATCGAACTCGACGTAGATACTTTAATTACTATTGAATAACCTTTTAATGTCTTAGGTAATATAAAAATAGGTGCTCTATAATCTACATCCCATTTCCCACTACCATTTAGATCTCCTGCGGAACGATTCATCCACGGGCGAACACCATCATTTGGTTTGTAGTAGAACTCTACTTTGTCTAAGAAAATAGGCAATATTTCAAACCAGTACTCATCACCTACAAAAGCTTTATGATCTACGTTGGCTTTTATCCAGAATGTAGACTTGGTATAGCCTTTTGATAAAGCTTTATTAGATTTAATGAGATGTTTTTTAGGGACATTCAAAAACTGCTCTAGAGTTAAAGAGCCTGTTTTATCCTCATAATAAAAATAAGGAATGTCCTCACCTATACTCAAGGCTTTCGCATGTAACAAAAATGGTATAAGGAATCCTAATACCACCAATTGTCTAATAAGTTTCACAAAGCCACCCAAAGCGTAAAAATGCGTATATTAACGTAATGTAATGTAATGTGCAGCGTCATTAACCGAGTGAAACGTGAATGATATGTAATTTTTTGATAACACCTTATGGCCTTACTTGAGAAAAACTTGAAACGGCTCCTACAACGAGAGAAAGACGCCTTCTCTACCTTCTAAAATATCTGGAGCCCAAGGGTTTACCCCTCACTCCCTTCGGAACTTCTTTTGCTATCTTCTGGCTAGGGAAATTATTCACCCCTATGAAATGAAAATACTAGACGGGACTATACTTTACTCGTGACACGGATGGCCTCGATACGGGAAAAAGCTAAACCTTCAAAACAAAGAAAGGGTAAGTTCCGAAGAACTTACCCTTTCTTAAATATTCTTAGTAACTAATTAAAGTACTGTAATATTCTCTGCTTGAGGACCTTTTTGACCAGCAGTAACAACGAACTCTACTTGTTGGCCTTCGGCCAAGGTTTTGAATCCTGAGCTAGCAATAGCACTGAAATGTGCGAACACATCTGGACCAGATTCTTGTTCAATGAAACCAAAACCTTTAATTTCGTTGAACCACTTAACGGTTCCTTTCACTGTATTAGACATAAATAATCTCCTGAGTTTAATGAATAGCCTTCAATAGGCTGAATGTGCAAAAAATAGGCTGGTACTTAGAAACTTCAGGACGAGGATTTTATGAATAAAACAACGTATTTCAGAGTTAATAATTATAGACTTCTTTCTAGCTTGAAGTGCCATACTATAGAGATAAAAAACGAATAGATAGCTTTATTTCGGCAGCATGCTCCCCCTAAAATATGAATACCATAAAGCCGTCGATTTAATCCGCTTTCATTTATGGGATTTTTTGCTGTATTAGATCAGGTAGCCTAGTCAAAATCAGTGCCCTTACTCTATGCCAATAAGCAGACAATAATAGCAGAGCGCCGCCGACAACCACTCCGGTTGCCGCAAAGCTGTAACCAACACCACCATAATTCTCAATCAAACTAGATAAGGCATACACCACATAAACCAACGACGACACCATAAAGACACGACGGTCGATAGCGATAGAAACACCAGTCATCAATACATATAAAGCAACAATGGCCAGCATATTGCCCAAGCTTTCATTACCTTCTAATACCCCCAAACTAGAAAAAACAGGATGAATAATCAAAGGAGCAGACAACAAGTGCAACCAAAACGCCACATCTGATTTATAAGAGGTACGCTTCGTATCCGATGAATCCCAATACATGGCAAACGTAAAGGCCACAATACCGCCTAAAAAAGCCAACAGAAGCAAAATATTTTTACTCTCGGGGAAAGCGTTAGTGATAACCGTTACAGCCAACCCTAACGCAGCAGCAGTACCTACCGCAACAGTAATAGGCACTCTAAAACGTCGCCAATGTAATATAGCAGCAAGAGTCGAGACCGCCGTGGCAAAGGTAAAAACCACGTCATCCGGGTTAGGGCTCAAAGAAATAACCACCAGAAAGACACTGCCAACAAAGGCTAATAGCAAAGCAATAGCAGGCAACGCCATTTTACGCTTGCGCACAAAGAACTCCGCCAAGACCCAAGACAACATCGCAAATACTGCCAACCCTAAACTGTCATATACAGCCTGAAACACCCAAAAAGCAGAAACAAGCAGTAAGCCGCAAGCAATTACAACAAAAATGTCGTTAAAACCTCCCACCAACTTAAAGTTTTCTTCATCTACCGATGGAGAGCCATTTAAACCTGCTATTAAACGTCTAAACTCGACAACGGACGATTTGGTAAAAATCCCTTTCTCAATTGCCGTATTTAAGTCTTCGTCTGTATACATGCCAACCCCTAACTAATCGTGTTTGTGTAATATGCTATAAACCACTTTCATTTAATAAAGGCTAAAATCGAGAATAACCGAACACTACTACTTGAGTTCTGACTCAGGCATTTCTTTCCTTGCCAACAACAGAAAACGCTTATGGATCTGTCGTGTTGCCAACCAAACACCGCCTACTACAAACGGAACGGAAAGGCCAATCACTAGGGTTTTATCAAATTGAACCCCCTTGTCGTACACAGCTTCAATGATAAATTTCAATAAGCCAACAGAGTAATAACTAATGGCGGCCACGGACAAACCCTCGACCGTATGTTGCATCGCCAGTTGAATCTTCGAGCGTTTGTCCATAGAGGCGAGTAAGGCTTGATTTTGTGACTGAATCGACATTTCTACTCGAGTACGCATCATGTCAGATACTCGGTCGATACGCATTGAAAGGCTTTCTAAATGCTCGCCTGTTGCCCTACAGGTTTGCACGGCTGGGGTCAGACGGCGAGTAATGAATTCGGTAAGAGTAAGGTGTCCAGAAACCTCATCTTCTTTCAGCTCACCTAACAGCTTTAAGACAAGGCCGTGATAAGCCTTAGTGGCACTAAATCGAAAGGTTGTTTTGGCCCGCGTTGCCTCAACCCACGCAGCCATGTCAATTAACTCACCTAATAACGCTTGCTCATCAAGGACTTCATTCGGGTCTGATAAACACGCTGTTGTGGCCGCCAACCTATCATCCATATGAACCAGTTGAGCACTGTATTTACGCGCCATGGGCAAAGCAAGTAAGGCCAATAAGCGATAGTTTTCTATCTCTATAATACGCTGCACCATACGGCCAAGCTGACTATCACTCATATTCTTGTTGTAAATTAAAAAGCGCCCAAAATCATCACTGTGCAAGCAAAAGCTGGTCCATACTTGAGCATCGCCATTTTGTGGTCGACTTCCCACCAAACGCATATCTTCAAAGTAGACTTTCGCAGCCACAAGGTCTGGCTCTGGCTGCGTACGTGCATCTTCAACAGCTATATGAAAACCCGCAATCACAGTACCGGGAATCTTTTCCAGCCACTGCTGAGGTAAAAGCGACAAGGCATTTTGCTCGAATGGACTGTTACTAGAATCAAAGTGAGTGCTAATAATGGTGTAAGCGGTGAACTCAAGATGCTTATCTCGCCGTACCCTAAAAGTACCAAAATCTACCTCATAAAAACCACCATCCTCTAGGGGGGCAGACATATTAGAATGCAGATAAAGCTGGCAAAAGTGCTCGAAGTCTTGGATTTTTTGCTCTGAACTGGTCATCACCGCAAGATAGCTCACCCGTGCTGGACTGACTAAAACTTGAAAAGGACGGGAATGAAGTTCCGCATACAACGCATTCCTAGAGGCATGCATCGTTAGCCCATAAGTATTATTTATCTGATTCACTGGGTTATCCGCTAATATTTTTATAATAGACAACTAAAAAACGCTTCACCATTAGGTTGGGTAAGCAGGTCATTTACCTTTGAGCTGATAATACCAGCTAGCTGTTGGAATATTATATCAACTGAAAGTACAATACTTGCGAAAGATGCGAACAAATTTCTATTTGAAACAGGCTGTAAATTGAATGATGAAGTGTGTTCTTAAATCCACCCTGCTTTTATTCAGCTGTGCGACCGTCAACGTGGTACATGCTGTTGACCTAATTGAATTTGGCAAAAACTGCTTAATAGAAGAAAAAAGCTTAAACGCAGAAAAAAACCGACTAGACAACTACCAACAAGAACAAGATTTAACGACAGTTCAGCAAAATCAAATCGCCAATACACTAAAAACCTACAAAGATGAAAGAGAACAGCTAGAAATAGCCATCACCGACTGCCATGGTAGCGTAGACCCAAACAGCGCCTCTTGCCACAAGATACGTAATCGCTATAACCAATTGATTTATTTAGAGGATAAAGTTCAAAGTGATGCGGATCGACTTACTCTTGATAACCCCAACGTTAATAGTGACCATGAATATGATAAGGCCGTCTACCAGCAAAAGCTCAGCCGCTTTGTTGCGGCTTGCCAAGACTCCAACACTCACTATGCTTTGATCAACAGCACAGAAGCTTATGAAGAAGTATGCTTAAACGAAAAAAACAGACAAACGGTCACCTGCTCTCTTTTTTAGCAGGCTGTCTTAAAACAGTCTGACCTAAGGTAGGTAGTAGGTATGCTGAACATAAACCAGTTTATCCATCTGGAATCCCAGCTGCCGCACTTTAGTTAATAAACGTCGTTTCACCGCCTTAGGCATGGTTGGCGTTCGAGATAAAAGCCAAAAAAATTCTCGACTAGGCCCTGATAGCATGGCGTATTGAGGGTCTTTTTTATCCAATTCAAGAATAACGTAAGCACCATAAAAAGGACCAAAGAAAGACACTTTCAAATGTCCGACATCGGAAGAGTTCACAAAATTGGCTCTGCCCTTGGCCTCTCGCCAATTTCTATCCTCACTGGAATACCCCCGATTCACCACATCTATGCCACCATCCTCCCCTATAGAATACGTCGCTGTAACATTCGATAAGCCTTCTTCGAACGCGTGATCCTGTCGAACCATTTCGTACCACGTACCTAAATAGGGCTCTAGCTGCATCTGAATAACAGAATCTATATTCTTCGAATTGCTAGTACAGCCAAGCAAAAGAGCCGACATGATCCAAATCCAATATTTCATACCGACGCCCCTCTCGTTAGTTTAAGCAAATGGATTCACATAGGTGTCACATTCTTACGTCAGTCTATTAAAACCTTTCACTCGGGAATAAACATCTTGTTTCGTAATCGAATCGCACGTCCATGGCATCATAGAAGAAATCTAAAACGGCAGAATAAAGCTGTTTCTGTAAGTCTTAACAGTATGACGCCAATCACTAAGGTTAATGCAAGATTTTTATCTTTTTCTATCGACATATCGGTATTGGCGGGTGGGTTCTGGTGGGAAGACAGTAAAAGCACACAACGAGGACTAGGTACTCAACGAGTCGATCCGTTGGATTTGAACCAACCCAAGCTCGACTTACTTATACAAGCATTAGGACCAGCCTATATACGTGTGGGTGGGTCAGAAGCCGATAAAGTGCATTATTTTACCAGCCCAAAAAAAGCACCTGCGGAATCTTCCAATGCCTTAGTGCTAACCCAAGAAATGTGGCACAACTTGCACGACTTCTGTCAGCGCAACAAGCTAGCCCTCACCTTCACCATGAAATACGGCCTTTTTGAGCGCAGTAAACAAGGTGCATGGCAATCAAACGAAGTAGAAAGATTGCTCCAATACAGCCATGAACACGACCAACATATCGACACATTCGAGCTCGGCAACGAACTTAATGCCTACTGGGCGTTCCATGGCTTTACCTCACAACCCAGTGCAAAAAACCTCGCCAAAGATTACGACACCTTTATTCGCTGCGTTCGACGACATAACCCAAACGCTAAAATAGCTGGCCCCGGCAGTGCTTTTTGGCCAAGAATTGGCGAAGCCATCAAACCACTCAGCAATATCACGTCTACATTTCTAGAAAATCTAGAAGAGAAAATTGATGTCGTTGGTTGGCACTATTACCCTTTTCAAAGCAGTCGCTCCCCTGTCAAAACTCGCGCAGCAACGGTCGATAACATCCTCTCGCCCAATTCCCTTAAAGACTATGAAAAATATTCCAATCAACTCAAGGCATGGCGTGATCAACACCAACCAGATGCCGAGCTTTGGACAGGGGAAACAGGTTCAGCACAGTGTGGTGGACAAGCGAAATTATCTGACCGTTTTGTTTCCTGCTTTTGGTGGGCAGACCAACTAGGACGAGGCGCAAGAATCGGCCAGAAAGTCATGGTCAGACAAAGCCTTATTGGTGGTGATTATGCCCTAATAAATCGCAAAACCTTGAAACCTAATCCAGATTATTGGGTAAGTTGGCTATGGGGAAAACTCATGGGAGAAGAGGTCTTCGACATACAAAGCAATGATCCATTTGTACAAGTTTACTGCCACAGCGCGAAAAAAGAAGGTAAATGCACCCTACTCATCATCAACATGTCTGCTAATCCAAAAATTATGCACTGTCATGGCTTTGGGTCTAAAAAAAGACGCTTCGAAATCACCGCCGATTCCTTAACGTCTAAGAAAATCCGTATTAATGGTGTGAAGCCTAAATTCAAGCAAGGACAAGTTACCTTAAAAGACTTTCCAAAGCTGTCCAAGCTCAATCTCGTCAGCCCTTACAGCATAAACTTCTGGTGTTTTAGTGTGTAAAGGTCGACAACGATCTGTACCACCAATATTGATGATACAGATTACAGTACATTAACATTTCACAATACGACTTCAGTCAATCATAACTGAATTTGTTTGAGTGGTTTCTTACAATCCCCCTCTGTGTCAAACATAGCTAATACTGTGTTTATTTTTGCAAAGATGCTTTCTACCTGTCCTTGGGAATAACGTTCTTGCTGATACGTTGTCACTAGGCGTAAAGCGTGTTGTCCGTCAGCTGAAACATTATCCATAATTTCAAAGTGCAGACCAAACATTGAATCATTTTTCTCTGGTGGGATCTGTTGATAATGAATACTCCCCTCGGAGGTCTGTAATTCACCATTTAGCGCATTATTTGAATGTATGTGTATATAAACATCAAATAACAAGCCATCATCAGCTGCCATGCCAAGCTCTTTTTGAATCAAATTAATTGGAATATCAGCATATTGCATCGATTCATTAATTTTGTAGGTAATATCCTGAAGAAGACTATCAACAGAGTCATCGGTATCAAATTGCACTCGATGCGCCACCATAGTGGTGAAATACCCAACCGTATCAAAAAAGTCGGCTTCTGTTCGTCCAGAAGCAGAGGTTCCTATGACAATTTCATCTAAATTACCTTGTTTATGAAGTGACAGCGTAATTGCAGTATACAAAACACTAAAAATAGACGACCCATGCAACCTTGCAAAAGCAGACAGCTTTTTAAATGCATCATTTCCAAGATCTAGCTCCATCCATTGAGCCTTGGTTGATATCTCATTAGAGGCGTCAGATTGATTGCCAGAATCAGACAGAGCCAATCCTCTTGTGGCGCCACGTAGCATATTGATCCAATAGTCAACATGCTGACGATTCAGTCCCTGTTTTTCCTGTAGAAAAGCAAAATCATTAATATTGCGCGCAGGTAAATTCCAGCTTGGTACGCTATGGCTCGCCCGCGCCATATAAGCATGGGATAGATCCGCCATAATGGTATTTAATGACCACTCATCAATTACCATATGATGAATTAAAAGCGATAACACTTGTGGTTCATCAGGTAGGTTATGAATAAAACGGATTCTTAATGGGAGTTCACATGTAAGGTCAAACTGATAAGAAGCTTCATCAGAAAGCGTCACACCTTCACTTTCGCTACTATCCCAAAACCATTTGTACTGATTCAGCTCCGAAACGGGAATAATGCATTGGCTAGTCACACCATTTGAAGATTGAAACCTTGTACGCAGTCCCGCATGACGTACTAAAACATCGGTAAACGCCTTTAACAATATTGTTTCATCTACCTTGTCGAAGAATTTTATGGCAAATGGCAAGTTATAAATCGGACTAAATTCGTAGGCGGAATAAGCCTGCCAAAGAAAGTCTTGCGCAAATGTAAGGGGAGCAGAGCCTTCAGGCAGTAAAAATTCAGAAGCGTCTTGCTGATTGTCTTGGCCATTAGCCGTTGCATAGTCCGCAAGCACCATCGCTGAAGGTGACTTAAAGAAATCATTGAAACTCACCTCGATCCCATGGGATTGCATAAGATTTCCAATGATACGTGTAGCTAATAGCGAATGACCACCATAATCAAAAAAGTCATCTTCCAAAGCCATGTCTGGCTCTACTAACGCGGTTCGGAATTCATCGAGAATGATATTCGCTATCTGCGACTTCGTTAACCTCAATTGAGTTGATTCATTCGGTTGTTGTATTCCACTTACCAACCCTACTGGTGACTGATCAATTTCTGTTAGGTTAAGCACCTGCCCATCTTTTGAAAGCTGGTAGTAATTGTTTTGTATTAAAGTTATCAGGTCTTCTAACTGATAGCTCTGATCCAGAATCGGATGTAAATCGAGAGCGAGAGTAACCCCATACTCAGTTTGTATGATAAATGAATTAAATGGAGGATTAACAGCAGCATCCCACGGGATATCTTTTAGTTTAGATAGATAATTAGAAACTTCATCAGCTTCTAATGTTAATAAATTTAAGCAAGCTTCATACTTTTCAGCTTTGTATTTCATTAAATCACCATCATCACTGAAATTATATCTAACATTTAAATCAGGAATTTCTTCGATTAGGTTATGAATCACTTTGCTCAACAACGGAAGGTTAGCATCATTACTTAATTCCCAAGCACTAATATTCCGAGATACCTGTTCAGGTTGCTGTAACTGCAACATCCAAATGTTTTCTTCATACTCGCTGACTGGTAATGAAGGTGTTACGTTAGAAATAGAAGCCTGTGTCAACATAATACGTCCTGTTTAATGAGTGATAAAAGCCAGTAAAGCCATAATTCTTGAGTACTTCCTAAAAGTCGTTAGCTTGTAAAAGATACAACTTCAGCTACCTACGGCCTCTAATTTTTCAATGTATTTTAGGGGCTCAACGAATGTTTACACTCCTATTGAACCAAAGCATCAATTCAACAATAAATAGATGTTGATTATCATTCTCATTATCGTTACGATAAATGCCGTTGTCAAGCACAGTGTACTCGCACGGCAAAAAGTCAATGTGGTAATTTCTTTCTTAAAGCCCCCTATTACCAAAGGACTGAAAAATGAGCCGTCAACATACACTTACGATTAGGTAATTTTCTTGACTCGGTAACATTATGCAAAATCAAATCAACGGAGCTGAACATGATTTTATCTGCTACTAACCAAAACCGTCTTGATACCTTTTGGGATTACTGCCTAGAACATCAGTACTTTAATATCGGCTACCCTGAGTCCGCAGATTTCGATTACTCTACTTTATATCGATTTTTTAATTTTTCTCTAAATAACTGCGGCGACTGGCAGGAGAGCAGTAACTATGCTTTAAATTCTTTCGATTTTGAAAAAGAAGTTATGAAATACTATGCCGATTTATTCCAAATACCCTTTAAGGAAAGCTGGGGCTACGTTACCAACGGCGGAACAGAAGGAAATATGTTCGGCTGCTACTTGGCAAGGGAGTTATTCCCTAATGCGACCTTGTATTACTCGAAAGAGACACATTATTCAGTAGTGAAAATTGCTAAATTGCTTCGAATGAAATCGTGCATTATAGAGTGTTTAGACAACGGTGAAATTGACACTGATGACTTAATACAAAAGATAGAAGGCAATAAGGATCGAAATCCGATTATATTTGCCAATATTGGAACGACCATGTCAGGTGCTGTGGACAATATTAAAGCGATCAAACAACGGTTAAAGCAAATTGGCATTGAGCGACAGGATTTCTATTTACATGCAGATGCAGCACTAAGTGGCATGATTCTCCCCTTTGTAGATAACCCACAACCCTTTTCATTTGCCGATGGCGTTGACTCGATCTGCCTATCTGGCCATAAGATGATTGGCTCCCCCATACCTTGCGGCATTGTCGTCGCTAAACGTGTAAATGTTGATCGTATTTCTGTCGATGTGGATTATATTTCAGCACGTGATCAAACCATAAGTGGCTCCAGAAATGGCCATTCGGTATTAATGATGTGGGCAGCAATTAATAGTCGCTCATCACAACAATGGCAGCAGCGCATTCAACACTGCCTACAAATGGCACAGTACGCCGTCGACAAGTTTCAAGCTGCGGGCGTTCCAGCTTGGCGCAACCCTAACTCTATTACCGTCGTATTTCCCTGCCCGTCTGAAGAGGTCTGGAGAAAGCACCATTTAGCCGTCTCTGAACCTAACGCCCACCTAATCACCACAGCCCATCATAAAGACACGCAGAAAATCGATATTTTGATTACAGACGTCATTGCTGATCAACAAGATGTTATTACTGATCAACAAACAACTCCCAAGCGCTTTGCTTATTCTTAATTATTTGAAACACTCACCCCTGAGAACCAGTAAGCCCCCCCAACGATAACAACAACGACGAGAGCTATGTTCGCCCTATGAAACAACAGCATAATAGTAAATGGAGACAAGCATGAGTGACCCAAGCTTGCGAGACCTTATGACTAACCCATTAATAGCACCATCATTGAAACCAGCATTACCCAAACTTTTTGCAGGAACACTATCATCGTCCCTATCAGGATTATCCATGTTAGGAGCACTTTGGTGTTTGGTACGGTTGATTGGTGATATCTCTTCTGATTGGGTAATTGCCGCTGTTGTTCTATGGATTACGGCAGCACTATTTGCCGCCGCCGCCTCATGGCTTGCACACGACGCAGAGGCCGCATTCTCAGGAAGATTACGCCGCAAGGTTGCCAATCACTTAATCCGATTACCAGCAACGGCACTGTCTAAACAAAGCGATCAGAGTTTACGAAATTTGGTCTCCAGTGATATTGAAAAGCTGCACCACATGGTGGCTCACCTACCCTCAGAAGTCGCTAACTTCGCCATCCTGCCATTAGCCTCCATTACTTTATTAATGAGCATGGTCGGCCCTGTCGCACTCTGGGTACTATTACCCGGCATCATCGCCTCATTGTATTATCTTGTTGTGGTACCACATGTTAGCGCTCGTGATGGAGCAGCACGTATGCAAGTGATGGGAGAAGTCATCTCCGCTGTCGATGATTATGCTCGAGGTATTCGAGTAAACCGGATATATGGTAGACAATCTGGAGCCTTAGCTGCCTACCATGACTCAACAAAACGCTTTACAGACAATATGGTAATGTGGGTAAGCAAGGTCGCTACTCTTGCCGGTATGGCGGTTGCTTTGCTGCAAGCTGTGACAACCTTTGCGATTGCTTATCTTGTATCTTATGACCATGACGCCATGACATTTGCGGCCACCCTATTCTTCAGTTTAGCGATTGTAACTCCTGTTTTACGCCTCGGACATGGCCTTGATTATGTGAGTACTGGACGAGCATCGATGGGCAGATTGATCGCGTTGCTACAAAACCCTACGGTCCCAACAGGCCATATAACACAGTTAAATAGCCCCACAACGCTTGAGATTAGAGACGCCGAACTGTCCATCGACGACATTCAGGTAATTAATGGGCTAAATCACACCTTTAAAGCCGATGCACTAACGGCAATCACAGGCCCAAGCGGTGCAGGGAAAACCACACTACTTCTTATTTTATCTGGGCTTGAGCCATTACAAGCTGGTTCTATTCAACTTGCGCAGGTGAACATATCTGAGTTAGATGAACAAACTCGACACCAAGCTTTGCTATCAATACCACAGGGTGGAGATGTATTACCTGCAACGGTGAAAGAAAATTTGAGGCTATCTTCACCCAATGCCACAGATGAAGAGCTCACATCAGCACTGCACAAGGCACAACTAACTGTAGAATTGGATAGCAATGCTCAGACACTCTCAGGCGGTGAACAACAAAGAGTCGGTATTGCCAGAGTATTTCTCTCTTCAGCCCCTATCATTTTGTTGGACGAACCAACGGCTGCATTAGACAAAATAAAGGCAACAAAATTAATTGAAGAGCTAAAACACTTAGCGCGGAATCAACATAAGACCATTATCATCGTTACCCATGATAAGACATTAGCAGCTATAACAGACGCACAATTTGAACTAGAACGTAAAATTGACACAGAGAACTTGTCATGAAGACTACAACAAATACAGTAAACCATAAGCCAATGTTTGCGTTACCAGCCATTGCCCGTCGACGCTTAATGTCAGTTGGCATCGGCTGGATATTAGTGGCCGCACTCGAAGCGCTTGCCTACACTATTTTAGCACTCGGAATTGTCGATCATTGGTCACCAAAATGGATTTTAATCAGCGCTGGCATCACCATTTTAGTAACGACTCTAGTGAATCGCTCAGGCTATTTGACAGGAATTCGACTGGCCGGTGACCTATTCTCTGCGTTAGGACAATCACTGTCTCGCACTAAACTGTCTTGGTTCACCAACGAACATCGTGCACAAGTAGCAACTATTGCAGGGCAAGGCATTCCAGGTCTAATGAGCATACCAGCACATCAACTCCAGCATTTTCTCCATGCCCCATGCATACCATTATTTTTAATTGTCGGCATTGGCCTAATTGCAGGCCCAGAAGTGGCCTTAGCGGCCGCCATTTTGCTTGCCTTGTCATTAATGGCACAATTTTTGTCGCAGCGAGCACTTGGGCATGCGGATAGAAAACGACATGACGCAGAAGCCAAGACATCAGAGGCAACCCTTGAGCTAGTCGATCATATCGAGTTATTGCGCACCGCAGCAGGGCCAGTACGAGCGATAACAGGTGTTGAGCAGCGCTGGACAAATCAAGAAAAGGCACTTGCTGATACCAATCGTGCTGCCGCTTTCGCTGTTTTTGTCTCTACATTAGCAAGCGTATTGCCTATAGCAGGGATAGCGTCCTATTTAATATTTACGGAATTTGGTAGCGCAATGACAATATTGGCACTGCTAATTCTTGTAGGTCGTGCCGCTGCGCCACTTGGCGAGTTGGCAACAGCAGGGCTAGGTATCAACGACCTACGAGCCTCATTGGACAATTATAAAAAAGTAACCAACACTCCCGAATTACCTGAGCCGATAGTAGCAAAATCAGTATTAGAGGATTATCGTATTTCAGTTCAGCTGGTGAAACATTCCCCCGCGCTAAACAATATCCATGTGGATATCCCTGCTGGCGGCAGAGTGCTGGTGACAGGACCTAGTGGTAGCGGAAAAAGCACACTACTTGAGCTACTAATGCGCTTTGACGATCCCGAGCAGGGCCAGATTAAAATTGGTGACATTAAACTTGATGACATCCCCTATGAAGAACTAGCATCACATATCGCTTATGTGGCACAAGACCCCATAGTATTCACAGGCAGTTTGGCTGAGAACATCCGTATTGGTAATCCACAAGCTACAGATGAAGAAGTCGAAACGATTGCACGAAAAGCCACCTTGGGGTCTATTATTGATCGCTCACCCGATGGCATACACCAATCTGTTGGCCAACAAGGTACCGCTTTATCGGGGGGAGAACGTCAACGTGTTGCACTGGCTCGCGCCTTGATTAAAAATGCACCGATCTTAGTTTTAGATGAAGCAACATCGGCGCTAGATGAGGCAACAGAACAGGAGGTTATCAATACAATTCATAGCTTGTCAGCAACGGTGCTTTTTGCAACCCATCGTGACACATCCATTTGGAAACCCACCCAGTCAATTTACTTGAATAGCTAAACCCATACAGAGTATAAAATACATAACTGCATATGAGACCAACCACGGACATGACCTAAAAGCCTGCACTCTTTTATCAACACTTAGAATAACAGGCTTTTAGGCCTACAGAGATGTAGGTAAGGTGAGGCAAGAGGACTTGTTCACACCCTCCTTAATTAGCATTTAGTTTATTCTGGACGTTATGCATAACATCTTGGATAGTTCGGCATTTCACAAGCGAATAAAAATCCATCGCTATTCCGCATTGTTCTGATAATTGCTTCGCTATGCTCATCAATTGCTTCGGACGAATATTTAACCCAGCTATTTCCATTTTATCAGGAGCTGCTTTCTCTTCACCTCCTTTTATGGAAACTCCAAAAAGATCTAAAATCAATGTCGTAATTTCTGGAGAGATTGTCACATTAGAAGCCATTTCAGATGGTGACTTAGACTGAGAGCACTTATCATAAAGCCGCTCTTGAGCAATACCTAATAACGCTTTACGGTCAACCTTACCGTTCGCTGTTAATGGAATTTTTTCTAACAATAAGCATTTAGAAGGAATATGCGAACTAGGTAAATGCACCTTCAAATAATGTCTTAACTGTGCCAGATCAATCGACTCATGCGACGAGTCATTAACCTCGGTATAAATCGCAACCAATTCATTAATTTCAGCGACAGGGTGAACACAGCTAACCACAACAACATCATGGATAAAGGGGTGTTTAGAAATGGCATTTTCTACTTCAGTAGCAGCAATCCTGACACCCTTAACCTTTAAATAACCCTCTTCTCGCCCCGAAAATATAATGGTGCGATCTTCTCTGAAACACCCTAAATCACTCATCTGAAATACAGTTTCAGATTGATGATTTGGCGTTCGGATTTGTAGAAAATCTTTTTGCTGTATCTCTCCATTAAGCAGATAGCCATTAGACAAATTAATGCCAGACATGTACATCTTGCCAACTTCACCCACATCACATGGTTGATAATTCTCGTCCAGAATAAAATATTCATTATTAGCCAATGATTTACCATAAGGGATTATCTCTTGATCATCATGATGAATCTCATGCCAGATACTCCAAATAGTGGTTTCTGTTGGCCCACCTAGAGAAAATAGTCGAGTGTTAGGCAATTGTTTTTTTAACAGGGCAATTAATGAAGGCTTAATATAGTCTCCACCTTGCGCAATTAGGCGTAATGACTTCAATTGCTCAGTTCGCCCTACCGTAAACAACATATCGACAATAGCAGGCACACTACTCCAAATAGTGACATGATTTGTGGCAACAAGCTTAGCCCATTCAAGAGCATTTTTATGCTGCTCAAAAGTAGGAATTACTAAAGTGGCGCCTATAGACATAGCGGCAAAAATATCAAACACCGACATATCATGATGAAAAGGGGTAACCGCCATAAAAACATCATCATTGGAAATATTCCAACGCGCTATTGTTTGCTGCAATACATTTGCTGTCGCTTGATTATTTAATACCACACATTTTGGCGTGCCCGTGCTACCAGAAGTATAAAGGTAGTAGGCTGGCGAGCGATCTAAAGGATATCCAAAGTGACGGCCATCAAGCGCTACCTCAATATTGTCTTCCAGTGCTTGCTGAATATGGATGGTAGGTATTTGCGGCAGCACATCTTCACTAACGACAGCATCTGCATGGCTATTTGATAATAAGTATTCCAGCCTTGCCGCTGGCGATTCCACATCTATGGGCAACCAAACTATCCCAGTCAGTGCACACGCTAATGTAGTATAGATATGCTCAGGACTCTTACGCAGACAAATGGCCACTACTGACCCAGCACGTAAACCTTGCTGCTTAAAGGCAGAAATGATTTTAGCAACATTGACACCAACATGGTGATAGCTAATATTTTTCCCATCAAAAACAAGTGCAATTTTATGAAGACTATTTTCAAATAAATTGTTTTTTATCTGCTCCAGATAATCATCCAAGACAACCTCTTGAAGCCTTACCCCTAACTGTTGACTACTGCTTGAATCTTTCTGACCTTCTTGAGTAAGATCATATTTTATTAATCGATGATCGATTCCCTTCATACCCCTGCCTACCCTTAATCTAAAACATATTCAACATGTCATCTACGCACTATCATCCGATTACGGCGTCAGGCTCATTGACCGAAGTCGATGTAGCCTGTTGACGTTCTTGTATCAAGGCCCACCAGTTTGATAATGTCGGATTACGAGCAACTTCCTCAAAGCTCACCTTGATACCATAAGTTTTAAGTTCGGAGGAAAGTTGCATGATACTGAGGGAATCCAAGCCATATACAATTAAATTTTCAGTTGGATCTAACTCTTCATCTTCTTCAATAAGCTGCTGTACTCGCGTATACAACCATTGTTGAGTAATGCTTTTCACCTCGGTTTCAACTAAAGAGTCTGTGTCAATGACTTTACCGCAGCGAGAAGACACATAAGTTAGCGCCAATTGGTGTTCTGCCGCTGAAAAGTCAGCAACAGCATCACCAACTAGAAAGGGCTGTATGTCCCCCATAAACGCGTCTACAGCCGTGACCATACAACCTATGTGTGCATACACACCGCCAACAATAAGCTGATCTCGATTCCAATCTTGCATACGCTCTCGCAGATCTGAACGAGCAAAAGCACTGTAGCGCCATTTGGTCAATACGATATCTTTATCATCTGGGGTAAGCGGATCAATAATAAGCTGCTGATCTGAAGTTGAGGCTGGCAAACCAGGCCCCCACATCGCATTAAGTAAGGCACGATCTTCATCTGATTGCTCATAGGGTTGAGCAGTATAAACAACTGGGACATTATGCTCATGCGCCCACTGACGTAATCGAACTAAGTTTTGTATGAGAGTAGGAATTAGCTCACCACTGGCATCATAAAAATTAATAAAATAGCGCTGCATGTCATGTATTAATAGCACCGCCCTTTTAGGATCTGGTTGCCAATCTACTTTGTTTGCAGGATAGCTAGAAGATTTAGGCATCGGGTAGTCTGAAATCGTTGCAATAGTCACATGTACTCACTTTTAATTTTCAGTTTATTCAAAATATTTAGAGGTTACGCAGTACTTTTTTATCAATTTTTCCAACGGCCGTTAGGGGCATGGATTCAATAAATTGAACACGATCAGGAATTTTATATTGAGCAATACCCAAACCTAATAAGTAGCGCCTAAGTGTTGATGATTTAAGATTAGAACCCCGAGAAACTATGAATGCGCAGCTCTTCTCACCAAGGCGAGGATCTACCACGGCGACTAGCGCCACATGAAGGACATCTGGATGTGAGAGAATAAGATTTTCAACCTCTTCAGAAGCAATTTTTTCTCCGCCACGATTAATTTGATCTTTCACTCGCCCCACCACCCGAATATTGCCATCAGATGTGCGCTGCACTAAATCCCCTGAATAGTAATACCCCTCTTTATCAAATGCTTGAGCGTTATGCTCAGGGCTTTGATAATAACCACAAAAAGTATAAGGGCCGCGAGTAATGAGCATTCCCGTTTCCCCCTCCAGAACCGGACTACCTTGCTCATCTATAATCATTAGCTCGTCGTCCACACTTATTGGACGTCCTTGGCTGGTAAAAACCTGCTCTTCAGAGTCATCTAAGCGCGTATAATTTACCAAGCCTTCGGCCATGCCAAATACTTGCTGCAATCGACAGCCAAATGTTTTTGGTACTTGACGTGCTAAGGATTCAGTGAAGTTTGCTCCACCTACCTGAATGAGTTGCAAAGTTTTCAGCTCCTCAACTTTAGGCGCCTGCTCTAGCCATGCAATAACAGCACTTGGCACTAATGCCGCCATGGTGACATTATGCTGCTTTATTATCGAAAAGCAGTTTAGCGGCTCAGGATCAGACGCCATAACGACACAACCCCCGACATAAAAAACACCAAGAGCACCAGGCGAACTCAGCATAAAATTATGGGCAGAAGGCAGTGCGCAAAGCAAACGAGTATCAGCCTGCAAATGACAAATGTCAGAACTCGCTCTCACACTGTAATAGTAGTCATTGTGAGTCCGTGGAATCAGTTTTGGTGTACCAGTACTGCCACCTGATAACTGGAAAAAAGCAACTTCATCAGCCGGCGCAGGTGAAAAACCCACCTCCTTAGAAGCTGCTGTTTCTATCCATTTAGATAATCCAAATTGGCTCGAATCATCACCAAGCTTCAATATAACTTGCGGACATATACCTGTAGATTGAAGGGTTTCAACGAAGCCATCATCACTAAATACATCATGCTCATTTGAAACAATTAAAAGCTTAGGTGTAATTTGACTACAAAAACTACGTAGTTCATGTTGCCGATGAGAATAAAGTGCATTGAGCGGGACAACACCAACTTTTAACAAAGCGAAGAAAACAATATAAAACTCTGCGGTGTTGGGAAGTTGAACTAATGCCGTATCGCCTTTGCCAATACCTTGCGCAGCGATGCGAGAAGCAAGGTTTGAAGACAAACCATCTAGTTCTGCGTAACTAAACTGACGCCCCCCACAAATAATCGCCGTTGCATTAGGACTGGTGTCACAAGATGCAGATAAAATTTGCGTTAAGGGCCGATCAATCCAATAGCCTTTTTCGCGATATTGCTGGGCCCTATCACTGGGCCAACGGCAAAACTCAATGAATTTTTCAGTCATTTTTAATATCCTTATAATGCTTCCGCTAGGCAATAAACAATATATGAGCACATAGCACTCTTAGGTGCTTTATAAAGCTCATAACAACACTCAATCTCATTAATGGTAATAATTATCCCTTAGATACTAGGAATCATTCTCATTTGATTGTAAGATGACGCATCTTCATTATTTTGTCAACTGAGTAAGCGCACAATGAGTGAATTGACATCGATGCAAGCAGCCTGTTGGTTTGGCCGTATAAGCGACGCTGATTTTTTAGGCGGTGTGGCAGCTCACCTTTATGCCGAATTTGATGGTTCATCTATTGATTTAAACAGGTTGGAATCAGCACTTCAGCGCGCTTATTCAGAGCACGCCATACTTAGACTGAATTTAAGCGTAGAAGGCGTTCCCCATATAGCACCATCAGTGCAAGCCCCCCTTCTAGAAATTGATGATTTGACCTTATTAAGTAATAAAGAACAGCAACAACACTTACTTGATAAGCGAGAGCAATGGACTCATCAACAACTCGATTTAGCCAATGGACAAACAGCAAGGTTTTCAGTAAGCCAGCTTAACAATGGTCATTTTCGACTACATGTTGATGCAGATATGATCGCTGTTGATCCTTCTAGTTTCTGCCTATTGATGGAGGACCTTGCTGTATTTTATGGGGACTCTGAAGCGATATTTGACCCAGCCCCCGCCTTTTTTGATTGGCACAATATCGCAAGATCAGATGCTGATTTAAAAAAACTGCGCAATAGAGATCGAATGTGGTGGAAGTCTCGACTACCTGATATTGCACCCGCGCCATCGCTCCCACTTAGTAACGTGACCTCAAAACACGCACAAAGCCATCGTCTAAGTGAAACACTCACCTCTAAGGAATGGCATGAATTACAAAGATTAGCCCGCAGCCAAAAGGTTACGTTTTCGAACTTAGTCTTAAGTCTATTTGCATTCACCCTTAGCCAGGCGACCCAAGATAAACGCTTTAGACTCAACGTGCCTGTGTTTTGGCGAGAACCGCTTGTAGTAGATACCAATAGATGCATTGGTGATTTTGCTAATTTTGTCATACTCAATGTAAATATCGAGGCGGCGAACAATCTGACCTCGCTATGTCATGACATAGCCAGTCAAATGATTGATTTACTTGAGCACTCTCATTATGCAGGTGTAAATATAATGAGAGACCTCTCACGCCATCATGGTGCTGCACAGATTGCCCCTGTGGTTTTCACTGCAGCCTTAGATTTGCCTAAAAATGAGCTGTTTTCTGAACATGTGCGACAAGCTTTTGGAAGCATGAATTGGACCGTCTCCCAAGGCCCTCAAGTTGCACTAGATGCTCAGGCCGTTCGTATGAATGATGGCATATTGATTAACTGGGACATTCGTTTGGATTCATTACCTCTAGATTGGATGAGTGAACTGTTTAATCGTTTTATGTCCAGACTAAAAGAAGTGAGTAAGAAGCCCGAGCTATTAGATGTGGATTTTGACAAAATACAATCATCTTCCTTTAACAAAAAGCCGACTAAAAAAGCCGTGCTTGAGAACACCTTATCGCCGATGCAACAAGCGTATTTATTAGGCCGTACTGCACAATTACCACTCGGCGGTGTCGCAATGCAGGAGTTCCGAGAATATCGTGGCAAGATGGACCCTATCGTGCTGCGAGAACGGTTAACCGCAATGGTCAAGCGTCATGAGAGTCTGCGCACCTATATTGATTCAAATAAACTACTTCAATTTGTCTCTGACGATATTGCGATTAATCTAAAAGACATTGATCTGAAGAACTTAACGACTCAGGCCGCATCAGCCTACATTGAGTCCTATCGAGATACTTATACCCATGCTCTATTTGATCTCGATTTTTCACCTTGGAATATCACCATATTTCATTTAGAAAACGATCGATTGTGTGTATTTGCGCGTTTTGATGCTTTGATTCTTGATGGGCGATCTATAGCAAGCTTAATGATTGAACTATTTGACATGGAACATGCTGGGCAGCAGTCAACCATGCCTAACCAACCATCGTCAGTGTCAGACCAACCTACCGAAAGCGAAGTTGAGACACGCAAAGCAGACATGGATTACTGGCAAAAAAAGTTGTCTGCTATCACCAAAGAACCTCAACTCCCTTGGAGTAAACCTTTACATCAACTGGGTATATCAAGGTATGAGCGTAAAAGCCTGACAGTCTCATCAACCAGTTTTCGCCAATGCTGTAAAGCCGGTGCCAAGCAAGGCCTTTTCAAAAACTCCGTCATCATGACGTTGATATTAGAGTTACTGGCCTATTGGTCTAATGACAAACACATATATGTTGCTGTGCCCGTGTTACCAATATATTCAGGCTCATTCTCTAACAACTCAACCTTCATCCCTGTAGAATGGCACGCAAATGTAGAAAATTTAAGTCAGCAGGCAAATAGTCTACAAGTCGATATTCTAGAAGGACTGCAACACCTTTGCTTTTCTGGTGTGGATTTGGCGCGAATGTTATTTGAAAAATGCGGTTCAGGGCCAGCATTACCTATCGTCGTAACCAACGGCCTATCTTGGCCTACCCTATCTGATGCCAGCCCAATGACACTGGAGAATGGACTGACGCAAACACCCCAAGTGGCTATTGATATTCGCTTTTCTACTCAGCAAAATGGCGTGCTTGTTTTTGATGTTGATTATGCCTGTGATGCAATAGATGCAAGTGCAATACATACTTTTCTTACTGCTATCGAAGCGGCTATTGATCAGATTACGAGATCAAACCTATTCTCTTTTGACGCAGCAGAATGCTTTTCAATTGATTCAAACCAAAATCAACCAGGCCTTAACCTTCAAGATTACAGCAATAGTCCTTTGTTTTGTGGTGAGCAATTACTAAACATTTATTTGGAAACAATTAATCCCTCTGAAGATAAACCCACAAGTAAGGACATGGATTTTATTAGTATGGGGCTTCGCCCACATCATGTGAAAACGGTTTTGGATCGTTTATATGACACTTATTCAATTAGATTATCACCCGCCAAAATTTTTCAATGTCGCAATATAGCTGATGTAGAAAAGCTTTTAAAAACAGAGCAGCTAGTGAGGCAATCATCAGCTTAATAGACAACATAGAGATATCGCTTCGAACAAGCATTAACGCAATGAAATACACACAACCATAATACATTTTTCAAAGAGAGCTACTACGTAATTAGTTTATCGCGCATCAATTTTTTTGAAGAACAATGACTATATTGGAGACTTATTTAAGTATGGATACACAAACAACGGACATTACAGCTATTGGTATCGGCCCATTTAACTTAGGGCTAGCGGCATTACTGTCTAACAAAACAGATATAAAATCAGCCTTTTTAGAGCGCAAACCTGAGTTTCATTGGCATAAAGGGCTGTTGTTATCTGGAACTACATTACAAGTTCCATTTTTTGCTGACTTAGTCACTATGGCCGATCCTTGCCATCCGTTAAGCTACTTAAATTATTTACATCAACATGATCGATTACATCAGTTTTATTATTATGAAAATTTCTTAATACCCCGAATTGAGTATAACCACTACTGTCGCTGGGCCGTCGAGCAATTACCAAGCTGCCATTTTGGCGAGAATGTCATGCACGTCTCCTATGACAAAAATCATGATAATTTCATCATTGATAGCGAACTGGACACGGGACAGAAAAAACAATATATCAGTCAAAACCTTGCTATTGGTGTTGGCACTAGACCTAATTACCCTAAATGGCTAAAAGATTGTAATCATCCTTTAGTTAAGCACGCAGCTGAATTTTCTCATCTACAAGAGAAGTTACAGCAATGTCAAAAAGTCACCGTCGTTGGCTCAGGACAGAGTGCTGCTGAATGCGTGTTAGCTCTCTTTAGGTCTCTTACTGCCGAACAAGTTGAAAGCGGTGCTTCAATTCGTTGGATTACTCAATCTGCGGGCTATCACCCCATGGAGTATTCGAAGCTTGGTCAAGAATGCTTCACACCCTCTTATATGGATTACTTTCAAAGCATCCCAAGAGATAAGCGACGTGAAATTGCTGCCGATCAGGGCTTATTATTCAAAGGCATCAGCTTTTCAACTATTGCTGATATCTACGACCTTCTATATGAGCGCTCAATTGGTGGTCAAAAACCAGGGCTGTTATTAAACCCCAATTGCAAAGTTGTCTCTATTGAAGAGAACGACCAATCGGGTTGGCTACAGATAAAATGCTTACACACACAATTAGATCAAACCTTCATTTTAGAAACGGATGCCGTTATTGCTGCAGTAGGTTATGTTCACGATTGGCCACAATGGTTAGAGCAATTTAAAGGCTCTATTTTAGCAACCGATGACAATAATGACTTTATTGTACAACAAGATTTTACCGCACAAAGGTGTGATCAAGGTTCAGGAAAGATTTTTATACAAAATGCAGAAATCTTTCAACAAGGTGTCGGCTCCCCAGACTTAGGCATTGGTGCTACTCGAAACTCGGTCATTATTAACCAATTAGCTAAACGAGAAATATATCGAACGCCAAAATCCTCCTCATTTCAACAATATGGCATTCCTGAGGGAGCAATCCTAGATAAGCAAAGTGGTTAAGGACAGCGTAATCAAATTGGAAAAAGAGACCGATTTAACTTTTTCTGGTTAGTACATTAGTAAAATATATGGGATGGATTCTTTCTTCAGGTTACTCAGTTAAACCCTCCCAAGTCGATATTGGCAAAATTGAAACTTTAGTCATCCCGCATTAACCCGCAGTCTGGCTAAAGTCATGATTGTTAGAAGTTTTAACGTTGTACATAACACGACTAGCCGCTCTTTTATAACAAGAGTTCTGATTGTTATGTTTAAAATTTTACCTTCAAGTGAAGCATATTTCTCATGATGTTACGGTTATCTGGTTTATTTGCCATGCTATGCATCGCCTCTCTTATGATTGGCGCTCAGCAACTAGTCTGGTCTGATGTATTCGATTCTTCTAAAAGTGCATGGTTAACCTTAACGGCAAGCCGCATACCACGCTTAGTTGCATTAGTACTAACAGGAGTAGGCCTATCTGTTAGTGGTGTCATCCTACAGCACATTGTCCGTAACAAATTTGTTGAACCCGCTACCTCTGGTGGTTTAGATGCGGCAAAACTTGGGGTTTTGGTTGCGTTGACCATGCTCCCGGGGGCCAGCACGAGTAGTAAAATGCTATTCGCTATGGCTTTCTGTTTTGCTGCAAGCCTGCTTTTTATTGCCATCATTAGCCGTATTCAATTTAAAAATACGGTACTGATCCCTGTTCTAGGATTGATGTATGGCAGCGTACTGAGTGCAATAGCAGAGTTCTATGCCTATAAAAATAACATTCTGCAAAGTATGCAAGGTTGGTTGTTAGGCGACTTTTCAAGAGTCGTTCAGGGTCATTACGAGCTTATTTATATTATCTTGCCCATCATCATACTAGCCTACCTTTATGCCCACCGCTTTACAGTACTTGGTATGGGCGAGGAGATGTCTACCAGTTTGGGGCTAGGTTATGCTTCAACAGCCGCATTAGGGCTCATACTGGTTGCCGTAACCGTGGCAGCATCGGTAATCACTATCGGAGCCATCCCCTTTGTGGGCCTCGTGATACCCAATTTAGTCGCGCTAAAATACGGTGAAAACTTATCACGAACCTTACCTATCGTTGCCTTAGGTGGCGCTTGCCTATTGCTGCTTTGTGATATTTTTGGACGCTTAATCCTTTACCCCTTCGAAGTCCCTATTGGCCTTACCGCAGGTGGCGTAGGCGGCGTAATGTTCCTTATATTGATCATGAGGGGCGCTAGATGAACACTACTGTAAAAATTTGGATCACCTCAATACTCATCCTAGTATTAGCGCTTACCTTCTTATTGATAGGGTCAGGGTTAGATTTTGACTATTTAATTCCCAAGCGTTTACTGCGCCTAACCACGATTGTACTAGGGAGTATTTGCTTAGCCTTTTCAGCCATTTTATTCCAAACCATTGTGGGAAATCGTATTTTAGCCCCTTCTGTGATGGGCTATGAGGCTGTCTATTTATTATGGCAAGTACTCTTGCTCTCCATTCTAGGTGCCCATGGGCTAGCTATGCTGAGCGTCAATGGCAACTTCCTAATATCCATCGCCCTAATGCTTGTGTATTCATGGGCACTTCATTACTGGCTTTTACCCCGCTGTAAAAATGACGTCTATATGCTGCTGCTGTTTGGCTTAGTGTTGACCATGGTGCTCGGCACAGCCACACAATATATCCAACTTAGTATTAGCCCTGGTGAGTTCTCAATCTTTCAAGGACTGAGTTATACCTCATTCAACAGATCTAACCCTGAAACACTACTCTATGGTGTCCTAACCGTCGCCGTCGTGCTGTGGATTGGGCGCAAGACATTGCCAGTGTTAGATGTGCTGTCACTCGGTCGCGAACAGTCCATGTCTCTTGGGGTAAACCATCCACAATACGTCCGCTTATACCTCGCTTTAATTGCCATACTCGTTGCTGTTTCCACCAGTTTAATCGGCCCTACCGCCTTTATGGGAGTGTTCATTGCCAACATAGCGTACGCACTTGCGGGCAGTAATAAGCACAAAGTCATATTACCTATAGGGTGTGCCGTTTCTATCATCATATTTTTAGTGGCCCAGCTCTTTGTCGAGCATGTATTCAACTATAAAACCAGCGTTAGCATTCTTGTTAATCTTGTGTGTGGTATCTACTTCCTCACACTGATTGCTCGTACTAGAGGGACCTCATGATTACCGTTCATAACCTCCATAAAGACTATGGAAAAAAGTCTGTACTTACCAATGTCAGCCTAGCGTTTCCAAAGGGCTGCATAACCTCATTAATTGGGCCTAATGGCGCCGGAAAATCCACGCTATTAATGATGATGGCAAAATTGTTGGAACCCAGTAGTGGCCATGTATCCTTTGATGGTCAAAACATAAGTGATATCCGTACTGCCGAATACGCTCATCATGTTGCCACACTGCGTCAATCGCCAGGTTTTAATCTTCGCCTGACGGTAGAAGAGCTGATCTCCTTTGGACGCTTCCCCTATAGCCGTGGCTCCTTAACGAAACAGGATAGCCAAATCATTGATGAGGCCATTGATTTTTTGGCCTTAGAAGATTTGCGTCATGCTTATTTAGATGAATTAAGTGGCGGCCAACGACAAATGGCCTTCTTGGCCATGACCATTGCTCAACAAACCGATGTTTTGCTACTAGACGAACCCCTAAATAATCTTGATATGAAACATGCCGTGCAAATAATGCAAGCCTTACGTCGTCTATGTGATGAACAGAAACGAACCGTCATTTTAGTTATTCACGATATTAATTTTGCAGCCAATTATTCTGATCATATCGTCGCCCTAAAAAATGGCGCTCTTAGCTTTAGTGGGCCAGCAGAACAAGTCGTGACAGAAACAAACTTAGGAAACCTATACGAACTTAATTTTGAAATTATTCGTAGCAAACGTGGTTGTTTATGCAACTACTTCAATTAAAAGGAGAAATATATGAGCTTAAATAAAGTAGGCTGGGCTTGTGCTCTCGCCATTTTAGTGGCTACCACATTGCAAGGCTGTGAAGAAAAAACGCTTGAAAACCAGCAAGTTTCACAAACTCTTGAAACGCCGATCACCATTAAACATGAGCTTGGAACGACAGTCATTGATAAACGACCACAGAGGGTTGCCGCACTTGATATGAACGAGGTGGATTTTTTAGATCAGCTAGGTATTCCAATTGCTGGCATGGTGAAAGACTATGTTCCACATTACCTTACCCAGTATAAAAATGATCCAAACGTACAGGATTTAGGCGCTATCGTTCAGCCCAATATGGAACGTGTGCATACACTAAAACCGGACCTCATTCTAATGACACCACTTCATAATGCTATTTATAAAGAACTAGCAGAAATAGCACCGACCCTACACTTTGATGTGAATTTCAGAAATAGTCAGAGCCAACATGTCGTTACCGTAGAAAATCACCTATTAACGCTAGGAAAAATTTTTGATAAAGAAGAATTAGCTCAAAAAAAAGTGGCGCAGTTAGAGAGTAAAATTAACGAAGTGCGAAATATTACAAAAGACCGCTCTGAAAAGGCGCTTATCGTTCTGCATAACAACGGGGCTTTTAGAAATTTCGGGCAGCAATCACGCTATGGCTTTATCTTTAATGATTTTGGCGTGAAACCTGCCAATACAATGACAGAAACCACGCTACATGGTCAGCCTATTTCCAGTGAATTTATCCAACAAGCGGACCCCGATATTATTTATATTGTAGACCGTACAGCCGTTATGGAACGTCGTTCTGTTATAAATTCTGATGACGTTAGCAACCCACTGCTTCGCCAGACAAAAGCATGGAAAAATGGCCGTGTCATTTTTGTTGATGCGGATGCTTGGTACATTGCAGCGGCAAGTCCAACGTCAATAAAAATCATGCTTGACGATGTTAGGAAAGGCTATCAAAGCAATTTTTAGTCACCATTTAATACCAGAAACACAAGTAAATAATAACTTAATTAAAAACCAACAAGGGTGTTTTTAATCCATAAATACTAACGATTATTGTTAGTGCTTATGCTTTTACTACTACCTTTAAATGTAATCTTTAATCAAAACAATAGGATGTTTATTATGTACCCACTTCAATACCCAAATGATAAAAGTAATAGCGAACAGGAGAACATACAAAAAAGTCTACCTTTTGCACGTAACACTCTAATGTCAGCAAAAAATACACTCTCTTTAGGTATGACTATTGGAGCAGTATTTGTATACAGCTCCTCTACTTATGCACAGGAAGCGAGTGACGAAAAGACGGCTGCTCTTCCAGAAATTACGGTAGAGGGCGCGCGTGAAGAAAATCCAATTTATTCCGCTACTGATGGACAAATTCTGGAAACAAATCACGCTGGATTTTTGGGTAATAAAGATGCTTTAGACACCCCGTTTAGCGCTATTAGCTATACAGATAAATTTATCGAAGACCAACAAGCCACAGATATTACTGACATCATAAGCGCCACTGACGCTTCTATTCATAGCAACAATATCAGTGGAGAAAGTCGTGAAAGCTATTCTATCCGAGGTTTTACCTCAGACAGTAACGATGTCACTGTCAATGGCTTAACCGGTATGGCGCCTCATTTCCGCAGTGCCACGGAAATGTATGAGCGTGTTGAAGTATTAAAAGGCCCATCCGCCATGCTCAATGGTATGGCACCCAATGGCTCTTTGGGTGGTTCCATTAATCTAACAACCAAACGAGCAGGTAATGACCCACTAACACGATTAACGACCCAATATGTATCAGACTCACAGCTGGGCGGACATTTAGATGTGGGCCGTCGCTATGGTGAAAATGAACAATTTGGCGTCCGAATTAACGGCGCTTACCTTAGTGGTGACGGCACCATAGACTCTCAAGAAAAAGAGTCAGAATTAGGTTCAATAGCACTAGATTGGCGCGGAGAGCGAGTTCGACTATCTGCTGACTTTTATCGTACTGAAGAACAGGTCAATGCTCCAACTCGGGGGGTAAATATTGCTACAGGTATTGATATTCCAAGCCCGCCAAATACAAATACTTTATTGAACCCAAGCTGGGCTTACTATAATTCAGAAACGAAAGGGATAATAACCCGCGGGGAATTTGATATAAATGAGCAACTGACCGCTTATGCTTCTATAGGAATGACTAAATGGGATTATGCAGGGCTCAGTGCGGATCGAGCAACAATATCTAATTCAAATGGAGACATAAATAACCCCCTTGGGTATGTGGACGATGATAGGAAAAAAGTTTCTATGGAAATGGGACTCAACGGCCATTTCCAAACAGGAAATGTAAACCATCAAATAGCGGCAAATCTAACCCGCTATGAAGAAGAAGCCAATCAATACGGTACGAGGTTTGCTAGCACATTTTCTACTAATATTTATAATCCAGTATGGGGCGCAGCGCCTGATTTAGACTTAAATGCCCCCTTACTCACGACAACAGAAACCACACTGTCAAGCTATGGACTAGCGGATACATTATCTTTCATGGATGATAAATATCAACTGACTTTAGGGGCACGCTATCAAGAGGTCAAAACTGAACAAACGGGGGGACTATTATCAACAGGTGCATTATACGATGAAAATGCTATAACACCATCTGCGGCACTACTGGTTAAATTGACCGATAGCGTGTCTGCCTATGCTAATTACATAGAAGGGCTAAGTAAAGGGGCGACAGCACCAACAAGTGCAGACAATGCCGGTGAAATATTCTCCCCTTACAAGACTAAGCAAAAGGAAATTGGTCTAAAGCTAGATAATGGTGACTTTGTTCATACTGTTAGTCTTTATGAAATTGAAAAACCTGATAGCTATACTGACACCGACACTAATATCTTTGGATATTATGGAGAGCAACGTAACAGAGGTGCTGAATGGAGCTTTTTTGGCTCACCCGTTGAAAATGTGCGCCTAATGGGTGGTGTGACCCATATTAACGCTGAAATAACAGCGGCGAGCGATAGCAATACTGAAGGCAATCAGGCTGCTGGTGTTCCAAAATGGCAGGCTAAGCTCGGAGCAGAATGGGATATGCCTCATATTCAGAATCTGACGGTAATCGCTAAGGCCAATGCTGTCTCTAAACAATATCTACAGAATGACAATGTGCGATCCTTACCGGGCTACACCATATACGGGTTAGGAGCGCGCTACTCGACGACTGTTAATACAATGCCTTTAACCATTCGAGCCAATATCGATAACTTAATGGACAAAGCGACTTGGTCAGCAGCAAGTTATAATGATCTAGGCCTTGTTGAAGGCCGTACGCTAACGCTTTCAGCAGCGATGGAATTTTAACGACAGAAAAACGCCTAGGTTCTAAAATGAAATAGGCGTTTTGCATTTTCCAGTAACCAGTCATTTCAATAAGACACCTACACTAGGTAAAAAAAGGCGAATCCGTGAGGATTCGCCTTTTCTAGTAATGCATGATTGTCAGGTCGCAAAAAAAGAACAGTGTCTCTACCAATAAGCCCAAGTCAGTAAATTTCCGTTTTGCTCTATAAAACCAGCTTTTATTAAAAACCCGCTTTGCACTTGATCACTTAAATCTCGTTTTATTTGCAAGCTGAATTGGTTTTGGCTGTCGCTTTCAGCACCAATGAGCTCTGCATCGAGGAAATCAAAGAACTCTCCAACAATGGGATAAAGTGCTTTGTAGAGACTTTCCTTTAATGAAAATAAGAGCAAGGTCGCTAAAGGCTTTTCTATAGACCCCCCTTCATTAAGGTCACTCAACAGCTGAAATTCCGACGCTATTCCTATCATGTCAGAAGCATCTAACTGGTTGGCGCTGGCGATTAACTCTATGTCTATGCCAATACCTTTGACAATGCTTTGTGACTTAGAAAGTAACACGGCAACAGCTTGGCTATCAGTATGAGAAAGGCTGCCAGTATAGTCGCTCGGCCAAACAGGTGAGCCACCTGCAGCTTTGACAATAGGGACAGTTGGCACCTTCAAACACACCTGTGCATCACGTACCGCCAGTCGCCCTGCTAAGAAGGTCTCTTTGCGTTTACTTCGCCACTTTTCGTAACCCGTGGGCTTGACGATACTCGCTTCGCTTTCGGAGCCTATCAAGCTCCCCGCTTTAAAAATAAAGTGACTGACATTTAAAAATCCAAGCCCAGTAAGGTGTATTTGAGTTCGATGATAACTATTCATTGAATCCATATCCCTATAAAAAAGCTCGGTATGATGGTCATACCGAGCTTTTTTTATACTTTAAAGTGTTTTGTTGTGCTAGCAATTAGGCATTTAAGGTTGCCCCGCCGTCTGCCACCACATCCTGCATGGTAATATGGTTCGACATAGAAGACGCAAAGAACAATACCGTTTGCGCAATATCGCTCGGTTGCGCAATTTTACCAAGGGGAATACCCAGTTTATATTGCTCAGGAAAACCCTTTATGGTGTTTTGCTCTGCTTCGTCACTGGTCCATAACAAGCGTTGCATTGGCGTGTCTGTAGAACCAGGGCAAACCACATTACAACGCACGCCATAGGACGCCAGTTCTAACGCAGCAGTATGGCTTAACGCTGACAAAGCGGCTTTCGATGCACAATACGCAGCCATGTTTTGTCGCGGCACCTTGGCGGCATTCGAGCTAATAGTCACTATCGCACCATGCTGCTGGCTTTTGAAGCTCGGCATGGTGTGTTTGATCATCAAAAACGCCCCACCCGCATTCACATTAAAACAATGTTTAAAATCTTCAAGGCTGGTTTCTTCAACGCTGCCTAAACGCAATATGCCCGCACCATTTACCAGCACATCCAATACCGGAAAATTAGTAAACGTTTGCTGTACCGCTTGCTTCACCGATTTTTCGTTGCTGATATCTAAAACAACACAATCAAAACCATAGGCACTTTCATCAAACATCAGATCAAAGCCGATGACTTTTGCACCCAATTCGGTGAACTGATTCGCCACCTCTAAACCAATACCTCTACCAGCACCAGTTACCCAAACGGTTTTACCTGAAAAATCGAGAGGATTAATCATGCTGCTGTCACTTTTTGATATTGAATACGTGCATTCGTAAGAAGTACATTGTCGATCAGGTCCTCCAATGGGCGATCCGTCCAGTAACCTTTTTCACGATAAGTTTTCGCAAAGGCTTCTGGCCACGGTGTATAGGCAATACTCATATCACGCCTTCCTTTATTCCAAATGCATTAATCATAGTGCGCATTTTTGCGCTGGTTTCTAACCATTCACTTTCCGGCGTTGAATCGGGAACCACACCGGCGCCAGCAAACAGTTTTACCTTATTAGCAGACACTTCCGCACAGCGTATGGCAATCGCCCACTCTCCATTACCTTGGGCATCACACCAGCCAACAAGACCACTAAAAAAGCCTCGTTGATGAGGCTCTAGCGTCTCAATATGATCTTTAGCAAGTAAGGTTGGCGTACCACACATAGCAGGAGTTGGATGCATACTCTTGATGAAATCAAAAATAGAGAATTCATTATCAGCCGCCAGCGTCGCCTCAATGTGGGTGGATAAATGCCACATGGTTGGCGTCGAGATAAGACTTGGCTCGGCCTCTATCTTCATACTTTCTACTAATGGCATCAATGAAGATCGAATGGACTCAACCACCAAGCGATGTTCATACTGATCTTTTACTGACTGAGCAAGCGTCTCCGCGGCTTGTCGATCAGCCTCGGCATTTTGTAGTCGCTTGGCTGATCCGGCTAGTGGATTAGAAAATATTTTGTTTGCTTGTTTTCTAATAAGTAATTCTGGGCTGGCGCCAATCAAGACGCTGTTTTCAAGCGGCATACTAAAATGATAAGCCTTAGGGTTCTGCCCCATAATATTGGCGAGTAAACGAGGAATATCGACTGTTTTATCCAGAGTGAGGTCCAATATTTTAGACAATACTACTTTTTTTAGACTCTCATTTTTAAAAGTAGCAAGCGCCTGTTCAATCATTCCTAAGAAGGGCTTATAGCTTGGCGTGAAACTTTGCTCTGCCACCTGATGGGAGAAATCCTTATCAACAAATGGAGACAAGCTAGAAGCAAATGGTGTCACCCGTTCCGACAATTCTGGTGCAATGAGCGCTACGGGTTGATTCATATCAAACGGAATCGCGCCAACCAGAATAGGATTAGGGTTTCCTTTGCTTGTCTCTTGTTTAAAGAGGTTCTGTACTTCTTGATTGAAATTTGGAGAAAGAATCGGCAACGAAAGACGCTGACTAAGACCACGCGCACGCACAAGGTTAACATTCGAATTAAACAAAAACATGTCCGTTTTAGACTGACCAGATGCCGAAGAAGCAGCATAGTCTGGAAAGGTAATATCCATACACACCTCACTTAACGATAATGATTATCAATACCATATTTTAATAGATGATAATCAATTGCATTAACGTTGGCTAGTGGATTGTTATAATTTCCTTAGAATAGTAAATAACATACGGCCATAAAAGCACACTCCTTTAATTATGGTTATCAACTGCATCTTTCATATCAATAAATCTCTTGCTAATTTTTTCCCCGTCAGTATGATGCCAAACAAAAATCATTCTTAATTGAAAAAGGTTGTTTAAATGAACTTTCGTACTCTTCTTACCCTAGTAGGCTTAACTATTTTCACTGGGGCCACACAAGCAAAAGTGGAAGTTATTAATGACGTGTTAGGAAGACAAGTCGACGTTGATGTACCAGCTAAACGCGTTATTTTGGGCTTCTATGCCGAAGACTATATGGCCATTGGCACTGAAAAAGCCTTCGATAATGTCGTTGGTTTATCGCTAGATACTTGGAAGGGCTGGCGTCCTGCAAGCTGGGATCTTTATACAAACTACCGCCCTTCTCTAAAAAACATTCCTGATGTGGGTGAAGTAGAAGCGCAAACTTTCTCTATCGAAAAAGTCTTAAGCCTAAAACCAAGTGTGATTCTATTAGCCGATTGGCAGTTTAAAGGCCTTGGTATGGATGTCGACCGTTTAGAAGACGCAGGCATTCCTATTATAGTGGTTGACTACAATGCGCAAACACTAGAACGCCATATAAAAAGCACTCACATTATTGGCCAGCTAACAGGGCAAGAAAAACGTGCTGAGCAAATCGCCTCTGAATACCAGCAAACCATTGAATCGACTCGACAACGTATAAAAGAAGCTAACTTGCCTAAGCCACGTACCTATATAGAGTTTGGTAATAAAGGCCCAAGCCAATACAGCTTCACCTATGGCAAAAACATGTGGGGCGCTATGGTAACCGCCATGGGCGGCGACAACATTGCCGCCCCTTTCGTTGAATGGTGGGGGCCGATGAACCCTGAACAAGTATTGGCCTCTAAGCCTGAAGTGGTTTTCCTATCCGGTACGGAATCTGGCGTAAAAGGCGAAGCACTTCCTATGGGCCAAGGCATTGACCGAAAACTCGCGCTGTCTCGCTTACGTGGTTTCGAAACTCGTGCTGGATGGCAACAAATGCCAGCCGTAGAAAATGGCCGAGTACATGGTATTTACCAAGGCGCATCCCGTTCCATTTTGGACGCGCCTATGGCTCAGTTCCTAGCGAAGGCCATGTACCCAAGCTTGTTCAAAGACGTTAATCCAGAGCAAGAGTATTTAAACTTCTATAAAAAATACCTACCCGTTACACCAACAGGTACTTTTACCGTCAACATCACTGAGTAATATATTACTCAACGGATCCACTACCCATGCAATCAGACTTAATGGCTGATGCGATTTCAACCCAACGGCGCAGTGAAAAGCGCCGTTGGTCTGTTATCAGCATTCTACTTGTTGTTCTTGCTTCCTCCTTTGTGCTGGACATTGCCACCGGCCCTTCTTTGCTCAATGTAAAAGAAGTCACTAATGCCCTACTTAACCTACTCGGTTTCCCTGTCGAGGTTGACCCCACGACCAAAGTCATCGTGACTAGTCTGCGTTTGCCCATCGCCATTATGGCCGTTGTCGTAGGGGGAGTACTAGGGGTAGGCGGTGCAGAAATGCAAACCTTGTTGAATAATTCCATGGCGAGTCCTTATACCTTAGGCATGGCGGCGGCGGCAGGGTTTGGTGCCGCACTCATGTTGTATTTCGGCTCCTTGGGAATCGATACAAATATTGCCGTGCCATTAGGCGCTTTTGTTTGCTGTATGTTGGCAGCCACATTTTTGTTTGCCCTTGCTACCATGCGACACATCAGTTCTGGCCAACTTATTCTGGCAGGTATCGCGCTATTGTTTCTGTTCCAGTCACTTTTGTCATTAGTACAATTTGTCTCTTCACCTGAATTAAGTCAGCAAATTCTCTTCTGGTTATTTGGCAGTTTATCAAAGGCCTCTTGGTCAAACCTGTCGATCATCATCGGCGTCACAGCAATCTGCATGTTTTTCTTAATTCGAGACGCTTGGAAACTGACCGCGTTACGACTCGGTGAAGAAAGAGCAAAAAGCTTGGGGGTGAATGTCTCTCAGCTACGTTTAAGAACCTTGTTTATCGTTGCTATCATGACAGCCACCGTCACCAGTTTCGTTGGCATTATTGGTTTTGTCGGTATCGTCGCGCCCAATATCGCTAAAATGTTAGTGGGAGAAGACCAGCGCTTTTTCTTGCCTTTGTCTTTTATCATCGGCGCCTTTCTGCTCTCTAGTGCGTCGGTATTATCCAAAGTCATCGTACCCGGTGCGCTCTTCCCTATCGGCATTGTCACCGCAATCATTGGCGTACCTTTCTTTTTCTGGCTGATTTTAGGAAAGAGGCGCTAAAGCATGTTACAAGTTAATAAACTCAATGTTGCGTTAGATAGCCTAGTACTTGCCAAAGACATGTCTTTTTCCCTAGAAGCAGGCAAAGTAAACGTCATCATTGGCCCCAATGGCACAGGTAAAAGCACCCTACTGAAAACCTTATTTGGTGATATTCAAGCCAAGTCTGGTGATATTTTATTTGCTGGTGACGCGTTACAGCGCAAGCAACTTTCTCACTGGCGAAAGCAATTTGGTTATATGCCACAAGACATTCGTTTGGATGTTGAGTTAAGCGTCTTAGAGGTGGTGTTATTAGGACAATTGAATTCCCTCGGTTTACGCTTAGACGATTCCTTGATCAAAGAAGCACTAAGCGCCCTCGATAAAATCGGCTTACTGCACCTTGCTAACCGTGACGTTAACAAGCTCAGTGGTGGTCAATGTCAGATGATTTTGTTTGCTCAAGCCCTGATGAGAAAGCCTAAAATCCTCATGTTAGATGAGCCAGTGAGCGCTTTGGATTTGCATTTCCAGCATGTGTTACTGGACCACCTAGACACTCAAACTAAACAGCAAGGTTGGGTAACCCTCATGGTCTTACACGACCTCAATTTAGCCGCCCAATACGCTGATAACTTGTTGGTCTTAAAAGATGGCGATGTGGTCGCCAGTGGCCACCCAAACAACATTCTCACCTCGTCACTGGTAAAAGAAGTTTACAAGGTGGATGCTCAAATCACCAAAGATAGCTCAGGCATTCCATTCATTCGCACAGTCCGAAAAAACAACAGTGCTCCATTATCACCAACACCTAAGCATTCAAGCAAAGAGGTAGAAAGCCTTGTTTAAAGGAATGGCATCCATTGCATTGCTCTTAGCCTGTACATCAAGTTTCGCCAAAGACTGGCAGGTGCAAATGCTCAACTATGGAAATGAAGGCAGCATGACGTTCGAACCTTCGTTTATACAAGCTCAAATAGGCGATAGTGTGACCTTTGTGCCGACTCACAGCGGCCACAATGCTCAATCTTATGTGGTGCCAAAAGGCGATCAGCAATGGAAATCGCCTATCGATAAAGCCTACACTGTGCTACTCAATAATGAAGGTGTGCATTTTTATTACTGCCCACCTCATCTTATGATGGGCATGATAGGGATGATCCAAGTTGGCAATGCACTCAACATGGAAACCCTTAACAAAAAATCGAAACGACTGCGTTCAAAAGTGGCATTAAAGCCCGAACGTGTTGATGCTCTTCTTCAACAAGTCACGCTTCCATAAAGGCATTCTTTACTAGACCATGTTTTCTCATCGCTTAATGAAAAATTGGCTGTTCTTGTCTCCGGCTGGCCGAGTATTAGTGATTAATGGCTTTACCTTTAATCTCGGCTTCTACATGTTGCTACCCTATCTTGCCGACCACCTTCAGCATGATTTGGGCATAAGCGGGTGGTATGTTGGCTTGATCATAGGCCTGCGCGTATTAAGTCAACAGGGGCTTTTTTTAGTCGGCGGCACCCTTGGGGATAGGCTCGGTTATAAACAGCTCATATTACTTGGTTGTGCCGTTCGCATTGCTGGCTTTGCCTTGCTAGGCATAGGAGAAAGCATTCCTGCTCTCATTCTCGGAGCGTTTTTATCTGGCTTTGCGGGGGCGCTTTTTACCCCCAGTAGCCAAGCCTATTTAGCCTCTGAATACCCAGAACAAAGATCCCGAGACAAGGTCTTTGCCTTGCAAAGCCTCACCTCAGAAGCGGGTATGTTACTCGGCCCTCTCGTTGGATTAGCACTCATTTATGTGGATTTTCTCTGGGTCGGTGTCTTTTCCTCAGGTATTTTTGCCGCGCTTCTGCTTATCCAATGGCGTTACTTGCCTGAACTCGCCTCACAGCAAACCGACTTATCAGCCGCTTCTGCAACTAACATTGTCATCCCCTTTTGGCGACAATGGGCAAGGATGCTGACCCATAAAGCCTTTATGTATTTTGTGCTTTGCTCTTCGGTTTATCATCTCTTGTTCCACCAGCTGTATATTGCCATTCCTCACGAAGTAAGAAACGTCACTCAGGATGTAAGCATCATCACTTGGGTGTTTGCCACTTCTTCTATTATGGGCGTCTTAATGCAAATGCCGATTAGCCGTTTTGTCGAAGCACGGCTAGGCACGGCACTGGGTATGGGTCTGGGAATGAGCATCATGGGCATGGGTTATCTATGGCTGACGTTATCCTTTTCCTCCCTTCCCGCGTTGCCTTTTATGCTTTGTGCAGCTTTTTTTAGTATTGGATCTATGTTGGTTTTTCCACTTCTGGGAGCCTATGTCCCTAAATTTTGCTCTGCTAAGGAACTAGGCAGCCATTATGGTTTGTACTCTTGCATCGGCGGCTTGTATGCGTTTCTCGGTAACATAAGCACAGGCTGGTTGTTGTCATCGACTAACGTGTCACACGTTTGGATATGGGCGGGGCTAGCATGTTGTGGTTTACTTGCTGGAATATTCTTGTTTCAGCAAGTAAACAATCATAAATCAGTAACGAACCTTCACTCGAGTAACTAAATAAATACCGCTACAGACTAATATTAGAGCGATTAAATATTTCCATTCCAAAATGGTTTCGCCTAAAAACAAGGCCGATAGCATGGTGCCAAAAACAGGAATTAAAAAATTAAAAATAGTGATCATGCCGACTGGATTGTATTTCAGCAATAAACTCCATAGGGCAAACGCAATAGACGACAACAGCGCCAAATACATCAACAATAATACAGAGCTAGTATCAAAATGCCCCGGCTGACCACCAAAAGCAAAACCTGCAACCAGTAGTGCTACACCACCAATACTCAACTGCCAAGCCGTCATCTGCATGGCATCCATATGTTGCGACACCTTCTTACCGTAAATGGAGCCTGCTGCCAAAATAAAGGCCGCCATCACAATCGCGCCTTCGCCTTTTAGAGCAAAATCGATGGTCAGTAATGAGTCACTAAAATTGACAATGAACACACCCGCAAAACCAACGATACAACCCAGTATTTTACGCTGGTTCAATTTGTCGTTCTGATAAATACAGTGCGCCAAAATAACGCTAAAGAAAGTCCCAGTGGCATTCATAATCGATGCTTTTACACCTGTAGCGAACGCGATTCCAATATAGAAAAATACATATTGTAGACTGGTCTGGGTGATGCCTAATATTGTCAATTGACGCACATTTTTCCAACTCATCGCTATATTGGGTCGACCGATCAAACGCATCAATACCAGCAAGAAAATACCCGCCAACAGGAAACGCATGCCAGCAAACACCATCATCGAAGGCACATCATCAGAAGGAATTTCTAATAAACGATAACCTGTCTTAATCGCAGGATAAGAGCTTCCCCACAGTAGGGTACATAAAATAGCGAGGCTAAAAACCGTAGAACGACGGGTAAACCACTCTGAAGAGACATTAGACACAACAAATCCTTAGAAAAATAACGACCAACTAAAAGCGAAGCGATTATATCTACTTTTCTCAATCATTTGTCCATTACCTAAAAGAACCTCATAGTTTAACTACCGAATGCCTTAAAAATACCCCCTTTCCTACTTTTATAAGGATAAACAATAAGTTTACCCTCTCGATTCACACACTAAACTTGACGAATAAAAAAAGCCCTACAAATGTAGAGCTTTCTTTTCTAGCCTAAAGACTGAGTAGCGTCGTCGCCTTAATATTGCGCCTTTTTCATGGTAAAAAAGCCATAACCTGCCACCACCAAAAAGCATATCGCAGGCACCACATAAGAAACCACTTCACCATAAACGTCAATAACGGCCCCCTGTACTAAGGGCATAATCGCGCCACCAAGAATTGCCATCACCAAGCCCGCGGAGCCAAATTTGGTGTCTTGACCTAAACCATTCAAAGCAATGCCGTATATAGTTGGGAACATCAATGACAAACAAGCCGACACAGCAACAATAGCCCAAATACCGGAAAGACCTGGTACAAGAGCCGCGTATAAACACAGTAAGCTGCCCATCAAGGCCAATATGGCTAACAACACAGCGGGACGAAAAAAGCCCATCAACCACGTCATCACAAAGCGCGATACCAAAAAGATAATCAAGCTATATTGCAGGTAATCGGAAGCATTTACCTCGCTCCCACCCAAGGTTTTCTGCACATATTGAATGGTGAAAGTCCAAGTACAAGTTTGTGCAGCCACATTAAAAAACTGCGCGACAACCCCCCAACGATACTGACCTTTTGCTATTAAGCGTCGAAAAATAGCCACAAAGTCAATCTCCGGAACCGGTTTAACACCTGTCACCCCAGCATCCACCTGTGACTTAGGCAAACGCATTAAAAAGATCAGCAACCAAATAATCACCAGAACAAAAGCCATGCCCACATAGGGCGTCATTACAGCTTTCAATTCCATGGTTTGAATACTTCTTAACATGTCTGGCGCCATGCTTGCTCTTTGCTCCGCTGTTGCGGGATTCAAATTAGGCAAAATCAAGGTCGCGGCTAAAAATACACCAAGATTAGTCCCCACAGGGTTAAAAGCTTGCGCCAGATTCAAACGACGTGTGCCACTGCTTTCTGGCCCCATGGTCATGACAAAAGGGTTGGCAGAGGTTTCTAAAATAGACAAGCCCGCGGCTAGAATAAATAAGGCGACTAAGAAAAAGCCATAGGTCATGGAAACACTCGCAGGGTAAAAGGTAAACGCCCCTAAAATGGCCAAGCCAAGTCCGGTTAATACTCCTGCCTTATAAGAGTATCGAGCATTAATAAATGCCGCTGGTAACGCCAAGCAAAAATACGCACCATAATAGGCAAACTGTACTAGGGCCGACTCTAAGGTGCTCATAGTAAAAATTTTACTGAATACTTTTACAAGCGGGTCCGTCATATTAGCGGCAACGCCCCAGGCCGCAAAACAGGTAATGAGCAGCACAAAAGCCAATCTCATATTTGGGTAGACGAACGAAGAGGACATAGTTTTTTGGGAGGCTGTATTTTGATTTTTCATAAAGCAGACAACATCTTTCTTACAATGGGCCAACTCGGATGCTGAATTTAGCAACACCCTATCGTCAGCCAGTTAAAACAGATCAAATACGCCCCACATTATTCGTCCAATAGAACACAAATAACCGAGCGTCATGGGATCAACACTAGATACGAAGCGCGCAATGCTACCACCATTTTTACAAAAAATGGTCGCGAATTACCCTCCAAAAGCGCGTTTCTGTATAAAGATTAACCACACATTGACGAATTAACTTTTCTTGCCTATTTCATTAACCAAATTGAAATATTTAAGATATTCCCGCCCTTCCCCAGCCAAAACAAAGCTTACCTAAAAAGTGATACCATCCGCATAAAAAAACCCGCCGTAGCGGGTATGAATATCGCCATCAAGGTGTTAGATAAGGTGCAAATAAGTCCTTTTGCTCCAGCAGCAACGACGACTCAGTAATCATTTCCACGTTGCGGTTCTTTCACAACGATCCATCTCATAACCATCTCCAACGCTTTAGACCAAAAAGCAAATCAACCTAACAAAGCAACACCTTCCACTTCCAATAGGCTTTTGGCATCGGTACGTTCCATTATTTTTACCAAAGCCGATTGAATCACTTCATCTTCACGTACATCATTTTCCCCAGAGAAGCGTTGCTCTTGGGGCTCGGCGTCTTCATCTAAGGTGAAGGTCACCACCACTTCGGTCGCCTTATCTGCCGTTTCACCATAGTAAGCGAAGGATAACTGCGGAAAACCTTTAAAACCCATTTTAACTTTCTTAGCGATACGCTTTTTCGCTTTATCTAAATTCATGTTTTTTCCTAAAATAAATGAAGTGTCAGTACTCAATACTTTTAAAAATTAAGAAATTCTTGGTAGGGTAAGCAAATCAAGTTGCCAACCACCAGCGCCAAAATAACAGCCAGTGTCGTTTGCATACCCAATCGGCGATATTTTATGGTCTGAGACAAAATACCTTTACTATGAAGCAAGCGAGCGACGACAAAAACAACGCCAAATAGATTCACTAACCAAAAGTTGCCGCCATTAAATTCAAAGCTAAAAAGTAAAATCATGACAAGAGGAGTGGTTTCCACTGCATTAGCATGCGCAGACCTTGCTATTAGCAACTCATCGACACCACCATCACCTAATATCACTTTATGTTTATAGCGCGCTTTCACCACTTGAATCACCAACCAACAGATCCAAATCGCTAATATTGAGGCATATAAAGCTGTAATCATTTTTCCTTCCTATTTATCGTTATCATATTTGTTCAATGGTCTCAGAAAGGTCACCCCTTAGACACCGAAATAAGGCCCGACACTGTGAATTTGTTAGCAAATGCAAATTATATAACTTGAGAAATCCCCCCATGGCCCTAAAACCCCTTTATATTGTAATGAAATACGATAAAAATTAGATCTTTCAGGATAAACAATGCAAGTGTCGTTTCATACATTGCCCAACCCAAGATAGACAAGTTATGCTTGGTCTTTCGCTGATAGACCAATATAGATTCGGATTAATTTAATGCTTATTAAACAATGTAGTTTGTTGCTACTAGCCACTGCTGCACTTCAAACCCAAGCCGCCTCAGTCTGGAAGGTGAGCTCAGATCAGCATACACTTTATATCGGTGGCACCATCCATACTCTCAGTCCAGAAGATTATCCGCTGCCAACACAATATGAAGAAGCTTACCAAGCTGCTGATAAAGTCGTTTTCGAAACCGATATTATTACCCTTCACTCTCGAGCCTTTCGGCAAAAGATGATGATGAAACTCTCTTACTCAGACGGCACGACAGTCAAGCAAGTACTTAATCCAAATACCTACTCCGCACTTGAGCAATATTTACGAGAACGCAATATCCCTGCGGTTGCCATACAACATTTAAAACCCAGCTCTATTGCCCTTTCTTTAGGATTAATAGAGCTCAAACGCTTAGGTTTTACCAGTGAAGGAGTCGATGAGTTTTATTCCAATAAAGCCCTTCAGGATAACAAAGAGCAAACTTGGCTAGAAGAGCCTGACGCACAAATACAAATGCTCGCAGACCTGAATTCCCAAGATGAAAGCGCCATGATTGACTATGCGTTACAAGATATTAGAGAACTACCAGAAACCATGGTCTCACTACGTAAGAACTGGCGCGAAGGAAACATAGAAGCCATGGCAGAAGTCGGCATAAAAGATTTTAGCGTCGATTACCCTGAAATTTATCAAGCACTTTTAGTTGACCGAAATAACAACTGGATGCCTCATATTAAAAGCATGTTAGATGATAAAACGGTTGAATTCATTATGGTTGGTACTATGCACCTAGCAGGCCCAGACAGCATTTTGACTCAACTCACCGCAAGTGGCTACAAAATCGAAAAACTTTAACCCTCCTGCTCTATAAGATTTGTTAATAAACGTAAGCGAGAGAAGATACTATTATTAACAAATCTTATCGCTCGATAATTTGATGTTACCTAGCGACTAGTCTATCCATTATGAAGACTTCTTTTTAATGGAATAGATTAATGGATCATTCTCAGCCCACTGAGAGTACAAATCTTTTTGATAACCAGCACCCGGTCGATAGAGTGTTTTTTTTACACCAATTAATCGATTACTTACCCATGGGGGCCATGGTCGTCGATACTCACGCCAATATTATCTTAGTCAATGATGAACTCGCCCACATACTAGGTTATTCAGCCGCAGAATTAAGCGGTATGGAAATAGAGTCATTACTTCCGACTGAATTCCAAGCGAATCACAAAAACCTCATGTACCAATTCTTTAAGAACCCCAGAAAACGTCAAATGGGCGTGGGAAAAGAGCTTTACGCCAAGCGTAAAGATGGTTCACAAATTCCGATAGAAATTGGCTTAAACCCTGTGCAAGGGCAGGAGCAACCTCTTGTGTTAGCAACACTCATAGACCTAACACCAAGATTGCGTGCAAACAAAATGTTTCAGCATTCTATCCAATCGGCTCCAAATGGCGTTTTGGCCATTGATTCAAAAGGCATAATCCGTCTAGCGAACCACTCACTTTGCGTCTGCTTTGGCTATAGTGAAGACGAATTATTAGACCAACCAATGGAAGTATTACTGCCAGAACGCTACCGACACAAGCATCACAGTTTACGTCATTCTTTTCATCAAGACCCCAGTGTGCGCATGATGGGAGTAGGCCGAGATCTGACAGCACTGCATAAGGATGGGCGAGAGTTTCCCGTGGAAATTGGCCTAAGCCCCTTTGAAGATGAAAATAACCAAGACATGGTGCTGGTCTCTCTATTGGACATTACTGAACGTAAGCGCATGGAAATAGAGTTACGTGAAAACAACACCAGACTAGAGGAATTCACCTATGTGGCTTCCCATGATCTGCGCTCGCCATTGCGAGGTATTGCTGACTTACTAGAATGGATTAAAGAAGACCTAGGCGATGAAACCTTACCTGATGTATTAAACAATATTAATCGTATCGATATTCGCATTCAGCGTATGGAACAGTTGATTGAAAACCTATTAGCCTATGCAAAAGCAGGTCAAGCAACGACAAATACGCAAGTTGTGGATATAAACCACCTGCTGGATAACGTTGTAGAATTGTTATCTATTCCAGACGGCATCACCCTGCAAAGAGACATCCAATTAAAAACGCTTGTCTCTTCATGGACACCACTTGAAACTGTCATTCGTAACCTAATCAGCAATGCCATCAAACACCACGACAGCGACCAAGGAACAATATTAATCCGCTGTTGTGCCGAGAATAACCTCTGCCACTTTTCCATTTGCGATGATGGCCCAGGTATTCCAGAAGCTGCCTATGAGCGTATCTTTCGACTATTTCAAACCGCCACGTCCAATGAACGAGGCAGCACTGGGACTGGCATTGGCCTTTCCATTAGTCGACGCTTAGCAGAAAGCCATGGAGGTCGCATCAGTGTTGAATCTAATCATCATCAAAGAGGAGTCACCTTTCATGTTTGGTGGCCGCGTTTTTTAAGAAAGGATACTCATGATTAAAAATTTAACCGTATTACTAGTAGAAGATGATGACGTCGCTGCTGAATCCGTCATGCGTAGCCTTAAGAAAGCCGCACCAGATATTGGTCTTATCTGGGCTGAAAATGGTCAAATCGCCATTGATATTCTGAATCATCAACACCCAGATAAAGTACTACGCGCTCCCTACTTGGTGTTATTAGATTTAAACATGCCAGTAATGAATGGTTTCGAGTTCCTAGAAGCCGTTCGCAATGATAACAAGCTAAAAAACACCGTCATTTTTATTTTAAGTACCTCCAATGAAGACAATGACCGCTCCCGCGCTTATCACAACAACGTCGCTGGCTACATGGTCAAATCTGCAGTTGGGCCGCAGTTTGCAAAATTAGCCAGTTTATTAAATACCTATAGAAATGCCGTTGAGCTAACTAACTAGCTTAGGAGAAGTAATGGTTATCAAGGAAGTTCTACAAGACACCCCATTAAAATTACTCATTGTTGACGATGACGATGTTGATCGTGAGCGTATACGGCGCATGCTACGTAAAGCGAAGATTAACGCCAGTATTTCTGAAGCCTCTTCAATCGAAGACTCAATGACCTACCTCAACAAAGATGAGTATGACTGCGTCATCATAGATTATCGTCTAGGAGCAATTTCAGGGCTCTCCTTACTCAATATGATACGCACAAAACTTGGCAGCCATTGCGCCGTTATCATGATAACTGGCCTAGGAAGCGAAAACGTAGCAGCGGAAGCAATGCGACTAGGAGCGAGTGACTATTTACAAAAGAACCAATTAAATGATGTGCAACTAGTACGTGCTATTTTAAGCTCCGTTCACCGCGCAGAGCTCGAGAAAAAACTCCATGATATGGCCCATTATGACAACTTAACAGGGCTAGCAAGTCGCCCCCTTTTACTGAAAAAATTACAACAAAGCATTACCCATTCTGAAGTCGCTGCGGTTGCTTTTCTTGATCTAGATAACTTCAAACCCATCAATGATAATTATGGTCATGATACTGGGGATTTAGTGCTAGTCACCATTGCTAACAGGCTAAAAAAAATCATTCGTAGAGGTGATACTCTAGCTCGCCTTGGTGGTGATGAGTTTGTGCTTTTGCTGAAAAACATGTCAAACACAGACGAATGTAATTATTTTCTTAACCGTATTATTCGACAGATCAATGCCCCTATCGAACTCACAGAATATGATAGCTTAGTGCAGGTCTCAGCCAGTGTCGGTGTTGCTATGGTGGGTAACACCAGCTTAGATGCCGACACCATACTACGTCGTGCCGACCAAACCATGTATCAAGCAAAAGGCCTAGGCAGTAATAATGTACTCTTTTTTGATCCAGAAGAAGAACAGCGCCAACATCAGCGCAGAGCCTTATTACAGGAAGCAGAAAGAGGTATCTTCCATAATGAATTTGTGCTCCATTACCAACCTCAAGTAGACATGATAAACCACCAGTTGATCGGCGTTGAAGCCCTCATACGCTGGAATCACCCAACTCTGGGGTTACTCTATCCTGCGGAGTTTTCTTCTGCATTAGAACACGCAAACATCGGTATATTAATCGGGGAATGGGTATTACAAGAAGCTCTTAAACAAAACTGCCTATGGCAAGATATGAACCTAACCGTTAGTGTCAACATTGCCCCAGCTCACTTACTTAGCAAAGGCTTTGTAGAGCGCCTCGATCTATTGCTACAACATACTCCCAACATAGACCCCAAACGACTCGAGTTAGAAGTCCTAGAAACGGTTTCGATTCACGATATTAATAATGCTGTCGAGATATTAAAAGGTTGTCGTGAATTGGGCGTGAGCGTGGCTCTAGATGACTTTGGTACCGGTTACGCATCACTCAGCTATTTAAAAAAACTGCCATTGAACACCTTAAAAATAGATCGTAGTTTTGTCAAAAATATTCTATCTAATCAGGAAGATCGCTCTATTGTTACCTGTGTTGTCGCCCTAAGTCAGGCCTTTAGCTACAATTTAATCGCAGAAGGGATCGAGTCCATGGATCACGAGCAAGCTTTAATCGATATGGGTTGTCATATTGGGCAAGGCTATTTCATTGCAAAACCGATGAGTGCAGAGCAAATGACCCAGTGGGCCAATGAATATAACCAACAAGTTTATGCCTACTAAAGGCCTATAAATAACTTAAAAAGTCTCATTTTCAGAACGGACATTAACAACAGGTGCGCCATCAAAGCCAACAGAAATGCTGAAAACAATAGGTCGACAACAAACCTGACAGTCTTCAATGTACTCTTGGCTTTCTTCCAACACCTCAACCATCACCTTAATAGATTCACCACAGTAAGGGCAATCAATATCAGCTTCGATTAAATTATCCATGGCTTTCCACTCCCTTTATACCCATCCATGTTTGCAATATGGCTGTTAAAACATTCACTGAGATCTTAATAAGCACCTAAAAAAGGTATTTGGCTAAGCTGCATTAATTTATATAAAGCAGTAAAGAGAAAATGGTTTATGTATTATTTATCTAAAGCACGATACTGCAATATGAGACTGATAATCTCGTGATCACTGGTAGTAGAGGCAAGGGACTCATCCATTGAACGTCTTTGCGGCAAACGTATGTCGAATCGACGTTGCAATACACTGGCCACTTCTGAGTCTGAATTAGGATCAAGATCTTGACCTACGAAAATGCATATTCTATTAAGGATAAACTCCTTTTTACTATTGCTTATCATGTACTTCCTATCTTGTTTTGCTTTATCTAAGAAAATGATTCAATCACCCGATGTTGCGGATTACCTTTGGCAAAGGTCACCACATTCTCAAAAGCGATTTTGAAATACAGCTCATAGCTGTCTTTTTCGACGTAGCCAAGATGGGGAGTACAGAGTACATTGGCCAAAGAGAGTAATGCTTCATTCTCCTCAGTTATGGGCTCAAACGCAAATACATCTATCGCGGCCCGTTTGCTTGGGTTTTCTGCCATTTCAAGTGCCAAAGCCCCCGTCTCTATCAGTTCTGCACGGCTGGTATTCACCAACAAGGAATCGGCTTTCATTAGCGATAAATCCGCTTTAGTGACACAGCCCTTTGTCGCCTCGTTCAAGCGTAAATGAAGAGAGATAATATCAGCATCACGAAAGAAAGCCGCCTTAGATGGAGCCGCGTCAAAGCCATCTTGCTGAGCTTTTAACCTTGATGACTCACTCCCCCAAACAACCACCTTCATATCAAATACCTTAGCGTATTGAGCGATCCGCTGGCCAATTTTGCCATACCCCCAAATACCTAACGTCAAACCATTCAATACACGCCCTAATCCTAATTCACCAGATTGTTGCCATTGGCCTTGGCCGAGGTGAGAAACATACTCTGGAATGTGTCGCGAAGCCGCCATAATAAGCCCCCAGCAAAGCTCGGACGGTGCTATAGGTGAACCAATACCTTCGGCCACGGCTACCCCATATCGATGACATAAAGCAGGATCAAGATGATTACTCACTTTGCCCGTTTGGCTAATCAACTTTAGATTCGGAAGTTTAGCCAACAGCGGTTCGGTTATTTGGGTACGTTCGCGGATCAATACCAAGACATCAAAGTCAACCAAGTGAGCGGCCAACTCATCAACATTATTATAGGTTTCATTAAAAATATGGACATCATGACCATGCAAAATAGAAAAACTTGCCAAGCTTTTCACAACATCTTGATAATCATCTAATATGGCGACTTTCATTATTCATTTCCCTAATGCTAATAACGGCTCAGTAATATAAATCACTTACGCTTCCAGATCCTTGCAACCGCTCTATCCGACCCCAATAAGCCGACAATTTCACAAACCAGACCCGTTAAAAAAAATACCAGAATAGGGATAATACCTGCGGGTTCAGCCATTTTAATGGCTGAAAATAACGATACTGAAGCCACGACCAAACACAAAACACCGAGCACAATCAGAATCTTACGGTGGGAGGGTCTATAAGCATATTCGTCTTCATCCGATTCGAACACATTGAGCACAGGGGAACAGAGCTTTCTTAAAAACGCTTTCATAAAAACCTTGTTGTTATTAAACAATATATAAATAGTATCTATAAAAATAGATAAGTATTAATTGAACCCTATAAAGCAACAAGGGGCAAATGGATTTCCACCAACAAACCGCCTAACGGGCTGCGAACAGCATGGATACGACCATTATGTTGACGAATGGCGTTTTCCGTAATCGCTAGCCCAAGTCCGGTACCTCCGCTGTTTCTATCCCGTGCAGTAGAGACCCGATAGAAGGGCCGGAATATAGACGTCAATTCTTCTTCCGCAACCCCTTCACCGTTATCCTCAACTTGAATATGCAGCTGATCCGCTTCTGCTGTCATAGTGACACAAGCCTTATCTTTACCATAATAAATGGCATTGCGAATAATATTTTCTAGCGCACTGATTAGCAGCTGAGGATGACAAGCGATATGCCGTTCTGGAATCGAGGTGAAAACCAAAGATTTCCCCATTTGCTCTGCTTCAAATTGAGTATCTTCTAATAAGGTCTCCCATAAACTCGTTAAAGATTGAATCTCTCTCTTCTGATGACTGTCCACCTGCATACGAGAGAGTTCTAATAAATGCGCAATCATCAGCTCCAAGCGTTGGGCTTCCGTATCAATACGGGCTAATTCCTGACTTTCTCCTTGTTTTCGAGTCGCTAATGCCTGCGCCATTCTCAGTCGAGTAAGTGGAGAACGTAATTCATGAGAAATATCCGATAGTAAACGTTGTTGCCTAGACATCATTTGATTCACTGCCTCAACCATCTGATTAAAGCTCGCCCCTGCTTGGCGAAACTCAGACGTGCCTCTTTCAAGCATAGGGTCAATTTCAAACTCCCCTCTTGCAACACGCTGAGCGGCTTTTTCTAAAAGGCGAGCCGGTTGGCTCAATACCCAAGAAAGTCGTAGTAATAACGGTGTACTCACCAACATAACTAGCAATAAAAGCTGAATAGGATGATCAAGTAATTGCAAGAAAAAAGGCGGTAATTCATTCGATTTCATACCAACATAGAGTAAATAATCCGCGTTTGCTAAGTGAATGGGAAATGGCCCTGCGAGAATAAAACGACCATATAATCTCTGTAAAGGCTGATGTGGGTCTTCTACGTTGCTAACAAAATTACGCACGGCTTTGTGGGCATAATCTCTACCGGTAGAAGGGGTAAGAATATTGCCATCAAGATCGGTAATGAAAAAGCGCGGTTTATTGCTACTTGGCTCACTGAGTCTATCACCATGTGGCATGGCTCTGGAGGGACGTACAAGTCGCTTTAGAATTTTATCTAAATCCTTTTGCGTGGCAAAACGACGTTCAATCTGCTGCTTCATTACCATGATTTTCTGGTAATGTTCCGTTGAAACCTCTCGAGTATTTCGCGGATCTAAATGCGGTAAGGCCATAACAGCTAATAGCACTAAAAGCATGGTCAACCAGAAAACCGCAAAAATCCGACCATATAAGTTAGTAATTTTAGGTAATTTTATCATTCCCCGACCACCAACATATAACCACGACCCCGTAAGGTTTTAATGCGCGCTTTACCATTCGGCCAATCTGGTAACTTCTTGCGCAGATTCGACACATGCATATCAACCGCCCGATCAAAAGCAGCAAGACGTTTACCTAATACATCAAGACTCAATACTTCCTTCGTCAGCACCTGACCTGGATGCACAACAAAATGCTGTAACAGAGCAAACTCGGTACTGGTCAAATCCAGTATTTGTCCACCACAATAGGCTTCTAACTTACCGGGATAAAGTTGGATATCGAGGTATTCAATGCCATTATTACTCACTGGTTCCTGGCTCTCTTTATTGTTTTGCGCCGAGGTTTGCGAGCGTCGTAGAATGGCCCGAATTCTCGCTAATAGTTCACGCTCACTAAAGGGTTTGGGCAAATAATCATCCGCCCCTAATTCCAACCCAACCACCCTGTCTATTTCTTCACCTTTTGCTGTCAACATGAGTACCGGAATGGCCCACTGCTCACGTAACTGCTTTAAGGTCTCAAAGCCATTTAACTTTGGCATCATGACATCAAGTAAAATCAAATCCACACCATCATCGACTACGGTCAAACCAGCCTCACCATCATGAGCAACAGACACAGTGAAATTCTCAAAGGCGAGCACCTCTTTGAGTAAATCGGTCAATTCCATATCGTCGTCAATAATCAATATATGTGGCATCTGTCATTCCTAATACAAGTTGTTCGTTATGGCTCATTAAAAGCATTTTACTGTGGAATTGACAAAGCGGTGAGGCCTTTACCTTACTTTACTTTGAGCATACGCCAATTTACTCATCAACCTATATTCTACATCCATGCCCTGTGAGAGCAGAGCGTTTCATTAAAAAGAAATATGAGCGCCCAATAATTAAACACGAATAAGGAATAACCCATGAAAATGATCAAAAAAGTTGTTTTAGCTGTTGTTGTATTACCTATCGCCATTGGTACAGCCAGTGCCTTTGCTTTTGGAGGAAACGGTCATCATAAAGGCCCACAAGATGAATTCAGAATGGGCTTTGACCGCAGTATCATGCACGACCTTGATCTAACCCGTGAGCAAAAAGATCAACTTAAATCGCTTCGTAAAGCAAGCAAAAGCGACAGGAAAACCAGCTTCAAAGGTAACTTTCAAGCAAACCAAGCTAAGCGTCAATCTCTTCGCCAAAAAATGAACGAACTATTACTTGCTGATGACTTTGACTCGGCAAAAGCGACGGAACTGACAAAAGAAATGACAGAAATAAAAATGACGCGACAAGTGGCCATGTTAGAAAAACAACATGAAATGCTTAGCATTTTAACTCCCGAGCAAAAAGTAAAATTTACTGAGCTACAAAAAGAACGTACTGACAAGTGGGCAGAAAAAATGCAGCGTCGTATGGACAAGCACAACGACTAATAACGAGTGACAAAGTTCGCTTGTGAATCAATACAAAAAAGGCGCTTTCTAATCATAGAAAGCGCCTTATTCGTGATAAAAATAAAGAAAGTCTACCTGTCTCTCCCTGAAAAAGCTGAGAAAACTATTTCGTTAATTTGAGAATCTCCTTAAATTCTGCTGCCTGACTATCACCAAGTAATTCATACAAGCACATTTCTAAACTGGTCGTTGTAACGCCTTTTCCAGCTAACTTAGTTATCGCCAAATCTTTATTAAGAAGCGTGCGAGAAGAAACACAATCCTCAACCAATTCAACCTGATAACCCAAACTTAGAAGATCTAACGCCGTTTGATAGACACAAATATGCGTTTCAATACCGCAAAGCAACCAAGCCTCTACAGACGAAGCCTTTACCGCCTGAACAAACTCCGCTGAGCCACCAGCACTAAAAGTATGCTTCGTTATGGGTTGATGTTGGTCTAGAACCTCTTTTAACTGCGACACTGTGCTGCCTATTTTATCGGGAGTCTGCTCCAGCCATAAAATGGGTAAATTAAGCGCTTTCGCACCGTTAACTAACTTGACGGAATTCGCGATCACCAGCTCACTCTCATAAACAATGTCTGCCAATCGACCTTGAATATCAATAACAATTAAACCTGTTTTTTGTTTATCTAACATAATTCGTCCTACTCTTATAACTGCTCATATACTTACCATAATCCCGCAACAAAAAGCTTATAGAACATGAGATGAATGCATTCAAATATAGATCAAAAGCCCTGAAAGCAGTAACATTTAGGCAACTCGACACATAGGGAATGGAATGAAGTACTTCACCTCGGTAAAATTCGCAACATTATTGGCACTCTCTACAAGCACCCATGCTTCTGATTACACCTATATTGACTATGCCCTTGGCGCCACAGACCCAGAGTCCACATCAGCAAGCGGTGAATACTCTTCCCTATCTGGTTCCTTTGAGATGCAAAACCGCGCCTTCATTGCCTTTCAATCTAACAATTACGAAGACGACAGAAGATACGATATCGATATAACTGCATTAGGCATTGGTGCTTACGTAGACTCTGGCATCAGAACAGACCTATACGGCCTAGTACAACTCGTCAAAACAGACTTAGGGAATCATGAAGACACAGGCTTTCGCATCACCATTGGCCTACGTTCTAGCATATCAAGCAATATCGAACTAGCGGTTAAAATCAAACACGAAGATGTCTATAGAGACACCAGCAAAAGTTATGCTGCGGAATTGAGATACTACCTAACACCCGATTTCTCGGCTGGGGCAAGTTACGAAACAGCGGATATTAATGGCTCAGAAATGAATACCTTGTACGGATCTTTGCGTCTTAACTTCTAGAGGCCTTTCTTCAATTAGCCCCAACCATTGAGAAAAAAAATCAGCGATACGAGTGTTACATTCACCAGCAAAGTTAACCAGAATACCACTCGGAATCGCACCTTCTTGGTTTTATGACGAAACACCCTTTGCCCTAAAAGTGCACCGGGCCAGCCACCAACCAAAGACAATAAATGTAACCTCGACTCCCTCACCCTACTTTTCTGTCGTTTCGCAGCCCACTTGTCCATACCATAAACACAGAAAGTAATGAAACTTAGCAAGCCATAAGCCACGAGTAAAAAAAGGTGATCAATAGACATAACCATGCTTTCGTTTTCAAAAACGGTATTTTCTCTTTTCTATAAAGGAAAGACTAGGAGAGAATCATTGATTCCCCATAACGATGCTCCTTTGCCTTCTTTAAGGAAGGTCTGAATAAGTCTACTAAGACTCAGTCTTTCCGAGAAATCGTCAAATAAGGCGCGACTCTGATGTAATGTAGGTACCTTTCAAAGAGTCGCAACGCAGTGTGGCCTGTCCCTCAATGAAAAGCTCTGAAAGACCCGAATGCCTACACGGATGTAGGTAATTAGGGCAATGCAGGAGCAATTGCCGCGACAAGAGGACTTGTTCAGACCTTCCTTAATTAAGCTCCTGTTTAATATCGAAGTTCGATACAATGCTGCAACACAAACAAAACAGGGTGAATCACTTGTCATTCAAACAAAAACTCGAAACAGCACACGCTGAGCTTGAAGCAAAGAAGGTCTGGCGCTCTAATTACCATCCCCCCATGTTCAGCCTACTCAGGGTACTCGGTATAAAAGTGCCACCTCCACATTATGTAGGCTTTCACATTAATGCCCTCATCGCCTTCGCTTACCTCATGCCTATCATGCTAGCAGTATTAACCTTCAGCGCATCGGGTAATGCAGACGGGCCAACATTCAAAGAGTCTTTTGATAAAGCGCTACTATGGGGCTTTGTCTACGCTATTTTCATGGCGTGTTTCTATAAAATCCGCACTGCAAAACTGCAACTTACCCCATGGAAAGACCTGAAATAAAAACATAAAAAATGGGCTGAAACGGCAAAATTTCAGCCCATCTTTATTTAACTCAACCAAGCATCCATTAAACGATTTTTGTTAACCAATTATGCTTGTCTTCCGCTTTACCCCATTGAATATCATTCAATGCTTGGCGCAACTTGTCAGCGATTGGCCCCGGCTTACCCGTGCCAACCTTGTACTCTTTGTCCTTATGGATAAAGGTACCAACCGAGGTTAATACCGCCGCCGTACCAGACAATACCGCTTCTACTTCTGGTTTAGCGGCACGCTCGATCAACTCAGCAACGGTTAAATCACGTTCCGTGACCGTCATTCCCATATCAGCGGCTAGAGTCAAAATAGAAGACCGAGTAACGCCGTGCAAGAAACTGGAATCCAACCCTTTAGTAAGAATCTCGTTACCATCAATCAACAAAAAATTCGCCGCGCCTGTTTCTTGAACGTCACCATTTGGACAGAACAAGACTTGATCGGCTTGAACCTCTGCTTTCGCTTTCGTAATCGGCCCCAATGCACTCGCATAGTTGCCACCACTTTTGATCATCCCCATATGAGGCGCACAACGCATCCCCGTTTCATCTAACAGAAGGCGTAATGCTTTTGCACCACCTGTAAAGTAATCACCTACAGGCGACAACAAGACAAACAACATAGAAGTGTCTGATGGTGCAGCGGCTTTGCCAACAGCCGCCTCAGTACCAATATGCGTCGGACGAAGGTACATAGAACCCGGTGGCACTGGTACTTCTGTTGCAAACTGTGCAACCGAATCGACAATCATCTTAGCCACTTGAACTTCATCGATTTCAGGCAAATACAAAAAGCGGCTACTCTGTGCCAAGCGCTTAATATTCTGATCCATGCGAAATACATGTACGCTACCGTCTTCATGACGAAACGCTTTCAAACCTTCAAAACAAGTACTGGAATAATGCAATACATGAGCCGCAGGATGCATTGAAATACTGTCAGATGACACCAACTCTGCATCACTCCATTTGTTATTCTCGAATCTTGCCAACGCCATTTTAGGCATAAACTCAGTACCAAAAGCCGCCATTACTGTTTCCTATATAATTTAAGTGATTACGATTAATACCAGAGATGAAAGCTGGTACATCAGGGCTTTTCTCTTTAGTCACAGCCCAATCGCATGATATTAAAGCAGAAAGCGGCTGCAAGAAAGTAAATCGTCAAGATCAACAAGATAGAAAGGCTATTTGCCATATTTTGTTGCTTTCAGAAAAGAGTCAAATGTTAAAACAAAGAAAGAGGCCGAAGCCCCTTTCTATGGCACCTAAACCATGTGGCAAAACTACACTTTAAAAAAACTCACCAGTTGGCCCATGGACTGAGTTTGAATAGACAAGGTGTCAATTTGGCTTTTTATCGCACCAAGGTTTTCACTGTTTCCATCTGATAGACCTTTAATTTTGATAATATTCCTATCGACTTCTTCAGCCACTAAGGATTGTTCTTCCGCCCCAACCGCCACTTGGTTGTTGGTATCAACAATCACTTTAATTGAATTCACAATTTGATTTAGCGAATCGCTCGATTCAGCGGTCAAAGAAACAACCAGTTCACCTTTCTCATTGGAAGACATCATCTCATGCACAACACTCTTCGCGCCTTGTTGAATGGATTCAATAATCGAATTAATCTCAGTAATCGAATCTTGTGTTTTCTGCGCCAATGTACGAACTTCATCCGCCACTACCGCAAAACCACGTCCTTGCTCTCCCGCTCGTGCCGCCTCAATAGCCGCATTCAAGGCCAAAAGATTCGTTTGATCCGCGATACCACGAATAACCACCAAAATACCTTCTATATTTGCACTATTGGCACTCAGGTCATCCACAACAGACGTCGCATGCCTAAGCGTATCAGACAGTTCTGACATGGCTTTTTCTGTTTGAGAAACAACCTTTTGCGATACAGACACACCTGTTTCGGCGTCATGACTGGTTGCCGAAGCACCTTGTGCACTTTGTGTAATTTGCAATGCCGCAGCCGCTAATTCATTCACCGCAGTAGCGACCATTTCCGTTTCACTTTGTTGCTGCTGTACAGAATCCGAGGTCTTGTCTACCGATAAAGAAATCTGGCTACTGGATTGTTCTAGCTCTCTCGTGGTCATTATGACCTGATTAATCACATTACGCAGCGACACGACAATCTCACTCAATGCTTTATTCAATTGGCTAAATTCATCATGTCCCAACGACTCTAACCTAGTCGCTAAATCTCCTTTCGCAATGCCTTCCGCAAAGTCGATAGAAGTATTAAGAGATCGCATAATACTTTTCGTTAACCAGCGACCTAACAGCAAACAAATAACGAAGGCTGTAAAAATTAGCCCCATGGTCACCTTATTCACAAACTCCGTATGTTGTTTGGCCACCAATACCTCCGCATCGACCAGTGCAGAAGTATCATCAGAAGCCCTATGCGCCGCTTTGATCATTTCAAGTTTAGTCGTTTCCAATAGCGCATTCTTTTCTACCACATGTTCAAAAAGGTCATGGTAAATTAAAATCTCACTATCCATTTTATTAAATAAAGTACTGTCCCTAGTCTTATATAGAGCTTCTAGCTTTTCTTTTTCTTTATAAACCTCAGAAATAGAGTCAACAATTAATTCTCTCAACTCTACCGTTTTATCTTTATTATATTGCCAAAAATATACATCAACGCTATTAAAAGCATTATTTAAATCATCAAGATTAAGAAGCAGCTGATAATCATTATTAGAATAAGCTCCCCCTTTAAATAAATCTTTTTTTTCATCTCTTATACTATTTCGAATATCATCAGAAACCCTCACAAAAGATTTTATTTCTTCAGAGATATCTTCATTGATGGATACGTATTTTTTAAAATAATCTAAGAATATACCTACATTATCCTTGATGACATCGATATATTTAAGACTACTAGGCAAAGACATTGAAGCCTTTGCCTCATCTAAATATTGAAAAACCAACTGTATATTATCTGAAACTTGGCCAATCGTTTTTGGATTTTCTAAAATAATATAATTCGCTTCTGCAAGCCTCGCTTTATACAAAGCCTCATCAGCAAAAATAACACTCAGTAATATTTCACTTTGATCAGATTGAGACCGTATTGGGTAGAACCCTAATATAAGGGTAATACACAGTACCGAACCAAAAATCACATAAAGCTTTTTCTTAACGCTCAATTTCATCTTCACAAAACGCCCTCAAAAAAAACATCCTGTAATTAAAAAAATGACAATGGAATATACATATTTCCATTGCATATAATAAATACAGTAAACTTATGACACTTTTATGATGAAAAATCATTGCCGCACTAAAAATAGACATCAAAAATCTAGCAAGAAAAACAAAACGCGATTTCTAAAAAAACAAGAAAGAACGATATACAACGTACTATTTTTTAAGAAATAAGTGACTTGATATAACTAGCTTTGAGGCGGGAGCAGTCTATTCATTTTCTTCGATATTACAAGACAAAAGGTAAAAGGAAGCCTAGGGCAATGGAATGGACTCCCCCACCATCGGTATCTATGTACCAAGGTTAGTTATTGAGACCACTAATCTAAAGGAAGTCCTTCCCATTTCCCTAGTGTTGGGTTCTATTTTTCATCTGATCCCAAACACCTAGGTTTCTTCTCCTTTTGTCTTTCAAGGGGAAGAACCAAGCCCTAAAGCTCGATGACTCTCGCCATCTCACCCAGTGGACTCTCCACATGGCTAACCAACACTAAGATCTTCGGTTTATAGGCATTCTGCAAGGCATCACAAATATGCGCTATGGTGGCTTTGTCTAGGCCGTCAAAGGGTTCGTCTAATAATAAGACGGATGATCTTCTCAATAACAAACGCGCCAAGGCTAGGCGTTTGCGTTGACCACCAGAAAGGTCTCGGCCCTGTGCCCCTAATAAGGTATGCAGGCCATCTGCTAAGCCGCTTACCCAATCCCCTAAAGCAACGGCATCTAGTACGGCCCAGAGTTCGTCGTCTGTGGCGTTTTCCTTGCCCAATAGTAAGTTTGCAGCGATGCTTTGCTGGAATACATAGGGAGTCTGGGGCAGGTAGTTCAGTTGCGCTTGGTAGGCTTCATTGGCGTATAAACTTTGCGGTTGAGCATTCACATGAGCCACGCCTGAAGCTAAGCAATCTCCTGCTAGAGAAGCCAATAAGGTCGATTTCCCAGAGCCGCTCGCGCCCCGTAACCAGACAATATCTCCAGCTTCAAGGGTAAAAGAAACTTGCGTATTGCCCATACCACTTGAAGCATGAAAACCACGCCAATCGATGAGTTCAATAGATTCAATAAAGTCTACTGTCGATACGGACTGTTCTGCGGCCTGCTGATGCAATTGGTTTAAGCGACGCAAACCCACTTGCGATTGCCCTTGTGCCACAAAGGATTGGGACAATGGTAAGACCAGCTCATTGATCGCCAACAAAGATAGAACCAAAGCGACGACCCAAGTCCCCTGCACGCCGTCCGCTAACACCCCATAACCAGCGCTGGCTTGTGCATCTCCCTCAACCATGAGTAGATAAAAACAACAGATTAATAAGCCAATGGTGACGAGGTAAGCCAGTAAACGCCCTAGGCTGATGGCTTGCTGAATACGCACTTCCATCCGATATTGGCGTTCATCCAGTTGCTTCAAACGCTGCGCGTAATCCTGCCAATGACCACGAATGGTGAGTGTGATTAGGGCGGAGAATACGCTGACAAAACGACCACGTCGATGGACGCCTAAAATCTGTCCAACATGTACCGCACGGCTGGCAAAACACCCACATACATAAGGCACAACGACGAGATGGAATAAGCCCGCAATCAGCATAGGCATCAGCAATGTTGGGGAAATACAATAGGCTAAAATGATCACTGCCCCATAGCCAAACAGAGCATATACCCAAGGCAAGAAGACCACTAAAGGCCAGCGAATGATTTGATCAAGGTCGCTGACGAGGCGTTGCAGTAAATCCCCTCGGCTTTGTTTGTGCAGGTTGGCTGGGTCTTGGGCCACGCGCTGATCCCATACCCAAAGACGTAAAATTCGTAATAGACCAAGTAGATGATGATGGGAACTTACTTGCTCACCATAGCGACCCGCAGTGCGCAAAATCGCCATAAAACGCACAATGGCGCCGGGGGTTAAATAGTTAAACACCAGCCCAAGCCCCATGGCGGTTGCTAATCCCGCAGCCGAAATAAACCAACCGGAAATCCCCAACAAGGCCACCCCAGCCAAACTGGCGGCAATCCCTAAAATGACCGGAATCACAAAGCCCCATGGGTTCGCCAGCAATAGGCTTTTTAAAGAGAGTTTGGCTTTAGAAATCTTGCTCATGCAAACCTCCTTGGCTCAATTGCCAATGTTTATCGGCCCATTTAATCGGGTGCGTATCATGGCTCACCACCAGCAAGGTTTTGCCCTGAGAGGCTTGATTGAGTGTTGCTAACACCGCCTGCGCTGTTTCTTCATCCAGACCAGAACAAGGCTCGTCCAATAACCAAATGTCGGCTTTCGATAATAGAGCGCGGGCGATGGACAAACGCTGCATTTGTCCACCTGACAAGCCAACGCCCATCTCGGTCACTTTCGTTTCCAAGCCATTGGGCAAGGCACGTACAAAGTCATCACATTGGCTTTTTGCCAAAGCATCTTGTAACTCGTCTTCATTCGGCGCTTCTGTGCCTTCAAGGCCCAAGAGCAAATTACGACGAATGCTGCCATTTACCCATTCTGGTGTTTGCGGTAACCACGCTAGGCGCTTACGCCAAGAGGCTAAATTGGTGCTAGAAAAAACCTGTCCATTGATAAGACACCGGCCTTGGTAATGGCCTTCAAAACCTAATAGCAGATGCAATAAACTGGATTTCCCCACACCGGATTGACCACTTAGCCAAACGCGTTCGCCTTCTGCCAAGGCTGCGGTAATGGGGGCTAACCTAGAACGGCCTGATTCCTGCCAACTTAATTGATCAAAGCGCAATAATGCCGCCTGATGAGAGAAAGCCGTTAAGTCCGATGTGTTGGTTTGACTTGATGTATTCGTTTGACTCGATGCGTTCGTTTGAAAGGTAGAAGCATCCTCAACCTGCGTATTCAATATTTGTAATAAATCGGTCGCCGCCGCTTCGGCTTTTTGCTTGGCGTGATAATCGTTACCCAATTGACGTAATGGTAAATAGAATTCTGGCGCGAGCAGTAAGAGGTACATGGCTTGCGTCAAGGTAACGGGCGCTTCCCCTTTTTGCCAAGGTAAGGCTTCCAATAAACCAAGGCCGAGGTACAAAGCAATCATGGCAATAGAAAGGGAGGCAAACAGCTCAAGGGTTGCCGTGGACAAAAAAGCCAACCGCAACACGCCCATAGTGGTCTTTTGATACGCACTGGCGGTATCAGATAGCCGCATCTTGGCCTGTTTGGTTCGACCAAGGCGCTTTAATTCGGCCAAACCCTGACTCAAATCCATAAACTGATTAGACAGCATGGCCAACACATTAAACTGTCGGCGATTCGCCTGAGCCGCTTTATGACCCACGAAAATCATAAAAACAATCACCAGAGGCGCGGTCATCATAAAAACAAAAAAGGCGACCCAAGATACCGGAGCCACTGACAGCAAGATAACAAGAGGGATAAGGGTCACCATAAACACCTGAGGTTTATAGCGACTAAAGAAATCATCCAGCGCGTCTACTTGTTCGTAAACACGGGTAGAAAGCGCCGCATCTTCTTCAATTCTCAAGCGTGATGGCCCAAGCTGAGTAAGGTGCGACACCAGTTTATTGCGCAAGCCATAACGAATATTACGGCTAGCTTGGGCACTGACTCGCTCTCGACCAAAACTCGCCAAGGCGCGAACCAGTAATGCGAATAACCCTATCAATAACACAGGCAAGGAAAAAGTCTGCTGCAATACCATGTCTGAAAAGACATGGGCCAACGCCCAAGCTTGAGCCACTAATGATATTGCAAACAGTACCCCAAAACCCTGTACGAGACGATATTGTGGCGATTGTTGTTTTGCTAACCCATCCAGAAAGATAACTTCTGGCGTTTTAACGCGCCCTTTACGACGTGTCTTCTCCACTTTCTCATGTCTCGACATCAGGCTTATTATTCCTCTTCACCTTCGTAGCCGTTAAAGTCCAGCCAAACCGCGTTAATAATACCAAAAGAGCAAGCGAGCAAAATGCCCAAAATCCAAGCGAAATACCACATATCTGATCCTCCAAGATGAGACTCAACAAGCCTCATCTCTCTATTAAGAAATGACTAATAAAGTGAATGTTTATTGCTTTCTATGTGCTCTTTGCTCAAGCGACCATACATCACAAAGTAACTCCATAATGTGTAGCCCAAAACAATCGGCACAAAGATACAGGCCACCACAAACATGATCATCATGGTGTTTTCACTGGATGTCGCGTCCCACATGGTCAAACTCATGCCCGGAAAGCTAGAGGAAGGCATCAAGAATGGGAACATAGATCCCCCCGCTGTGGCGATAATCCCCGCAATACCAAGAGAAGAACTCAAGAAAGCCAAAGCCCCTTTCTTCATCACTCCGGCTAACGCCGCACACAGCATGCCCGCAATGCCCACTAGAGGCGCCAACATTAATGCCGGCACCTTGTCGTAGTTCGCTAACCAAGCACCAGGTTGAACTTCCACTGTTTTCATTAACGGTGTGATGGCTTTATTACCTTCAATCGCACTGGTAATCACATAGCCATCAATACCATAAACCAGCCATACGCCTGCCATAATAAAGAACACCGCTGCTAAGGTTCCGGTTACTGTGGTCGCCACGCAGGCTTTACGGTGCAAGTTACCCTCGGTTTTCATTTGCAACCAAGCGCCGCCTTGAGTCATCAGCATCATCAAGCTCACTAAACCACAAAGAATCGCAAAGGGATTAAGCAAGGCAAAGAAAGACCCTGTGTAAGTGACACGCATGTAATGATCAAATTCGAACGGAACACCTTGCAACAGGTTGCCAAAGGCCACACCGAAAATAATAGGTGGTACGGCAGAACCAAATACAATGCCCCAGTCCCAGCTGGTGCGCCAAGTTGAGTTTTCTAATTTAGAACGGTAATCGAAGCCAATTGGACGGAAAAACAAGGCCGCCAATACCAGCATCATCGCAAAGTAAAAGCCAGAAAAAGACGTTGCGTACACCACAGGCCAAGCGGCAAATAACGCACCACCGGCGGTAATAAACCAAACCTGGTTGCCGTCCCAATGGGGCGCAATGGAGTTAATCATCACACGGCGCTCTGAATCGTCCCCACCGATCACTTTTAGCAAGCTACCAACGCCCATATCAAAACCGTCGGTGACGGCAAAGCCAATCAGCAATACGCCGACCAATACCCACCAAATGACTTTTAATAATTCATAATCCATCTTAAACCTCCTGCGCTTTTAGCTGGTCAGTTTCTTTTTCTAACGCGTAGCGACCTGTATGTAGGCTAGAAGGCCCCTGCTTCGCAAAGCGAATCATCAAGTACATTTCCGCAATTAAGAAAGTGGTATACAGCAAAGTGAAACCGATAATCGTGGTCCAAATTTCCCCTGCGGTTAGACTAGAAACCGCCACATGAATCGGTAGAATTTCACCTATGGCCCAAGGTTGACGACCATATTCGGCAACAAACCAACCTGTCTCACAGGCGATCCAAGGCAAAGGCAAACACAGAACGATGAATTTCAGAAACAGAGGGTTATTACCAATGCGACGGCGCGCATTCTGATAGAAGGCCACAGCGAAGATAAACAGCATGATAAAGCCACAAGCCACCATGATGCGGAAGGAGAAGAATAAAGGCGCAACACGAGGGATGGAATACTCGACTGCCATATCTATATCTTCTGGCGTCACGCGATTAATATCATCATTAAACGCCGTGACCAACAAACCATAACCAAGATCGCCTTTCACCTTCTCAAAGTTCTCTTTCACTAACGGATCAGCAGAACCGTCCCGCAGTTGTTCAAGCAATTGGTTCGCATAAATGCCGTTAATAATGCGCTGGCGGTTATGCTCTTTCAGCTCTTTGATGCCAGTCACTTCTTCGCTTAATGAACGTGTGGCAATAATCCCCATCAATCCTGGAATTTTCAGCGCAAACTCGGTTTCTTCAAGCTCTTGGTTCGGGAAGCCAATTAAAGTAAAGTCCGCTGGTGCCTCTTGGGTTTCCCATTCCGCTTCTACGGCGGCGAGTTTTACTTTTTGCACTTCGCCTAGTTCGTAACCGGATTCATCCCCCAAGATGATGACGCTTAAAACAGACGCCAAACCAAAGGCCGACGCTATAGCGAAGGAACGACGAGCAAAGGCAAGATCACGGCCTTTTATAAGGTAGTAACTCGATACCGCCAAGACAAACATGGCACCTGTCACATAACCCGCTGAAACAGTATGTACAAATTTCACCTGAGCCACAGGGTTAAGCAATAAAGCACCAAAATCGACCAATTCCATGCGCATGGTTTCGTAGTTGAAGTCGGAACCGACTGGGTTTTGCATCCAACCGTTAGCGATCAAAATCCACAAGGCGGATAAGTTAGAGCCCAGTGCAACTCCCCAAGTCACCATCAGATGCTTCACTTTACTGAGCCTTTCCCAACCAAAGAAAAACAAACCCACTAGGGTCGATTCAAGGAAGAAAGCCATCAAACCTTCGATCGCCAAAGGCGCACCAAAAATATCGCCGACATAATGTGAATAGTAAGACCAGTTGGTTCCGAATTGGAACTCCATAGTCAGACCGGTTGTCACGCCTAGCGCAAAGTTAATACCAAACAATTTACCCCAGAACTTCACCATGTCTTTGTAAACTTGCTTACCCGTGATCACATAAACCGATTCCATGATCGCCAGTAAAAAAGCCATCCCCAATGTTAAAGGGACAAACAAAAAGTGGTATAGAGCAGTTAGAGCAAACTGAAACCGCGATAGTTCCACTACAGCTTCGTTAATCATATGACTTCAACCCATTAATTTGATTGAGAAAAAAGACGTTCCCAGTCACTTCCGCATATGGAGTGCTCTTATTGTGTAACGTCCACCGCAGCCTCAGACATCTAAGGCTTACTATAAGAAGAGATTATGGGTGAGGTTGAAATCTGAAACATTGCGTTAGATCAAGATAAAGAGAGTGAAGGAAATAACGGCACGAGTTTTATTCCTTAAGAAAAATGTTGATAGAAACTCCGCCAAAAACGTCGCAAAAAAACCAGCCGCTACCGTATCGAGTAGGACTGGTTTTATGAGTAGAACTGACTTTTATTGCGTTGCGACTCTTTGAAAGGTACCTACATTCCTGCAGAGTCACGCCTTATTTGACGATTTCTCTGAAAGACTGAGACGTTATGGACTTAGTCGTACCTTCCTTGGACTGCCTCCCTATCAACATTTTATGCAGTGTTCGATCTTGCTGAACGAAATGATGGTAAAATGCAGCTCCAGCATGCCCTAAAATAAGCAGCCAAACCAACCACTTCCCAAGTATCTCTTTATGAATAAAGTCGATAGGCTTTTCAAACTCTTTAAAGGTCATGCCCAAATAGTCCCCAACAAGGTAACTAAATAGCTTGGTATCAGCGAACTTAGGAAGATCGAATAGAAAAAAATACTCCGTGCCAACCCCCGTTCCTAAATAGCCTGTAAAAGTCATTACCACTATCATCACATACAGGGTGTAGTGACCTAGGTGAGAAACAAGATGCATGAATTTTGAACCTGGTTCCGGGTCTGGCACTCGGTTCATGATGCGCCAGATAATTCTGAGAATCACCAAGACAGCAATTGTCACCCCTATAGAAAGGTGAAGCTGAAGAGCGATCCAGTTTTCTGGCGTTTTACTCTAGGTAAACCAATGTCGATAATAGACAGTAACATAAGCACCTAAAAATAAAATCGCGGTGCCCCAATGAAACCATTTCGCGATCAAGCCGTAATTGTCCTTAGTATTTCTTAATTCCATTTAATCCTCCTGATTAACTTGGCTTTTACACGCCATTCAGAAGACTCCTCCAAAGCAATCTGTGCTCAGTCTTCCTCTTCCTTGAATGGTGCGATCAAACCACTTCCATTTAACACACCAATACAATGGATACAGCCTAAAACACACTGCCACCCAAACCATTAGATTCATATATTGTGCCAAGTTCCCAGACTGGTGAATAAAATCAAACATTGTTTTAGATCAAAGCTTACTGACAAGGCCCTTCCATCAATCGGTTACGAACATTACATTAGAAATACCTAATATTTTTAAAGAAGGCCAAACGATGAAGAACTATAAAGAAATCAACAAAGAGCAAAATACCTTTGCCCGTGAATATCGAAAGTCGTCCCCCGCCATACTTGACGGCTTTATGGCGATGCACAAAGCAGCCATACAGGATGGTGCACTTACGATTAAATCCAAAGAAATGATGGCGCTGAGTATTGGCATCGCATTGCGCTGCGATGGCTGTATTGCTTCTCACGCAAAAGCCGCTCTTCGGGCTGGTGCCACAAGAGAAGAACTGATCGAAACCATTGATGTTGCCATCATGATGGGCGGCGGTCCCTCGGTCGTTTACGGCACACAGGCCCTAAGTGCTGTGGATGAGTTCTTAGGGGCATAGTTTTAGGCCTATTAAGAAGTAGGGATAGTTTGATAAGCTACTCCTACTTCTGACAATCGTAGAAATAGGCTCAAAAATGGAGTTAGATCATCTATTTATCGCGGTTCAACACCCAAAACAAGCCGATGTTTTTGAACAATTAGGCTTTACCGAAGCCTCAGCCAATCAGCATCTCGGTCAGGGCACAGCGAACCGCCGCTTCTTTTTCAACAATGCCTTCATCGAATTCCTATATTTAACGAACAAAGACGAAGCCTGCAGTGAACTAACCACTCCAACCTTGTTATTTGAACGCTTAACCTCTGACGCCACTAATGTCTCGCCATTTGGTATTTGTTTTCGCCCTAGTCAAGCGCAAGAAAAGCTTAGCTTTACAGCATGGGATTATCACCCTAGCTACTTGCCAGCCAATTATTCGGTGCAAATATCTTATGCACCAATCAGCGAACCTATGTGGTTTTATCTCGCCTTTTCTAAACGGCCAGACCAAACACCTGAGGAACGGGCTCAACCTTTGCTACATAGTTGTGGCGTAAAAAACCTAACCCACACCAAACTCATTTGCTCATCCATAACATCCGACGCTGCACAGCAAGCTAACGCCCTGCAAGAATTATCATTAAAGCAGGGAGACACGCCATTACTTGAATTAACTTTTGACCATAATCAACAGAATAAAACATTAGATTGCCGCCCAACTCTTCCTCTCATCATAAAATGCTAAAATAGCATGCTACTTTTGCAGTGAGTGATAAGAATCACCTACTGCTTTTCGCAACAAAAACTGGGCACATGCAAACACAGCATAAAATTACGCGAACTCTTTAGCGTAATTTTCCTCTTTCAGCACCTCGTCTTCCTAAACGTCCTTTCAAAACTCTCAAAACTCTCAAAACTCTCAAAGCTCTCAAAAAAACCAACAAACCTCTCATTAATCTCAATCTATCTTACTGTATTTTATGAATTTTATAGCTAAATACACATTTATAATGAAAGGTAAGGATTTGGTAGGTTTTATAAGCTAGCATGAAAAAAAGCCAATAAGTTAACTAGGAGTTAATGATGAAAACCACCTCTTCCACTACCATAAGGCGATGCATCATCACCACGTTTGCAATAGCATTATCAACAGCTTCTCTGGCATCTGATTTCGTCAGCTTACAACAAGCGCTCCCCACACAAGTTGATGCACTTTCCATTGCTCCCGTATTCGATTTTGATTCGGACTCTTGCCTGCCCGCTGCAGGGATTAGCCAAACGGGAGATAGAAACGGCGGACAAAAACCGACAGGCTCACTCACTGGCGCTTGTCGTTCACCAAACTTTTTAGAACAGTCTAATACCCTGCATCGATATGCCTGTAAACATGCCAATGGCATAAACTACTGCGGGCACTTTTACGCCCTGTACTTCGAAAAGGACCAGCTGCTAGCTGGAATAGAAAGTGGCCATCGCCATGACTGGGAATATGTCGCTGTGTGGACTGAAGATGGCACCGTCACCCATGGTAGCTACAGTGCCCATGGCGACCTAACAACTCAACCCGCTGCGGAGCTAAGTTTTGAAGAGGGTCACCTGCAAATCGTTTACCATAAAGAAGGCGTCGGTAGCCATGCCCTACGCTTTGCAAAAACGGCAGAGCAAGCAGAAAACCCTTATGGACGGTTTGTTACACCAACCATCATAAGCTGGTATGAATTTGCGGGAGAGGGATGGAACAACCTGGTCATGCGTACTTTACTAGACGGTTATGATTATGGATCTGCTAACCTGCCCACCCGTGAAAGCTCTTTCTTAGGTAACCTAAATGAATTCAAACCCGCCACCTACCCAGACTTCAGCGCAGCCGACGTACTGACATCTAATACGGGTGTAAACGAATCCTTCACCCAATACGTCAACCGATCTTCTGGTCTATGCATGGACATCACGGATATAAAAATGCAAAACGGCACCAACGTCATGCAATGGGACTGTAATGGTGGCAAGTGGCAACGCTGGTATTTAGAGGCAAGTAGCGGACTTATCCATAGCCAGCAAGACCCGAGATTCTGCCTAGATAACAGCAGCGTCTATGGAAACGGTGCCAATATCATGATTTGGCAGTGTCATGGTGGAGACTCGCAGCGCTTTGTGACAAACAACGATGGTTCAATCGGTATCGAGGTCGATAGCAATCAAGTAATAGATGGTGCCGGCCCAAGCCCGAGCGATAATATCGCTACGTGGTGGAACTGGGGCGGAGCGAATCAATATTGGAATTTAATCCCGTAACAACCACTAAATGATAGGAATACAGCGCATATAAAGCCGCTGTATTCCTTACTCTAAAGGTTTTCGACCTCACCCTTTTCATCGCTCTGCGGCAAAGTAGCCTCCTATCAAGACAACCAAACCAACCCTTCATAGGGTTTCTCTTTTAATGACACTAACCGAGTCGATAGCGAACCCGCATGAAGTTCTAATTTATGGCCATCTGGGTCGTTCAAATAAAGGGAGTCTCCTTCGCTGGTATTTTCCTGCCATACGGTCACGGTTTTAAAAGCCTCTTTCTGACGAACAGACTGAATCGTCTCAAGATCATAACTAAAAGCATAGTGAGTGTAATCTTGGTTTAGCCTCGCTTCCCCTAGGCTCTTTCCTTCAACCACAGGCACCTTTACAAGAGACAAGCAAAGCCAACAATCGCGATAGGATAAATAAGCACCACTATTCCAGCGCACTTCCCCTTGAAAGCCTAATAAATCACAGTAAAAAGACAGGGATCTATCTAGGTCTGCCACGCTCAAGGTGAGGTGATTAAAACCATGCTCAAACACACTGTGATGGAAGTAATTGTCTGGTAAGGCTTTTACCATGGCGTGAATTTTTGTGGCTTTTTCAAAGTGGTTTAGTTGATGTTCCACAATCCACCAGCGCGCAACATCAGCTAATAAAGCAGGGTCATTGTTTTTATTAGCAAAAAAGGCGTAAAAGGACACTTGAACGCCCTCACCTTTTTGTTTGATTTTTTCGCTACATACTCGAAGAATCTTTTCTTTAATCGACACTTTCATTCTGAAATTTCTCTTTTTCTCTTTATTAGCGCTCAAATCATGTATTAGTCAACTTTCATTGACTAAGCCTCTATTCGACTAAAGTCTGACTTCTTATTGAGGAAGCGCCTGTTAAATTAGCAAGGCGTATAACAATAATTATAAGGAGATCTACCGTGTCAGATCATAGCATTAATGCAGAGAAATACTGGCAAGCTAACCTTAGACTAATCTTAGGTAGCTTAGTGGTATGGGCATTAGCCTCTTACGGCTGTGCCATCCTACTCAGACCATTACTTTCGGGTATCCATGTCGGGGGAACAGATCTTGGATTTTGGTTCGCTCAGCAGGGTTCTATTCTCGTTTTCATCGCTTTGACTTTCCACTACGCGTGGAGAATGAACAAGCTTGATGAAGAATTTGGCCTGCAGGAGTAAATCGTATGGATCAGTTTACTATTAACCTACTTTTCGTTGGCGGTTCGTTCGCGCTCTATTTCGGTATTGCGTTTTGGGCACGAGCTGGATCAACGAAAGAATTCTATGTCGCTGGCGGCGGCGTTCACCCAGTATTAAACGGCATGGCAACAGCGGCCGACTGGATGTCTGCGGCTTCCTTTATTTCTATGGCAGGCTTAATTGCCGCGGGTGGTTACGCCAACTCAACCTTCTTAATGGGTTGGACAGGTGGCTATGTACTGCTCGCCATGCTACTTGCTCCTTACTTACGTAAGTTCGGCAAGTTCACTGTGCCAGACTTCATTGGTGATCGATTCTACAGCCGTACTGCACGCTTAGTGGCAGTGGCCTGTTTGATTACCGCGTCGGTAACCTACGTTATCGGTCAAATGACGGGCGCTGGTGTCGCTTTCTCTCGCTTCCTGGAAGTAGATAAGAATACTGGCCTGATGATTGCCGCGATTGTGGTGTTCTTCTACGCAGTATTGGGCGGCATGAAAGGCATCACCTATACTCAGGTTGCACAATACGTGGTATTGATTATCGCTTATACCATTCCAGCGGTATTCATCTCCCTACAATTAACCGACACCTTCCTTCCTGCTATTGGTCTTTTCTCTACCCATACTGAATCTGGCTTGCCATTGCTGCAAAAACTAGACGAAGTGGTGCGAGAACTTGGTTTCCGGGATTACACGGCAGATGTTGATAACAAGCTAAACATGGTTCTCTTTACCTTATCTCTCATGATAGGTACGGCGGGTCTGCCACACGTTATCATCCGTTTCTTCACGGTTCCTAAAGTTGCTGATGCACGTTGGTCTGCTGGTTGGGCACTCGTCTTCATTGCATTGCTATATCTAACAGCGCCTGCTGTTGCCTCTATGGCTCGCTTGAACCTAGTATCTACCATCTACCCATCAGGTCCTACTGAACAACCAATCGAATACGCTGAGCGTCCTGATTGGATTCAAACTTGGGAAACCACAGGCCTGATCAAGTTCGAAGACAAAAATGGCGATGGCCGTGTGCAGTTCTACAACGACACACCAGCGTTTAAAGACGAAGCAACCACACGTGGTTGGAATGGTAACGAGCTAGTGGTTAACCGAGACATTCTTGTATTGGCTAACCCTGAAATTGCTAACCTACCAGGTTGGGTAATTGGTCTCATTGCTGCGGGTGGCTTAGCGGCTGCACTCTCCACGGCAGCAGGACTATTACTGGCTATTTCGTCCGCGATAAGTCATGACTTAATAAAGGGTTCAATAAAACCCGATATTACCGACAAGGGCGAACTGGTAGCAGCGCGGGTATCCATGTTCTTGGCCATTATCGTCGCGACCTATCTAGGCATGAACCCACCGGGCTTCGCGGCTCAGGTAGTGGCTCTGGCCTTCGGTATTGCAGCGGCGTCTATCTTCCCAGCTCTTATGATGGGTATTTTCTCGAAACGCGTAAACAGTAAAGGTGCCATCGCAGGTATGTTAGCAGGTTTGCTTTCTACCTTGGTTTACATCTTTATCTTCCTTGGATGGTTCTTTATCCCAGGTACCGCGAATTTGGCGAACACGCCTGATAACTGGTTATTTGGAATCTCTCCACTGTCTTTCGGTGCGATTGGTGCAGTCATTAACTTTGCTGTTGCCTTCACTGTCTCTACCATGACAGAAGAGCCACCAAAAGAAATCCAAGACCTAGTAGAAAGCGTTCGTTATCCTCAAGGTGCTGGCGGTGCAGTAGACCATTAAGGTTTAAAGCGCACTGCTACTCGCAGAATGATCGAGCCTCTCTACTTTAGAAAGGCTCGATTTTTTTATAAGACCTTTGCGCGACATCGTTCAAAGGTCTCTTTATAATAAAGCACGATAAAAACCAATAAGAGAGTACTTATGCTTTGGGAACTTATTGCCACCATCTTTGCTGGTATGGGCGGTGCGGGTATCGCCTTGTTTTTCAGAAAAATTTCCAAACAGAAAGCCCCTAAATGGCTGGTTCCTGTATTTGCAGGCATCGCCATGCTTGGCTTTCAAATCCAAGGTGAATACGACTGGTTCGATCATCAAACCAGCCTACTACCTGATGGCGTAGTGGTAGTAAAAACGATTCAAGAAGAAGCCCCATGGCGTCCTTGGAGCTATATCTATCCGCAAACCTTGCGCTTCATGGCAGCCGATGTTGCTAACGCCGCTAAGAACGAAGTTGACCCTAACCTGGTTCTCGTCGACCTCTACTTTTTTGAACGCCGCCAAACAGCTAAACGCGTTCCGCAAATCGTCGATTGCCTGCAAGGCGCAAGAACCGACTTCACCAAATCCTTTAGCACCGATGTCAAAACAAACAACTCACAATGGCGTCAACTGGACGCTAACGATCCTTTATTAAACGCCGTGTGTGCAGGCTAAAGCAATCAGCTTCAAGCAAACAGACACCATAGAGAAAAGAGCGTAAAGATGAACCACCTTCATCTAATATCGCCTTTTCTCCATTGGCATCTTATTACCTCTCTCATCATAATAGCGATTGTTCTTACCCTCTCTTCCATATAGCAATGCAGGCAAACATGCACATCACTTCCGAAGAACGCGACGCCGTCTATAAAACCATTTTTTCCCGTCGTGACGTACGCAGCGAGTTCAAGCCCGAGTCAGTACCTGATGACGTATTAAATCGTATCTTGCTCGCCGCCCATCACGCTCCTAGTGTGGGTTTTATGCAGCCTTGGGACTTTATCGTAGTAAAAAATTCAACCACGAAATCCGCTATTAAAGCAGGCTTTTTACAAGCCCATGCCGAAGCCGCCGAACTATTCGAAGGGGAACGTAAAGCCAAATACCAAAGTCTAAAACTCGAAGGCATTGAAGAAGCACCATTGGGAATTTGTGTAACCTGTGACCGCACCCGCACCGGTTCTGTGGTACTAGGGCGAACGGCAAAGCCAGAAATGGACTTATTCAGCTCCGTCTGCGCCGTACAAAACCTATGGCTCGCCGCAAGAGCAGAAAACCTCGGCATGGGCTGGGTCAGCATTGTCCACGATAACGTGATACGGGATGCCTTAAGAATCCCCGAACACATCGATATCATCGCCTATTTATGCCTTGGTTATGTGGAAAAGTTTCATCACACACCTGACCTAGAAAGAGCCGGATGGTTACCACGGAAAGAAGCAAAAACCGCCATTCATTATGAATATTGGTCGGAACCGGACTAGAAGTTAATTCTTAAGTGTAATAACTTGCTGATCCTGAATATTGTAAACAGAAAACACTAAGACCGTGAATAACATGGATGTGATAACAGTATCGTTAGCAGACTCGTGAAGCGCGGCGGAAGAGATTCAACGTCGCCTAAAAATTAATTAAGGCCCCCTTCTTAAAATACCCTCAAGAAAATCATTACGAGCGAAGTTCGACTATATACCTTAGTAATCAGAAAAAATGGCCTTCCAATTGAAGAAGACCATTTTTTATTGTTTAACCATCCATAAACTGGTGGTTGATGTAAGCATGAAGGTTAGTAATGTGCTGCTCCATCCAGACAGACAAACCATGTAATTCGATCGCCTTGTCTCGGTAAAGGGCTAAGGTTTCAATGGTTTTGCTGACTTCATGAATGGGCAAGACCAGCAAGTCTTCGTCGGGTGCCATGGACTGGGTGGCTTTACCCAATGCTTGATATTGATCTAGATCGTCTTGCTTGACTTGGGCCCCTATTGGTAAGGGGATGGTGGTCGTTGCTTTCATAACTTGGCCCACCGCCCGCCGAACAAAAGGTCTGTCTTGAATCGCAATGTAAGCATGTTGCGGAGTATCGCAATCTCTTAGGTAATCACTGGCTTGTTGGGCTAGGTCGCCCTCTTCTTCCATCGC
>NZ_JAEMNX010000022.1 GCF_016463975.1 Marinomonas transparens | reverse complement strand
CGCTTACGCCTGTTTCGCAAGCTCAACGCGTCGGCGCGAATTAAACGCCAATGGCCGTCTTGTAGTATTATAGGTCGTTACTGAATATTAAAAAGGCTCTGATAGTTATGCTATCAGGATTTTTTTGTCTACAGAAAAGTTGAAAGGTTTCTTTAACCCTAGTTTGTTTTACTTTTAGTTCTAAGTAGGTGAAAGTATGTAATGAACTAATTGAATCATGTGTTATTGGAAATCTGGGGATAAGCCTTGTTTTTATTCACAAAATCATTCTAAAGGCTCCATAAATAATTCCTGTGTTAATAATCTTGAAGCTTATCCACTTATTTCGATTTGAAATCGGTTGTTAATTGAATAGGCTGAGTATTAAAAAACTAGCTCAGGACTGGTTTTTTTAATACTCGTTTGCTTCCAGCTATCTATTCGTGTTTGCAAGTTCTCCGAGTAAGAAGCGTTGGGCACTTCTGTATTCATTTTTTCTTGGTTTAGATAGTTGATAGGATCCATCGCTTTGAAGCAGCCAACTTTGTGTATTGTCGGTTAGATAATACTCTAGTTCTCGTTTCACTCGACGAGCCAATTTGTAATCTTGTATCGGGAATGCCACTTCGATTCTATTATTTAGGTTGCGATCCATGCCGTCTGCACTGGACAGGTAGACTTTTGGGTTACGGTTGTTATAAAAGTAATACACCCTTGTATGCTCTAAGAAGCGACCGATGATGCTGCGCACTCGAATATTTGACGAGACACCTTTTATGCCTGGTCGTAGAGTACAGATACCACGAATGATTAGGTCTATCTTCACTCCGGCTTGGGAAGCCTTGTAAAGCGCTTGTACTAATCTCTGCTCAGTTAAAGAATTCACCTTTATAATGATGCGTGCAGGATCTCCGTTGCGTGCGTTTTCGGCTTCCTTGGCAATCATATCGAGTAGACGATCTCGCAATGTGAAAGGAGCATGCAGAAGCTTTTTCACTTTAAGTTCTTTACTCATGCCTGTCAGTTGTTGGAATACACGATGTACATCATCACCAATTTCTTTATCTGCTGTTAAGAAGCTGTAGTCGGTATAAAGGCGTGCATTACCTGCATGGTAGTTACCTGTGCCTAGATGAACGTAGCGAGTTAACTCTGTGTCTTCCCTACGTACGATGATGATCATTTTCGCATGGGTTTTGTGACGTACAACACCGTATACCACAATTGCACCAGCGTCCTGCAAACGGCTTGCTAGCGCTAGATTTTCTGCTTCATCAAATCGTGCTCGTAATTCAATAACAACGGTGACTTCTTTACCGTTACGAGCGGCTTCGACTAATGCGTTGGCGATAGGGGAGCGTGACCCCGTTCGATAAAGTGTTTGGCGTATCGCAACTACTTTCGGGTCTTTTGCCGCTTCGCTTAGGAAATCTACGACGGGTGAGAAGCTCTCAAAAGGATGCATCAAGAGGTAATCTTTTTGCCTAATTGCTTCAAATATTGTTCCTGAGCTGGCCAGTTTTCTTGGTAGTCCTGGAGAAAATGGTGAATACATTAGGTCTGAGCGATCAATTAGTTCTAATACGGCCATTAAACGACTTAGGTTTACAGGGCCGTTGGTGCGGTATAAATCCTGTTGTTCAAGGTCGAATTGTTTCAACAAAGAGTCGATGATATGGGTAGGGCAGTTTTCCGCGATTTCTAGGCGTACAGAGCTGCCGTAATGACGGCTTTGTAGCTCGGTACGTAGCGCACCTGCTAGGTCGACACCAATATCATCGGAATCTACTTCTAGGTCAGCGTTTCGTGTTAAACGGAATTGAAAACAACCTTTTACAGTCATGCCGGGAAACAGTTGATCAGCGTGGGCGTGAATGATGGATGATAAGAAGACAAGGTTATCTCCTCCTTCACATACTTCATCAGGTAGTTTGACCAAACGAGGTAGGGAGCTTGGTGCTGGTACAATAGCAAGTCCATTTTCACGGCCAAAAGCATCTCGACCTTCGAGATCGACTACGAAGTTAAATGTCTTATTCGCTAATCTAGGAAAAGGGTGAGTAGGGTCTAAACCAACTGGACTAATGACTGGCAGCACGTTATCCCTGAAGTAACGTTTTACCCAAGCGGATTGTTTTTCACTCCATTCTGAACGACGAATAAACTTCACGCCTTCATCGAAAAGTTTTGGAAAAATAATGTCATTGAGTATTTTGTATTGGCGGCGTACTAACTTATGCGCTTGTTCACTGATAAGAGAGAGCACTTTTTTAGGGTGCATGCCATCGGGGCCGTTTTTCTCACGGCTGTATTCTAGTTGACTCTTTAACCCTGCAACTCGGATTTCAAAGAATTCGTCCATGTTTGAACTGAAAATACAGAGAAATAAGAGACGATTTAAAATAGGGTGATTTTCATCCATTGCTTGTTCAAGGACGCGTGCATTGAACTGCAAGTGACTGAGCTCGCGATTAAAATAAAGCTCGGGGTCTGCTAGGTCTATTTCTTCTGGCAGACGCTCTTCAATGGCAATTTTCTTCGCGTCTTGTGGTTGCTCAGGAATAGGTTCTAGAACAAGTTCTTCAGCATCGGCTCCGTTTAATTGAGCCACGTTAAGTTCCTTTTTTTCAATCTCGCTTACAGGCTGTTCAGACATGTGTTTCATAAACTCCCAAATACCGTCTTACCATGAGTGTGGTATCTATATGTTACTGTCCTTCTCAATTAAAGTAGGCATATAACGAATAAATTATCTTAACACAGCCTGCAGGTCACTGTTTCTCTTAGCCTATTTGCTTAGTTTGCATATAGTTGAGAGAGTCAATGGCTCGTTCTTAATTCTTAAGCAGGCGTGCTGCATCTTTTGCAAAATAGGTGAGGATGCCATCGGCTCCGGCACGTTTGAATGCCAATAGCGATTCCATCATTACCGTATCTTTATCTAACCAGCCGTTTTGGAAAGCAGCCATTTGCATTGCGTATTCTCCACTCACTTGATAAACGAAAGTGGGGACTTCTAATTCTGTTTTGACACGGCGGACAATATCCAAATAAGGCATGCCTGGTTTGACCATAACCATATCGGCACCCTCGTCTAAATCTAGCATAATTTCACGAATGGCTTCGTTAGAGTTTGCTGGATCCATTTGATAGGTGAACTTATTGCCCTTTCCTAGGTTCGTACTAGAGCCGACAGCATCACGAAATGGTCCGTAGTAAGCTGAGGCATATTTGGCGGAATAGGCCATGATTAGCGTGTTAATAAATCCTTCTGTTTCTAGTTCATTACGTATTTCACCAATACGTCCATCCATCATATCGGACGGTGCAATGACATCTGCACCTGCTTGTGCGTGGGACAAGGCTTGTTTGACTAAGGTATCTACGGTGACATCATTTAAGACATAGCCAGATTCATCAATGATTCCATCTTGACCGTGCGTCGTAAAAGGGTCCAATGCGACATCTGTCATGACACCTAGCTCTGGGAAGGCTTCTTTTAATGCTTTTACGGCCCGTTGTGCTAGGCCATTTGGGTTGTAAGCTTCTTCAGCAAGTAAAGATTTTTTGTCGTTAGAGACAACGGGAAACAAAGCGATCATAGGAATGCCAAGATCGACTAGCTCTGCCGCTTCTTCTAGGAGTATATCGATACTGACTCTTTCAATGCCGGGCATGGAAGGAATGTGTTCACGTGAATTGTTGCCCTCAATAACGAACATCGGGTAGATTAAGTCATCAGAGCTGATACGGTGCTCACGCATCAAGCGGCGAGAAAAATCCTCTTTACGCATACGGCGCATGCGGGTGAATGGAAAGGTCATCCATTATCTCCTAATTTCGCTGTTCGTTAATGTAATCGGTTTGTATGACAATTTTATGTCATTTTTCGACTATGTCGTTGATTTTGTCGATAAGTGTCTTTATTTAACGGGAATATGCTTTTCTTTTTACTCTAGAGCTGTTTCTGCTTCTTCGAGTGACTCTTGAGCTTCAAACCAAGCTTCTTCATTTTCCTCGAGTGATTTTTTCCATTTTGCTTCGTCGTTGAGTAATTTTTGTAGTTGTTCACGTTGTTCCGCTTCGTATAAGGCGCTGTCAGCCATGGCTTCCGATATTTTATCTAGGTGTGATTGTGCTGTGTGAACAGCTTTTTCATGTTTTTCAATTTGCTTACGAAGAGGACGTAACTTTTCTCTTAACTCTGCTGCTTTGCGACGTTCTTCTTTGCGATCAAGCTTATCAATTGCGGGTTCGTTTTTTTCATCCTTGTTTGATGCTGCTTGTCTTGCTTGTAACCATGTGTGGTAAGCGGCTAAATCTCCATCAAAGGCTTGTATTTTATGGTCGGCGACAAGATAAAACTCATCAACGGTACTGTTTAGTAAGTGGCGATCATGGGAAACCAGTAGGATGGATCCTGGAAATTCTTGCAAGGCTTCGGTGAGCGCTTGGCGCATTTCTAGATCCAAATGGTTGGTTGGCTCATCCAGCACTAGAAGATTAGGTTTTGTCCATGTAATCAAAGACAAGGCAAGACGTGCTTTTTCGCCTCCTGAAAAGCCTTTTACTGGGCGTAAGGCATCGTCACCAATAAAACCAAAGCCCCCTAAATATCGTCGTATTTCGTTTTCTAATACTTTCGGTGAAAGGCGCTGGATATGTAAAACTGGCGATGCCTCTAAATCGAGAGCACTTAGCTGATGCTGGGAGAAGTAACCTATTTTCAGGTTTTCTCCGGTTATTCGTTCACCAGATAAGACAGTAATTTCTCCAACAATGGATTTAATAAGAGTCGATTTACCTGCTCCATTAGGACCCAATAGACCGATACGTTGACCATCTCGGAGGGTGAAGTTGGTTTGTCCTAATTGAACTAAGGGCTGACCTGATTCTGCTTGATAACCTAAGTCCGCTTGAGATAGGTGTATTAATTGTTGAGAAGTTTTTTCTGCAACGGGAATAGAAAACTCAAATTGAGAATCTATATGGGCGGGGCCTATTAGCTCCATCTTTTCTAGCATGCGTAAGCGACTTTGCGCTTGCTTGGCTTTGGTTGCCTTGTAACGGAAGCGGTCCACATATTGTTGCAGGTGAGCGCGCTTCGTTTGTTGTTTTTCATGATTTGCTTGCTGTTGTGCAAGGTGTTCTGCACGTTGGCGTTCGTAGTCTGAATAGTTACCCTTGTATAGGGTTAATTTCTTTTGGTAAAGGTGGACTATATGGCTACAGATGCCATCAAGAAAATCCCTATCATGGGAGATGAGCAGTAGCGTTCCTGGGTATTGGCGTAACCAGTTTTCTAACCACATGACGGCATCTAGGTCTAAATGGTTGGTTGGTTCATCAAGTAATAACACATCGGAAGGGCACATCAGCGCCTTGGCAAGATTAAGGCGAATACGCCAGCCCCCCGAGAAGTCGGAAACTGGTTTATTCATGTCGGTCATTTTGAAGCCAAGGCCTTGTAGTAACGTCTCTGCTCTTGATTGGGCAGTATAGCCATGTGCCTGTTCAAATTCGCCTAACCAGGTCGCGTGGGCATGGTGGTCACCACTTGCTTCGGCTTTAGCAATATTGGCTTCAATTTCACGAAGCTTTTGGTCTCCATCTAAGCAATAATCGAGTGCGCTACGTTGCGTTTCTCCTACTTCTTGAGCCATAAAAGCAATGCTGCGATGGCTTGGTAAAATCATTTCGCCTGTGTCGGCGTTTAGGTCTCCACGAATCATTGCGAATAAGGAGGACTTACCGGCTCCATTGGCGCCAATTAGGCCGATTTTTTGACCTTCGAAAATGGTGAGGTCGGCGTCTTCTAGTAAAAATTGGGTGCCGCGCTGTAGACTAACTTCGCTAAATTGGATCATAAAAACAGGGGATCTCTTACGTCTGTGCTGAGCTGTGCAAAAGTGACATCTCAACCTTAAATACAATGCTTAGCATTTTAGGCTGCTGCTAAGTGAAACGAAATAGGAATAGAGAATATTCCCAGTTAATACACTGTTTAAAGTGGATGATTAAGGCGCTCAAGGGTAAAATGCGGCGCAATATCGACTAGAATTTATTACTCGCGCTATATTAGAGGCGCAAGGTGAGCTTTGTGAATAATGTACCTGTTAATGAAATACAGCGCTTTTCTTTTGATAATACCAATGTTCGTGGTGAGCGAGTGTTATTGAGCAGCGCTTATCAAGAGATTATTAAGCGTCAGCAATATCCATTATCGATTGAAAAATTGCTGGGTGAATTTGTCGCTGCCATCGCTTTGTTGAGAGACATAGTGAAAATTGATGGAATTTTATCTATTCAAGCAAAGGGCAATGGTTTCTTGTCGGCTTTAATGACGGAGTGTGATGAGAATCAAAACCTTCGTGGTATTGCCCAATGGGATCAGGCACAGCCTGTTCCAGAAACTATTTCTTTAAAAGAAATACTGGCCGGCGGTCATTTGGTGATTACTATTTCACCGCGCAATGGTCAGCGTTATCAAGGGATTGTTGAAATCGTAGGGGACTCTTTAGCGGAATGTCTTGAGCAATATTTTTACCAATCAGAGCAATTGCCAAGTCGAGTTTGGTTAGCCTCTGATGGCTCTCAGTGTGGTGGTTTGTTTTTACAGCGTTTACCAGCAGAGCAAGCAAAAGAGGGCGATGAAGACGCATGGAGTCGTTTTACTCAGCTTGCTGCCACAGTAAAAGAAGAAGAGCTACTTGGGCTTGAAACAGAAGAGTTGTTGCATCGTTTATATCATGAAGAAGAAGTCCGCTTGTACGATATAAAACCGATGCAATTTGGTTGTTCCTGTTCTCGTCAACGAACTTTAGATGCCATACTGTCTCTTGGTACAGAGGAAGTTCGTCAGCTGCTTATTGAGCAAGGGAGTATCCAAGCAGATTGCCAATTTTGTGCTGAAAAATATGAGTTCAAGGAAGAGGAATTGCTCGGTAAATTGGGCGATCAAGCCCAAACTCATTAACCATTAGAAAGTGGCGTGGTTGATAAGGTCACGCCATGAAATAATCCCCACTACATTGTCTTCATCATCAACAACAGGAACGCATGAAATGTCGACTCGTTGCATCCAAGTGACGACTTCGGCGATTGGGGTGTTCGCTTTTACTGTGATTGGCTGGCGAGTCATGATTTGATGGGCGGCTCGATTTAATGTATCGATATCTCTTTCTTGTTCTGAGACGCTGTCGATAAAAGGGCTGATGATGCGTAGGATATCACGGTCTGAAATAATGCCTGCAAGCTTACCTTGGTCTGTCACTGGTAAGTGATGAAAACCATTTTTTTCTAACAGCTCCCTTACTTCTGGTAGACGCATATCCATATCGACACAAATGACGTTACGGCTCATGATATCTTGTGCTTTCATTTAGACCCTCCTTACATGACAGTTTGCTAGGTTTATGATGAGTATTGTTATTTCTTATACTGGGCTTCAAGACATTGTTTTCAAAATCCGTATAATCAGCCACACCTGCTCAAAATGCCTGATAACTTGTCTATATTCAACTAGAGTTTATAAGTTAGGGCGTTCTGAGATGAGTGATTAAGAAAGCGTAGTGGTTTCCTTGATATATCTACTACAGGCCAAAAGCCTTCTTTCAATATTGCTCTCAAATTTATAATTAGCTATGGCGCGGCGAAATAATATGACTTCAAATTCTGTAGACGTTCTATTAGTTGGGGGCGGTGCAATGAGCACCACCCTAGGAGTGTTACTTAAGCAATTAGATCCAAGCGTGACCATTACCATGGTTGAACGTTTAGAAAAAGTTGCTAAAGAAAGTACGGATGGCTGGAATAATGCTGGCACAGGCCATGCGGCATATTGCGAACTCAATTACACTTCAGAAGAAGGTGATGGCAGTATCAATATTGATAAAGCTGTTGCTATTAACGCTGCTTTTGAAGTTAGCCTACAATTTTGGACCTACTTAGTTGAGCAGGGTTTATTACCTGCACCACAGGAATTTATTCATCGTGTTCCCCATCAGAGCTTTGTCTGGGGGGAGCGTAATGTAAAAATGCTTAAAGCTCGTTATGCGACAATGAGCGCTCATCCTGCATTCAAAGAAATGCAGTTCACCGAAGATCGTGAAAAAATGAGTGAATGGATGCCTTTGGTCATGAAAAATCGTGATCATAGTGAGCCTTTGGCGGCGACTCGAATTGAGCATGGTTCCGATGTAAACTTTGGTGCTATTGCTCGAAATATGAGTAACCATTTACAAAGCTTAGAGAACTTTGAATTAAGCTTGGACTCTGAAGTCATAGCGTTAAAACAAACTTCTGATGGCCGATGGAATGTCACCATAGAACAAAATGGTACTCGTAAAGTTATTAATGCTAAGTTTGTTTTCCTTGGTGCAGGTGGTGGTGCTTTGCCCTTACTACAGAAAGCAAATGTGAAAGAGAGTAAAGGCTTTGGCGGCTTTCCTGTTAGTGGCCAATGGTTGGTATGTGATAAACCAGAATTAGTAGAGCAGCATTTTGCTAAGGTATATGGTGCTGCGCCAATTGGTGCTCCGCCAATGTCTGTTCCTCATTTGGATACCCGAATTATAGACGGGAAAAAAGCCATCTTATTTGGCCCATTTGCAGGCTTTACAACTAAGTTTCTGAAAACAGGTTCGTTATTAGATTTCCCGAAAAGTGTTCGACTGGACAATTTAAACCCTATCTTGAGTGTGGGTAAGAACAATATGGATCTAACTCGCTATTTGATTAGTGAAGTGATGCAATCTCATAAAGATCGTTGTAACTCATTACGTCAGTACTTTCCTGATGCTGAAGATAAAGATTGGGAACTTTCTCATGCAGGTCAGCGCGTTCAGATCATTAAGAAAAATGAAAAAGGCGGCGGTAAACTGGAGTTTGGTACGGAAGTGATTACAACAGAAGACGGTAGTTTAGCCGCTTTATTGGGAGCTTCCCCTGGTGCTTCAACGACAGTGGATACCATGATTGGTATCTTAGAGCGTTGCTTCCCTGAGCGCTTAGCATCAAATGAATGGCAGACGAAAATGAAAGAAATGGTTCCTTCCTATGGGGAGTCTCTAGTCGAAAATACAGGTTTATTGCTTTCTGTTCGTGAGCGTACTTTAACAACACTGAATCTAAAACCTTAGCTCAAAAGGGGAGTTTTAAAAAACTGGATATTGTTATTCAGCTTTTTTCCTTGGCTTTACTACAGAGAGAGATATGACCGTTACTTTTGCTGAACGTGCAGACTTGCTGTGCGACACACTTCGGGATCTTGAGCACCAAGCGGAAGAGGGCGATCAATTATTCTATTGTGCTTATCTTTTAGGTCTTTTAGGGCTGCATAGCAGCGCTGATGGCGAAGGCCAGGAAGAATTTGATCAGGCGTTTGAAAATACCTTACGGGATACTCTAGAGCTAGAAAGTGTGACAGAAGAGGATCAAAAGAATATTTTGGCTCTGTGGCAGCAAACGCTCGATAAAGCCTAAGTATCAGATAATAAAAAAGGAGCCGGTTTAATAAAGTCAGTTCCCTTTTTTATATGCATTATCTTGTGTTGAAGTTTGTCGTTTTGCTACAGCTCTGGTTTTTCCGGATGTGGTGCATAGGCAAAAACATCTGAAAAGCATTTATCTTTATTTAGGCCTTTTAGTTCTAGTTGATCTAGTGTGCCGTATACCATACCCACTGAACCACTAATAAAAGCAATGCTTTTGTTGAGGTTAGGGTGATCTTTTAATACAGCTTCATACAGCCAGCCTGTTCTGCCTTTCCAGCTATTATCGGCCTCATTTACAATCACATCGATAGAAAAATGAGCATTCGTTTGTGCGGTATTGATCCAATCGAGTTCAAAAATATCTTCAGGCGTTCTTAGCCCCCAATAAAGTGAAACTTGGCCTGAAAAATCTTGTGCTGCTAGATCATCATATAAGCTTTTTACTTGTGAGAAACCAGTGCCTCCAGCAATTAGCAGAATCTGATCAGGCATGCTTTCTAACATTCCATTTTGTACGTGACAGTCTCCCCCCGGTGCTTTGATGTTAATTATTTCATTAATACGAATGTATTCAACAACTCGATATGCCAGTGAGGTTTCATCATTAACTAGAATATAAAGAGTTAGGCTAGGTAGCTCATGTGGTGCGCTACCAATGGAATAAGGGACTTGCTCACCTGTTGGTAAGAGGATCATTAGGTATTGCCCTGCTACAAAAGATGTATTCTCTACATGTAGGGTGATTTTGTAGACGTTGTGATTGATCAATTGAACGGAATTTACTTTCGCGGTTAGGTCTTTCACTTTTTACTCCAATGTCAGTCACACTCTTTTAGTGTAGTTGAGTGGCTATAAATGTTTGTTATCTTGAATGTTATTTAGATAAAAAAAAACCACTTTTAACAAGTGGTTTTTTGATGTGATGAAGCTCGTTTATTTGTTTTTGCCTTTCATAGATGCAAAAAACTCATCGTTTGTTTTGGTGACTTTTAGACGATCAATCAAAAATTCAGTGGCGGCAACATCTTCCATAGGATTCAATAGTTTACGAAGAATCCACATGCGTTGTAATTCGTCTTCTGAGGTCAATAAATCTTCGCGGCGAGTGCCTGAACGGCGAATGTTGATAGCAGGGAAGGTACGTTTTTCAGCAATTTTTCGATCAAGGTGAAGTTCAGAGTTACCTGTCCCTTTAAATTCTTCAAAGATAACTTCATCCATTTTCGAACCAGTATCAACCAGAGCCGTGGCGATAATAGTTAAGCTACCACCTTCTTCAATATTACGAGCAGCACCAAAGAAACGTTTTGGACGTTCTAGGGCGTTAGCATCCACACCACCTGTTAGTACTTTACCGGATGAAGGGATGACCGTATTGTAAGCTCGTGCTAGACGAGTGATTGAGTCTAGCAAAATCACCACATCACGCTTGTGTTCAACCAGACGTTTGGCCTTTTCGATTACCATTTCAGCGACTTGTACATGACGTGTTGGTGGCTCGTCAAAAGTAGAAGCAACCACTTCACCACGAACCGTTCGTGACATTTCGGTGACTTCCTCTGGACGTTCATCGATTAGCAAAACAATCAAATGACAATCAGGGCTGTTGCGTGTAATGGCATTCGCAATGTTTTGTAGCATGAAGGTTTTACCCGCTTTTGGCGGAGAGACAACTAAGGCTCGTTGACCTTTACCCATTGGGGCAACAAGGTCGATGATGCGTGATGTTACGTCTTCTGTGGATCCGTTACCGGCTTCCATCAATAGACGCTCATCAGGGAATAGAGGTGTTAAGTTTTCGAAAAGAATTTTGTTACGAACACTTTCAGGCTTATCGAAGTTAATTTCGCTTACCTTCAATAGAGCAAAGTAGCGCTCGCCATCTTTTGGCGGTCGAATCTTGCCAGCGATAGTGTCGCCGGTACGAAGATTAAAGCGTCGAATTTGGCTTGGTGATACATAAATGTCGTCAGGTCCTGCTAAATAGGAGCAGTCTGGAGAACGTAAAAAGCCAAAGCCATCTTGTAGAATTTCTAGAATACCATCGCCATAAATATCCTCTCCACCTTTAGCGTGACGCTTAAGAATTGAGAAAATAACATCTTGTTTACGTGAACGGGCCATGTTGTCTAGGCCCATTTCTGCTGCGATGTCTAAAAGTTCGTGTACTGATTTCTGTTTTAATTCGGTAAGGTTCATAAACGGATTTTGTGTTAGCTCATTTGAGGATAATTGACGGGACTAAGGTTAATAAAATATCGATAACGATAATCTGTGCCTGGAAGTATTTAACAATGTATCAGCTACTCAGCACCAAAAACATTGAACAAACATTTTTTGCATTTTGTTCTAGTTTGAAGGACCCGGATAGGGCAAAGCCAATACAGCGCGAAACAATTTGATTGGAATCTATATGGGACCTAACAGAAGCTGAATCTCATGTAGACGATAACTACTATAGTGCGACTTAATGGCGAGGTCTATAGTGAAAACTCGGAAAAAAACATTTTTTGTTAATTTTTTGATCAAACTCAGTGTAAATAGGTGTTCTGGCGGTATTTTTTCTTCATATTTGAGAGTAAGTCACTTGTTTTCTACGAAAAACCTTAGATTATGAGAGAACAAATAATTACTCGAAGAGCGTTATTTCGCTTCTTTTTTGCCAATGACATAATCAAGTAACTGATATACTCTTGGCCTTAATAAGACTCCTGCAAGATAAGGCCTCTTGGATGCAATCACTCTTTTTACAACAATCCCATGATTTCCCTTTTGAAAAAATCGCGGCCATTGATCTAGGTTCGAACAGCTTTCATATGGTGGTTGCTCAGGTGACACATGGTCAATTGCGAATTACCGGCGAGTTTGGAGAAAAAGTTCAGTTGGCCGCAGGATTGGTTAATGGGCATTTAGATGATGCTTCTCAACAACGAGGGTTAGATTGTTTAGCTCAGTTTGCTCAAGTAATCGAAGATATGCCTGCTGGGTCCGTACGCGTTGTTGGTACCAATGCTTTGCGAGTAGCTAAAAACCGCTATGACTTTATTGGTAAAGCCATGGATATCATGAGCCACCCAATAGAAATTATTGCCGGTCGAGAAGAGGCTCGTTTGATTTACGTAGGGGTTTCCAGAACCATGGATCATGGTGATGCAAAGCGTTTAGTTGTAGATATCGGTGGTGGCAGCACTGAATTCATTATTGGCCAACAGCTTGAGCCGATATTAACTGAAAGTTTGCATATGGGTTGTGTCAGTTTTCGCCAGCGATTTTTTGCTGATGGTGTTATTACTAAATCTAACTTTCAAAAAGCGGTAACCGCGGCACGTTTAGAGCTATTGAGTATTCAAGATGACTATCTAGATGAGCAGTGGGATATCGCAATCGGTTCTTCAGGCACTATAAAAGCCGCTTATAATATTGTTAAAGAAAACAACTGGGGGAAGAAGGGAGTTACCCTTAAAACCTTGAAGTTGATTCAAAAAGAACTGCTGGCGGCGGGCCATGTAGATAATATTGATCTTCTTGGCCTTAAACCTGAGCGTAAAAGTACTTTCCCTGCAGGTCTTGCCATTCTTACTGCTGTATTTGAGTGTTTTGATATTAAGCAAATGGACTTTTCAATCTGTGCCCTTCGGGAAGGGGTTTTATACGATATTATGGGGCGTTATGCCGAAACAGACATTCGTGAGCGTACCGTTAAGTACATGCTAAATCAGTATCATATTGATACGGAGCAAGCTAAGTTGGTTACTCATACTGCCCTTTCTGCGTTAGCTCAAGTCAAAGATGATTGGAACCTGAGTAGTATTTCTAGCGAAGATTTATTGCGTTGGGCAGGCCTTTTACATGAAGTGGGTTTAGGTATTTCCCATGGCCGATATCATAAACATGGGGCTTACATCATTAGAGAGTCGGATATGCCTGGCTTCTCTCAGCAAGAACAACAAGCGTTGGCCAATTTGATTTTACGTCATCGCCGAAAGTTTACCCAAGCACTAGAGTATCGCTTTACAAAAAGCGATCAGCAGGGCTTAGATCGTTTGTCTATTTTACTAAGGTTGTCCATTCTTTTGCATAATGATAGAAAAGAAGGGGATATGCCGATTTTTACTCTTAAAGTAAATGACAAAAATATTCATGCAGAGTTTTTGTCGGAGTGGCTAGAGAATCGTCCATTAACACTGGCTAACTTGCAGCGAGAGGCAGAGCTCTTGGCTGGGCATGATTACAAGTTAACATTTAGTTAGACTGTATGTAGTCATAGTCGACGAGCGATTTAATTAAAATGAATTTAGGAGAGTTGATCGATTGAACGATAGAGAGCCGCTACATCATCACGGTTAAGGCCGGTAATACGAGAAGTTCGGCCAATACTGGATGAAACCTGTACAAACTCTTTGCCAGAGTCTTCTTCATTTGCTTTTTTACTTTCGCTATTAGACTCTTGCTGGGCTTTTTGTAGTTGATGGGCTTGAGTGGATAATTGAACTGGGTCTCCACGTTTTTCTAAATCAGAGTCCGAGCTAGTCCCTGTTGCCATGGAAGAAGAGGGCAACATGTTGTACCAGCTGGTCGTATTAGAAATCGAGGAGATGGACAAAACAGTCTCCGAAGCTATGATTTGTATATAAGTATTGGACAGTATTGTATGAAAAACAACCAAAAAATGTAACCGCAAGGCCTATTTTTGTATCCTTGTGTAAGCATGTGGTTTTTTGACTACTTTCTTGCTGTGTATCTGTTACTAACTGTCAGACTATTATTTATTGAATGGTTGTCATTTGTAATGAACATTGACTTTGAGGCGAATTTTAAGAACTAGGTTGCTAGGAGGTTAATGCAGAGAATTACCTTTTTACTAGAAGGTGTGACACTTTCTTTTGTCAATAAAGGGTAACTCTCCACATAGAAGTAAAGGCATTAAGCCGAGATTAAGGCGTTGTCCAGTAGTTTCAGTCACACATACAATACTCATTATCAAATAAGCCTGATTTTTCGCCTTTCTAAAGTTATTAGTTATGTCCTCCGAGTATTTTGGCGACAACCTCTTCTAAGTATTTGGTGAGAGATTCGTCTCGATCAAAATAAGGTACCAGTTTACGTACTTTTGTATGCCATTCTTTCCCCTTGAGTCCGAGTTTTTGATGGCCTCTGATATCCGCGCCTTGAGCTGCGCATATTAATTCGAAAGCAATGACATAACGGGTATTCTGGATTATCTCTTTTACTCGACGTGCAGCTACGAGACCAAAAGATACAACGTCTTGGAAGTCGCCTGTCGTGGTCAATGTTTGAATCGATACCGGTGTGGCGAGAGAACGATTTTCTGCAGTGAGAGATGCGGACATAAATTGTCCTCCCATGAGGCCAAACCGCACACCACGATTTTCATTGCACAAGAATGCTGGAAGGCCGTTACTGTTGGGTTGAGTAAGGAAGCGATCTATTCGACGATCCGCAAGATTACACATAGTGATCATGGAGATAGTTAAATAATCCATTACTGAGGCGATGTATTGACCGTGAAAATGCCCATTGTGAAAAATTTGACCATTTTCAGGTGTGACAAGAGGGTTGTCATTTGATGAGTTCAGCTCATTAGTGACGGTTCTTTCTGCAAACTCAATCGTTTCCAAAACAGGACCAAGAACTTGAGGGGTGCAGCGGATAGAATAGGCATCTTCAATAGGCATGTCTTCCTGCTGAACTTTATCCGTCATACGTGCGCCGAGCTGGGATGATAGTTGTATATCATCAATCGCGAGCTCTGTTCCTTCTAAATGGGACCAAATAGTTTCTGCTATTTTTTGTTGGCCAATATGTGGTTTTAGCTTATGAACATCTGGGTGGAAAGGACGGATTCGGGCTTGTAGGGCTTCAAAAGAAAAGGCTGAGATGGAGGTGTATTGCTCAAGAAGCTTTTTCGCCTCAATTACATTTATTGCCGCCACGGCGACCATGCATGAGGTGCCATTTGAAAGGGCTAAGCCTTCTTTGTAGCTTAGGTAAAGAGGTTCAAGTCCTAACTTGGTTAGTGCGTCAGCGGCAGGAATGCGGTCACCATCTAGATGTGCATATCCGTCGCCTGTGAGCATGCGGGCTATTGCAGCTAGAGGGCCGAGATCTCCACTGGTGCCAAGAGAACCCTTGATTGGAATCTCAGGGATTAGGCCCGAATTATAGATGTCGATAAAACGGTCATAGTTTTCCAAAGATATGGCCGAGTTTGCTCTAGACAAGGAAATAATTCGAGCAAACATGGTTGCTCGGGCGATTATATCTGAAAATCGTTCACCGACATTGGTGGAAATACTTTGAATTAAATTACTTTGAAGTTCATTCGCTTTTTCAATTGGCACAAGATGATCCGCGAAGCCGCCCATTCCTGTGTTGACGCCATATATGACCTCTCCTTTTATGACAAGGTCCTCTAGCGTTTGTCGCGACGCTAAAACATTTTGCCTAGTGCCTTTCGAGGCAGTAATTTTTTTACCAGGTTGAGCGAACTCTACCAATTCTTTCAAACTTACATCCCGGTCAGGTCGAAGTTCGAATGTGTTTTTCGATATATTACCCTTTTCTTTTATGGTCATTGTCTTGCTTCCTTATGCTATATTGATTTTCGGTCACCCCAATTAGAGGTGACCGTATTGCTTTTCCAAGTATTTGAAAAAGCTCGCTTTCCGTGCGAAAACTGCAAGATATTCTTATTTTCTATACCTCTTATAGCTCACTTATATGTCTCCGATTGTATGTTTGCCTAGCTACGAATTCAAGTCTCTCCTGTACGCCTTTATTTTTTGCTCATACAAGAACTTATTAGCGCTGCTAGGGGGAGTACCGGATTACCGGGGAGCGATAAATCAGTCGATTTTATGAAAGGAAAAGTGATTGTGGAGCTTATTGGTTATTAGTGTGGTTACTGATGGGCAGGGTCAATTTATAGTATAAGCGCTGTCTTTAAGGCGTAAATATAACCGAAATTAAGTCGTTCATTTTTTTGTAAGGAAGAGTGGCTTTATTTATGGTGGGTTCGATTGATGAGAAATAGCGAAACAATAATGACCAACATAAAATCGGACTGACTAAAGTTGTAAGAAAAATAAAAACTAGAAAAAATAAACGCTTACTCGTAGCTTTCAATAAATAGAGGGGAATTTCCGAGGTAATTTTTTAGTCAATTGTTAACTTATTCGGTATTCTTGTTAGGCATATTAGTGTCATTGTATTGCAAGGATGATATTGTTGAATATTGTCTTTCAATAAGACTCAGATCGTGTTTCAGCAGATGGAAAGCCAAGATTTATTTGAAGCTTTATAAACGATAGTGCGGCAGTTTATCTGTTACAAGTAATTTGCCTTAAGGATATTGTATGAGCCAAGAGAACCTTCCAATAGAGCATCTTTATTTTACCGAGAACAATCTTGAACAGATCTTGGAAAATTTAGATATTGTTCGTAATAGAATTCACCCTGCACCTGTTGATGACACTGAGGTGGGAAGCGAGCGGGTGTTTCCCTCAGTATGCCTTATAGGGCTAGGTCGATGTGGTTCTAATATCGCGTTGGATGTTGCTTCTTTGGTTTATGATGCTAGAAGAAGTTACATGCGAGAAGTGGAGCATCAGGAAATTCTAAGCAGCGAAACTGAATTTCGTCCAATGCGTTGGATTCGTAAGCATCTCCCTTTAGAAGATAAAGATGGTGTTAATCCTCTTTTTCTTATTGAGCCTATTGTTCTATTGGGTGATTTGGATAAAGACATTGAAGGTCGCATTCGCTTTTCTAATCAAGAAGGACGCTCACAATTCTTAGATGAATATAAAAAGCTACAGATAATGGACTTGTCGGAAGTTCATGCTGGTGGTGCTGGTAACGCACCGATTCTGGGGCAATATCTTGCGAAAATTATTCTGAATAAAGATACCACCACATTCCATAATGACGAATGGCGTCAGTTGCATTCTTATTTGGTGGATTCATGTGGTATTAAAGCCAACCAATCGCGCCTTTATTTTTATATATTCAGCGCTGGTGGTGGTACTGGTTCTGGCATGGCCTCTGAATTTGGTCTTGCACAACAGTTTTCATACTTGAGTAAGACATTTGATTATCGTTCTGATCAAAGCCAGAGTCAGCTTGCTGATAAGCGACACAGCTTTGTTTTTGAACCTATTTTCACCTCCGGCATTTGTATTTTACCGAATATTTCAGGGAAAAATGTTGAGATATCCGAGGCGCTACATATCAATGCTGGGCGTCTATTAACGAAATACATTTCGGAAGAGTGGAACTTTTCCTACAACGAAGAGCGGGAAGATGATGAAGTTCCTGGGGATATGATGAAGCGTATTCGTCCTTGGAACTCTATGATGCTGATTTCTAACGATATTATGCGCTATGCCGAAGAAGAAAATGGTGGTGATGCGCAAAATATTGATGTTAATACCATGGAGAAATATGCGAACCAGTATATTTCTCAGCAAATCTTTAACATTCTTACTGCGCAAGCAGTGACTACTGATTATGATAAAGATTATTTCCGTCGTGCAGGAATTGATATTGCTGAAACCATTCGATTGGATGCTAACGATCTCTTTATGAGTTTGGCAGGTCCTGTTGCTGTTGCTTATGCAGAAAGCGTGGTTAATGAAGGTACACGTCAGGACAGTGTTGATATTGATGATTTATTCTGCCGTTCTATTGAACTACCACATTTTAATAGTGATACCTCAGCCATTGAAGGTGTGAGTGTATTACCTGTAGAGTCAGAGCAGTACCGTAAGTTGATGTCGAATTATCGTGAAAGTGGTTATGACGCTAACACGATAAATCATCTACATTTCTTTAAAAATTGCTCTTCCATTGTCTCCATCATTTCATTGCCAAGAGATTATAAGCTGTCTTTCACTGCCTTGAATCGCTTGAAAATGCATTTAAATCGCTTGTGTCCGAATACCACCTTGAAGCGTTATGCATTAGTCATTGGAGCTTCAGCGAATTTGTCGTTGACGACCTTGATTGCTAAGAGTCCCTGTTTGAGCGATGACTTCTTAACGTTAATGGTGTCTTACATGAAGCGTTGTTTTGCTCGTGATGAATACCGTTATAATGACGAGATAGATAAAGCCATCATCAGTATGATTCAGGATGATGAATTTGATGAGACTATAATTGATCAGTATTTCACCGAGTACGAAAACCCGGCGAAGATCCTAGATACTAACTGGTACGCTATTAAGCCTATGTATGAGAAGAAATATCGTGAATTGATCGAAAATACTCAGCATTTTGTTTCTATTAACGATATTCGTTTGGATATTGATAATGTGAAAAATGCGATCAAGTATCTAAGAGAAATATACCGTCATCGCATTAGTAAAACGAATGTTCTTAGCTTGAATAACTAATATTAGATTTACTGTAGATATGCGTTCTAGAGGCCACCTAAAATTAGGTGGCTTTTTTATATCTGCTTTACTATCCAGTTGGCAAGCTAATGAAGTCAGGGTTTATATCAAAATCTCTAAGATGAACTGTTAGGTTTGATTGGCCAATAGTTGAATTAAGCTTCAGGTGGTTGCTTAGGGGATTTCCGATCACGAATGGCTTCCATCAAATCGTCACCTTGAGTCTCATTAATAGGCTTGGTGCGATAATGCAATGCTGTTTTAGCAATCATATTGGCTGCAACGGGTGCAGTGATTAGAAGAAATAAAGTGATTAAAAGTTCTTTAATTGAAAGAAAGCCCTGTAGGTGACTTTGTAGGATCATCGAGGCAATTAATACCCCTGTTATCCCTAATGTGGATGCCTTAGTCGGGCTATGCAGGCGCATATAAATATCTGGCAAACGTGCCAACCCATAAGAACCTATTAGCAAAAAAACTCCGCCAATCAGTAAAGATACACAGATAATAATTTCAAGATATAAAGGCATAACGAGTCCTATTCTATGATGTCGCCGCGAAGTAAGTATTTACATAGGGCCGCAGTACTAACAAATCCCAGCATGGCGATTAAGACCGCCGCTTCAAAATACAAAGCGCTGCCCATGTGCATGCCGTATAGCAAAATAAGAGCGATAGCATTAATGTACATGGTATCGAGTGCCAAAATTCTATCTGATACGCTTGGGCCTATTAACAGGCGCCATAGATTTAAAATCAAAGCAATGCAAATACAAGCGGCGACTATGGTTATGGTGATGTTTAGCATCCAAAAATCTCCTTGATAGGCGCTTCATATCGGCTCTTTATTGACTCAACTAACTCTTCTTCATTATCTAAATGAAGGGCATGAATATAAAGCCAAGCTTTATCTTTGGACACTTCAGCGCTAACGGTTCCTGGAGTGAGTGACACAGTGCTTGCCAAAATAGTAATACCTAATTCTGAGTCAATATTAATAGGGACTGCCACAAAGCCTGGCTTCAATTTTTTTATTGGTCCAACAATGAGCAATGCCACTTCAATGTTCGCTATTACTATGTCCTTCATTACCATGAATACATAACGAATCGCCAGCCAAGGCTTCAGAATTCTGGGATGTTCATCACGCATACTAGTAACGATTAAGGGAATGGTGATCGCAAAAAACACCGCTAAGACAATATGGCCTGCACTGATGGAGTTGTTTAGTAATAGCCAAACAACAAACAACAATAGACTATGGAACGGCATAGGAAATAACTTCATTGGGTTACTCCCGGCAATAAGTTGTAGGCAGAAGATTGAATGTTGTGCAAATGATCGGCGGCCAGTTGTGTAAACTCACTCACATAGCCTCCAAAAATAACCAATACGACTGATGCGAATAAAAGTAGCCCTATACTTAGGATCTCGGTGAACTTAGCTGGCTCAGCGTCGGTAGATATACTGCCGTTGTGTCGCCAGAATAGAGTGGTGCCAGCTCTTGAAAAGGTAATTAAGGCTCCTAAGCTACCTATCAGGATAAGGGGCCAAACCCACATAGTCTGCACGCTAGATTGGGTCGCTTGCAATATCATGATTTTTCCAACAAAGCCCGATAATGGTGGCATGCCGACTAAAGCCAATGCTGAGATGGCAAAGGCAAAACCTAATAGTCTTGGTTGGATAAAAGGTCGTGACCGTACAATGCGGTCTTCTGCTTTACCGCGTTGACGAGCGATAACATCAGCAAGCAAAAATAGCCCTGCTGACGCCAGCGTACTGTGTACCATGTAATACAAGGCAGCAGAAGTGGCAGCTTCCGTATTAATCGCTGCACAAGCTAATAAACTGCCGCTTGAGACAATAACTAAGTTTGCGCTGAGAGTTTTAATGCTTGGGCTAGCCAACACACCGATGCTGCCAATACTGATGGTTAATAGTGCTAAAGGCCATAACCAGGGCGTCGCGATATTTTCTAATTCGCCTGCATGCTCACCGAAAATCACCGTATAAACACGGAAAATACTATAGATACCGACTTTCGTCATAATGGCGAATAAGGCCGCGACGGGAGCGCTTGCGCTGGCGTAAGTTCTCGGTAGCCAGAAATGCATAGGTAACATAGCGGCTTTTAATCCGAAAACCACCAATAATAGCAGGGCGCCTGTTTTGGCTAGGGTAGCCGTGCCATTTTCAAGTTGGCCTACCTTGATAGCCATATCAGCCATATTTAGTGTGCCTAGAGTGCCGTATAAAATACCGAGCCCAAACAAAAACAAACTTGAACCGATCAGATTGAGAATCACATAGTGCATAGCTGCTTGGGTTTTTTGTTTACCGCCAGCGTGAATCAGTAGGGCATAGGAGGCAATCAGCAAGATTTCAAAGAAAACGAACAGGTTAAAAATATCGCCAGTGAGAAATGCACCGTTAATCCCCATGATTTGAAACATAAATAAAGGGTGGAAATAGGCGCCGCCTTTGTCCTTGCCTGCAATGGCGTAAAGCATAACGCTAAACGCTAAAAAGGAAGTCAGTAATACCAATAAGCTGGATACCCTATCCGCCACGAGTGCAATACCAAAAGGTGGCTGCCAGCCCCCTAAAGCATAAACCTGTACACCATCTGAACTTATTTGGTAAAGCAGTACCGCCGATGAGATAAGTAAAAAAAGTGTGCCAATAATGGAGCAGATTCGTTGCGAGTTTAGGTCACGAGAAATGGGTGGCAACAACATGATCGCGCCGAACAACAAAGGAATTAGGATCGGAAAAATGCTTAAATGCTGCATTTATTGAGATCCTCCTGATTTCTTTGATGTATCATTATGTTGTGGCGGTATCGCGCCATCAACATGGTCATTGCCTAAATCTGCACGAGCTCGCATTGCTAAAATAACCGCGAAAGCCGTCATCGCAAAGCCGATAACAATAGCGGTTAATACCAAAGCTTGCGGTAAGGGGTCACTGTATTGTTCAGATTCTCCGAGTACCGCGGCACCATCTAATTTAAGTCGTCCGCTAGCAAACAAGAATAAGTTCACCGCATAAGATAATAGCGTTAAGCCCACGACCACAGAGAAGCTTCGGCCTCTTAGTGCAAGAAACACGCCGCAAGCGGTTAATAAGCCGACACAAAAAGCGTACATACCTTCCATTAATCGTGCTCCTGTAGTGTTGGGCGTTCGCTGGTGGTTAGCTTGCCTAAGTTAGCAAGAATTAGCATAGTAGCTCCAATAACAGTGAGATAAACACCAAGATCAAAAAACATGGCACTGGCTAATTCGAACTTACCAATAACCGGTAAGTAGAAATAATCAAACCATGACGATAAGAAGGTATGGCCAAATACCCAGCTGCCTAAGCCGCTTAGGGTTGAAACTCCAATACCGGCACCTATCATGATTTGGTAATCCAATTTGAGGCGAGTTTTTATCCAATCTACACCATGGCCAATGTATTGCTGAATAATGGCGACAGCGGTAATCAAACCAGCAATAAATCCGCCTCCAGGCATATTGTGCCCTCGCAAGAATATATAGGCTGATACCAATAGGGCTAAGGGCAGCAAACTTTGCGAAATGACCGCGAGCAGAATAGGGTGCTTGTCTTCAGACCATGGGCGTCCAGTGCTATCCGCTGATGGCATAGAAAGGCGCATTCTAGCGATAAGCTTATAAATACCTAATGCTGCTATGCCCAATACCGTGATTTCTCCAAGCGTATCAAAGCCACGAAAGTCCACCAAAATGACATTAACCACGTTGGTTCCACCGCCGCCAGTTTTACTGTTTTCGGTGAAAAAGGTCGAAATGGTATCTAAGGGTCTCGTCATCAAGGCATAACAAATTGTACCAATAACGCCACCCACCAAAGATGCTAAACCTAGATCACGAACGACACGTTGTGGGGAAGACTCCTTTGGTGTTTTTTGAGGTAAGAAGAATAGGGCGAGAATTAGCAGAATAACAGTAACGACTTCGACCGATAATTGAGTCAATGCTAGGTCTGGTGCGGAAAACAGCGCGAAAGCTAAAGAGACGATCAAACCGACAACAGAGAGCGTGATGAGGGCGATTACGCGTCTTCTGTGCCAGATCACAGTGGCAATTGCAGATACACACAATAGTACAGCGCAAGTAATGGATAGCGCGTCAACAGGAATTTCTGGGCGTTGCCCTGTCGTGGTATTTAGCTTCATCAAGGAAGACGCTGTCATCACCATGGATAAGGATAATACAAAGAAGATATAGCGCTGCAATGAGTTGTTTTCAGTATAAGCAATGATACGGCTAGCTTGGGCAGCGATGCGTTGCACAATACCTTCGAAAATAAGCTTTGGGTCACTGCTAGGGAATTTAGCTTGAAATTTAAATAAATGAGTGCGGTTATGGTACATAAACAACCCGCCGATTAAAGCGATGATGCTCATTAGCAATGGGAAGTTGAAACCGTGCCAAATCGCAAGGCTGTAATCTGGGGCTGTTCCGTTTAATGTGGCGCTGGCCGCGGCAAATAATAGATCACCTACGACCAAGCTTGGGAATAACCCCACTAGCAAGCATAGTGCTACAAGAATCTCGACCGGTACGCGCATGTAACGGGGCGGTTCATGAGGCGTTTTTGGTAAATTGATGGGTTCACCATTAAAGAACACATCGTGAATAAAACGAGTGGAATAAGCTACAGCGAAAACACCACCGAGTGTTGCCAGTACCGGAATAAACCAAGACAAAGAGCCTAGTGAAGCTTGATGCAAGGTCTCAGTAAAAAACATTTCTTTCGATAAGAAGCCATTCATTAAAGGTACACCGGCCATAGAGGCCGATGCGACCATTGCCAAAGTGGCGGTATAAGGCATGTATTTCCATAGGCCATTTAATTGGCGCATGTCTCGAGAGCCCGATTCGTGGTCGATAATCCCCGCCGCCATAAAGAGCGAGGCTTTAAAAATAGCATGGTTAATAATATGGAAAATCGCAGCCACCGCCGCGAGGTCTGTTCCCATACCTAATAGCAGGGTGATCAGACCCAAATGGCTAATGGTGGAATTTGCCAACAGGCCTTTCAAATCATGCTGGAATAGTGCGTGATAAGCGCCCACAAGGAAGGTAGCAAGGCCCGTTAAGCTAACGATCAAGAACCATAGGTTAGTATCAGCAAGAGCGGGATAAAATCGCGCCATTAAGAAAATACCGGCCTTTACCATGGTGGCAGAGTGTAAGTAAGCACTTACTGGAGTAGGTGCTGCCATGGCATTGGGGAGCCAGAAATGGAAAGGGAACTGCGCAGATTTAGTGAAGGCACCAAGTAAAATTAACACAACAATAATAGGGTAATTAGCGCTGGCTTTGATAAAAGGGCCGCTGTCTAAAATATCTTGAAGGTTAAAGCTGCCAACGGTATTACCTAATATGAGCAAGCCTGCTAATAGGGCTAAACCACCTGCACCGGTGATGGTGAGGGCCATTCTAGCGCCTTTTCTGGCGTCGGTTTTATGTCCCCAAAAGCTAATCAGTAGGAAGGAGCTAATGCTGGTCAATTCCCAGAAGAACCACAACTGAATCAGGTTATTCGATAATACCACCCCTAGCATGGCAAACATAAATAAGATGAGATACGCGTAGAACTTCCCAATGGAATCTTGAGCAGAAAGGTAATACCGGGCATAGAGAATAACGAGTAAACCAATACCCAAAATTAATATGGCAAATAATAGTGCTAAGCCGTCTAAGCGAAAGGCCAGTTCTAAGCCTATGCTTGGAATCCATGGAATAGCTGCTTCGAAGTTCTCCCCTTGAAAAATATCACCAGCATGGGACAACACAAGTAAGAGTGTTAACGCAGGTAACGCTGCCGTCATCAAGGCGCAGACTGTGCGGCTAAGACGAGCGGTAATCAGAGGGATTAGTGTGCCTAATAAGGGTAGAAAAGGTAGCCAAATAAGTGAGCTCAAGAAGCCAACTCCTCTCTAGTCAATGAGTATGCAATATGGGTCTGATATACGGGCATGGTCATCCTAATAAACTGTCTTAGATTGAGTCATCTTGGTCTCTGTTTTAAGGCTATGCTTACTAACAAGGGGGATTATTAGTAAGCATAGCCTTTTACCAATTTAATCAATAGCCTAAATAAAGCAGAAGCGAAAAAAATAGTAAATATTAGCTTTAAGGATAGCAAAAAATCAGAAAACAAAAGATCAAAAAAGTTCATGCCTAATTTGAAAAAATGAGTGTTACTAATGAGGAGCGATCTAAGCCTGTTTGAAGGAAGAGAACCCGCCAAGCTTGGTTTAGCCTAGCGGGTGAGGTTCAGGGAGATTGATAGGGTAGGTCAGGAGATTATTGGAAAAAACTCCATACAATACTGTGTTCAGACCCTAGGCTCCAAAGTAACACGACGGCCGCGAGTAATGCCTCCAATACTAAAACGCCAATTCCTAATGTGGTACTAGAGAGAATAAAGCCCTGTTTATGGCTGATGCCTAAGAAGCTTGGTGTTCCTCTATAGAGTAGGTACCCTGTGTAGCAGACGCCAATAACGCAAGCCAATAAACACAGCCAAATAATGGGATAAATAGCGAATAAACCGCATAAAAACATTGGCGTCGCAATATAACCTGCAAACACAATACACTCCTGACGAGGAGGGCGATTTGGATGGTTACGTGCCATCCAGTGAATTAAGCTACCAACAAGGGCAACGGCGACAAGGATTAATGCATAGAAGAGCACGCCTAATCCTAGGCCATCCATCATGGACACTTTAATGGCTTCCTCACCGCCAAAGGTCCAGCCAAATTGGGTGGTGCCAATAAAGGTACTGACGACGGGAATCAAGGCCATCCAAAGTACATGGTGCAAGAACAAATGGCTGACGGATTCGTGTTCTTCGTTGATCGCGCGCCACTCTCGATCCGGATGATGAATAAGACCCCAAACGTGATTGATCATGTATTCCTCCTTGCTTCAAAATCGAAGCACAATAAATTGGGAAAAATGTCCTGATACAGCCACGCCCAAAACATGTGGCATATATCCAGTATAGATAGATACGCTGGAAAAAGAGGAAAGGGTAATAATTTTTTAGTATAAAAAAAGAGCAGTTAAGACGAAAAGGAAGTATAGAGGGAATAAATGTATCCCGTATTTCGCTGGTAATGCAGAGCTTTTATTTATTGCATAGGTATTTTTCTTCTCGGTGTCTGCTGTAGCATAAAAAATGGTTATGAGAGTTGCTCACAGCGCCACCAGTTCAAATAAGCGGCGCATATCCTTGGGCTTTTCTAACCATAGCTTTACATCAGCTTGGGTTTCAAACTGGGTAATGGTATAACGCTGGAATCGTTCACACTCAGCCTTCGTAGAAAAGACACGCTTATGCTCACGATTACCGCGACCATTCACACGAAAGTGGGCTTCGTAGCTTGTAGATACTTTTTTAACGAACAACTTCCATTGTAGTTGATCGCAGGTTGCTGATTACCATGTTTTTTTATCTTGAATAAATCAAGTCAGGTTCTTTGGGAGTGGTCGTTGTGGTGGTCAAAAGTGTGTCATTTGACTGTTTTTGTAAGGTCTGAGGTGTTGTGCTAGAAAGGTTTTTTTTGACTGGAGTCCAGTAATCACGGGCTATAGGCAATAAAAAACCACCCTAAGGTGGTTCTTTAAAATTGGTGGAGGCGGGGGGGATCGAACCCAGTATAAAACACCTTAAAAATCAGTAAGTTATTGATTTTAAAGGCTGTATTTGCTGTATGTTTATACAGTATTTTGGGCTGTTTTTAAGTGCTCGGTGTGTCGGTTGTGTGTCGTTCATTTTTAAATTTTCTATAAATGTCGCTACTAATGATTGAGTAGGGAATAAAAGTAAATATTAGCAATATATTAGATGCAGTAATTGATAAATCGTAAGTAAGTCCTGTTATATATGTTTCATAGGGTAATAGGCTAATAAAAAATGAAGGAAGAATAATGCCGGATATGGAAATTAAGAAAAGCTGTCTAATCAGTTTCTCTTTAAAAATGTAGCTGTTGTTATGATGATCAATTATTGAATCAATTTCGTTTGTATATTGAATTACTCTATTAATTGCTTCTAGTTTTTTAGGTGTAGAGTTTACTGAGTTTGTCAATGCTGTTTTAAGCAATGTTAATATTCTTAAATTTTTTTCATCTAAAAATTCAGATATAGATTCAGATATTGTTTTTCCAGTGTGAGGGTCTAACCTTGAGTCGTAATGAATTATTTCTTCAAAAATATATTTGTATTCAAGTAGTTCCTTTCTTAAATTTGATGTGTCTTTGTTATTTATTCTTTCGCTTTTTATGAATGATGATCCTGCCAAGATACTTGTTGAATCTGCATATGCATTGAAATAATTAGATTTTATTAAGTCTATATGTGGAGTTAGTTCTTCAGCTTTATATTTACCTTTATTTTTTATCAAAAAAATGCATTGTAATGCGCCCTCTATTTTAGAAAAACTATCCCTTACCTTTTCGATATTTAAATATTCATTGGTTTTGTAGGTAGGCTTAATTTCATTTAACAAAGATTTTATCTTTATTTTTGTTTCAGTCTTCTTTTCACTAAAAAAGAACTCTGTGGCAATCAGGTAGGTTATTATGAGTCCTAATACACCAAGGTTAATTGTTAGTAGCGCGGTAAAAGTTCCATTCTCTTCCATTGCTTTTCCTTAAATTTTTGAAAGTGGGTTTAGTCGTGTGGCTTCTTCTAGGAAGTCGGGCGATAGGTGCGAGTATCGCATGGTCATTTTTATGTCACTATGGCCGAGTACCTTTTGTAAGGTCAATATATTACCGCCGTTCATCATGAAATGACTGGCGAAGGTGTGCCGTAGTACGTGGGCGGCTTGGCCTTTTGGTAGTTCAATTGTCGTTCTTTTTAGGGCGCGTCGAAAGCTGGTGATTGACCCGGTAAAGATGTTATTCCCCTTGGTTAATTTCGCGTGTTCGTGGATTTCGTCGAACAGTTCCGGCGTTATCGGTACGCTTCTATTTTTGCCGCTTTTGGTGTCGGTAAAACTGACTTGGTTGTTCCTTACCCTTTGTACTGTCAGCCCTTCGGCCTCGCCCCAACGTGCGCCCGTGGAGAGTGATATTTTCGTTATCAGGTAGACGTGTTTGTTGTCGCCTCGTTTGGTTTCGTCCAGTAGTTCGGTTATCTGGTCTGGCGTGAGGTAGGACAGTTCCCTTTCTGGTACTCGTATGTTGTCTATGTCGGCCAGTGGATTGGGGTAGTGGATCTCCTTGGCTTTGACCAGCGTATTAAACATGGATGACAGATAACCAAGGTCATTATTTAACGTCTTGGGGCTTTTGCCTTCTCTGGATCGTTGGGTTCGCCAGCGGGTATACTCCAATTGGGTAAGGCTTGATCCAGCAGGATTACCGAGTTGATCTGCAATCATCAAGAGTTTACTTTTACGGCGTTTGCCATCCCGTAAGAAGTGGCCGTGTGTGTCGTCCCAAAGCTCCACCAATTCGGACAGGCGGCGCATATCCTTGGGCTTTTCTAACCAAGGTTTTTCGTCGGCTTGGGTTTCAAACTGGGCAATGGTGTAACGCTGGAACCGCTCACACTCGGCCTTCGTTGGAAAAATTCGCTTGTGCTCACGACTACCGCGACCATTGACGCGAAAACGAACTTCGTAACCTGTAGATACTTTTTTAATGGTCATTAATCTAATAATTCTCCATCAAAATATTGTTGTATTTTTATCTCGAATTTATATTCAAGAGTAGGGAGCTTAATAATATATATTGTTAGCTGTGAGCGTTGTTGTAAGTTACTGCTATCTACATAATCAATGGTTATCTTATCTAGTTCTTTTTTATCATTTTCTAATAAATTTAGAGCCTCAATTCTATTTCTAAAATCATAATAAAATAGGTCTAGGCTGTTTGACCCTTTGTCAATATCAATTTTTTCTAATATATTGTCGTTCATAAATTGACTTGAAAAAGTTGCGTTAGTGGCTCGGCTACCTAGGTTTGAAAAAAATATTGAAATATTACTTTCATCTATTGATACTTTAAAAAGCTTTATTTCTATTATGGGCTGATTAGAATCAAAAAATTTTCTTTCCCTTTTTAATTGTATTTTTGTTGTTGATTCCAGCTCATTGGCTTGTCTTTCTATACTGATTCGATTTAGCTTTAACTCAGAGTTTTGCATCAAATAACCAATTACCAGCCATAAAAAAGCTAATGGACTAAAGGCTCCAGCCAGATAGTCTCCTATTTCGTTTAATCTCATTGAAGGTGAAGGTGAAGGTGGGTTGTAAAATACATTCATAATTAAGATGGAAATAGCGCCAACAGCGTACAGTCCTGAAGCCGTGATACCACACCACATAGCCCAACCAAGGCCGTCTTTTTTTGTTTTATCTGTCATTCCCTTATGCTCCTTTCCTAAATCATTGGATGGCCTGACCATACAACACGACCAATTATTTTAAGTTTGGTTAAGCCTTCAATAGGTATGGTCATGGGTTGGTAGTTCTTGTTGTCCGAGGTGATGGCAACCAAGCCGTCTAGCTGTTTTTGCACTCGCTTAACGAATAACTCCCCATCGTAGTTGATGACATACACGCCGCCGTCACTGGTGACTGTGTCTTTGGTCTTGTCGATCACTAACGAGTCACCCGAAAAAATGGTGGGTTCCATGGAATCCCCACGGGCATAAATGGCGATTAGGTTCGCGGGGTTGATGCCTGATTTTCTTAACCATGATTCTTTAAAGGCCAAATGCTGGTCTATGTTTTCCGCTTCCACAAGTGCGCCTTGTCCTGCGCTGGCTTCGATGCTGTATTGGGAAATATGGCAGTAATCGTTGTCCTCTGGGATGACTTGAATCTTGTCTGTTTGCTTCATGCCTTGTCCTGTCAATATCCAATCCATTGAATAGCCTGTTGTTCTTGATGTCTCGTAAACCTCTTTGTAGGGGATGGTGTTTCGTTTTTTCCATGCTGAAATTATTGCTGACGTTGAGTCTATTTTTTTTGCTAAATCTGCTGCATTTTTTGCGCTAAAGGCAGTAATGAGTCTATCTACGATTTCTATTGCATTGAGTTCCATATTTATACCCTTTAAATAAAAGTCTACAAATGAATAAATATTGTGTTGACAAAAGAAGACACAAAATATACTTTTCACTTGTAGGTATTCAAATGTTGAATATTCTGAATTATTCAGAACAAAAACATAAAACTATGGAGTATAGGAACATGGCGGCAACAAAACCAGATAAAAAAGAGCAAAAAATCAAAGAAAGAAAGCCTATTCAATTAATGAAAGTTCATTTTCCTGATGGTGTCGTGGTGGAAGTGTCTGCCCCGTATTGCACAAGGGAGGAATGGGCAGAGCGCACGGGCATGGATGAAGACGTGGTCAAACTCGCCCTTTATAACCGACAAATGGCGCGCCACAAGTTTTCCCCTAAAGGTGATTTGTTCGTCAACGTGATCGAAGAAACACGCCGTTTAGTTGAATCAAAACCATGGAATAGGTAGGGGGGACTCATGCTTACACCTGAATACATAAAAAAGAACGGATCTAATGATTATCACGAGGGTGTTTCTTTCTATGGTTGTCCTGACCCTTACAAAGACTTCCTAGTTATCTTTTGGCGTGAAGGTTGGCTAATGGCACAGCGTGAAAGCTTGCGAAGTCAGCTTATACAAAATGAATTTTTACTCAAGGCCAATGCTGATGCTGAAGCGAAGTTAAAGGAGAGTAAAGAATGGCAGCTTTAGAGGAGCAACGAAAACAGCTTTTAGGCTGGATGATGCAATACCCACCTAAGCCACTAGAGGAACGGCTTGCCTGTTCCTATCACGCTATGAATCCTTCGCATGAAGTTGTTCAGGCCAGAACCACTACTGCGACTGAAACCACGTTCAACCAATACGAAATTACTCTGTTCAATGAGGGTATGCCGAATGTTTAACCCTGAAAGCGAAAGTCGATTTTTTAAGATGCTCTCTTTATGCCCTGAGTTTGAGAAATATTGGGACATTAAAGAGGGTGTTTGTAAGCAAAGAACGCTAGGTGGGGCTATAAATCGTTTGCTTTCTTCTGAGGATACAGAAGGCGAATCAGCCCTACTAAGTTTCTATGCGGCTGTGTGGTTTGGAAACTCGGATATGTTTGAGTTTGATTTTATTAAAGCCATGCAAGTTATGGATGAGCGTTCTATTAAGATTATTAGAGCGTGGATGGTTAAGCCATTTTTTTGTGGGGACTGGGAGTAATGATTTTAACGACTCCAACGGCTGAGTGCATAAAGTGGCGTGCCGGCATTCTGAAAAGCATTTCTATTTTAAAAACCGTGATTGAAAACGAGTTAACCCGTCTGGATAAAAAGGCGGGTTATGTCCTGGCTAATCGTTGGTTAGGTCGTGTGAATGCTCGCCTTACCTATTGTGACCAGTACATCACCGATTTAAGCGGGGAAGACTTGGCAAAATGGGCCGAGCGTGTAAGCCGTGATGTGGAAATAGGCATTGCGCAATATTCGACTAAGCAGGGGGCAGGGGCGGTTCGTGCCTTCCTGAAAGAGCAAGCGACCATGGCGGGGGCGCTGTTTGATGATTGGGAAGACAGCGACAAGGTAAACGCGTTAATGCTGCGTATGGTGACGCCTGAGTGGTGGAAACGCCAAGCAAAACGCCAATGGATTATTGTCGAGCAAATTCTAAGAGAGTGCGGCCAAGTACACCGCCACGCTTCGCCTTATGCCTCTAGTTGGGCGTTAAATAAGTTTCGTCAGCAATTGCAAAACAATCGTGCTTTTCTCGAAGGTTGGGAGGCGGTGAACGATTTAGGACAGTCTTACACCTTGGCGCAACTTTCAGAAAAAGGCATTTCAAACCCTAAGAACCGTAAAGCGGAATTGATGGTCCGTATTCGTGGTTTCGAAGAAATGGCCGCTTACCTTGGGCATGAATCGTATTTTATTACGATTACTTGCCCGTCTAAGTATCACCCGATCAGCAACGGCAGACGCAACCGCAAATACCTAAAGGCTGATTGTCCTACGGTGCGTGATGCCCATGCTTACCTTAATGGGGTATGGAAACGCTTTAGGGCGTATTGCAAGAATCACGGCATTCCTTTTTATGGCTTACGTACTGTCGAGCCCCACCATGACGGGTGCCCACACTGGCACCTAATTACCTTTGTTAAACCCGAAAACGCCGCGCATTTCTTAAGTGCGTTTCGTGCTTATGCCATGGAAGAAGACGGCAAAGAAAGAGGCGCGGCAGAACACCGCTTTACTGTGGTGAAGATCGACCCAAGCAAGGGAACGGCAGCGGGTTATGCGGCTAAGTACGTGGCTAAGAATATTGATGGTGAAGACATAGACACCGATTTTGAAACGGGGCGCAGTGGTAAAGATGCCGCGCAACGCATTACAGCGTGGGCACGTCTAAACCGGATTAGGCAGTTTCAATTTTTCGGCGGTGCGTCGGTCACAGTCTGGCGTGAATTGCGCCGTCTTGGGGTGAATGCGGCCCCTAAAGCCTTCCCTGATATTTACCATGCCGCCAATCGTGCGGACTGGTCTAAATTCGTCACCTTAATGGGCGGCGTATTCGCTGGTCGTAACCAAACCTTAAAACCTCATTACTCGGAACCTGAGCCAAACCAGTTTGGGGAAATGGTCGCGTCCATTAAAGGCGTATGTCGTGCCGCTGATGTCGTTGTGACTCGCCTATACGAGTGGACTGTTCAACGGGTCGGCACTGGCTCTTTGGCTCTAGAGAACGGCGCAGCCGTTCCTTGGACTTGTGTCAATAACTGTACACGGGGCAGTTCTAGCCCCCCGTATCAACCCAACTATCAACCTTAAAGGACTTAAAAAATGGAAAACACAGAACTACAGGAAATTATGCAAAAACGAGAAACCGCACAAGCGGCGCTGATGAAATCGATGGATGGGCTTAAAGGCTTAAGCCCAATGTCTTTAATGACAGGCGGTTTTAGTTCCCTTGAAGGGGTCGCGGCGCAATTTCAGAGCGTGGCGTTTTTGAATGATCAAGTCATTACTGAACTAGCAGAGAGGGCTTTACACCATGGCGATTAGTAAGGGATTTATCCAGTGTCCAGAACGGCACTGTTCAGAAGTGGCCGAGGTGTGGCAAGCAGGCGGTAAACGCTCCACGCTTTACACAAAATGTCCGGCTTGTGGCACTAACCAAGGCAGCGGCTTAGCACGTCAAAAACACCTATCAGAAAGCCTAAAGGTATCCCGTGAAGAGGTGGAAACCCCAGCGGAAAAACCCACGGTATCCGATACCGAAGAAAACGCCGCTATACCAACACAGAATGCGGCTTCCAGCGTTTCGGAGGATACCGACCCGATACCTAAAAAGAAGCCTATAGATAAGCCTAAAGATATGCCTACGGCTCCCCCTGTTTTGCTTGGCGTACTGGCATTACTGGCGGCGGTTATTACGGCTATTTTTGCCACTCGTAAACCTAAAGGACAAACAGCATGAATATGGTTTTTGCGTTAACAAGAGACAAGGTTTTTAAGTTGATTGAAAAATATGGTGAGCCTGAGCGGCTTTTTTATTCAGGTAATTACCGTTCTTGCTGTGCTGTTTACAGCGACAAAGTTATCTATGTGAACGTTGGTCAAGAAGATGACGTTGTACTTAATAGAGAATCAAAAGTTTATAAGGTGGATATATGAGCGAAGAGCAGTTAGATATGATCGAAGATCAAACAGGCGGTGAATTACCAGATGATCAAAAGGACTTTTTGAAGTCTCTGGAAGCAGAAGAGGCAATAGAAGACCTTGACCCTGAACAAACCCAAGCCGAGGAAGCCGAGCAAGAGCAGCAAGCAGAAAAAGACGAGCAAGCCGCAAAAATGACGGCATTGGGTGGCTTATCAATGATTGAGTTTACATTGAGACGGGTTATTCATCCTGATTTTGAATTTACTGCTAGTACAAAAGATTATGCAGTTGAAAACCTAGCCCCTGTTTTAATTAAATATGGGGCGTTGATACCTGCTTGGGCGGTAGAGTACGAGCCAGAAATTAAGGCCGCAATGGCTGTTGGTTCGTTAGTGTCTGAGGGGGTGAGCACGGCCAAAGAGTTAAAAGCAAAAGATGCGGCAATAGCTGAGGCTAAGCGGCAAAGTGACCAACAAGACGGTGACAGGGTGGCCGCATGATCTTACAACCTAAAAACCCTAACAACCGATTAAGTGCAGAACATGCGCTTTTTGTCGGTTCCTCTGGTTCCGGTAAAACAACAGGCGTAAAGCAAGTGGGTGTCATCAATGCCACGGATCAGGTGGCCTTGTTTGACCCCTACTTGGATTATGAAGCGCTATGTGGTCGTGAAATACGCCGCTACACCTCGTTAGCGGCGTTTGCCCGTGCTTTGTTTTCGGCTCGCGCTACCAAGACGGGGCGAGGCTTTAAGATTGCCTATAGCCCTAAAGATGGTGCAAATGCTAAGAATCTAGAGGCGTTTTCTCGGGTAATTTGGGGCGCTGGAGACGGTAACCATAAGAAGCCGTTAAAGGTTGTTTTTGAAGAATTAGCCAAGTGTGTGACCACAAGCGGCGCGGCTCGCGGGGCTTTTGGTGAAATCCTCACTGGTGGCCGGAAGTTTGGTATTCACGCTATTTGTATTTTCCAGCGTGGGCAAGAAGTGCCTAAAACGGTTATGGGCCAATGTTCTATTAAATGGGTAGGCAAGCAGCAACGAGAACAAGACGCCGTTTATCTCGCTAGAGAGATTGGGCTACCCGTGGACAAGATTATTGCTTTACCAAAATTTCATTATTTGATGAAAACAGACGACCACAACATAGGCCAATTTGATGAAGGCAAACTTCGAAAACTCGCCGCTTAATCACTTACTTTGTGCAAAAAATAAGGATAAATAGCCCCATTATACCTTTAGGTATCGGGGCTTTTTTTTTGCTTGACGGAAGCCTAAAGCGATTTGCTAATTTTCGACCTGTTCAAAACACATTTATTAACTCGAACAGGAAAAAAACATGAACGTAAAAAAATACGCTCCCATTGCCATTATCGCGCTGTTAGTCGCGGCTGGTGTTGTGTGGGCTTCAAATAACGTGGACGCCGTCGAAGACGCCATAGGATAGGGGTAAAAAATAATGCTTCAAGTCCTAAAACGATTAAACGGCTTAAACGGTGTTGCATGGGGTTCTAAAGCTTCCGTTGCATTGCCAGCAGGCCCTACTTATACAGAAATCCATTTAGAAACCTCTTTGACAGCGGAGCAAATTCGCCAAGTCAATGTGATTCTAAACGGTGAAACGATTGTGCAGGTATCAGGCGCTGACTTGGTGATGATGGAAAAATACAAAAAGCATCATATCCAAGAAGCCACTTTTGACAATGATGGTGTGCTTACACAGAAGGGTATTTTTGTGATTCCGTTTACTAATCCAACGGCAAAAAATCAGAACGGCGCAAACTTTGGCGGTTTGGTTACTTTGAAAGGTGAAAATATCACCTTAGAAATCGAAATTGCTGATGGTACAGGCGCTTTGTCTTTGGGTGGTTTTTCCTATAGTACGTTTGCACAAGCTCGACGAATTTGGGAACCAAATATTAAAACGCATATCTTTCAGGCCAATTCTACAGGCTTGAATGATTACCCTAATTTCCCATCCAGCGACAAAGTTAATCTACGTCGAATGTATTTTAAAGGTGATATTTCACGCTTGGTCTTAGAGCGAGACGGGACAACCTTGTTTGATGCAAGCAAAGGCGTTTATGAGTTTCAGCAAGTGCGTGTTGGTCGTGTTCCTCAAACTGGTTACTTCACTTTCGACCCGACAATTTACGGGTATGAAATGGCGGACGTTTTGAATACTGGCAAGGTGTCGGAATTTGTATTTCGTCTGGATCTAGGTACAGCGGCGGCGGTTCCGATTCTCGTTGAATCCATAAAACAGGTTAATACGCTGCAAGCGTAGGGGGCTTTATTTATGGGTTGGTGGGATGATGCAAAAAGCGCCGTATCTACGGTTTACAAAGATGCCGCTGGTTCGTTGTTTGAAGACAGCGAGCCAGCCCCTGCAACTTATCAGCAGTCAGCGGCGCAAGAGAATAGCGCGGCAGGTAATAACGCCACAACAATTCCTAGTGCCCAAACAAATACAGGTGAAACCGTTGTTTATGCATCGGCTCAATCAAATACGCCGCTCTTAATTGGCGGCGGGGTTTTGGTTGTTGTCCTGTTGTTTTTTGCACTCATGCTAAGGGGGAAGTGATGCCACTATTTTTATTACCCCTCTTGGCGGGTGCTGGCGGTTTTGGTCTGGGTTGGTGGTCTGGTAGTAATTACGGCTGGATTATGTGGTTGTTAATTGCTGTGTTTGCTTATTTTGGTTTTAAAAAAATGGGGGTGATTTGATGACGTTTATTTCTTACTTATTCAAGTCGCTGATCGTCGCGGTTATCTCGTTTTTTGTTTCTAAGAAATTGGGGGTGGCTTAATGGCTGGAGCAAGTCAATTAGCTGGCGGTGTGGGTGGTGTTGACACAGGCGGCGGTGGCATTAGCCCGTCATCTAGTGCCAGTTCATCAAACAAAGGTGGTAACAACTCACTAGGCGGCTTTTCATTTGGCGGTTACAACGATTCGCCAAACTACACGCCTTACATCATTGGTGCGGTGGTTCTGGCCGTGCTCTGGTTCATGATGAAGGGTAAAAAACGATGAAAGCGACTCGTAAATCGTGGACAGAAGACACAGCTAAAAACCTATGTGGTTCGTGTGGTGAAGATGTTGAAACCATCAAGAAAGAAGTGAATGAAGGTGTCAGCCACCTTTACCATCTGGAAGGTGAAAACGTCGATTTATGGGTAGTCACTCGCGGTGAATCATTTCCCGAAGGGAGCCAATTAGTGATTTTGTGTGTGGGTGGTAAAGGTATGAAAGAAGTGGGGCCGTTCTTGATTGATCAGGCTCGCGCTTTTGGCTTTGCCTCTATCCGCTATCACACGAAAAACCCCGCAGTACATCGCTTGTACTGCGGTTATGGCTTCGGTGGTGTGGAGCAAGAGCGAGTCTATAAAGTAGATATTGGGGGCGCTGATGGGCAGTAGGTCGAACAGTTCAAACAGCACAACAAACAATGTTGCCAACTACAGCTTAAACGGTATCGAGACTGGCGGTGCAGTGGTTGCGGGTAATGATAATACAGTCTACACAACTGATCACGGCGCGGTAGAAGGTGCTTTCGATTTTGCGAGCGAACAGAGCGGCCAAGCGTTTGGGTTTGGTGACAGTGCGCTTGAATTCGCTGGAAATGTGGTTGATTCAAACGAAGATGTAACCAAGTACGCCCTTGATAAAAACAGTGATTTAGCAGGCCAGACAATTGGCTTTGCTGCGGACGCAATAGAAGGCGCAAACGAGACAACGCAAAGCGGTTTTGAATTCGCTGAATCTTTAGTTAATCAAAATAGCGTGAATGCGGCCAATTCCACCTTAGCCATTAAAGACTTGGCTAATTCATTAGCAACGGGCGGCTCTTCTGATGTGATCGAAGGATCAACAAAAATGGTTTACACCATTGGGGCCGTTTTAGCCGTGGTGATGCTTGGCTTTGTCGTCATGATAGGGAGCCGTAAAGCATGAAAATACAGTTACAGCCGTTTGAAAAAACGTTGATTTCAATTACTGGGGAATCGTTTGTCTATCTGGATGGCGCGCATTCATTGGAGCTGCAAGCCAGTGGAAAGCGCGCTGAAATTCCAAGTGGTAGTCAGGTTCGGTTTCCAAAATTTAACGAAATCAGCATACAGAATAAAGGTGATACAGAGCTAGTTGCTGATGTGATTATCTGTGAGGGTGAGTTTCGTAAGCTGTTTGAAGGTGCCACCATCAGTGCTGAAATTATCAATACGGTGGATGTGTCCGGCTCGTCTGTGGCTATCTCTGGCGCGGTTGCTGTTTCCGAAATGCCCGTGGTTGATGTGTCCGGTTCGTCTGTGGCGGTTTCTGGTGCGGTTGCCGTTTCCGAAATGCCTGTGGTTGATGTGTCTGGTTCATCTGTGGCGGTGTCTGGTGCGGTTGCCGTTTCCGAAATGCCCCTAGTTGATGTGTCCGGCTCGTCTGTGGCGGTTTCTGAAATGCCCTTAGTTGATGTATCCGGCTCGTCTGTTGCTGTTTCTGAGTTACCAGAAATCAAAAGCGCTGCCACTTTAAACATGGTGACAAGTGAGTATGCATTATCTGCTAATAGCTCTTTAACCATCGCGGGGCGTGTCAATCGTAAACGTCTGTTAGTACAGGGGTATTCTGAATCTGAAAAGACCACGCTTTGCCGCATTAGTCACACAAGCGCCACGGCTAACACAGGCGCAATTTTGCCTTGTGGTGGCGGCTTAATGGGAGAGATTGCACAGCACCACAGCGCGGCGGTTAAAGTTTGGAATCCTTCAGGTGAGACGATTTCTATTCACGTTCTGGAGGAATTCTAATGGCCGTTTATTTTGTTGGAAGTGCAAAGCTTATTAAGGACATTGAAAACGTTAATGCTGAGATTGAAATTCTACGCTCCATGGAATTCGGCGGTGTGGGACGTATTGAAAAATACGCTTCTTCAGTACCACCAGAAAACACCATTAAGGCCAATGGTGCAGAGCTAAGCAGGGAAACCTTTTGGCGGCTTTGGGAATACGCGCAAGCGAGTGGAAATATTGTAGATCAAGCCAGTAAGCAGCGTGGTCAATTTGGTACAGGGAATGGCTCTACTACCTTCACCATTCCAGACCATAGGGGCGTAGTTGGTCGCGGCTTTGATAATGGCGCTGGGTTGGACTCAGCGCCAACACTAGGACGTTACCAAGGAGATAACAACAGGGCACATAGTCACTCTATGGGAGCGGCTGGCAATCACAGTCACTCTATGGGAGCAGCGGGTAATCATAGGCATGGAATTGTCGGTTCGCCAAATGACAATACCCCTCGCGTTGCTCCTGATACGGCGCGGGCAGGAGGAACTGTTATGTATACGGATTATGCTGGAGAACACACCCATACAATCAATGTGAATGGCAATCACACTCATTCTATTAACAGTTCGGGTGCGACGGAAACAACAATGAAAAATGTCACTTTTCTATATTGCATTCGATACCAGTAAGGACATTAAACAATGAATAAAGCAGTTCTAACCCTTGGCGGTCTTGGGCTGGCTTATCTGATCTACAGGGGGAGCAAAATGCTAGCAGTGGATAACGTGCGTGGTATGCGCAACAAAAACCCTATGAATGTCGTGAAAACGAACATTGCATGGGACGGTAAAGTACAAGGTGATGACCCTACCTTTGAAAGCTTTAAAAGCTATTCATACGGAATACGAGCAGGGGCCAAGCTGCTAACGAATTATGAAAAGCTCTACGGCTTAAACACCGTGCGCGGTCTTATCTCTCGATATGCTCCAGCGCATGAAAACCCAACGGACGCTTATATAAACAGCGTAGCGAGTGCGGCGGGTGTGGGGGCTGATGAACAAATCAGCGTAAAAGAAAAATTACCAAAACTGGTAAAAGCAATCATCCACTTTGAGATAGGCGCGGTGCCGTTTTCGACTTGGTATATCAACAATTCAATAAAGGAATTAACAGCATGAAGTTTTTTAAAGGGAAAATTGTTAAATGGTTGGCAGGGTCTGTCGTAACGGTTGTTTTAATTAGTTTGAATGTACCAGCACCAGTTGCAACAACCGCTGGTAATGCGGCGGGTGAATTTGCAGCGGAAATGGTGGATTAATGGATTTAGAGTTAATTAATCAAATAACAGGGACTGGAGCAAACAGTTCAGTAATGCTTTTAAGCTATATTCTTTGGAATTATCATATTCGAATAAAGCGATTAGAAGACGAAAAAAAAGAGAGCTAATTTAGCTCTCTTTTTTATGTGACTTACAAACGGTGTGTCGTTTGTGTGTCGGATTAACTTTAAAAAGTGCAAACCCTTTTAAAATCAATCGCTTAAGTGGTGGAGGCGGGGGGGATCGAACCCCCGTCCGTCAGTCCTCTGCCATCGGCTCTACATGCATAGTCACTTCTATTATTTGACCACGAACCGCCCGAAGGACAGGGTGTTAATGGCGAGCCTACTTAGTCTTAGAACCTTATCCCTAGGCGGGGCATCAGTTAGCATCTCGTAATTTATGATACTGCAGAGTCTCTGGCTACGAGCAACCTGAGGGCAGCACACTAGCAGCGGTTTAGGCTGCTAAAGCGTAGTTTTCGTCGTTTGCGACTATTAAATTGATGCGGGGGATTTACGAGATCACGCATCACTCTCGACATGCACCTTTGGGTTTGTAACCGACGTCGAAACCATGTCGCCCCCAAAAAGTAACGCGATTCTAACGGAAACCTAGAGTTTGCGCTAGAGATAACATATAAAGTGCGCAGTATCTTCACTTTACAGTAGTTTGGCTGTGCCGTTTTATGTTGTGCTTAATTGTTGTTGTGCTTCATTAAACGTTCTTTATCTCGTGCCCAGTCGCGGTTGCGTTCTGTGTCACGTTTGTCGTGCTCTTTCTTACCGGTTACCAGTGCGACTTCACACTTGATTTTGTTTCCTTTCCAGTACAGCGCCATGGCTGCACAGGTTTTGCCCTTTTGCTCGGTCACTTGAATTATTTTCTCAAGCTCTTTGCGGTTTAGTAGTAGTTTACGCTGGCGCATGGGCTCACATACAACGTGTGTGGACGCGCTTAGTAATGGCGTAATGCGTGCACCTACCAGCCATGCTTCGTTTTGATGGATGATGACGAAGGAATCGACTAGTTGAGCCTTGCCTTCTCGTAGGCTTTTTACTTCCCATCCCGCTAAAACAAGCCCCGCTTCAAACTTTTGGTCGACAAAGTAGTCATGTTTCGCGCGTTTGTTAAGTGCAATGGTGCCTGTACTGTTGGATTTTTTCTTTACTTTACTCATAGTTAGAAATTATACGGTCGATAGGGGCAAAAACCTATGCTTTTCTTGAGGTATGCCTCCGAATGTTAGAAAATTCGTATCGGTTAATACAAATGTATTTGTGGGATTTGAGAAGGAATTAGTCATCCCGATCTTTTACCCCTATTATTAAATGATACTTGCTTAATTTAGAGCGTAATTTATGCCTGAAAGTCGATGTTTACAAGGTATCTGGTCGAGTCCATTAATATTTATTTTTGCGGCCAGTGGTTCCGCAGTGGGCTTGGGGAATATTTGGAAGTTTCCTTATTTGCTCGGTCAGAATGGCGGTGGCGCTTTCCTGTTGGTGTATTGCTTGTGTTTGTTATTAGTTGGTTTGCCTGTATTGATGGCCGAGGTGGCGTTGGGGCGTACGGTTCGCTCTAATCCTATTGATACCGTTAATGATCTTAGTGAACGCCGTATTGTTCATTCTGCTTGGGTGGTTGCCCCTTGGATCGCAGGTATTACAGGCTTTTTGATATTGAGTTTCTACAGCGTGATAGCGGGTTGGTCGATTGGCTATTTGGAGCGTGCTGTCTCAGGCGACTTTAAGGGTATTAGTCATGAGGGTGCGGCGAGTATGTATGATTCCTTGCTAGCTTCGCCGGGGGAAATGCTGCTTTGGCATTCTATCTTTATGATGTTGGTGGTGTTGACGGTTGGTCAGTCGGTGATTCGTGGACTATCCGCGATTGTTCGTATTTTGTTGCCTTCACTTATTATTATATTGGTTGTATTGGCAACTTATTCGCTTGTTATTGGCAACACTTCTGAAGCATTGGCTTTTTTATTCCATTGGTCTTGGCAGGACATTACTTTTGATGTGGTGTTGTCGGCCATTGGTCACGCTTTATTTAGTTTGAGTGTAGGGATGGGGGCTATGTTTTCCTATGGCGCTTACATGAATAAACGTATGTCTATCGCTCGAGCCTGTACCATTGTGGTTGGTGTGGATCTGCTGGTGGCGATTTTAGCTGGGTTGGTGATTTTCCCTCTTGTGTTTGCTTTGAATATTGATGTGGAAGCTGGGCCAAGTTTAACCTTTGTGTCTTTGCCTATTATTTTTGGCAGTTTACCTGCCGGCCAAGTTGTTGGTGGCGTGTTTTTCGTTCTGTTGGTGATTGCTGCGTTAACGTCTGCCATTTCAATGCTTGAGTTATTTGTTGCTTGGATGCATGAGAAATTTTACATCGATCGTTTTAAGGCGGCTTTGCTGTTAGGTATTGCAGCATGGCTTATTGGTATTGTGGTGTTGTTGTCTTTTAATCACTGGGACAACAAGGTTCTGTTTGATCTTAACTTTTTTGAATTATTAGATGAATTAACCTCTCTGATCTTGTTACCATTTGGGGCCATTTTATTGTCTGTTTTGGTGGCTTGGTTTATCCCTCGTTCCATGTTGCAAAATGAGAAGGTGACTAAGCAGGCCGGCCATTTTAAATGGTGGTATAACATATTGAAGTACATCAGTATTCCCATGATGATTGTGATTACTGTTGCAGGTTGGATAGGAGTGTAGTTTGAGTCATATAGAGCGCTTTGCTCATGTTAATTACAGTTGTGAGCAAATGTTTGCGTTGGTAAATGATATAGACGGTTATCCAGAGTTTTTACCCGGTTGCTTGAATGCGACTTTGATATCTCATACATCAGATGAAATAGTTGCATCTTTAGAGGTAGGGAAGGGCCCGGTACGACAATCTTTTACGACTAAAAACTTTTTGCAAGAGTTTAATAAAATAGAGATGACCTTGGTGAAAGGGCCTTTTAAAAGGTTGCATGGTATTTGGACCTTTACTGAGTTGTCTGCTACGAGTTGTAAGATTGCATTAACGATTGATTTTGAATTAAGTGGCATGCTGAAGTTTGCTTTTGGCGGTGTGTTTAGTCAAATTGCAAACTCTATGGTGGAAGCCTTTAGTAAGCGTGCCATTGTGGTATACGGTAAATAATATGAGAGTAGAAGTAGCTTATGCTTTGCCGGAAAAGCAGAAGATAATTACTTTAGAAGTTGAAGACGGCTGCAGCGTGCGTGAGGCCGTGCGTCGTTCTAATATGGAAGCCTTCTTTCCGGGATTGGATGTGGAGACGGTGAAAGTCGGTATTTTTGGTAAAGCAGTAAGAAATGCTGATGAGCAGGAGCTCAAGGCGGGTGAGCGTGTAGAGATTTATCGGGAACTAATCGTTGACCCTAAGCAAGCTAGGGCCAACCGCGCAGCGAAAGCAGCAAAAGATTAGTTGTTTTTGATTTGGGCCAAGGTGCCAGCGTTAAAAATTAAAGTTAAGTTATCGGCAGCACTTTTAGGTGCGTCTGGTGTAGCGTGTTTGATAACGTATAAGTAGTGCCATTCATTTGGCTTGAATGTATCTCTTATCATCGGGTTCCCCAGGAGGTAAGTAACTTGAGATTCAGACATACCAACTTGTAATTTAGCAAGCTGTTCCTCTGTAATAAGGTTTCCTTGCGCAACAGGGGCCTTGTAAGGTGGTGGAAATAAACTGCATGCGCTAAGCGAAAGTGCAGCGCATAGTATAAAAATTGATTTTTTCATTGGTATCATCCTAACTCAGGTATGCTAATGATAAAGTAATTATCAACAAGATCGAATAGAGAATGACTCATGACCAGTGAAAATCAAGAATTAAAGAAAGCGGGACTCAAAGTAACCTTGCCGCGAGTAAAGATTTTGCAAATCCTTGAAGGTGCGGGTGAGCACCATTTGAGTGCCGATGATGTATATCGTACTTTGCTTGATCAAGGTGAAGATGTTGGCTTGGCAACGGTTTATCGTGTTTTGACTCAGTTTGAAACCGCAGGTTTGGTACAGCGTCATCATTTTGATGCAGGGACTGCAGTTTTTGAATTGGCGAAAGGGGATCATCACGATCATATGATTTGCCTAGAAACTGGCAAGGTTATTGAATTTGTTGATCCAGTAATTGAGAAGCGGCAACATGAGATCGCTGAAGAGTATGGTTATGATATTGAAGACCATAGTCTGATTATGTATGTACGCCCGAAGAAAAAATAAACTCATTTTTTAGTCGTTAGTTGCAATGACTCAGGCCTAAGTTGCAGAGCTTAAGCCTGTGTTTATTGTAGTTGAACATTGCCAAGCATCTCTCTAGCGTGCGCTAGGGTTTGCTCGGTGAGTTCCAATCCGCCCAATAAACGCGCAATTTCTTGTGTTCGTTCATTGTCTTTCAATTGTGCTACTTGAGAAGACGTTGCTTTGTCTTTTACTTGCTTGCTAACTCTAAGGTGTTGATTACCCTGAGCGGCCACTTGCGCTAGGTGAGTCACACAAAAAACTTGTCCGCGCGCCCCAACAGAACGCAGCATGCGCCCCACAACTTCGGCGACACCGCCACTAATTCCCACATCAACCTCATCAAATACCAATGTTGGAATAGTCGAAGTGTGAGCTGTTACCACTTGGATGCCGAGACTGATACGAGATAATTCACCACCAGAGGCGACTTTTCGCAGCGGTTGTGGTGGTTGGCCTGGGTTGGAGGCGATCATGTATTCGATTTCTTCAAAGCCATTAGCTGTAACTTGATTAAGCGGCTGACAGTGAATCAAGAAACGCGCATGTGGCATGCCTAAACCATGGATTTGTTCTTCTACCTGCTTGGCTAGCTCATCTTTTGTTGTCATGCGTTTTTCTGTCAGTGTGGTCGCAAGGGCAGTGAGGCTTTCGTAAGCTTGTTCTTCTTTTTCTTTTAATACATCGATGCTTTCTTCGCTACCTTGTAAGGCGGCCAGTTCTGTGTTGACGCTTTCACGCAGCATGATGAGGGCTTCAGGCAGTTGTCTGTGGCGACGGGCTGTTTCATAGATATCAGAAAGACGGCGCTCAATTTCTGTTAGACGCTCCGGGTTTTGTTCTAGTGTGTCTTGATAGTGGTGTAAGCTGTCTGCGGCTTCTTGTGCTTGAATCAGAGCGATATTCATCATTTCTAGCGCGCTTTCTAGTTCTTTGGTTGCGGGGTTAATTTGGCTAGCGCTGCTGAGTGCTTGGTTCAATAGAGAGCAAATGTTGCCTTCGTCGCTATCTATTAAGATATTACTTGCTTGATAAGCTTTAAATTGTGAATCGGCAATATTGGAGAGAAATGCTTGCTCGTTTTCTAGTGCTTCTATTTCGCCTTCTTTTAGGTCGAGTTTTTCTAATTCTTGAGACTGGTAAGACAATAGCTGAATTTTTGCGTCCTGTTCAGATGAGCGGTTCTGCTGAACAGCAAGGTCATCTTTGAGTTGTCGCCAAACATTGTATTGTTGGTTTACTTTTTTGCTTAATTCGGTGAGTTTGCCGTATTCGTCCAGTTGTTGTCTTTGGGCGCTTTTCTTTAATAAGGACTGATGTTCGTGTTGACCGTGGATGTCGACTAGGTGACTACCCACATCTTTTAGGTCACCAAGGGTGCAAGGGCGACCATTAATGTAAGCCTTGGAGCGGCCTTCTTTGCTGATGACGCGACGTAAAATACAGTGTTGCTCGTTTTCTAAGTCTCTTTCTTCAAGCCATTGGTAGACATGAGGGTAGCTTTGGATGTCAAAACTGGCGCTGATATCGGCCTTGTTTTCGCCATGTCGTACTACTGCTGCATCGGTTCGTCCACCTAAACATAGGGAAAGGGCGTCGACCATGATGGATTTTCCAGCTCCTGTTTCCCCTGAAATTACTGTCATGCCTTTTTTGAATTCAAGTTCTAAAGACTCGACAATAGCAAAGTTGGAAATGGCGATGCTGTTCAGCATAGGGTGCTCCACAAAAGAGAAGTTATTTATATGGTTATTTATACAGTATTTGGTTGTTTTTTGACAAGTACTCTGTTGAAAATTAATTCCCTTTAAATTTATGAGGTTTTGCTGTTGAAAGGAAAAAAGCTGTCCCCATATACCCAGCACAGAGGAAGAATTGTTTCTGTTATTTGGAGTTAAAGAAATGAGTGATCAGCAAAAAAATCCTAATCAAGAAGCGGAGCAAGATTTGAAAAGCGAAGCAGTGGAAGAACTTTTAGAGCCTGAAGCAGAGCTACTAGAAGCAGAGCCTGAAAATGATGAGCTTGCAAAAGCACTAGAGGAGGTGGCTCACTATAAAGAAGCTGCACTTCGTGCCCAAGCCGATGCTCAAAATGTACGTCGTCGTGCTGAGCAAGATGTCGAAAAGGCGCATAAATTTGGTTTAGAAAAGTTTGCTAAATCAGTGGTTAGCGTCGCGGACAACCTTGAGCGTGCTTTGACCTCTACTCCTGCAACGGACGAGCCAGATCTTGTTCGTGAAGGTGTTGAACTTACGCTGAAAGATTTGCTTGAAACGCTGTCTCGTTTTGAGGTGAAAGTCGTTGATCCACATGGTGAACCTTTTAACCCTGAATTACATCAAGCTATGACTATGGTGCCGAATCCCGAGTTGGAACCGAACACTGTCATGGACGTAATTCAAAAAGGTTATACGCTCCACGGCCGCTTATTACGCCCAGCAATGGTAGTCGTTTCAAGTGCGGCTTAAATAACCTGTCATTTTTTTGACACTGGGCGCTTGAAAAGTTTTAAAGCGTACCCAAATACAGAACTATCAATATTACAAACGAATTATTGGAGATGAACACCATGGGTAAAATCATTGGTATTGACTTAGGTACAACGAACTCTTGTGTTGCTGTTTTAGACGGCGAAAAAGCACGTGTAATCGAAAACGCTGAAGGCGATCGCACCACACCATCCATCGTTGCTTACACAGACGATGGCGAAATTTTGGTAGGTCAGTCTGCTAAGCGTCAAGCAGTTACTAACCCAAACAATACAATTTTTGCGGTTAAGCGTTTGATTGGTCGTCGCTTTAAAGACGATGTGGTTCAGAAAGACATTTCTATGGTGCCATACAAAATTGTAGGCGCTGAGAATGGCGATGCTTGGGTAGAAGTAAAAGGCGACAAGAAAGCTCCACCGCAGGTATCTGCTGAAATTCTGAAAAAAATGAAGAAAACAGCAGAAGACTTCTTAGGTGAAACAGTAACTGAAGCGGTTATCACTGTGCCTGCTTACTTCAATGATTCTCAGCGTCAAGCAACGAAAGATGCTGGTAAAATTGCTGGCCTAGAAGTTAAACGTATTATCAACGAACCAACTGCAGCGGCTTTGGCTTACGGTCTAGATAAAAATGCGGGTGATTCTACTATTGCGGTTTATGACCTTGGTGGTGGTACGTTCGATATCTCTATCATTGAAATTGCGGATGTAGATGGTGAGAAGCAATTCGAAGTATTGTCTACTAACGGTGATACTTTCCTAGGTGGTGAAGATTTCGATATGCGTGTTATCGAATTCTTAGCGGCAGAGTTTAAGAAAGACACTGGTATTGATCTACATAGTGATCCTTTAGCGTTACAGCGCCTTAAAGAAGCGGGCGAAAAAGCAAAAGTTGAGTTGTCTTCTTCTTCGCAAACAGAAGTTAACCTTCCTTATATTACAGCCGATGCTTCTGGCCCTAAACATTTGAACGTCAAATTGACTCGTTCTAAGTTGGAGTCTTTGGTAGAAGAGCTTGTTGTCAACTCTTTAGCGCCTTGTCGTCAAGCGTTGAAAGATGCAGACCTTTCTGCTTCTGATATTGATGAGGTTATCTTGGTTGGTGGTCAGACTCGTATGCCACTTGTTCAAGCGAAAGTGTCTGAATTCTTTGGTAAAGAGCCTCGTAAAGACGTTAACCCAGATGAAGCGGTTGCGATTGGTGCTTCTATCCAAGGTGCGGTACTTGCTGGTGATGTAAAAGATGTTCTTCTTCTAGACGTGACGCCACTGTCTTTAGGTATTGAGACTATGGGTGGCGTTATGACACCTTTGATCGAGAAAAACACGACTATTCCTACTAAAAAGTCGCAAACTTTCTCTACAGCAGAAGATAACCAAAGTGCGGTTACTATCCATGCTGTACAGGGTGAGCGTAAACAGGCGTCTCAGAATAAATCTCTAGGTCGTTTCGATTTAGCTGAAATTCCACCTGCTCCACGTGGTGTGCCACAAATCGAAGTAAGCTTCGACATTGATGCCAATGGTATCTTGAGTGTGTCTGCGAAAGACAAGGCGACAGGTAAAGAACAATCTATCGTCATCAAAGCCTCTTCTGGTTTGAGTGATGAAGAAGTTGAAAAAATGGTTCAGGATGCGGAAGCGAATGCTGAAGAAGACCGTAAGTTTGAAGAGCTTGTACAAGTTCGTAACACGGCTGACGGTATGATTCATGCAACTCGTAAAACCTTGACTGACGCTGGCGATAAAGCCACAGAAGAAGAAAAAACCGCCATTGAAACAGCGATTACTGAACTTGAAGAAGCATTAACATCAAATGATAAAGAGCAGATTGAAGAGAAAACCAATGCGTTGACTCAAGCGTCTGGTTCTTTAGCTCAGAAAATGTATGCAGAGGCGGAAGCAGCAGGTGCGGCGGGTGCTGAAGAAGCGACTTCTGGTGCAGCTCAAGATGATGCGGTAGATGCAGAGTTCGAAGAAGTAAAAGACGATAAAAAATAAGCCGTAAGGCTTATTTTCGTCGCCCTAATGTTAAGGGTTGGTATTGCGGACACGGTTTTAGGACCGTGTTTTGCTATGTATAAAACCAACAGAATAGTGGCAATTACAAAAGATTTTATGACTCTGATTTTTAAACTTCAGACTTCTTAATTCAGGAATGCCTGCAATGAGTAAAAGAGACTGTTACGACGTTCTTGGTGTTGCCAAAGGTGCGGATAAGAAAGAGATCAAAAAGGCTTATCGCTCCCTAGCAAATAAGTATCACCCAGATAAAAACCCAGATAATCCGGAAGCGCTTGAAAAATTTAAAGAGCTTGCTGAGGCGTATGAGATTTTATCGTCTGATGAAAAGCGTGAAGCCTACGATCGATTTGGTCATGAAGGTGTTAACGGCCAGCAGGGTTACGGTGGTGGTGGCGGAGCCGGCGGCTTTAGTGACATTTTTGGCGATGTGTTTGGTGATATTTTTGGAGGTGGCGGTGGCGGCGGTCAAAGCCGTACTCGTCGTGGTTCCGATTTACGTTATACCTTGGAGCTTGATTTAGAACAGGCTGTTTGGGGTTGCGATGAAAAAATTCGCATTCCAAGTTTGGTTAATTGTAAAACCTGTGATGGTTCAGGCGCTAAAAAAGGTACTAAGCCAGTAACTTGTCAAACTTGTCAGGGACAAGGTCAAGTTCGAGTTTCACAAGGCTTTTTCTCGGTTCAGCAAACTTGTCCTCATTGTCATGGTGCTGGGCAAGTTATCAGTGACCCTTGTAATGACTGTCATGGACAAGGCCGCACCCAAGAATACAAGACACTTTCCGTTAAGATTCCAGCCGGTGTGGATACGGGTGACCGTATTCGTTTGTCTGGTGAAGGTGAAGCTGGAGCTCAAGGTGGGCCATCTGGTGACTTGTTTGTACAAGTGTCTGTAAAACCTCACAATATCTTTGAGCGTGATGGGGCGAACTTATACTGTGAAGTGCCAATCAGCTTTACTACTGCTGCCTTAGGTGGTGATATTGATGTGCCGACACTAGATGGTCGTGTACGTTTGAAGGTGACAGCTGAGTGCCAGACAGGAAAACTGTTCCGCTTGCGTAATAAAGGCGTAAAGCCTGTGCGTGGCGGCCCTGTGGGCGACTTGATTTGTAAAGTGGTTATTGAAACACCAGTGCATTTGACGGCTCGCCAAAAAGAGCTGTTTACTGAACTAGCAGAAAGCATGGGAGAAGGAACGAATCATTCCCCTAAGCAGAAAAGCTGGTTTGATGGTGTAAAAAGATTTTTCGATGATATCAAAAAGTAATTTTTGATTGATTTGAAAGAGACATGAAAAAGGCGCTTATTTAGCGCCTTTTTCTTTTAATAAGAAGTCGATATGAGAGCGAAGTAAATTTGCAGCATTGGTGAAGCTTTTATTATTAGGAATAATAAAATCTGCTTTGTCGCGTATGTCGATGGTTTTTAGAGACGCTTGACGTACATGGCGCATATAGCGGCTGGTTACTTCATTGACGTTACGCCCACGTTCAGCAATATCTCTTTTCAAGCGACGTACCACAGCAATGTCCATATCTGTATCAACATATAGTAAATAATCTACGGCGTCTCGAACCCCTGGATCTTGAAACATCATGTGGCCTTCAACGAGTACGACATGAGTAGGGTCGAGATTACGATAACCTACACGTTTGTGTTGAGAGTGATCATACTCGGGGATTTCATTTGGTTGTTGGCGGTTTTTACAGTTGTGAATGGCTAACGTTAAGCTTTCTATGTCCAGAGAGCTTAAGTCATCAAAGTTATAAACATCAGGGTCTATGCTGCCACAGCCATTATAGAAGTTGTCTTGACACAGTACAGTGATTTTATCACCTTGCCCTTCTGCTAGTAGTGAACAAAGTCGGCTTTTACCACTGCCGGATACCCCCGTGATACCAATAACAAGCGCCATTTATTACCTCAAATATAAAATGAAACTCTGCTTCTAAAGCCGAGCGTTTGAGTCGCTCATATTAGCAGAAGTTAGTGCCGCCTTTCTATTTGAGGGGGAGTTATTTTGTTTTGGTGAGGTTGTTTATGCAATTTAGGGCGCTCTATTTCCCTATATAGATGGAAAATAGAGTGCCTCTGTGGCGATATTAGCGTTGCGGCATGTCTGCGACACTGTAACCTAGGCTGACGGTCGCATCATCCGGAATGGGGGGGATGGTCTCATTCCAGTTAAGCCACTGTTTACGCATTGCTTCGAGCCTTTCTGGGTATTTTTTGCCAAGGTTTGCTCGCTCGCGGGCATCGTTGGTGATATTAAAAAGGTATTCATGTTCATCCACCTTCAGGTACTTCCAGTCGTCTACACGTAGTGCGCGTTGATCACGGTGGTTCATGCGCCAGTAGAGAGGCCTTTCGAAGCGTTCAGTTTCACCTGTTAGAATGGGCATTAAGGAGATGCCATCAACAGGGTAGTGTGGGTCTATTTCACCACCACCCACCTCAAGTAAGGTACGCGACCAGTCCATGGTCATGCTGTGTTGCATACTAACTGTGCCTTTTTTGATAGCGGCAGGCCAGCGGGCTATCCAAGGTACGCGTATGCCCCCTTCGGTGAGATCCATTTTACCACCGACCAAGGGCCAATTATCTGAAAAGCGTTCGCCGCCATTATCACTGGTAAAAACAATTAAGGTGTCTTCTGTAAGGCCATGTTTATCAAGGGTTGCCATGATGTTCCCTATGCCTTCATCCATATGATGAATCATTTTCCGGTAAGTATGGATGTTGCCACCCTCTAAATGGAATAAGGTTGAGATGTCATCCGCTAGATGGGCGTCATCTCTTGTTTCCCATGGCCAGTGCGGGGCGGTGTAATGAATGCTTAAAAAGAAGGGTTGATCTTTAGCTTCTGTGGCGCGGCGATTAATAAATTCCACGGAATGCTCAGAAATTAAATCGGTTAAGTAACCGACTTCTCGATGTTCTTCTTCGTTGATGTATAAATCGTGATCACCTCGGCCACTTTTATGGGAAAAATAGTCAACACCACCCGCCATAATGCCAAAGAATTCATCGTAACCAGAGGCTCTAGGGCCAAAGTGAGGAGGGTAACCAAGGTGCCATTTTCCCATTAATCCAGTGTAATAGCCTGCTTTTTTAAGCTGCGATGGAAGTGTCGGAATATTAGGCGGTAACCCCAGTGTTGCGCTGCCTTTACTTTTACTATTGATGGGCTCTTCCAGTGCACCTCGTAACCGGTACTGATAGGCCATGGTCATTAGAGCAAAGCGGGTTGGCGAGCAAACGGGGGAATTCGCGTACCCTTCGAGAAACATCATGCCGTCTTCGGCAAGCTTATCTATGTTGGGGGATACCTTGCCAAATTGCGCTTCGCGACCGCCGTAACATCCCAGATCTGCGTAGCCAAGGTCGTCTGCGACGATGTAAATAATATTGGTCATAGTTGATTTCCTTTTAAACGGCGTATTAATTTAAGATCTATTCGAAGGTGTCCCATCCATAATAGGATGGCTAGACTGATGCCTAATTGGTCCCATAATAGTCCTGGAATGAAAAGCATGATGGCAGCGATTAATCTGCCGATAATTTCGTAAAAACGTAATGCGTGAGAATGAAAGCCTGTTAAGGCTGTTGCTGTCAGCATGATGCCTACTGCTAGTTTTAGTAATAGCCATAGCCAGCTGATAAGGTCAAAGTCTATGCCAGATTGACTCACGGTTAGTAGTAGTGGGTTAAAGGCAAAAGCAAATGGAATAATGAAAACCATGATGCCGACTTTTGACGCTTGAAAAGAGGTACCAATTGGCCCACCACCAGAGATACTGGCGGCCGCAAAGGCGGCAATGGCAACGGGTGGCGTAATCGCTGATCCCACCGCAATAAAGAAGACAAACATGTGCGCGGTAAGAGGGGCCAATCCAAGTTGTTGCATAGCCGGTATAGCAATGGTTGCGACTGTTACGTAGGCGGGCAGTGTCGGCATGCCCATTCCAAGAATAATGCAACAGAAGGCGGCAATCAGTAGTGAAAACATCAGCGAGCTTGAAGCTATGCTACCAAGCAAGACGCTGAACTTCACTGGTACACCGGTCGCGGATAAAGCAGAAATGACAATGCTAACGGCTGCTATTGCCATAAGCAGGCCTGAAAATGTTTTGCCGCCTGAGCAGACGCTGAGTATTAATTTGTGCGGATATTTTCGTATATCTGGGTTGATCAAGCTGAGAGGTATGAGACAAGCAAGCGCTGTGATAGACGCACCTGAAGGTGATAGTCCATAGAGAAGTAATGCCACAATGATGACTAAAGGTATAAAAATTAGCAGTAGATTTAGGTAATCTTGCCGATTAGGTTTATCAACGCCTTCTACCTTGTCCGTTGCTTTTATTCCAAGCTTGCGAGACTCAAATACAATCATTGCAAACAGACTGCCGTAGTAAGCAATGGATGGCACGAGAACAGCAATAATAACGGTCATGTAGCTAATGCCGATGAAATCTGCCATGACTAAGGCGGCGGCTCCCATAATGGGCGGCATAATTTGCCCCCCCGTTGAGGCTGATGCTTCTACTGCGCCAGCAAAGTTGGGTGAAAAGCCCCGTTTTTTAATCATAGGGATGGTGATCACCCCTGTGCCAACGACATTTCCTACTGCGCTGCCTGACACAGTGCCAAATAAGGCGGAAGACAGAACAGCGGCATGGGCAGGGCCACCAGCGGTTTTTCGCATCCAATGGAAGGCAATGCGGATCATGGAGTCGCCAGCGCCCACACCTTCGAGTAGAGCCCCTAAAATAATAAAAGGAAAAACAGTAGTGATGACAATGGCAAAGGTGCTGCCTAATATGCCCGTGTCTAAACTGTATAAAAGGTTTTGCGCTAGGGTTTCATGTATGTCGTTGCTCACTGTCTGTAATGGGCCAGGCCACCATTGACCTGTTGCCATGTAAAGAATGCCAATGATACCCAGTAAGGCAACGGGAATGCCCCAAATACGCCAGCAGAAAAAGAGTGCTCCAGCGGAAGCCACTAAGGCTGTCCACATTTCATAGGAGCCAAAAAGAAACATGCCATCATCTAGGGCGATACTGATTTGATAGAAAGACCAGCAACACCAAAGCATAGTGAATAAGAAGAATGTACTTATACTTGCTAGCCAAATGCTTAATTCTCCTCTTTGGTATTTGCTCAGCATATTGAAGGTGACTGTCATGATACATAAGGCAAAAAAGGTAGAGCGGAACAGAACTAAGGGAAAAGGCCCTAGTCGAAAGTTGCCTATAGCTGGCATGACGTTAGCTAGACCGTAGATACTGACCACGAAGCTTAAGACTGCGGTAATCCAAGTACATAAAACCCAAGTAGGTTTGGAAGTAACTGACATAGATAGGACTCCGAGAACCAAAGAGGAAAACCGCCTTGGTTCTAATTTAAAACATTATGGTAGTAATTTTTTAGGGATGGCAATGCCGATTTCCTGATAATATCTTATCGCGCCAGGGTGAAGAGGGGCATTTACACCAACAAAATAGTCCGTGATTGGGAGGTCTCTAAAGGTTGCGCTTGACTCTGCGAGGGTGATTCTATTTTCTAAATAAGTTTTGGTTAGCTTGTAAGCTGTGTCATTCGACATGTCTTTGTTAACAGCCATCATCATTAATGTTTGCCAAGTGATAACGTCTTTTTTGTTAACTTGTCCCGGGTAGGTGTTAGCAGGGATGACTGCTGCCTGCATGCCTAACCCTTCAGGGGGAGTCATATTTTCAGCTTTTACACCTAATAACCTAATATCGTGCGATAAACTGAGCTCTGATAGGGATTGGGAGCCGAGGCCAAAAACGCCAACATAAATATCAAATTGACCGTCTTGAAAGCTTTGTGTTGCAGCTCCCCATGGCGCTTTTAGCCCATCATAGTCGTCTTTTGGTAACCCTCCTGCAGCCACTAAAGTCGTAATTTGTCTATTGGCAGCGCCTGCAGGGGGGCCAATAAATATTCTTTTACCTTTTCCGTCTGCCCAGTTTTTAATACCTGAATCTGCCCATGTGATGGCGTGATAGTAACTACCTGGCATGCTGAAAAGGCCACGGACATTTTTAGACGATTCTTTCGCAACATCCGCTATTTTTGCGTAAGGGCCGACGCCTTTTTGCAGCGCCGAAAAGGCTGGCGGCGGTACAACGGCGGCATCTAATTTGTTGCGTGCAATTTTTAGAAGGGACTTGGTGAGTGTTTGATTGAGGGCCAGTTGTACATCGACACCTGCTTTGGACCAATAGGGCGCCATGGCCTGTGGAACCATGCCGACAATGCTGTTGGCACTGGCGGATTCCATGCCGATGTTTTCAGCATAGCTAGCAGTGCTTGTTAACGCTCCAAAGCATAATAGAGTTGAAATATATAAACCGCTTTTGAGTGTTTTGATTTGTTTGAACATGTCGTCTCTCCAATATTGTTTTTATTGTTTGGTTTGTCATCAATTTATATTAGCCATTTGTCTAGGTAAAATGTTAATTTGATTTTCTAAACAATCAAAAATGAATATTGGTCATGTTCTATGGACCCAAAACACCTCATCTATCTTGTTACGATTCTTGATAAAGGCTCGATTACTTCAGCCTCTGAATATTTGTCTGTGGCGCAGCCAACCCTTACTAGGGCAATGGCGACATTAGAAATGCAGGCTGGCACTAAGCTATTTTTACGCAGTAGATATGGTGTAAAGAGTACTGAAATGGGTGAGGTATTAGCTCGTGAAGGGCGTGCAGTCATCCACGCAATGAACCTAGCAAAGGAAAAAATATCAAGCCAGAAACTGGGTTTGCGAACAGAGTTGAGAATAGCAACCGGACCTTTACTTGGTATGGGGGTGATGCCTGAAATATTGGAACGTATGACAGGAGAAAACCCTAATATTTCACTGACGGTATTAGCTGTTGCTCCTGGGTTAGGTATTGAAGCATTACAAGAAGACAAGTTTGATGTCTTATTAGCGCCATCGCCAGATGACCGTTTTTTGGAAGGGATTCATAAAGTTTTAATCAAAGAAGATGAAATCGGAATTTTTTGTGGAAAAAATCATCCGTTGGCGAAAAAGAAAAATCTTGAAGTTAAAGATTTTGAGGCGGCAGATTGGCTTAGTTTAGGGATTGCTAGTCGTTTTGAAGAACAAGTGCTTGAGTTTTTGGTTACCTATGGTATTGAAAAAATTCGCACTAAAGTTGTCTTTAGAAACGATGCCGCCATGTTGATTAAGCTTTTATCACGTGGCCGACATCTTGCCGTGTTACCGAAAATTTCTGTGTTGGCTGCTGATGATGCTTCATTGGTTGAGCTTAATATTCGTTTTGATCTGAAAATCAGTCGTGATGTTTATATGTGGACAAGAGCAAGTGTTTTGAGGCAGCCTGCTTTTCTAGCTTTTGAAAAGGTAATAAAAGACGTGTTTGAGTCATTAAAGTGAATAAATGGTGATCTACATAACCTGTTAGAGCGTTGTCAAAATGTTATTTTACTCATTTTTCACTGCTTGAGTGCAAGGATGAAATAGTGTCTTATAATATATTGGATTAAGTATTTTTTTCTGCCTGTTGTCGGGGAGAGGCTTCATCTCTGGGAGGGAAAAGGTAATGTATAGGAATAGCTATTTTAGGCTCTTTTTTGTTGTACTGATTTTGGTTATGTCTAAGCTATCTTATGCTCTAGAAGAGTCAGAATCAGAGCCTGTAAAGGAAAAGTTTTCTACAGAAGCTGAGATATTTGGTTTAAGAGTGAATGATTTAAGTCAACCGGCATTTGAAAAACAACTTACTTCTATGGGGTTGCAACCTTACCCCTCTTACCATAAAGGGGTGGCTAGCTATAGTCTGGGTCCTGATGGCATCTTGGGAATAAAAAGTCTGAATATACTTTTTAATCGTTCTGGCTACATCCGACAAGCGGTGATGTCTGGAGTGGTTACAAATAATAGCCAACGTGGCTCGATTGGTGCCTTACTAGAGAAAAAGTATGGGGAGCCTACTATTGGTTTTGTAAAAAATGGTTATGGTCGTGCTAAATGGTTGTTTCCAGATGGTACCTTTATTGAACTTCATAATACCACCTTTGATGTGTCGATTCGTTATGGCGATGAACATCCAAAAGTTCAATCTCATTCAGGTAAGATTGATGTTGAAGCCCTGTCACGAAAAGCTCGTTAAGCTAGCTTCCTATTTTTATTAGCGTGTTGTTGTATTTTCTATGTTGATTTTAGATTTTAACCTTCGTGCTGCACAGATGATGCAGCCTCACCTGAATGATATTTCTTTAGCCTTGGTAGCGACCTGTTTGGTAATCTATGGCGGCAAGATAAATAATTTTCTTAAACGGCTTGTGGCTTCTTGGATATTTATTGCGCGAGTAGCGGCATTTATTCTGATGTGTACCTTTGGCTATGGTTTGCTGACATTGTGGAGTCAGCCTTTAGTATATTGGGGGATCACACGTATTGATTTTGCCTATCGCCCCATTGTGGTGTGCGTATGTTTTTGTTTATTAGGTATTTTGGCAGAAAGAAAGCGTCATTTATAAAATAATTCATGAAATTCTCTCTCTTTTTTGGTTGCCAAATTACAACATAATAGCCACTTTTAATGGCTGAAAGCTTTGAGCTGATTAAATATGTAGTAAACTTTCTATTCCTTCCTTTTAATCTCGTTATTTTCATAAAAAAAATATTAAATCCCCGTTTTTAAAGGACTTTTCGTAGTCTTCTTACAATTTGTTTTTGCTTAATACGGACGTTAGACTTGCCAACATATTATGACAACAACGTCTTTTTTCGGGGGCAGAAAATGACAAGCACTTGGTTACAATCACTTTCACAAGCTGAATCTATGATTCCTCTTTTGGGTAAATTGGGTCGTGAAAAATCAGTTAAAGTTGAGTTGGCAGGGAAAACCTTAATGGCTGATTCTGTGACTGGTTTGATGACGGCTTTTGATCAATATCCCGAGTTAGATCTTGTGCAAGTCTATCGAGTGTTAGAGGAAGTGCTTATTAGCGGTGCATCCCATACCGTTGTTGAGCTTGAGTCGCTTATCGCAGAGGCGGATGTGGCTTCTGTGCTAGCCGCACAGACTGCAAACACTTCTGATACTCCTGTTGTTTTGTATGGTTTTGGACGTATTGGCCGTTTACTAGCTCGTCGTATGTGTACTCTAGGTCACACCACTCCTGGTATGTCTTTGGCTGCTATTGTTGTGCGTAAGGCTTGTGACAATGACCTTACTAAGCGTGCTAGCTTGCTGAAATACGATTCTGTTCATGGCACTTATGATGGCTTAGTAAAAGTTGATGAAGCTAATCAAGCTTTGATTATTAATGGCTCCCCCGTAAAAGTCATTTACGCTTCAGACCCTGCTGACGTTGATTATCAAGCATATGGCATAGACAAGGCATTATTGGTCGATAACACTGGGCGCTGGCGTGATCACGACGGTTTGAGTGTGCACTTGAACCGTCCTGGTATTGAGCGTGTTGTTTTAACCGCACCAGGCAAAGCAATGAAAAATATTGTGTTTGGTGTGAACGATGCTGATTTAACCGAAGAAGATCGTATTGTTTCGGCCGCTTCTTGTACAACTAATGCCATTACGCCGATTTTATCTGTGCTTGAAGATAAATACGGCATAGAGTCTGGTCATGTAGAAACGGTTCATGCTTACACCAATGATCAAAACCTGATTGACAATATCCATAAAGGTGATCGTCGTGGTCGTGCCGCTGGCATGAATATGGTGATGACGGAAACTGGTGCAGCAAAAGCGGTATCGAAAGCGATTCCTTCATTAGAAGGCAAACTAAGTGGTAGTGCGATTCGCGTTCCTGTTATCAATGTATCGATTGCCGTTTTAAGTTTAAATCTTAAATCTAAAGCCTCTGTTGAGGAAATTAATCAGCTTCTTAAAGTGGCTTCTAATAGCGCAGAATTGACTGGTCAGATTGGTTATAGCGATGGTGCAGATGCGGTTAGTTCTGATTTCATTGGTTCTCAACAGGCAGGTATTCTGGACTCTCTTTCCACTAAGGTAAGAGATAATCAGGCTATTTTGTATGTTTGGTACGATAATGAGTACGGTTACAGCTGTCAGGTCGTTCGTTTGATGGAAAAATTAGCACAAGCGGATATGACGAAGGCAAAGTTGCTTGAGGAACAAGCGGCTTAAAAGAAGTAGATATATAAAGTGTTATCTTACGGCGACCTACCTAGGTCGCCGTTTTTGTTTGGGCTTTTTGTTCAGCTAATGAAAAGCCTTAGTTACTAATCAGCAGTTTTACGGAAATAGCCAAGCACATGAGTATTACCATAGGGCGAATTAATTTTGCCCCTTTGGTGATGACGAGTCGTGAGCCAATTTGCGCACCAACCCATCCGCCAAGCCCCATTACAATGCCCAAAGCCCAGATAACATGACCAGTAAAAGCAAATATAGCTAATGATGATAAGTTGCTGGTGGCATTAAGTATTTTTGTATGAGCTGTAGCTGAAACCAAAGTTAGGCCCATTAGACAAAGGTAAGCAGTAGAAAAGAAGGCCCCTGTTCCGGGGCCGATCAGACCATCATAAAAACCAATGCTGGTACCGATAATAAAAGCAAACTGTATATGGCTCAGAGAGAGTTTACTGGCAATGTAAGGTTGAATTTTCGGTAAAAAGAAAAAGAAAACGGCCACGGCGATTAAAATGACTGGAACGGCTTTTAATAATAAGCTGCTGTCTAAATAGGAAACTAAAAGTGTGCCACTAATAGCACCGATAGCGGTCATAGCGATAGGTAGCCACATATCGGAGAGCTTCACTTTTCCCTTCTTGATAAAGTGGTAAGAAGCGGACACTGTGCCTGCGCAGCCTTGTAGTTTATTCGTGGCGAGCGCTTCGGCAGGGGATAGTCCTGCAGCTAATAGAACTGGTACGGTAATTAGACCGCCACCTCCAGCAATGGCATCGATGACGCCTGCTACAAATGCGGTAGCAAAGAGTAGTAGATAGACCCAAAGGGAAATGTCGAAAAACACCATATCCATATTGCTGGTTTCCTGAAGAGAGGGATACTTTCAGTAGACCAAAAAAAGCTCGTTTAGACAATGGCTTAAGCGAGCTTGTAACAATCTCTTAGTGAATTATTTGATGGCTGTTTTCACGTATTCTTCAAGTGTTTTTATTTGTTCATCGTGAAGCTCAAGACCTAATTTACTACGACGCCATAGAATATCTTCTGCTGAGCGTGCCCATTCATGATGGATAAGATAGTCCACTTCCAATTGATATAAGCCTTCGCCAAAATGTTGGCCTAATTCGTCTTTTGAATTGGCTTCGTTGAGTAGGGTATGGGTTAAAGTGCCGTAGCTATTTGCAAATCTATGGGCTAAATGAGCGCCGAGGAAAGGGTAGCTCAGTTGTAGCTTTAGAGTAAAAGCATCCAAAGACATGTTTAAGTCGCCACCGGGAAGTGGTTTTTTATGGGTCCATTCTGGCCCTAGTGTGTCAAAGTAAGGGGATAGCTTACGCATGGCCGAGAGAGCCAGTTTACGGTAGGTGGTGATTTTTCCGCCAAAAATACTTAGTAGCGGCGCTTTGTCTTGTTCATCATCCAAGTGCAGGGTGTAATCGCGTGTGACAGCGGAAGGGTCATCCGATTCGTCCTCTAATAGCGGGCGTACGCCAGAATAATTCCAAATGACATCCTTAGCTGTGAGTGCTTTTTTGAAGTGGTCATTGGCGACACTCAATATGTATTGGGTTTCCTCTTCAGAAATACTTACCTGATTTGGATCGCCTTTATATTCCATATCGGTTGTGCCCAGTAGGGTATATTTTTCGCGATAGGGAATGGCAAATACGATGCGCTTATCTGTGTTTTGCATAATAAAGGCATTAGAGTGCTGATACATTTTTGGCACGACTATATGGCTGCCTTTGATCATGCGGATACCATAGGGTGCTTTTTGTTGTAAGCCTGTCTCGATGAAGGAGGATACCCAAGGGCCGGCAGCATTAACTAAGGCATCAGCAGTCACTGTTTTAGTCTGTAAGCTAATTTGATCTTCTAAGGTGATGTGCCATTGATTATTCATTCGTTTTGCAGAGGTACAACGAGTACGAGCAAAAATAGCGGCCCCATTCTGTTGTGCACTTAAGGCATTTGTTACCACTAGGCGCGCGTCATCTACCCAACAGTCTGAATATTCGAAGCCTTGGGTTATATCGTGCTTTAGAGGGCTGTCTGGACCATATTTCACCCCGTGGGAGCCAGGTAATGTTTCCCGTTTGCCTAAGGTGTCATAAAGAAATAGGCCGATACGTATTAGCCAAGCTGGACGTAAGTGAGGGCGATGAGGCATTTGAAAGCGCATGGGGGTTACAAGGTGAGGGGCGACTTTTAATAGTACTTCTCTTTCCGTTAGGGCTTCTTTTACTAAACGAAACTCATAATGCTCCAAATAACGTAAACCACCATGAATCAACTTGCTGCTGGAGGAAGAGGTGGCGTGGGCTAGATCGTCCATTTCACATAGACCGACGTCTAAACCACGACCTGCTGCATCAGCCGCAATGCCTGTTCCGTTTATGCCGCCCCCAACAATAAATAGGTCGAAATGATTGTCCGTCATATTGAGCCTCATGTTCGTAAAATGAATACAAAATGTTCGAAAGTGAACATATTTATTCGATACTAAACCTCTATTTGCTTGCTGACAAGCAAGTGAGATGAAGTTTTTATGAATATTGAGATTAGTTTTAGTTTTCTGAAAGCCTATGAAGAAGCACCCTAAGTGGGTTATTTAGGTGTGCAAAGCTCTAAACGTACCTTGTGTTCTTTCATTAAGTTAGTAATGTCTTTTGGTGGTTGTTCATCGGTAAATAGCCGATCAACTTGGGTAATATTGCCCAATCTGACAACAGCGTTACGGCCAAATTTACCGCTATCTGCAGCTAAGAAAACAGTGCGGGAATTCGATATGATGCTTTGTGCAACTCGGACTTCTTGGTAGTCGTAATCTAATAATGATCCATCGTGTGGATCGATACCACTAATACCGACTATGCCGAAGTCAACGCGGAATTGATTGATGAAATCTATGGTTGCTTCTCCCATCACTCCGCCGTCACGGGACCGAACGGTACCGCCAGCAATAATTACGGTAAAGTCTTCTTTACTGCTCAATATTGCGGCAACATTGAGGTTGTTGGTAATGACTTGTAGCCCTTGGTGATTAAGTAGAGCGCGAGCGACGGTCTCTGTGGTGGTGCCAATATTGATAAAGAGCGAAGCGTGATTGGGGATTTCTTCTGCGATACGCTTGGCAATGTGCTCTTTGGCTGGCAGTTGTAGGATCTGTCTGGTGGCGTAGGCGACGTTGGTAGTACTGGAATCATAGCTGGCTCCGCCATGGTGACGACGTATTTGCTCTGCTTTTGCTAAGGCGTTGATATCACGGCGTATGGTTTGAGGAGTGACGGCAAACCTGCTAGCTAGTTCGTCTATTGTCACATAGCCGTTTTCTTTTACGATGGCGACAATTTTGTCTTGGCGAGTGAGTTGGCTCATGTCGATTTTTACTCCCAAAAAAGGTTGTCACTTGCTAAACGAGTGTACATTGGTTTTTAATAGAGATATTCGTATTTGAATATCTATGTTCATAAAACAAAAATAATCGGCTTGTTTGGCTGCTGAGTAGCCAACGATTTCAAAGAGAACCCGCCATGACCCATTATATTCTTGCTATCGATCAGGGTACTACTAGCTCACGCGCTATTTTATTTGATGAAAGAGGCGTTCGAATTGGTCAATCTCAGCAAGAGTTTCCACAGCTCTTTCCCCATGATGCTTGGGTCGAACATGACCCAGAAGATATCTGGTCGTCTACTTTGTCTGTTTGTCGCTCTGTGCTTAAGGATACAGGTATCGATGCGCAAGCGGTAGCAAGTATCGGTATCACCAATCAGCGCGAAACCACGATACTTTGGGATACACAAACAGGTCAACCCGTCTACAATGCTATCGTCTGGCAAGATCGACGTACTAGTGCCTTTTGCCAAAGCCTTAGTGAGCAAGGCTTGGGAGATAAGGTTCAAGAAAAAACGGGGTTGTTGATTGATCCTTATTTTTCGGCAACGAAAATTCGTTGGGTGCTAGATAATGTAGAAGGGGCTCGAGATAAGGCAAAAGCAGGGCGGCTTGCTTTTGGGACTGTCGACAGTTTTTTATTGTGGCGTTTAACCAATGGTCAATCTCACAAAACCGATGCAACCAATGCCGCGCGTACCATGGCGTTTAATATTCATACTCAAGAATGGGATAAAGAGCTCATTCAGCTATTGGGTATCGAAGAGGTATTGTGGCCAGAAGTTATGGATTGCAGTGCCGATTTTGGTGTTGTTGATTCGTCTTGGTTGGGAGCAGAAATTCCAATCAACGGTATTGCTGGTGATCAGCAGGCGGCGTTGATTGGTCAAGCATGTTTTTTGCCCGGCATGGTAAAGAGTACTTATGGCACAGGGTGTTTTTTGATTCTAAATACGGGCGATCAAGCCATCCGTTCAGAGCACAAGCTACTTACCACAGTTGGTTATCGCTTAAAGGGTAAAGTCACCTATGCATTAGAGGGCAGTATCTTTGTTGCAGGGGCCGCGATCCAATGGTTACGTGATGGTTTAAAATTGTTTTCTGATGCGAAAGAAACACAAAGTTTGGCTCAGCAGGCGCTGAATGACGATTCTGTTTATCTGGTGCCTGCCTTTACTGGCTTAGGTGCTCCTTATTGGGATCCAGATGCCCGTGGCGCCATGATAGGTTTGACTCGTGATACTGGTGTTGCCGACATTGTCAGTGCGGGTTTACGTTCGGTTTGTTATCAAACGAGAGATTTAGTTGGGGCAATGGCGCAAGATGGTGCTACATTTAATTCTTTACGTGTTGATGGGGGAATGGTAATAAATGACGTGATGGTGCAGTTTCTTAGTGACTTACTGGAAATCACCGTCGAGCGTCCTCGTGTTACGGAAACAACCGCGTTGGGTGTCGCATTTTTGGCTGGTCTGCATGTTGGCTTATATAAGTCCTTGGATGAAGTCGCGACATTATGGCAGGCGGATAAGTGCTTTGAGCCAAAAATGGCAAGCGGAACCGGAGATCGTTTGTATCAAGGTTGGCAACAGGCAGTAGATCGTGTTCGTACACGGGACTAATAAAATGTTACGTTTTTCTACATCCAATTTCTTGTACCATGAATTAGATATCGTTACCGTAATAAACAGGTAGCTTTATAAAGGAAGGTTTAAAAATATGTCAGAGCAATTTGCTGAAGTGCAACAAGATGATTTTATGAAGTTTGGTGGGGAACGCCCAAGCTATTTAGGGATAGAAGATGCACTAATGGCTTTAGGTGGTCATGGTGTTAATGGCAATAATTTCAAAAATGATATGGTCAAATTGGCTGGTTGGACTGGTGGTGCTTTGACAACGTACGCTCAGCGCCCAGCCGTTGCGCAAGCCGCTTTTAATAAAATTCGTGAAGCTCTGCCGAAAGCAAAAACCGCAGAAGAGTTGAGGGAATTATTGAGCCCAGTAATAGACTGAAACAGGTTTATTTACTCAACATATAAAAAGGGAACCTCATCTTCTGTGGTTCCCTTTTTTAGCTGTGTACTTTGCATTATTCCGCGTCAGCAACTGCTCTAATGTTATATTCTTCGTCCAGTAAACGTCCAATGGCGTTATTACCTGCCAAATGATGTGCGTACTGCATATGTAGGCAGCGTACTTGATCCCAACTGGCGATACCACCAATGCCTAATTTATCAAATAAGTGAGTAAAGCCTTTGGCTTCGATAATGGCTTTATGCTTGTCACTCATTACTGCCCAGCGCCGAGCAATATAGTCTCGGTGGGAGGCGTAATGGGCTTCTCTTAGTTCTTCATCATCTCGGATTCGTTGCTCGAGTTCCTTTACTACGCCTTGGCTTTCTATTTTGGCCAGCGCTTTGTCAATTGCTTTGCTAGATAGCCAGTAGAGTGTTGGGAAAGGCTGATCGAAAACCCAAGTTTCCATTTCTAGGACTTGTGGGATGCCATTGGGAGAGTAATGTGCGATGGCGCTAATGCCGGTTGGTGTACGGCCGAGCTGTGTGGTGATAATGTCGATATCACATTGCGAGAGCGATTGAGTCATGATGTCTTAAATTAGAGGATGAATGCGGGAAAGTTGGCAGCGAATTTTTGAATCCATTCAGCGGCGGCCTCATTGTAGTTTAGTCGTCGGCCTTCGCTTTTTGCTTGGCGTCGATAATGCTCAATTTGAGATAGTTGTTCTATCATACGTACACTGTAGCATTCTTCTTTAGTGGGGAATTCAATCGCAATTTGGTAGCCGTCAACTTCTTTGTTGCACCAAGCTACTCGTCCAGAGACGCAAAAATTTGGGTCGATTTCTTCTAAAGTGATTCTTACAGAGCGTCCATTATCAAAGGGACGAGACGTAAAATATGTGATGCCGATAAACCCAGACCTTTCTCTATTTATTTGAGGGAAGGGCTGATCCTCAATTAGAGTGATTTCTAATGGGAGGTCTTTCGGATGTGCAACAAATTCCATCGCAACAAGCCAGCTACTATTTCAGGTATTTAAGTTATCGGCCAAAGTGGCAGAGTGTTTATAAAAAGAATGCGAATTGTACGCTTTTTGCCCTGCCTGTACAGGCGAATTTTAAGATGGTTTGCATAATCTTCATAGTTTTAATCTATATGAAGAAGTGTCCACCTTGCAATGTCAATCACTATCGCACTTTTTAGCGACGGTATTTGTTAAATGATGCTGTAAATGTTAGTTGGTTCTGTATGCATGTGTTGCTGGGTCGTGAATGGTTTTACTGGTGACAAAGTTGCCCGAGTCTTCGCAGTGCTGCATCTGTTTTATTGTCCCAACTTAGTGCGTAGTTGAGTCGAAAGTGGTGGCTAAATTGGCTAGTTAAGCTAAAAGCCAGTCCAGGCAGTATGCCTATACCATTTTCTAGGGCTTTTTCATGGAGCTGCATGGTATTCACGCTGTCTGGGAGGGTAACCCAAAGCAAAAAACCACCTTTTGGGGATGAGACCTGAGTACCTACTGGAAAGTGTTCTAATATGAGGCTTTGGCAGCGAGAGAGATTCTCTTGATAAGTCATGCGTGTTTTGCGGAGGTGCCTGTCATAGGCACCATTTTCTAGAAAGTTTGCTATGGCCGTTTGGGTGAGTGTTGGTGTTGCTAGTGATTGAACATAAGCATGGTGCTCAATCCTTTGTTGAAAATGACCGCCTATTACCCAGCCAATACGGAACCCCGGCGCGATACTTTTAGAGAAAGAGCTGCAATAGATTATGCTGTCATTTGTATCGTCCGCTTTAAGTGCTCGTTCACGCTTTCCTAGATAACTTAGTTCACCGTAAACGTCGTCTTCAATAAGGGTTAAATTATGCTGCTTTGATAGCTCTATTAGCCGTTTTCTTGATGGACTACTTAAGCTTGCACCTGTTGGGTTTTGGTTATTCGGTGTCACTATGCATGCCTTGATATCCCACTCCATAGCGGCTTTATCTAACAGGTCTAAATCGATACCTCCTTCACTGAGGCAAGGAACTTCAATGGCTTTTAGATTAAGTACTTCAATGGCTTGTAGAATACCATGATAGGTTGGGCTTTCGATGGCAATGGTATCTCCCGCATTGGCTACGGCCTGTAGAGAGAGCATTAAAGCATTTTGGCAACCCAGAGTAATAGTGATGTCATCAGGCTGTAATTGGCAGCCAGTGTCTAGCATTCTGATGGCAATTTGACGCCGTAAGTTGAGAGACCCCGGCGTGAATTCATAAGCGGTACATATTTCTGGTGCCAGACGCATTAAACGACCGACAGAGCGTTGTAGTTGGCGGATAGGTAAAAATTGACTGGCAGGGACAGTGGCATCAAATTGAATCAGTTTATCGTTTTGAGAGGGACGTAAAAGGCGCTTTAATAAAGCGTGAGTATTGCCATCATTTTCAGCTGGAGCAATTTTTGCAGGCTCTATTTTCTGGGGTTGATGTTCTTGGACGAAATAGCCTTTTTGTGGGCGTGCTTTTATGACGCCTCTGTCTTCAAGCAGGCTGTAGGCTTGCAAAATTGTAGCGACACTGACTTCCATCTGTTTACTGGATTTGCGAACTGATGGAATCTTTGAGCCTGGCAGGAAAATGCCTTCATGAACCTGATGTGCTATTTGGTCGGCAATTTTTTCGTAAAGGGGGCGATCCATAAAGTATTAGCCGAAGTCTTCAAGGAAATAGGCCAATTTACCAGATTGATCCATTGAAAGAAATCTATGGGAAGGAGAGTGTCGCATTTAGGCGCTTCATTAAATTTAAATAGTGTAGAGTGATTGTGCTAAAAGTTGTCTTTTTGGTCAGGTCGCTGGCATTATTTGGTGTTATATTATGTAATCTTGTGTAACGTTCGGATAATCCGTAATTTATCGTTAGTTTGTCTAGACATTTAGAGGTTGAGTATGTCGTTATCTGTTATCCAAAGGATCTTATTGGGCTTTGGGATTCTTTTACTCTTGTTGTTAACGCTTGCAGCTTCAGGCTTTAGCGGTATTCAAAAAATTGAAAACCGATTAAATGTGGTAACAGGGGATGTTGCTAATATTTCCGCTTCCAGTAGTCGACTACGAGAAGTGCTATCGTCAGCGAATGCTTCTGTTCTACAGTATTTGCTGAGTAACTCTCCTGATGCCTTAGTAAGCTTAGAAGAAAAATTTCAGAGTCAACAAGCAGGTTATAGTGAGATACATAAACAGCTAGAAACTCAGTTGCAGCCACTTCCTGAGATGGAAGGGGTGCTGAACAGCATCAATACGGAAGCGGTGAATTTCTTCGAATATACCAAAGTGGCTTTTGCCAATCACAAACTAGGTTTGGAGTTAACCTCGGCTATCGTTAATGAAAAACTTGATTTAAAAGATTCGGTGAGTTTTGCCGTTGAAGATTTAACTCTGCTTGAAGAAGATGGTGATAACTCAGAGATAAAATTTGCAGCGTCCTATATGCGTAGCCAAATGGAAAGTTTACAAGTATCGGTTAGTGATTATTTTGATCTCCATAACTTGGAAGATATGGCGAGTCTAAGAGAAGATATGGCTGCCACTATCTCGGGCATTAAAGATAAGCAAGCTTATGTTAAAGATGACAGTATCAACGACCTTGTGCATGAAGTAGAAATTGGAACAACCGCCGATGAGGGGGTGATTGCCAAGTACTATGAGAACCTTCGCTTGAGTCAAGAATCCGAGGCGTTAGCCGAGCAGCTTTCAGATAGTATGGAAAAGTTGAATGGGTTTACAAAAACCTTGTTGATTGAGGCCTCCACTATGAGGGCCAAAGCCAAAGTTGAGGCCAATGATGCAGCGACTTTATCAATTTATATTATGTCTATAGTTTTGGTTATTTCAGTGCTTATTGCTGTGCTGGTGGCCTTATGGGTTAGTCGTAGCATTCGTTTACCGTTAAAAGAAGTGATGAATGTGCTAGGGAAAATCTCGGAAGGTGATTTTACCCAGCGTAGTAAAGTGAAAACGAAAGACGAGTTTGGAGAGTTATCCCGTTGGGTTAACGACCTAGTCGCCAAGCTACAAGGTGTTTTGGTTGAAATTGAACGAGCGTCTAATAATGTGGCTGAATCAGCGCAAAGTAATGTACGCCTAGCAGGTGAATCAAAACGTCTGATGGGAGCTCAAAATGACAAAACCACTGGCGTTGCGTCGGCCATGACAGAAATGGCTGCAACGGTTCACCAAGTGGCAAAAAGTTCAGAAATTACGTTACACCAAATCCAGCAAGTAGATCAGAGTGCCACGCAGAATCGATCCAGCATGGATCAGAACATTCAAAAAATAGAAGGCTTGGTTGAGCAAATCGAAGAGTCGACTAGAGTAGTTAATCAACTGGATGAACATTCGAAAGATATTGGTCGTATTCTCGAAGTGATCCAAGGTATTGCTGAGCAAACTAACTTACTGGCTTTGAACGCGGCTATTGAGGCGGCTCGAGCTGGAGAGCAAGGGCGAGGCTTCGCCGTTGTTGCTGACGAAGTTCGTACCTTGGCAACCAGAACACATAGCTCGACAGAGGAAATTCAGAATGTCATTGTTCAGTTACAGGCAGGTGTAAGTAAGACGGTGGAAAGCATGGAAGTGAGCCGTAAGAGTGCTCATAGTAGTGTTGATGAAGCCCATGCGGTAGGGGAATCCCTTGCTGAGTTACAGGAGCACATGGTTGAAATCCGAGACTTGAGTACTCAGATTGCCACAGCGGCTGAGCAGCAATCCGCAGTGGCGAACGAGATCAGCCAAAATGTATTGGAAATCTCAAGCATGTCTGATCAAGCATCCCTTGGGGCGGATCAAAGTGAAAAAGACAGCTCTGGATTATCTGAGCTTGCATCCCACCAAAAACACCTTTTGAGTCAATTTAAGACGGCTTAACCTCTCCCCTAAAGGCCCATGCAGATTTGCAATGGGCCTTTAATGCTTTAAAGTAAGCAAAATTTACTATTCGGGAGATTAAACGGAATGTCGATACATATCGGTGACATGTTACCTAGAGGACAGTTTCAAGTAATGGGCGAAGAAGGCCCTGATACGGTAGATGTAACTGAGTTTTTTTCTGGTAAAACGGTATTAATGTTTGCTGTGCCGGGTGCTTTTACGCCAACTTGCAGTGCTAGTCACCTCCCTGGTTTTGTTGTGCATTATGATGCTTTAAAGGAAAAAGGCATTGATGAGGTTGTCTGTTTATCAGTTAATGATGTGTTTGTTATGCATGCATGGGGACAAGCCAATAATGCGGAAAACTTGGTAATGGCAGCGGATGGTCTAGCTGAATTTACTTGCTCCTTAGGTTTAGAGTTAGATATTTCGGCTGCCAAAATGGGTATTCGTAGTTTGCGTTATGCCATGTTAGTGAGTAACGGCATTGTTCAGCAGTTATGGCTGGATGAGCCAGGTGAGTATAAGGTGAGTTCGGCGGAATATGTGCTGTCTCAGCTTTAATTTTCTCATGATCAAAAAAAGCCGCAATTGCGGCTTTTTTTGTGCCTAGTGCTTTGATAATAAAGAATGTGAAAAGTGCGGTTTGCACTTCTTGTCTTTATATGGGGAATGTTGGTATTGGAAAAATGCAAACAAACCCTATCTCAAAATACAATACCCTTTCGGTTAAATTGAAATAGCCAAACTCTCTTCAGAAAACAATACTCTAAACCAGATAAAGTGATGGGTTTTATATGACCAGTTTCAATAGAGCCTATCCTAATGAGTTTGTTACCTTAAATAAGAAAGAGACAGTAGCATGATTATAGATTGCCATGGACATTACACGACAACACCACCGGGTGTGGGTGAGTACCGAGATAAGCAAAAAGAACAAGTAGCCAAAGATCCTTCTTTTGTAGGTGAGAAAGGTAAGGTAATTGTTTCTGATGATGAAATCCGCGACAGTATTATCAACAACCAACTGCGCTTACAACAGGAACGCGGTACTGACCTGACGATCTTTTCGCCTCGTGCTAGCTGGATGGGCCACCATATCGGTAATGAGTACACTAGCCAATATTGGACAGAGCATCAAAATGATCTGATTCGTCGTGTGTGTGACCTTTTCCCAGACAATTTTGCTCCGGTAGCGCAATTACCTCAATCGCCTGGTGTCGATCCAGCTAAATCCGTTGGTGAAATTGTGCGTACCATTGAGCAAATGGGCTTTCTTGGCATCAATTTGAACCCAGACCCAAGTGGTGGTTACTGGCAAGATAAGTCTTTAGGAGATCGTTCTTTTTACCCTATCTACGAAAAAATGTGTGAATACGATATTCCTGCCATGATTCATGTGAGTGCGGCCTGTAATGATTGTTTCCACACCACGGGGTCTCATTATCTTGGAGCCGATACAACAGGCTTTCAACAGCTAATGATGTCTGATGTATTTAAAGACTTTCCAGAACTGAAAATAATCATTCCTCATGGCGGCGGTGCTGTTCCTTATCACTGGGGACGTTTCCGTGGTATGGCACAAGACCAAGGTTTCGATCTTGCCGAGCGTGTATTGAATAACGTTTACTTTGATACCTGTGTTTACCATCAGCGCGGCATTGATCTTTTATTGGATATCATTCCGACGAAAAACATCTTGTTTGCCTCTGAAATGATTGGCGCAGTTCGTGGTATTGACCCAGAAACCGGTCATTATTTTGATGATACTAAGCGTTACATTGATAACAACAAGGTATTGAATGCAGAGCAAAAACAAGCCATCTTTGAAGACAATGCACGTCGCGTCTTCTCTAGACTGAAAGTGTAAGGAAGATATCATGCGAAATAATGTTGTAGTACAAAATATCGAACGTGCTGATCAAGCTGTTATTGACGGCTTAGCAGAGTGTGGCGTAGCGACTATTCATGAATCTCAAGGCCGAGTCGGTCTGTTGGCCCATTACATGCGTCCCATTCAGATTGATAAAACCATTGCTGGTTCAGCCGTTACCATTTCTGGTGCTGCGGGTGATAACTGGATGATGCACGTTGCCATTGAGCAATGTAAAGCAGGAGATGTGATGGTGTTTGCTCCCACCTCACCTTCTAATCATGGTTTTTTTGGCGATTTGTTGGCCACCTCTGCTCAATCCCGTGGTGTTGTTGGTTTGATTATCGATGGTGGTGTGCGTGATACCCGTGATCTGCGCCAAATGGATTTCCCAGTTTGGTCGAAGGCGGTCTTTTCTGAAGGCACAATCAAAGAAACGGTCGGCTCGGTAAATATTCCTATGGTGTGTGCGGATGCATTGATTAATCCTGGCGACGTGATAGTGGCGGATGATGACGGTGTTGTTGTCGTACGTCGTGAGAGTGCAGCGGAAGTGCTTGAGCTGGCTCGTAAACGTATGGCCAATGAAGAAGCAAAACGTGTACGTATGGCGAATGGCGAGTTGGGCTTGGATATTTATGAAATGCGCCCACGTTTGAAAGAAAAAGGCCTGAAGTATGTCTAATGGTTCTAGCGCCCCAAAGGCGGCACCTTGCATGTGGATGCGAGGCGGCACGTCGAAAGGAGCTTACTTTTTAGCGTCTGATTTACCGACTGATGTGGATGCTAGGGCGCAGTTCTTATTGCGCGCAATGGGGTCTCCTGATGATCGTCAAATTGATGGTATAGGGGGAGCGGATCCATTGGCTTCAAAAGTGGCCGTGGTGAAAAAATCAACACGGGACGATGCCGATGTAGATTATTTGTTTCTACAAGTGTTTGTGGATCAGCCGATTGTGACAGACGCACAAAATTGCGGAAATATTCTTGCAGGTATTGCGCCTTTTGCTATTGAGCGTGGCCTAGTGGATGCCGTTGAGGGCGAAACCTCAGTTCGTATCTTCATGGAGAATACGGGGCAGGTTGCTGTTGCCCGTGTCCTTGTTGAAAATGGTGACGTGCAATATGAGGGTGATGCGCGTATTGATGGCGTCCCTGGATTCTCTGCTCCTGTGCCTATTACTTTTCAAGATACGGTCGGATCAAGTTGTGGCGCTTTATTGCCAACGGGTAACGTCGTGGATGTGATCGATGGCATTGAAGTGACCTGTATCGACAATGGCATGCCTGTTGTGGTTATGCGAGCCGCCGATATGGGAATTACAGGAACGGAATCTCGCGAAGCATTAGAAGCCAACGAGGAGCTACGTGCCAAGCTAGAATCCATTCGTCTGCAAGTTGGCCCCATGATGAACTTGGGCGACGTGAAAGATAAATCTGTACCTAAAATGACCATGGTTAGCGCAGCAACTAAGGGTGGCGCCATTTCTACTCGCACTTTTATTCCGCACCGTTGTCATGCTTCGATTGGCGTATTAGGTGCGGTTAGTGTCGCCACGGCGGCGGTATTGCAAGGCTCGCCAGCCAATGAGATTGCGAGCTATCAAGCGGGAGCGCGAATGTCTTTGGATGTAGAGCATCCGATTGGGGCAATGACAGTGATTTTAGACCAAGAAAATAATGGCGATGTGAGTTCAGCTGCGATTTTGCGTACTGCTAGAAAGCTGTTTGATGGGCAGGTTTTTGCTCATGACAATGGCCTTTAACTGAATTTTAGGCGCTCTTTAAGAGCGCTTCGAAAGATCTATAAAAGATCAGATAACGAATAATAAAATAGGTATTTGAACATGATGGACAAAGATTATCTTCCATTCCACCCGAATCCAAGCAAACCTAAATATAAAGCACCAGCGGGAGCAGTAGATGCTCATTGTCATGTATTTGGGCCTGCCGATAAATTTCCCTATCACCCAAAGCGTAAATACACGCCTTGTGATGCATCGAAAGCGCAGTTATTCGCGTTGCGTGATTATTTAGGCTTTTCTCGTAATGTGATTGTGCAAGCGTCTTGTCATAGTACTGATAATTCAGCCTTGCTTGATGCTTTAAATACAGCGGGCGATTTGGCTCGTGGGGTGGCGTTTGTTGATGACAGCATTACTCATGAAGAGTTGGAAACAATGCACGCAGCGGGTGTTCGAGGTGTGCGTTTTAATTTTGTAAAACGTCTTGTCGATAGTACGCCAAGGGAAGTGTTTTTCTCCATCGCTGAAAAAATCAGGCCCTTTGGCTGGCACATTGTGGTGTACTTTGAAGCGGCGGATCTTGAAGATCTGATTCCTTTCTTAAAAGAGCTGAATACCACCATAGTCGTTGATCATATGGGCACACCGAGCGTCGCAAATGGTGTTGATCACCCAGACTTCGAGCGCTTTGTGGACTTCATGGCTGAAAATGACAATGTGTGGTGTAAAGTGAGCTGTCCAGAGCGATTGACTTTACAAGCACCAGATTATTCAGATGTTGTGCCTTTTGCTCGTACTCTAGTGGAAAAATTCCCCAATCGTGTTTTGTGGGGAACAGACTGGCCACATCCGAATATGAAAACGCACGTGCCTGATGATGGCCATCTAGTGGACGTTATTCCACATATCGCACCTACTGAAGCCCAGCAACAGGCTTTATTGGTCGATAACCCAATGCGTCTCTATTGGTCATAATGAAAAGTTTGTGACGCAATAGCTATAAAACTAAATGAGGTGTGAATCATGACAACGAATGATCCAACGCAACCAGTACCGGGCACTTACCTTTTTGATGGCAAAATGGCTAAAAAAGGTTACGGGCTGAATAAAATGTGTTTTTCATTCAATGAGCAAGCTGCTCGGGATGAATTCAATCAAGACCCAGATGCGTATTGTGCAAAATTTGGTTTAACGGATAAGCAAATCAAAGCCATTCATGAACGAGATATTATTGGCTTATTGCAAGAAGGCGGCAGTATCTACTATGTGGCTAAGTTTGCAGGCTTATTGAAACTGAATATGCAAGACATTGGTGCGATCCAAACGGGTATGAGTCTAGACGAATTTAAAGCCATGCTTGTTAAACGTGGCTCAGGAGAAGAGTAATGGCGAATATTATTGGCGCAGTGACAACGTCTCATATTCCTGCGATTGCCAATGCAATGGCAAACAAAGCGGAAGAAACACCTTATTGGAAACCTTTTTTTGATGGCTATCCACCGGTAAGGAAATGGCTGAATGAAAAAAAGCCGGATGTGATCGTGCTTTTTTACAATGATCACGGCCTTGAATTTTTCATTGATAAAAAGCCAACTTTTGCGATTGGTGTCGCTGACGAATATCACAACTCGGACGAAGGTTGGGGCATCGCGACTATTCCTCCGGTAACAGGCGAATCTGAACTCTCTTGGCACATTGCAAACAGCCTAGTAGATGATGGCTTTGATATGACCATTTGCCAAGAAATGAAAGTGGATCACGGTTTAACTGTGCCACTTAGCTTGATGTGGCCGGGAAATAATTATGGTCATGTGAAAGTGATCCCTGTTTGCATTAACTGTGAGCAATATCCTATGCCGCAACCTTGGCGTTGTTTTGAGCTAGGCAAATCCATTGGTAAAGCGATTGAGTCTTACGATTCCGATATGAAAGTGGCGATCTTTGGTACCGGCGGTTTGTCCCATCAGCTAGATGGTGAAGCAGCAGGTACGCTGAACCGTAAGTTTGACCTTGAATGCATGGACAAACTGGTCACTACCCCTGAAGAATTAACCAAATATACGAATTTAGATTTGGTTAAAATTGGTGGTGCGCAAACGGTTGAACTGAACATGTGGATCGCCATGCGTGGTGTGTTACGCGGTAAAGTGACAGAACTGCATCGGAATTACCATGCGCCTATTTCTAATACGGGGGCGGGACTGTTGTTGCTTGAGCATGAAATGCCAGACAGCTAGTTAGACATAGAGATAAAATAAAACGTGCTTTTCTTCTTGTAAGAGAGCACGTTTTTTTATGATCAAAAGAATATGAAATTATTTGCTATCGAGTAATTTATTCACCGTACCAGCTACGTGCTCAGCACCTTTCAATATTTCATCAATGATGCCTGACGCTTCATTGATGAACTGAGCATTTTCAGCGGAGCGTTCGGTTACCTTACCCATACTGGCCTTGGCTTGGCGGGTGAGATTACTGTTTTGTGCCACCATGTCTTCAATTTCAACCGTCGACGTACTGGTGCGTGCTGCTAGGGTTCTGACTTCGTCGGCCACCACTGCAAAGCCTCGTCCATGTTCACCCGCTCGGGCGGCTTCTATGGCGGCATTTAGGGCGAGCAGATTGGTTTGGTCGGCTATTGAACTAATGGTTGTGACGATTTTAGCGATGTTTTCTGACTGATGATTAAGCTGTTCAATCAGCTCGGTTGAAGCATCAATTTCGGCCACAATTTGGTCAGACGTTTCGACGGTACGACGTAGAATTTGCGCGCCATTTTCTGAAACTTGTGCGGTTTCTACTGAGGTTGAATGAGCAACTTCAGCGGCATGTTGAATGGCGAGTTGATCGTTTATTCTCTTGGTGATATCAGACGCTACCTTGACCACTTTTCGAACGATGCCTTGACTATTTAAAATAGGGTTGTAGGTCGCTTCCAGCCAAATGGTATTTCCGTGTTTATCTACTCGCTCAAATTGCCCTGATTTGAAATCACCCTGTGCCAGCTCTGCCCAGAAATCAGGGTTCTTTTGATAGAATTCATCTTTACAAAATAGGCGATGATGCTGGCCGATAATCTCAGATGAATTGTTAAACCCCATGGTGGCCAAGAAGTTTTCATTGGCATCGAGTACGGTGCCATCAGGTTCAAATTCGATCACGGCAGAAGAACGGTTAATGGCAGAATAAACGGCCAGTTGGCGGTCGGCCATTTTCTTTTCTTTCGTTATATTGGCCGCTGTTTTTACGACTTTAACTATCTCCCCGTCGACTTCAATGGGAAGGTAAGTGGCTTCAAGCCAAATATCGGATCCGTCTTTATGCTTACGTAAAAAGGTACCTTGCTGACATTCTCCAGCGGCTAGACTTGGCCAAAAACTTTGGTACTCAGGACTGGAAGCGGTTTCTTTAGAGCAAAACATCATGTGTTTTTGTCCTTGGATTTCCTCAAGGGAGTAGCCGACAGTTTGTAAAAATAAGCTGTTCGCTTCCAAAATAGTCCCATCAGGTAAAAAGCTGATGGTTGCGCAAAATTTATTTAATGACTTAATAATGGCATCGCTGTCTGAGTGAGTTTTTTTATTTTTGCTTTGGGGTATTGGTTTTGTTTTATTAAAAAACATAGCTGATCCTCGCTATTTATTACTGTTTGGTGTATCCAAGGCTGAATTAATATTTCTCTAAATATAGAAGGTCTATAAAAAAAAGTGGTATTTAATTGTTTTGAAACGTTACTGTGATGAAACCGTGAGTTGCTTCGTTGTATTGGCGTATTAGCCAAGTAAAAAGGCGCTTCAAATTGGGAGGTTAAATAGGCCGTTGTGGATTGGCTAAACAGACGGTTATAGGAGCGTGACGAGATAAAATCGACAACGCCTATCAGGTGTTTAAAGTCCCAATAGGCGCTAGGTTTCCGTGTAGTATTGCAGTTTGAAGTGCTGTTTAAAACTCTTCAGTGTCGATTTCTTTTTGCTGGCCTGCGTTGTAGCGTGGGCCATGAACCGTATTTTCATTAATCATTTCATCTAGCAAGCTCACTTGCTTGTTATCAAGTACTAATTTACCTGCGTCGAAATTGTCCTGCATATGATTGACCGAACGAGTCCCAGGAATCGGCACAATATTGCTATCCTTCGCTCGGGTCCACGCCAAAGCCAGTTGTGCAGGCGTGCAGCCAATGTCTTTTGCTAGTGCTAGATAGTCATTGAGTAATTCTAGATTATGTGGGTAATTGTCTGCCTGAAAGCGCGGCATATTACGACGGATATCTTTTTCTTCCAGTTCTGCTACGTCTTTTAATGTGCCTGTCAGAAAACCACGGGCCAGTGGGCTAAAGGCGACAAAGGTGATGTCCAATTGCTTACAGGCCTCTAAGACCGCAATTTCAGGGTTACGTGTCCATAGGGAATATTCAGTTTGAATGGCGGTTACTGGAAACTCTTGGTGAGCACGAGCGAGCGTGTCAGCAGACACTTCAGACAAACCAATACCACCAATTTTACCTTCTTTCACTAAATCGCCTAGAGCACCCGCGCTTTCTTCGATAGGAACATTCGGATCCATACGGTGTAAGTAGTACAAATCGATATGGTCTGTTTGCAAACGTTTTAGACTATTTTCACATTGAGTTCTTAGATTCTCTGGTCGACCATTGATTTCTTTTTTGCCATCGACCATTGCCATGCCACATTTACTGGCAAGGAAGAAATCATCACGACGATCTTTTAACGCATTACCCACGAGCAGTTCATTTTTTCCACCACCGTATAGAGTTGCCGTATCAAAATGACGATAGCCCATTTCAAAGGCCGCTTGAAGGGCTTTGATCGCTTGCTCCTCAGCAACAGGTGAGCCATAAGCATGGGAAAGGTTCATACAACCCAAGCCGATACTTGGATTGGTTAGGTGTGGGTGTTTAGACATAGAAAATATCCTCATTATTTTGCTCAGCTAGGTGCATACCATAGCAAAAAAGTGATTAACGAAAATAGGGAGCCTAGGCTCCCTATTTATATATCGAACGTTTAAATATTAGTCTTCTAGACATTCTTCTAGGCGGTTTAATGTTTCCATTGCTTCGATGGCTTGAGTGACACAAGAATTTGGTGTCCGACCTTCTTGAATAGCCGCAATAAATTCACGGTCTTGTAGCTCGATACCATTGTTAGAAACGGCCACACCGCTTAGGTCAATCTTGTTATCGTTACCGTCATAAAGGTCATCGTAACGGGCAAGGTAAGTGCCGTTGTCGCAGATGTAACGGAAGAAAGTGCCAAATGGGCCATCATTATTAAAAGACAAAGACAGCGTACAAATAGCACCATTAGGGACCTTCATGCCAATGCTCATGTCCATGGCAATGCCAAGTTCTGGATGGATTGGGCCTTGTAGAGCTTGAACCTTGCTTGCTGTTTCGCCAGTTTGGTATTGGAACAAATCTACCGTGTGACAAGCGTGGTGCCATAGTAGATGGTCTGTCCAAGAACGTGCTTTGCCTAGGGCGTTTTTGTTTGAACGGCGGAAAAAATACGTTTGCACATCCATCTGTTGAACAGTGAGTTCACCAGCCTTAATTTTGTTGTGAATCCATTGATGAGAAGGATTAAAACGGCGAGTATGGCCGGCCATAGCGACAAGGTTGGTTTTCTTGTGGGCTTCAACGACACGACGGGCATCTTCAATGCTGTCTGCCATAGGGATTTCCGACATCACGTGCTTACCAGCTTCTAAACACTGAATGGTTTGCGCGGCGTGCATTTGCGTTGGCGTCGCAAGAATCACAGCATCAACGTCGTCACGGGCCAAGCTTTCCGCGAAGTCGGTTGTGTAATGTGGCACGCCACGTTCTTCAGCAAAGGCTTTGATGGCATCAATTTTTGTACCGACAACAGAAACAACTTCTGCACCTTCAATCGCCGCAATGGCGTCCATGTGTTTCATACCAAATGCGCCAGAGGCGCCAGCAATACAAATTCTCATTATTTACTCCTGAAAGTGCAGATCGAAACCTTTGCTCGTGACATCGTGTAAAGGTCTAGGGTCAGTTATTGTTATGAAATAAAGCAGAGGAAAAACTCGACTTTTTATTGCCATCAAATCTAGCATTCCCCCTTTGCATGGGGTAATCGATTAACCGCATTTGATATTCGTTTTATGCAAAGGGTATTTTAAAAACATCACCGAAAATGCTCGGACACCTCTCTCAACAAACTTAAAAAATGAGATTGAGTAACAGTTGGAAGCCAGCTTTTTCGAACGCAAAGGCCAATAGGGCGTCGTGTGTGTTCCAATGGAAAATTGATAACTTTTAATAAATTGATATTGATTTCTCGCTCTACCTGATGGGCAGAGATCAAGGTCAGTCGGTCACTTTCCAGCAATAATTCGCGGACCAGTATTTGTGAACTCGATTCGACTAGACGGGTCGGTAGACTCATTTGGGCATCGTGAAAAATAGCTTCAAAGGCCTGCCGGGTTGGAGTGCCTTGAGATGGAACGGCCCAAGCGTATTGGGCTAGGTCTTGAGCAGAGATGTTTTCCTTTGCCATTAAAGGATGACCATCACGGGCAACGATAGACAAAGGCGGAGACCATAGTTCTTCCTGTATCACATCGTCTGCCGGGGAAGGCTGCCGTAGTGCCCCTAAAATCATATCGATATCCCCTTGACGAAGGTGGTGTAATAAATCGCCGTAGGGGCCATCGGTTACATTCACATTCACATCAGGATGCCGGTCATTAAAGCGTAAAATGGATTTAGGCAAGATGGTTGTACGAGCAAGCGGCATACTACCTATGGCAATGGTACTCACGTCCTTAAATTGCAGGGCATTAATCTCATATAGGCCCTGCCGCAGTTCGCTAAAGGCGAGCTTAGTGGCCTTGGCTAGGGTTTGAGCCGCCTTGGTTGCACGAATTCCCAGACTGCTTTTTTCAAATAAGGTAACCCCTAGTAGGCGTTCTAGGTCCCGTGCTGCCCTATGTACAGAAGATTGAGAAACCCCCAAATTACGGCTAGCGATGCTGAAGTTTTGCGCTTCACAAACCGCAATGAGAGCTTTTAATTGTGTAGTGCTGATTAAGGCGAGCAGATTTTTAGGCGGAAATTCCTTGGGGACATTGTCTTTTACTACGTCTAACGTGGCTAGGTGAAGATGATCAATGGCTCGAGAAACACGTTTTTGCCAAGCTTCACCAGAGGTGGTGGGATACATGCCGTCAGAGTGGCGCTTAAATAATAGCGTCCCTAGCTGGCCTTCTAACTTAGCGATAGCCTGAGTGATGGCAGGCTGAGACAAAAAAATAGTCTCAGAAGCGCGGGTAATGCTTTTTAATTCGGTCACGGCTAGAAAAACACGCAGATGACGTAGATTTGGGATCGGCATTTCCATGCGGAACTCCTGATTGGTTTTCTTTTAAACTATCTCAAAAATGAATGGCAGACAAACAAAAACTAAGGATTCATGAAAGCCTATATAATATATATGGCAGTTTTTGTGAATTTTAATGAAGTTCTATGTAATGAGTTGATTCTCTTTTTTAAATAGCAAAAAACAGATCTAGATCAAGGTCTGCACCATAGGTTGTTTTTTATACTCTTGTTGGAAAAGTATGCGATGAGACCTTGTTATTAGGCATTGGCAAACGTAGTTGCTGTAAAGCTCTCAATAAGAAGACAAGCTTAAAGGTGCGAAAATGAACCATTCACTGCAAATCCCCGGCAATATCCTCTTTGATGGGCCAATGGCCACAAAAGGTTACCCACTTAATAAAATGTGTTTCTCCTTCAATCAAGCTGAATCACGCGCTGAATTTCTGGCTGATGAAGAGGCCTATTACGAAAAGTTTAACTTATCAGAAGCGCAACGACAGGTCATGCGAGACAGAGATGTGATCGCCATGTTGGAGACGGGCGGTAGCATTTATTATTTAGCGAAGTTCGCGGGAATCTTGGGGCTGAATGTGCAGGATGTAGGCGGACTACAAACCGGTATGACGACAGAGGAATTTAAAGCGTTTCTGGTTAAGCAAGGGGAAGTCTAATGGCTCACATTTTAGGTGGTATCGCCACGTCTCATATTCCTGCTATTGGTGTTGCCATGGATAAAGGCTTAGAGCAGGCCCCTTATTGGAAAGGTTTTTTTGATGCTTACCCGCCTGTACGCCAGTGGTTATATGCCCAGCAGCCGGATATTGCCGTTATTTTTTATAACGATCATGGCCTTGAGTTTTTCCATGACCGCAAACCGACTTTTGCCATAGGGGCCGCTGACAAATATGAAAACGCCGATGAAGGCTGGGGCATTGCTGAAATTCCTCCGGTGACTGGCGAAACCCAACTCTCTTGGCATATTATTAATGAACTGATCGACAATGACTTCGATATTACCGTTTGCCAAGAAATGAAAGTTGACCATGGTCTGACCGTGCCATTAACCCTGATGTGGCCGGGTCATCAATATGGGCATATTAAGGTGATTCCTATTGCGATCAATTGTGAGCGCCACCCAATGCCGAAGCCAAGTCGTTGCTATGACTTAGGTAAGGCCATTGGCGAAGCCATTCGTTCTTTCTCTGGTGACCAAAATGTCGTGGTATTTGGCACCGGTGGTTTATCCCATCAGCTGGATGGTCAGCGAGCGGGCTTTATCAATAAACCGTTTGACTTGTACTGCATGGAAAAAATCGTCGATGAACCAGAAGTGCTAACCAAGTTAAGTAATTACGATTTGGTTGAAAAGGGCGGCTCACAAGGTGTTGAACTCAACATGTGGTTAGCCATGCGAGGTACACTACAAGGCGCCAGTCAATTGACAGAATTGCATCGTAGTTATCATCTGCCTATCTCGAATACTGGGGCGGGTTTACAACTGCTAGCAACCGAGGAAGCCGTCACGAATTAAGTGTTTTGTCGTTGATTCATGGCGCAATGGCCATGAATCAATCATGATTTTTAGTGCAGGCTTTGATTATCTGAGACCTTTGCGCTGTGCAAAGACCTCTATCTTGCTTTTGTTGTTTTGAGTTGGCAGCTTGTTTGCTAAGGTTCTACTTAGTTTTTATATCCCTAATTAGGACATTTGCTTCATGGCCGTTGTGTTAAATATTACAGCTCCTATTTTTTTCTTGATTTTATTAGGGTTTATTGGCGCTCGTTATTCTTTTATCCCGCAAGTTTCCTTGCCGGGAATGAGTCGCTTTGTACTTTATCTCGCCTTGCCTTCATTAATCTTTATGAAGCTTTCCAACATGGACATTAATGACGTTATCCACTTTGACTACCTTGCTGTCTATGCGGCTGGTGGCCTATTAACCTTCTTTATTACCGTGTTACTGAGTTGGAAACTGCTTAAGGGTAACTTAGTTATCTCCGGTGTTAGGGGGGTCGGCTCAGGCATGTCAAACAGCGCTTTTATTGGTTTTCCTGTGCTGTTGCAATTTTTTGATCAGCCCTTAACGCAAGCTTTTGCGATGGCCTTGATGGTTGAAAACATCGTGCTATTACCCGTGTTTTTAATTTTCATTGAAACCATGTTAGGCAGAGACAAAAACGAAGGAAAGAGCCTGATTGTTACTGTGGTAAAACGTATTTCAACCAACCCCTTATTGATTGCCCTAGTGAGTGGTTTGGCTTTTTCCATATTAGATATCAGCCCGCCAGACTTTATTGGTAGAGGCTTGAACTTATTGGCGGCGGGGGCGGCACCTACAGCCTTGATCGTCATTGGTGGATCTCTGGTTGGTGTGTCGATTAAAGGGCAATTGAGCCCTATTGTTTTGGTGGCCTTGGCGAAGCTGATCATCTTTCCTGTTAGTGTCGCTTTGTTGCTGTTGTTAACACCGACCATGCCATATGAACTAAAAGTCGCCGTGGTCATTTTTGCCGCTGTGCCCATGTTTAGTACTTACCCTATTGTTTGTGGCGAATATGGTGAACGAAGCTTCTGTGCTAGCACCTTATTAGCGACAACTATGTTATCTTTTCTCACATTGAGTTTATTACTGCATTTTCTTGTCTAGATGAAAGAGCCTGAGTTAGATGGCCTGAGAGAAGGCGTGAGTTGCGTATTTTAGTTTGATCAATTTAGTAGGAGTCTTATATGTCTACCATCATGGTATTAAATGGTCCGAACCTTAACTTATTAGGCTCCCGTGAACCCGAGCAGTATGGTCATGAAACCTTAGCCGATGTAGAAGCCCTATGCGCTGACGCTGCTGCATCCTTGGGCCACAAGGTGGAATGTCATCAATCGAACCATGAAGGCGCGTTAATCGACCTGATCCACGAAGCAGGGCGACGCATTAAAGCCGGTGAAGTGCTCGGTGTGGTGTTCAACCCCGGCGCCTATACTCATACCTCCATTGCCTTACACGACGCGATTAAAGGTGCAGAAGTGCCAGTGATCGAAGTGCATATCTCCAACGTGCATGCCCGCGAAGCCTTTCGTCATCACTCTTATATCTCTCCTGTTGCCACTGGCATAGTGGTTGGTATGGGCGTGCAAGGCTACGTGTTGGGCATTCAAGGCTTGGTACATAAAACGAATCGTTAATTTCGCTTTTCGTGTGGTGTGTAGGATGATAATGGATGAATATCTATTGTCATCTTAATTATTCGCAATAGACATCCTTCATGGTTTTCCTTGATCTTCTTTCTATATTCACAACTTTAAATTACGATCAAATTTAAATATATTTCCGCAGTACTTAAAACAACACAGTGTATCTTGTGTGTTTTATAGGAAAATTAATCAGCGTCCTTCTTTAAACCGTACCTTTCTACTAATTGAATGTTTTCTCAGTTGAGTCTTTTCTAGATTCGTTATCAGATTGTCCGTTTGAATTTTGCTGTTAATTTACATTAATTGTAAGTAAATGTATCTTTGTATTTATGTTTTGTAAATTTTGCTTACAATCATTTTCTTAATGTTT
>NZ_JAEMNX010000021.1 GCF_016463975.1 Marinomonas transparens | reverse complement strand
TGAAAAGAGCCCCATCCTGCGAAGCAGGGTGGGGTTTTTTCATTTTGGAACCACGATACCTGACTCTACACTACTTCTGGATCCATTTTTATTCCATTGCTATATCTAACCCATTGCGATGCAAAAGCATACCGCCCCAAGAAGTGTGTCTAGTAGGAGCTTTAATAAGCGCCTCTCTTTCGTTAAATTTATTTTGTTCCGATCAAAAAACAAACGAAATAAACAAAAGAGAGACTATGGATACTTTAAAGCTAAATTCTAAACAAATACAAGTCGCGATTGATCAACTCACGGTTCAACCTGATGGCTTAAATAAGCTAATGGAGATGGCGCTTAATAGTCTGATGAAAGCAGAACGCTCTACCTATCTTGAAGCGGCTCAGTCTGGTAATAAAGCCAATGGCTATCGTAATGTAAGCGGTTTTGGCATTGGTGATTCATTGGCTTTGCAAGTACCAAGAGATCGTTTAGGTCTATTTAAGCCAATGTTACTCAATATTATGAAGGATCAAAGTGATACGTTAAATGAGCTCTGTTTTGATCTTTATGCCAAAGGGTTAACTACTCGTGACATAGAATCGATTACCCATCGTATCTATGGTCAGCAGCTCTCTAAAAGCCAGGTATCTCGTATTACGACGAGTTTGTGCGATGCGATGGCTTCTTTTCGAGAGCGAACGTTAGCGGACTACTATCCTATTGTTTATTTAGATGCCACTTTCGTAAAAACAAAACGAGAGCGAGTATCCAGCGAAGCGTATTATATTGTTTTAGCGGTTTTGCCAGACATGACGCGAGAAGTTATTGGTATCTATAATGCACCAACAGAGTCGGCAGGATGCTGGAATGATATATGTTTGGACTTAAAAAAGCGGGGCTTACAGCAAGTTGACCTCTTTGTGGCTGACAATTTAACCGAGCTAGACAGTGCCATAGAGCGTCATTTTGATAGCGCGATCCAAAAATGTGTTCTGCACTTAAAACGTTCTATTCTAAGAAAAACTAAGAAGCAACACCGATCAGAACTGGTTGAAGACTTAGCGACTATTTTCCAACTAGACAACAGGGAAGATACAAGAGAGAGTTTATATCTCAGGGCACAGCACACTTCTGAAAAGTGGTATAAACGCTACCCAGACCTCATTAAGCTCAGTGATCCAGAGTTTATGAGTTATTATGCCACCTATCTAGAATTTGAGTACGAGATTCGAAATATGATCTACACAACAAACTGGATTGAGCGACTGAATAAAGCGTTCAAACGAACCTTAAAAATCCGGAATTCGATGCCCAGTGTAGAATCAGTGTTAACGTTATTAAGTAAAGTGGCTATTGATATCAACAGCTCAACTTATCAATATCCGGTGAGTCGACTATCGAAAAGCCACCTGTTTAATTAACGGATAAGAAAAGTGAATTTATCGGAAGAAGACACACTTTATGGGACGGTACCTGCAAAAGGTTACGCAAAGACTAATTGTTATATAATACTCGTTCAAGCTTAAACGCGGGTTGATGAGTGCGAGCAAAGGTTCTTAATCATTTGCTCGCTCATTTGCGATAAATCTGTTTTATCAAGATATATTCCATCTATAAAAAGCCTCGCGAGACCATGTAGGCTTGCCCAAGTTGTTTGTCCTATTCTTAATGGTGTGTTGTTAGTTGCTAGAATATGCTGACCTTGTAGCTTGCTAACCCAGTCAATCCAGCATTTGAAGGTTTGTTTTGATGCTTCTTTAAGTGATTCACTCGGATAACCTGCTTTCCATATTGCTCTACCGTACATGAGGTCATATATCTCGCTGTGTTCTAGGGCATAGCTTAGGTATAAGTGTACATATTGTTTGAAGCCATCTTGCGCTGAAAGGTTTTGCTTTATTAGGCTAGTAAGCATTTTTTGTTGATCATGAAAGCCTTTTTCGGCTAGTACGCAAAGTAAGGCGTTTTTGTCTTTGAAGTGATGGTATGGTGCTGTTCTAGATACTCCTACCTTGTCGGCTAGTTTGCGCATGCTGAGATTTTCAACCCCTTCTTCTCTGATGATTTGAGAGGCTGAATCAAGTAGTGATTTGGTTAAATTACCATGATGGTAATGTTGTTTTGATGATTTCATGAGGGGATTAAATACTTTTATCTTGACAGTGTCAAAATTGAATTCTATCTTGACGCTGTCCATATCGTAATGGACGACTATATTTAACAATAATAATCACGGTGAGTCGTTTTATGAGCCATTCAAAGTACCCTCATTTATTTGAACCATTGGATCTTGGTTTTACTCAACTTAAGAACCGTATACTCATGGGGTCAATGCATCTTGGGTTAGAGGAGATGAAAGGTGGCTTTGAACGAATGGCTGCTTTTTATGCGGAACGGGCGAAAGGCGGTGTGGCACTGATTGTGACTGGAGGAATTGCTCCTAATCAAGAGGGGGCTGTTCATGCTGGTGCCGCAGTTATGGAGTCAGTGCAAGATGCTCATCATCATAGTGTTATTACCAATGCAGTACATGCGGCTGGCGGAAAGATCTGTATGCAGATATTGCATACAGGGCGTTATGCCTACAATGCTAAAGCGGTTGCCCCTTCTGCGATACAGGCGCCGATCAATTCTATCAAACCGATTGCATTAACCTCTGAAGATATTGAAAAGCAAATCTCAGATTTTGTGAATGCTGCTACCTTAGCTAAAGAAGCAGGGTACGATGGCGTTGAGGTGATGGGTTCAGAAGGTTATCTACTTAATCAGTTTATTGCTGCAAGAACCAATCATAGAGAGGATGAATGGGGGGGAGAGTATCCTAATAGAGTAAGACTGCCTATTGAGATAGTTAGGCGTATTAGGGAGGCTGTTGGTCATGATTTTATCATTATTTATCGTCTTTCTATGTTGGATCTGGTTGAGGGTGGCAGTGATTTAGGTGAAATAGTTTCTCTCGGTTTAGAGATCGAAAAAGCCGGAGCAAGCATTATTAATACAGGTATTGGTTGGCATGAAGCTCGAGTTCCTACCATTGCTACGAAAGTTCCGAGAGCGGCTTTTACTTGGGTTACAGCCATTTTAAGAAAGTCTTTGTCTGTACCCTTGATTACTTCTAATCGGATTAATATGCCGGAAGTTGCAGAGCAGGTACTTGCTCGCGGCGATGCAGATATGGTGTCTATGGCACGCCCATTTCTTGCTGACCCTGAATTTGTAGTAAAAGCTGAGCAAGAAAGATCGGATGAAATCAATACATGCATAGGCTGTAATCAGGCTTGTTTGGATCATATTTTTGTAGGAAAGCTTACTTCTTGTTTAGTAAACCCAAGAGCCTGCCATGAAACTGAGCTAGTTATTATTCCAGCAGAGGAGCCGAAACGAATTGCTGTGGTAGGAGCGGGTCCTGCTGGGCTGGCTTTTGCCACGACAGCAGCAAAAAGAGGCCATCAGGTGACCTTGTATGATGCGGCTAATGAAGTGGGTGGGCAATTTAATATTGCTAAGCGAATTCCCGGTAAAGGCGAATTTTATGAAACTATTCGGTATTTTAATCGGCAGGTTGAACTCACAGGTGTTGAGCTCGTATTAAATACTAAGGTTAATGCTAAAATGCTGAAAAAAATGGCTTTTGATGAAGTGGTATTAGCCACAGGAATTTTACCTCGAATTCCTCAGATTGAGGGTGTTAATCACCCTAAAGTATTAAGCTACTTAGATGTTATGAATGGTGCAAAAGTAGGCCGTCGTGTTGCTGTTATTGGCGCTGGAGGAATAGGCTTTGATATCAGTGAATACTTGATTCATGAAACCACTCAAAAACCGCAAACTATTGAGGCGTTCATGACTCAATGGGGGGTTGATATGACCTTAGGAGCTCGTGGTGGTGTCGAGGGTATGAAGCCGAACTTTGACCGATCCATTCGTGAAGTGTATTTGCTACAACGCAAAGAAAGTAAGGTTGGGGCAAATTTAGGGAAAACCACGGGGTGGATTCATCGTACTGAACTGTTGAAGAAAGGAGTTACTTTTTTATCGGGGTGTGATTATCAAAGAATAGATGATCAGGGGCTGCATTTAATGGTAAATGGTAAGGCAGAATGTTTAGAGGTGGATAATATTATTATCTGTGCTGGGCAAGAGTCTAATCGAACTCTTGAAGCAGAAATCGGTCAAGCTGTTCATCTGATTGGCGGAGCTGATGTGGCATCTGAGTTAGATGCCAAGCGGGCGATAAAGCAAGGGACTATTTTAGCGGCGAGTATTTGAAATTGGTTTAATATTTGAGTGAAGAGTCTTGCTGATATCAGATGTCATGGTGAGGCTTTTTCGTTTGGCTCGCCTGTTTTTAGAAGCTTTAACAAATTTTCTCTGTCCATACTTCCTTTTAATGCTAAGTCTAGCTGGTATTGGTATTTATTGTTCCAGTCTGTTGTTCTTGGATTTAGGTTAGACAGGTCATCTATAGCAGATTTCATCACTCTCAAGTAGGCCTGAATATTAAGTTCTTGGTCTAATAAAATGTTTTTGAGGGCTGTGGCACTGCTGTGCCTTAAATAAAGTTTAAGTACATCGCCTTCATCCTTGATCGCTTTTATTTTCTGGTCCTGTTCTAGGACTGTTTTTTCTATATCTGCTAATAAGGTTTTTGTTTCCGTGCTTTGTTTAACTAGGTCTTGGTCTGGTTGAGAGCTTAAAACGAAAAAATAGGTGATGCCAGATGAAAGGAATACGCTGATCATACAGCATAAAACAAAGGCGATAGGAAGCTTCCAAGCTTTTTTACTGGGAGCTGTTTCTTGAGCGTCTTCTTTTTTAGGTTCTTTGTTTGCTGGCATATTCGCTCCAGAACAAGCGCTTAATGAACAAAATCCTATCTATAGGTAATTTTGCCTATTTAGCAAGAAAGGGCAAGTGTTTAACTTTGAAAGATAGAGCTAAGCTCTCGTTCTTTTATTGTTCTTTCGGTTTGCCTCCAAGCGCTCTTTTTTCTAAGTCTGCTGTTTTAAATAGGCTAATTAGGTCGAATTGAGAGAAAGCTTGGAAGGCAATGAGTGTTTCTGTGTGGGTGATTCTGGTGTCATTGGCAATATCTATGTGAATCAGGTCAGCCAGGTCTTCATTACACGTGACACGACAAATGACCACAAGATCAACCTTCCCTCCTACTGAAAATACTTCTGATACACCTTCTAGAGATGCTAAAGATTGTGCGACGTGGTTTGTTTTTGTTCTTTCTACATTGAGTAATATGATGCCGGTGACCATTTGTGATTCCTTTTACTTAGTGGTTTAGGCGTTTTTTATAATCAACATTAAGTTATAGGTGGAATTTATAAAAAATGCTCGTTTTTCTTACTTATTAGGTGGTGATTATTTGGGGAATAAATGAGGTGCTAGGCGTTATTCGCTTGTTCAAAGGTTTAGTTTTGTGGCGACTACACGTAAAATATGCGCGAATTCATAGGATTGGCTAATAACCTACTAAAATAGTCGGGTAAATACTTGATCAAAACAGTAGGTTTTGTGTACTATCTGCTATCAAATAATTGTCTTAATTGGATAGCTTATGCGCCTGACAACAAAAGGTCGTTATGCGGTCACCGCCATGCTGGATTTGGCATTGCATTCAGATCACGGCCCTGTGTCGTTATCGGACATTTCAACGCGGCAGGAAATTTCTTTATCTTATCTTGAGCAGTTGTTCTCCAAGCTTCGAAAACAGGCATTGGTGACCAGTGTTCGCGGTCCTGGTGGTGGCTATCGCCTTAGTCGCTCGCACAATGAAATATTTGTTGCGCAAATAGTGGATGCGGTAAATGAGTCGGTTGATGCGACGGGGTGTAAAGGGCGAAGTGATTGCCAAAGTGGCAGCACCTGTTTGACCCATCATCTTTGGTGTGACCTTAGTGATCAAATACATGACTTTCTAAGCCAGATTAGTTTAGAGCAATTGGTCATGCGTAATGATGTACGACAAGTGGCTGAGCGTCAGAATTTTGAAGTTCAGTTGGGCTGTTCAGAGAAAGATAAGATCAGCGCGGCGATGGTTGATTAAAGAAGCAATGAAATTAGTAAGACTCAGTGCATCGATGCGCGGTGTACCTGTTCCAATAATGAGTGAGTTTTTATATGACTGAGCAGATAGATAAGGCGCTGGCACGGGAATACGAAGCCGGTTTTGTGTCTGATGTAGAATCAGAAACCTTTTTGCCTGGCTTGGATGAGGATGTCATCCGACGTATTTCTGCAATGAAAGATGAGCCTGAATGGATGCTCGAATGGCGTCTTAATGCATTTCGTATTTGGTCTGAGATGGAAGAACCTACTTGGGCTCATGTACATTATCCAGAAATTGATTTCCAATCTATTTCCTATTATTCAGCGCCTAAGAGTATGAAAGACAAGCCAAAGTCTTTGGATGAGGTCGATCCTGAATTACTCCGTACTTATGAAAAACTAGGGATTCCACTGATTGAGCAGCAAATGTTGGCAGGTATTGCGGTTGATGCTGTGTTTGACTCTGTTTCTGTGGTGACGACATTCCGCGAAAAGCTTTCAGAAGCCGGCGTTATTTTTTGCCCTATTTCAGAGGCTATTCAGAGGTACCCCGATTTGGTGAAAAAATATTTGGGTAGTGTGGTTCCAACAAAAGATAATTATTATGCGGCGCTAAATTGTGCGGTTTTTACTGATGGGTCTTTTGTTTTCATTCCTAAAAACACTCGTTGCCCAATGGAGCTGTCTACTTATTTCCGTATTAATGAGCAAAATACTGGTCAGTTTGAACGCACCTTGATTATTGCGGAAGAAGGTAGTCATGTGAGCTATTTAGAAGGGTGTACCGCCCCTCAGCGTGATGAAAACCAACTTCATGCTGCGGTGGTTGAGCTAGTGGCCATGGATAATGCTGAAATTAAATATTCTACCGTACAGAACTGGTATCCGGGTGATGAGAATGGCAAAGGTGGTATTTATAACTTCGTGACTAAGCGTGGTATCTGTCATACCAATGCCAAAATTTCTTGGACTCAGGTAGAGACAGGCTCTTCTGTTACTTGGAAGTACCCAAGTTGTATTTTGAAAGGGGATAACAGCATCGGGGAGTTCTATTCCGTTGCATTAACTCGTGGTCGTCAACAGGCTGATACTGGTACCAAGATGATTCATTTGGGCAAGAATACTCGCTCAACAATTATCTCTAAAGGTATTTCTGCCGGTAAGAGTAATAATAGCTACCGTGGCCTTGTACGAATGAACCCCGGAGCCCAAGGGGCACGTAACTTTACCCAGTGTGACTCTCTGCTGATCGGCGATCAGTGTGGCGCACATACTTTTCCCTATGTTGAAAGCCGTAACCCATCCGCGATTGTGGAACATGAAGCGACCACTTCTAAGGTAAGTGATGAGCAGATGTTTCTATGTCAGCAGCGTGGATTGGATCCTGAAAAAGCCGTTTCTATGATAGTGAATGGCTTCTGTAAGGAAGTGTTTAAAGAATTACCGATGGAATTTGCCGTGGAAGCGGGCAAGTTACTAGAAATTAGCCTTGAAGGCTCTGTAGGTTAAGGAATTGAGTGAAATGTCGAACACCAAAAGTTTGTTGACGATTAAGAATTTGCACGCCAGCGTTGAAGAAAAAAATATTATTAAAGGTTTAAGTCTAGATATTAAACCGGGTGAAGTGCATGCCATCATGGGACCAAATGGTGCTGGTAAAAGTACCATGGGGTATGTTTTATCTGGCCGTGATGGTTACTCTGTGGAAAGCGGTAGCGTGACCTTAGATGGTGAAGATCTATTAGAAATGGAAACCGAAGAGCGTGCTCGTGCGGGTTTATTTCTTGCTTTCCAATACCCAGTAGAAATTCCAGGTGTTAGTAATCTTGAGTTTTTAAAAGCTTCTGTGGACGCGCAGCGTCTTGCCCGTGGAGAAGAAGCCATTACATCGGCGAACTTCCTTAAAGAAGCCAAGGCGGCTTGTAAACAAGTTAACTTGCCGATTGCCTTTTTAAAGCGTGGTGTCAATGAAGGCTTTTCCGGTGGTGAGAAAAAGCGTAACGAGTTGATGCAAATGTTACTGCTTAAACCAAAGCTTTGCATCCTTGATGAAACGGATTCAGGTCTAGATATCGATGCCATGCAGGTGGTTGCGGCGGGGGTAAATAGTCAACGTACTGAAGATCGTAGTTTTATCGTGGTGACTCATTACCAACGTCTTTTGGATTATATTAAACCCGATTTTGTACATGTGCTTTCTGATGGGAAAATTGTCAAAAGCGGTGATGCTTCTTTGGCGCAAGAATTGGAAGCACAGGGTTATGCTTGGTTGCAGAGTGAACCTACGGAAGATGAGCTTGAGGGGTAATTCATGAGTGAATGGTTAACAGGTGCCATCGCCCGTGGGCAAGGTATTAGTGATTGGCTAGCACCAAAGCGAGCTCAAGCACTAGAGCTATTATCTCAAACTGCTTGGCCAACACGTAGAACAGAGGCATGGCGATATACGCCACTGCGTTCAGTGGAGCGTTCGATTGCAAAGGATCAAGTTCAAACAACTGGCTTGTCTCCTGTTGATATTGCTGACTTACACATGACCGAGTTGGTGTTTGTAAATGGTCGGTTTGATGTGCAGCAGTCAAGCAGTGAGCTACCAACAGGTCTTTCTATTGTCTTAGGTAGCGAGCTGAATAATGCCGATCAGGCTTTGGCGATCGAGCAATTTTCAAGCATTAAACCAAGTCGTCATTTATTTGGTTTGGTGAATGATGCGCTAGCAAGCGATGTCGTGGTGGTTGCTATTGCAGCTGGTGCAGACATTGAGAAGCCGATTCGCATTAGCTCATTGCTAAGCAGCGGAGCAGAGGCTCATACCCGAGTTCAAGTGAAGCTTGGTGATGGTGCGAAAGCGACGGTTATCGAAGATGTTCAGGCACAAGGCGATACCTTAAGCACGGCTTTTGTTGAATATGATATTGCTGATAATGCTCGACTTGAACATTACCGCTTTGCCCTACAAACCAACACCAATGTTGCCATTGGTGGTAGTCATTTCAACCTGAATAACAAGTCAAAAATGCACAGTACTATCGTGGCTTTTGGTAGTGATTTGTCGCGTTTAGATACCGATATTATCCATGCTGGTGAGTTCGCAGATGCTAAGCTGAATGCCATGTATTTATTGGATGGTAAAGAGCTGTTTGACCTTCACGCAACGGTTGAGCACGCTATGCCAAATGGCACCACAGAAGAAAATGTACGAGGCATTGTTGCTGACCGTGCTCGTGCGGTATTTAACGGTAGAATTCATATTCACCGTGATGCTCAAAAAACCTTGGCAGAGCTGAATAATCGTAACTTGCTGATGTCTGATAAAGCAGAAATTAATACCAAACCTGAGTTGGAAATTTACGCTGACGATGTGAAATGTGCCCATGGTGCGACCATTGCAGAAATTGATAAACAAGCTTTGTATTATTTGCAGACGCGTGGTGTTAGCCGTTCTAAAGCTCAGGTTATGCTCAACTTTGGGTTCATTAACGAGTTGATTGATTTAATGCCAAATGCGGCTCTTGCTGAGTGGGTTCGTCCTATTATTCGTGAGCGTTTTGCGCAGATGGAAGTAAAGTAAGCGAGAAAAAAATGAGCTTTGATGTAGCGGCGATCCGTGAGCAATTTCCGATTTTAAAGCGTGAAATCGATGGTAATCCATTAGTTTATCTCGATAATGCGGCGACGACTCAGAAACCACAATGTGTAATTGATGCCTTAGTTGATTATTACACGACATGTAATTCTAATGTGCATCGTGGGGCGCATCGTCTTGCGGATGAAGCAACACGGCGATTTGAAGCGGCGCGGGATATTGTCAAAGATTTCATTCATGCGCCGAAACGCGAAGAAGTGATTTGGACAACAGGCACAACAGAAGGCATTAATATTATTGCTAATGGCTTGAGTCAGCTTTTGTCTACAGGCGATGAAGTGATTGCCACTGGTATGGAGCATCACGCGAATTTGGTGACTTGGCAGCAGGCTTGCAAAGCGTCTGGTGCAACACTAAAAACGGTTCCTGTGACCGATGATGGTGAGCTGGATCAGACAGCGTATGAGGCCTTGTTAAATGAGCGGACTAAATTTGTTGCTTTTCCTCATGTTTCCAATGCATTAGGTACGGTTAATCCAGTTAAAGCCATGACGGCTAAAGCCAAAGAGTTTGGCGCTTGGGTGTTGATTGATGGTGCTCAAGGTGCGGCTCACTGTAAGGTGGACGTACAGGATATTGGCTGTGACTTCTATGTGTTTTCTGGCCATAAAATTTATGCTCCTATGGGTATTGGCGTGCTTTGGGGGCAGGCGTCTTTGCTAGAAAATTGGCCTGTTTGGCGTACTGGTGGCGAGATGATAGCTACTGTGACCTTGCAAAATGCCACATGGAATGTATTGCCTTATCGCTTTGAAGCGGGAACGCCTAACGTGGGTGATGCTATCGCGCTGGGCGAAGCAATTCGTTGGTTTAGTGCTCTAGATCACCATGCTGTTGTGGCTCATGAAAAGGCTTTATTAGATTACGCGACTGAATTGGCCGAGAACTTTGACGGTTTGACCATTATTGGTAATGCAAAGCATAAGATCGGTGTATTAAGCTTTGTAATGGATCAAGGACATCCAGCGGATATTGGCTTCTTGCTTGATCGGCAAGGGATTGCCATTCGAACGGGAGACCATTGTGCGCAGCCTTTAATGACGCGTTTTGGTGTCCCTGGAACCGCTCGTGCTTCTTTTTCTCTCTATAATACATTAGAAGAAGTTGATATTTTATTTGCCGCACTTAAAAAAGTGCGGTCCATGTTGGCTTAGGAGGTAGTGATGACAGCAACAACATTTGATCCTGTATCAAGCGTTTCTTTAACCGCTTCAGCGCAAAAATATTTTGCCTCTAAGTTAGTTAAGCAACCGGGTAAATTGATTCGTCTGAGTACTAAAGAAAGCGGTTGTACGGGCTTTGCTTATGTTTTGGATATGGTCGATAAAGCGGCCGATGATGATACTGTGCTGTCCTTTGGGAGTGTGATCTTTGCGGTCGATGCCCAGTCTTCGGTTATTCTTAAAGGCACTGAAATCGACCTTGTTCGCGAAGGCGTAAATGAAGTAGTGAAATTTAATAACCCTAACGTTGTGGCCGAGTGTGGTTGTGGCGAAAGCTTTAGTGTGAGTTAGTTCTGCATGCAAACAATGGTAGTAACACAGCGTGCATGTCCTGCGCGAAGGGTGCCGAGTGGCGAGCCTGTGAGTATTCCTGAAGGGCAGTTTATTACAATTAATCAAAGCTTGGGTGGAAATTATACCGTCACTTGGCAAGGTAACATGTTGCGAATTGATGGTACTGATGGAGAAGCAATAGGCCAGCAGCCAGAAGTTCTTGAGTTTGAAGATCTTGGCTCGGATTTAATTAGCGAAGAACAGGTTTGGCAGGCGATTGATACCGTATATGACCCAGAGATTCCAATTAGTTTAGTGTCCTTGGGGTTGGTTTATAAGGTGTCTTTAGATCAAGTAACTAAGTCTGTGCAAATTGATATGACCTTGACCGCACCGGGTTGTGGCATGGGGCCCGTCTTGGTTGGTGATGTGACATATCGTGTTGCTAAGGTTCCTAATGTGAAATCTGTGAAGGTCGAATTGGTATTTGATCCACCTTGGTCTAGAGAAATGATGAGTGAAGAAGCTCAATTAGAAGCCGGTTTGTTTTTTTAAGCGCTTCGCCTTATTGATATTTTTTTATACAATAGACTAATGCAGCAACGACTTTAGTGAATCCATTAAGGTCGTTTTCTTTTTTATAGCGAGGCCTTATGTCTTTACCTAGTACAGATGACATTATTGATGACATTTCTTTTTTTGATGATTGGGAAGATAAGTACAAATACATCATTGATCTTGGTAAGTCTTTGCCTGAGTTTGATGATGCATGGCGCACGCCAGAGCGATTAGTTAAAGGTTGTCAGAGTAGTGTGTGGATTCAGCCTAGCAGTCAGCAAGATGAACGTTATGGTGAAGTGTTAACTTTTTCAGTGGATAGTGATGCCATTATTGTGCGTGGCTTATTAGGGCTAGTATTGGCTGCTTATGATCAGAAAACACCGCAGCAAATTCTTGATTTTGATATTTCTAATTATTTTTCTGAGTTGGATTTGGAGCGCCATTTGAGTCCGACTCGTGGTAATGGCTTGCGTTCTATTGTTGGGCGTATTCAGAATATTGCACAGGCAGCGGCTTAGTTGTTGCTGGTGTTAGACGCTTCTGCTTTTTGTAAGACTCCCTTTTTATGGAGAAAGTAATGAACATTCCTGTCTATTTAGACAACTCGGCCACCACTCCTGTGGATCCAAGAGTGGCTGAAAAAATGATGGCTTGTCTAACTCAAGATGGTAATTTTGGGAACCCTGCTTCTCGTTCTCATTTATTTGGTTGGCGTGCAGAAGAGGCCGTTGAAGAAGCTCGACTTCAGGTGGCTCAGCTTATTGGTGCGGATACTCGTGAAATTGTTTGGACTTCTGGCGCAACAGAAGCGAATAATTTGGCTTTAAAGGGGGTGGCTTATGCTTATCGTCAAAAAGGCCGGCATATTGTTACCTCCATGATTGAGCACAAAGCTGTATTGGATCCTTGTAAGCAACTTGAAAAAGAAGGCTTTGAAGTTACCTATTTACAGCCGGATTCCCATGGGATGATTTCTCCTGCACAACTGGAAGAGGTGTTGCGTGAAGATACTATTTTAGTGTCTTTAATGCATGGCAATAACGAGTTAGGGGTATTGACGGATATTGCCGCGATTGGTGAGTTAACACGTCCACGAGGCATTTTTCTGCATGTCGATGCTGCGCAGACGACGGGGAAAACCGCTATTGATATAAATGCGATGAAAGTTGATCTGATGTCTTTAACGGCACATAAGACCTATGGGCCGAAAGGCATTGGGGCTTTGTTTGTAAGGCGTTCACCAAAAATCAAATTGGAAGCGCAAATTCACGGTGGCGGTCATGAACGTGGCATGCGCTCTGGTACTTTGGCGACGCATCAAATTGTCGGTATGGGGGAAGCCTTTCATTTGGCCGGTCAGGAAATGGCAACGGATTGCGCGCGAATAGTAGAGCTACGTAAACGCTTGTGGTCATCTTTGAGTGAGCTATCTGGTGTGTACTTAAACGGTGATTCAGATAATAGGGTTGCAGGGGTGATTAACGTTGGTTTTGCGGATGTAGATGGTGAAGTTTTGTTGATGTCTTTGAGCGATATTGCTGTCTCGTCTGGATCCGCTTGTACTTCGGCAAGTTTAGAGCCTTCTTATGTATTACGTGCGATTGGTTTATCAGATGATTTGGCGCACAGTTCGTTGAGGTTATCAGTTGGGCGCTTTACTACCCAAGAAGAGGTCGATTTTGCGGCAGAGACGATTAAAAATGCCGTCAAGCTTTTGAGATCTTCTGTATAAATTAGAAAAACCTCTCTTTTATAGAATTATGCCTAATTAATGTTCGTTTGAGCATACAATTTTAGCGAATTGATGGGTATAATCCACGCGCTGAACTTTTATGTCTCGGGCCATGTAGAACATCGCCCATTTTAATTAATTTTGGAGTTATACCATGGCGTTAGAACGCACTTTATCTATCATCAAACCTGATGCTGTTGCAAAAAATGTAATTGGCGAAATCTACACTCGTTTTGAACGTGCAGGCTTCAAAATTGTTGAAGCTAAAATGATTCAACTGGATGACGAATTGGCTGGCGGTTTCTACGCCGAGCATAAAGAGCGCCCTTTTTATAAAGATTTGGTTGCTTTCATGACTTCAGGTCCTGTGGTTGTTTCTGTTCTTGAAGGGGAAGGCGCTGTTCTTCGTCACCGTGAACTAATGGGGGCTACTAACCCTAAAGAAGCCGCTGCTGGTACTTTGCGTGCAGATTACGCTGAGTCTATTGATGCTAATGCTGTACACGGTTCTGATTCTGTGGAATCCGCTGCACGTGAAATTGCTTACTACTTCGGTAAGTAATTGACAGAAAGGACTTTTATGTCCATCTGATATTGTAAAAGCGGGCTTAAGCCCGCTTTTTGTCAGAGGCTTCTGAAAAGGTTTGGCTTTTTCAGAAGCTTTTTTCGTTTACACTTAATGCTATTAACGGCAAGTGATCTTTACTATGACAGACATTAAAAAAGTAAACCTGTTGGGTTTATCTCCAGAGAAATTAATTGAATTCTTCGAGTCTATTAACGAGAAGAAATTCCGTGCGACTCAAGTGATGAAATGGATTCATCAAAAGGGCGCGGAAAGCTTTGAGGAGATGACCGATGTTAGTAAAGTTTTGCGAGCTAAGTTAGAGCAGGTTTGTGAGATTCGAGCGCCAGAAATTGTTTCGCAAAATATTTCCTCTGATGGTACGAGAAAATGGATTATTCGTACTGAAGGTGGCAATAATGATTGTGTTGAAGCGGTACTTATTCCGGATGGCAATAGGGCGACTTTATGCGTTTCTTCACAGGTGGGTTGTTCTTTGGATTGTAGTTTTTGCTCAACAGGTAAGCAGGGTTTTAATCGTAATCTAACCCCAGCAGAAATTATTGGTCAGGTTTGGATTGCGATCAAATCATTTGGCCCTATGGATCCCAATGGTCCTCGTCGTGTGACCAATGTTGTGATGATGGGGATGGGTGAACCTTTAATGAACTTTGAACCTGTTGTTGATGCCATGATTTTGATGATGCATGACCATGCTTATGGCTTGTCGAAGCGTCGTGTTACCTTGAGTACATCAGGTGTCGTTCCTAAGATATACGAATTGGTGAAGCGTACTGATGTTTCGCTGGCGATCTCGTTGCATGCACCAAATAATGCTTTACGTGATCAGTTGGTGCCCATTAATAAAAAATATCCAATCGCTGAGTTACTTGAAGCCTGTCAGCACTATTTAGTTAACTTGCCTGATAAGCGTCATATCACCATAGAATACACCATGATGTCTGGCGTGAATGATATGGAAGAGCAGGCTTATGAACTGGCTGAGTTGCTTAAAGATTTGGAATGCAAGATTAACTTGATCCCATTTAATCCATTTCCACATTCAGGTTATGAGAAACCCTCTAATAATCGTGTACGTCGTTTTCAGAAAGTCTTGGCGGATGCTGGTTATACCGTGACAGTTCGAACCACTCGTGGGGATGACATCGATGCAGCTTGTGGGCAGCTGGTAGGGGATTTCCATGATAAAACCCGCCGTAGCCAAAAATATATCGAGCTACGTGAAATTAAAAGCTAATGATTAAGCTTTTATATATGACATGGATGTCTGTATGCGCTTATTGTTATTTTGTGTTCTTATTTTTGTGGCCGCTTGTTCTTATCGGTCATCACCAACATCGGCTGTCTTTTCTGATTCGCAGCGCTTACTTCTGATCCAAACTCATCTTTTATTAGGTCAATGGCCCTTGGCTAAGGGGCAGCTTGAGCAAATTAGAGAATCGGCTCGGGGGATAGAATATTGGCGATTACTGAGCTTGTATTGGTTGAGCATTGATCATATTGAACAGGCTTTGTTAATCCATAAGGAAGCGCTAATTGAGTTTCCTGATGATGATTTTTTGCTGAATAATTATGGTGTTTTGTTAGGGCAAAAAGAGCATTGGAAGGAGGCTTGTGAGTCGTTTAAAAAAGCATATCAAAACGGTGTTTCGAAACGTCAGTCTGTAAGTGTTAACCTCTCTAGATGTGCGATACGTCAGAATGATGTAAATTTAGCGAAGATCTACCTAAAACAGGCAAAAGAAATTGATGATTTGCCTCTGATTGGTTTGATGACAGAGCTCAATCTTGTTTTAATACAGGGTAACAAGGATAAGGCTCGCCTAATTTTTAATAATATTCAGGCCAATGAAAAAAATGTCCGAAAATCAGGATATTTTGATGAATACAATTGTCTGTCGCGGCATTTAACTGCACGCGAGATTGACCCTACACTGTATCCATCTGCGAGCAATTTTACCTGCCTGAATAATTCAAGGTATTGACATGACAACTGAACTTCAAACTGATGCTCCTGAGAATGTAATTGACGTTTCTGATAACATTGCTGACGCTCCTGAAAACACAACCAGCGTAGAAAAAATTAATGTTGGGGAGAGATTAAAAGCTAAACGGATAGAGCTAGGGTTTGATGAGAGACGTGTTGCTAATGAATTGAAAATCACGATTGAACAGGTTAGAGCGTTAGAGGCTAATAATTTTAGCTATTTTCGTTCAGTAACTTTTTCAAGAGGTTTTCTGAAAAGCTATTGCCGTCTATTGGAACTAGATGCAGCAGAAATCATTAATGCTTTTGACAATGAACAGATGGCGGTCGAGCCCACCATTAAACCTATCAATAAAGTGAATAGGCAAACCCATCTTGGTGACCCTATTATTATCGTTATATCCGTTGTGATTGTTGCTGTTTTAATATTTCTTGCCTTTTGGTGGCCCGCAACCTCGATTGACGGTGTAACGACGGTTGCTAAGCATGACGTTGTTGAGGTAACTGAACCTGCCGCAACAGCAACTGAGGCGGGGCCCCCTGAAGCGCTCGAAGCCCCTATTGTTGATTCAGTGAGTTCAGAGACGAATGCTTCGGCTTCTGAAGAGCTTGTGTCCACACCTAAATCTATATTGGAAATTGAAACTGCGACAGCTGAAGCACCTCAGGTAACTTCATCTACTAATGATGTTGTGACTGGGCTTTCTGCAGAAACTAAGGCGATTTTTGAAGACGCTGGCGTGAATGTGGATGATGTTGTTCGAGCAACAGAAGAAGCGGAGACTAAAGGCGTTGTGTTAGCACCTCAAGAGCCTGCTTATGGTGATGATATTGTGATTGCTTTTGATGCCGATTGTTGGAGTGAGATTCGCGACAGTACAGGTAAGATTTTGTATTCTGGAGTGAAATCCGCAGGCACTAGATTAGAGCTGACTGGAATTGCGCCATACCGTGTGGTACTGGGTTTTGCTAAAGGCGTGTCATCTTTGCAATACAAAGGTAAAGCGTTCGATTTTTCTTCTTTTACACGTCAAGATTTGGCTCGATTTGAGCTCAAGTAGAGATTTTTATGCATTTTGAATCACCTATAAAACGCCGCCAGTCTCGCCAAATTATGGTGGGCGACGTCCCTGTTGGCGGTGGTGCGCCAATTAGTGTTCAAAGTATGACGAACACAGAGACCTGTGATGTTGATGCGACAGTGGCTCAAATACGTGCCATAGCAGATGCTGGTGCAGACATAGTGCGTGTATCTATTCCCTCTATGGATGCGGCAGAAGCGTTTAAAAAAATACGTGAAGAAGTATCTATCCCCTTAGTTGCTGATATTCATTTTGATTATAAAATTGCCCTAAAAGTCGCCGAGTATGGTGTCGATTGTCTGCGAATTAACCCAGGTAATATTGGTAACAAGGACCGGGTGCGTGCGGTTGTTGATTGCGCACGAGATAAAAATATCCCTATTCGCATTGGTGTAAATGCTGGGTCATTGGAAAAAGATCTACAGAAAAAATATGGCGAGCCAACACCTGATGCCTTAGTTGAGTCCGCTTTTCGTCAAATTGAATATTTTGACGAATTAGATTTTCATGAATATAAATTGAGTCTAAAAGCGTCTGATATTTTTATGACGGTAGAGGCTTACCGAAAAATTGCGAGCCAAATAGATAACCCACTCCACTTAGGTATTACAGAAGCGGGTGGTTTGCGCTCTGGTACTGTGAAGTCTTCTATTGGTCTTGGCTTGTTGTTAATGGATGGCATAGGCGATACTTTGCGTGTCTCTTTGGCCGCCGACCCAGTTCAAGAAATTAAAGTCGGTTGGGATATGTTACGCAGTCTCAAACTGCGTAATCGTGGTATTAACTTTATCGCTTGCCCTAGTTGTTCACGGCAGAACTTTGATGTCATTAAAACCATGAACCAGCTAGAAGAGCGTCTTGAAGATGTGGTTATTCCTATGGATGTGGCGGTGATTGGCTGTGTAGTGAATGGACCTGGTGAAGCGAAAGAAGCTGATATTGGTTTGGCAGGTGGCTCGCCGAATAATTTGATTTATCAAGATGGTAAACCAAACAATAAAACGAAAAATGAAACATTAGTCGATGATTTAGAAAAAATGATTCGAGATAAAGCCGCTATTAAAGAGCGTGAGCTGGCAAATATCATCGCAAAAGTTTAAGGATCCATTGTGGCACGTAAAATTCAGGCGATTAGGGGGATGAACGATATTCTTCCTGAGCAATCTTCAGTTTGGCAGTATTTAGAAAAAACTGTTGCTGATGTAGTTAAATCTTATGGTTATCAACAGATTCGCTTTCCTATTGTAGAGAATACGGACTTATTTAAACGCGGTGTCGGTGAGACCACTGATATTGTTGAAAAAGAAATGTATACCTTTGATGATCGTAATGGCGAGTCTTTAACGTTACGTCCAGAGGGAACGGCAAGTTGTGTCCGTGCAGCCGATCAAGCTGGCTTGTTATTTAACCAAGTACAGCGTCTATGGTATACCGGCCCTATGTTTCGTTATGAACGTCCTCAAAAAGGCCGCTATCGTCAGTTTCATCAGATTGGCGTTGAATCCTTCGGTATGGCAAGCGCTGATATTGATGCAGAGCTCATTCTTCTGTCCGCCCACTTGTGGAAAAAACTGGGTTTGCTTGAGCATGTTGAGTTGCAACTGAATACCATTGGTCTGGCTTCCGAGAGAGAAACCTATAAAGCGGCATTAGTCGAATACTTAACGCAATTTAAGCAAGAGTTGGATGAAGACAGTCAGCGCCGCTTGATTACCAATCCGTTGCGCATCTTAGATTCAAAAGATGAGAAAACGCAAGCTGTGTTGCAAGGGGCTCCTAGTCTTGAGGATTTTATTGGTGACGAATCTCAAAGCCATTTTGAGCGTTTGAAAGCGATTTTGACGGCAAATGGCATTTCTTATGTGGTCAATTATCGTCTTGTTCGTGGTTTGGATTATTACGGCAAAACCGTCTTTGAATGGGTAACCCGTCACCTTGGTTCGCAAGCAACGGTTTGTGCTGGTGGTCGCTATGATGGCCTAGTTGAACAATTAGGCGGCAAAGCGACACCTGCGGTTGGTTTTGCGATGGGAGTAGAACGTTTAATCCTATTGCTTGAAACTTTGAACCTAGTTCCTGATGACGCGAAGTTTTCAATCGACATATTTGTTGTCAGCTTTGGTGATGAAGCCGACGTCGCCTCTTCTGTTTTAGCGGAACAACTAAGAGCAGCAGATAATGATTGGGTTGTATTACGCCACTGTGGCGGTGGTAGCTTTAAGAATCAAATGAAAAAAGCTAATAATTCTGCGGCCCGTTTGACTGTGATTTTAGGTCAGGAAGAAGTAGAGCAGGGCATTTGCCAAATAAAAGACATGTTATCTGGTGAGCAGGAGTCCCGCCAGCTTGAGTCTGTTGCTGATTATATTAGTGCAAAACTAGAAAACTTGAATAAAAAACAATCGAATTAAAAGTAGCGCTGTTCTCTATAGGTAGAGAAGGTGCCTGAATAAGGAATGAAAAGTGTCGGAATTAAAGACTGAAGAAGAACAAATTGAAGCCTTTAAAGCTTGGTGGAAAAAGAACGGTGTTGCCTTGATTTTGGCCGTTGGTGTCGGTGTTGGTGGCTATTTTGGTTGGCAAGCTTGGAAAACTAACGAAGCAAATCATACGGCGGAAGCGTCTGCTTTGTACCAAGATTTAGTGCAAGCCGCAGCGGATTTGAAAGATGAAAATAATCTTAAAACGGTTACCTTTATTGCTAAGCAATTAAGCGATGAATATAGCGATACCGGTTATGCTATGTTTGGGCAGCTATTTGTTGCTCGTGTGGATGCTTATCAGGGAAATTACGATGAGGCAATTAAAGCATTAGATAAGGCCATCGCGGAAACTGAAGATACTTCTTTTATTGCTATTGCCAATTTGCGTATCGCTCGTTTGATGCTGCAAAAGCAAGATTTTACGGCGGCGATGGCGCAATTGGAAAAAGTTTCTGAAGATGAATTTTCTGTTCAAAAACAGGAACTTATAGGTGATATTTCATTGGCACAAGGTAAGCGTGACGATGCCCGTGTTGCCTATGAAAAAGCCAGTGAAGCATTGGGAGCGGGTGCAAATCATCCGTTGCTTGATATTAAATTGAAGGACTTGGTGAAAGGCTAACTATGAGTAAGTCATTTTTCGCAAGCATGTTGTTAGCTGTCTTGATTATTCAAGGCTGTTCTAATGCTCGTCCCGCTTTGCCCTCTCCACCCGCGATTGATAGTGAAGTAGATTTACGAACCTCATGGCGTACCAGTGTAGATAGTAACTTCGGTGAGTCCAGTGAACGTTTTAATTTGGTTGCTGGAAATGGGTCTGTATTTTTTGTGACTGATAAAGGTTCGGTTTATCAAGTTTCTCAAGAAAATGGAAAAAAACAGTCCCATATTGAAACTGACTATGAGCCAAGTGCAGGCGTGACGTTAAATGGTGATACGCTTTATTTCGGCACTTATAACGCCGAGTTAGTGGCAATATCATTGTCGAAGAAGGCCGTATTGTGGGAAGTGCCATTAAGTTCAGAAGTGCTTGCTGAAGCGGCTTATGCAGCAGGTAAATTAGCGGTACAAACAACAGACGGTTGGTTAAGTGTTCATGATGCTGTAACGGGTGATAGCTTATGGCGTGCTAAAGAAGACTTACCTTCTTTGACCGTGCGTGGTACCAGTGCACCTGTTATTAGTAATGGTAAGGTGATTGCTGGCTATGCTGATGGTAAGGTTAAGGCATTTGATTTGCAGACGGGTAATAACCTCTGGTCTTACGAAGTTGGCAAAGCAGAAGGGCGCTATGAAATTGAGCGTTTGAGCGATGTCGATGGTCGTCTAGTGGTAAAAGGTGGCATTGTCTATGCTGCTGCTTATAATGGCACCCTGGTAGCGCTTTCTGTGGCAACAGGTCAGTTGGCTTGGCAGCGAAATATTCCAAGTTCTGTTGGTGTGGCTGTGCAAGATGATTTATTGGTTGTGACTGATATGAGCAGTAAAGTGATTGCTTTAAATGCTAAAAATGGGTCGCAGGTATGGGAAAATGATACACTGGTTGACCGTGATCTTATTACCCCAGAATTCTTTCAAGATTATGTCGCTGTGATGGATCGTGGTGGTTATGTCCATCTACTTGATCTGAAAACGGGTGAAGTGAAGGGCCGTAGATTAGCGGATAATGATGTCCCACCAGGTGGTCGTATGCTCTCCATTGGTGAGCAGTTATTTATATTGACGCCCAATGATGATGTGACTGCATTACATTACTGAAATCGATTTCCGACTTCTTTTAGCGATTTTAAAAGGCTGCCATCCCCATAGTGGGGATGGCAGCCATTTTGTATTTTATAGGTAAAAAAATGATTCCAGTTATTGCATTGGTAGGTAGACCCAATGTTGGCAAATCAACTCTCTTCAATCAATTGACGAGATCTCGTGATGCTTTAGTTGCCGATTATCCAGGCTTAACTCGTGACCGTAAATACGGTGACGGCAAGCTTGGTGAGCATGAATTTATCGTTATTGATACTGGTGGTATTAGTGGCGATGAACAAGGTATAGATGAAAAAATGGCGCGTCAGTCATTGTTGGCGATTGAAGAGGCGGATGCCGTTTTGTTTCTGGTTGATGGTCGCCATGGTTTAAATCCTGCGGATGAAATGATTGCTAATCATTTGCGCCGTTCAAATAAGCCAGTCTCTTTGGTGGTGAATAAAACCGATGGGATTAATGAAGACATTGCTTTGGCTGATTTTTATTCTTTAGGTCTTGGGGAGTTGCATCCTATTGCGGCGTCCCATGGCAAAGGGGTGCATGTATTAATTGATAAAGTGATGCTGCCATTTGCCGAGCAAGTTGAAGAGGCCAAAAACCAAATTAACTTAGAGTCGAAGGGGATTCGTATTGGTGTTGTTGGTCGTCCAAATGTAGGTAAATCAACATTGGTAAACCGTATGCTGGGTGAAGATCGAGTTGTGGTTTATGACATGCCTGGTACTACCCGTGACAGTGTTTATATTCCTTATATTCGTCACGATAAAGAGTACACATTAATTGATACTGCAGGTGTACGTCGTCGAAAACATGTTAAGGAAGCCGTAGAAAAATTCTCTATCGTTAAAACCTTGCAAGCGATTCAAGATGCTAACGTCGTGATTGTTGTCATAGATGGTCATGAAGATTTAGTAGAGCAAGATCTACACATGATTGGCTATGTATTAGATGCGGGCCGTGGTGTTGTTATTGCTATTAATAAATGGGATGGACTGCAAAAAGACGAGCGTGAACATATTAAAAGTGAAGTAGAGCGTCGTTTAGGTTTTGTGCCTTACGCTAAGGTGCATTACATCTCTGCTTTACATGGTACGGCGGTTGGTGACTTATACGATACTATCGAGAGCACTTATGAGTCTTGTTACGCTAAATGGTCAACAAATCGCCTAACGCGTATTTTAGAAGATGCCGTAGCTGAGCATCAGCCGCCTATGGTAAATAGTCGGCGGATTAAACTTAGGTACGCCCACCAAGGGGGCTCTAATCCTCCACGTATTGTGGTGCATGGTAATCAGACAAATTCTTTACCAGGTAGCTATAAGCGCTATTTGGAGAACAAATTCAGAACCGTATTAAATATCACTGGTACGCCGATTAGCTTTGAATTTAAGTCTTCTGAGAACCCATTCGCACCGAAGAAGAAATAGCTTTCCTTGTTATAAAAATCCCCGCTTACTTTCATTTAGCTAAAGGTTTGCGGGGATTTTTTTGCTTGAATACTTTCCTATGAGTAGCCAATTCTATTTATTTCCTAATAAGGATATCTCAAATGCTTTTTTTATTTATTTTGGAATAATGGTGTCATTTTAGATAGCTCATCGTTTTTTCATTTTTTTTTCACTAAACTCTCGCAGTCAAATAATGAGGTTCACATGTTTATTCTGCGTAGTTTTATTTATCTATTTTTGGTAGCGGGCGTAGCTCAGCTTATTTCTCTAGAAGGTTATCGAGTAATGACGTCTGCTCAGTACAATGAGCATAGTGTCACTGAGCATCTGCAAGACATATTTACCTTTTTCAGTAGTCTGCTTTTTTTATATGCCGCTAAATTAGATGCTAGGTTAAGAGTTGCGTCTACTCTATTGTCTGCACTACTAGCAATGATGTTTATTCGTGAATCTGATTCTTTATTGGACCTTTATCTTTTTGACGGGGCTTGGCAAACCCTCATCAGCTTTATTTTTCTGACCATTCTGGTGTTTCTGTGGGGGCAGTTTTCTTCTATCTATGCTTCTATGAAGCTTTACTCTGAGCAGGCTTGTTTTGGTACTTTTTTGGCAGGAATGGTGACTCTGTTAGCTTTTTCTCGTCTGATGGGGCGAGGGTCTTTTTGGGAAGCTGTGATGGGAAGTGGTTATATTCATACGGTAAAGAATATCGTTGAAGAAGGCATCGAAACCTTAGGCTATACACTCATCTTCATTTCAGCAGTTGAGTTGGTTGTATTGTGTATTAGCCAGAAAAGACAATTGACCTCAATTATTCAAGATTAATTATTTCATCTCTATACCCATTTAATAAAACGCTTCATATTAAGGCCAATATGAAGCGTTTTGTTAAGGTCGTGGCTTATTATCTTGTTCTTGCTTTAGGTTTTCGACGTTTTGTTGTTCTACTAGGTTCTGGTGAAGAACGCCCTGCTGTTACTGTTGTCACATTACTTTTATGCTTCTTACGGCGGGCTTTTTCTGTCGCAGTATTTTTTGCTATGGTCGGACGATTTGAGGTATGGGATGCCCCTATTGCTTGACCCGGTTTGGTTTTTTGAGGACGGCGAGGTACTTGAATGTCCTTGTCGGCGGAGGGAACCAGTTTGTTTCCACTATCGCCAATAAGGTCTGGTCGGCCCATTTGAATCAAAGTATTACGCAGGTCCTTCCAGTTGCTTGGATCATGATAGCGTAAGAAGCCCTTCTGTACCGTGCGCTGCTTATGATCTTTCGGCGTATAAACGTCCTCACTTTTGTAAGTCACAGGCTTCAATGGGTTTTTTCCTGAGTGATACATGGCGGTTGCCAGTGACATGGGGGAAGGGTAGAAGGTTTGTACCTGATCTGGTTTGAAGTCGTTGGTTTTTAACCACAGAGCTAGGTTCATCATATCTTCGTCAGAACTACCCGGATGCGCGGCAATAAAGTAAGGAATCAAGTGCTGTTTTTTACCGGCTTCTTTTGAATACTTATCAAACATGCGTTTGAAGCGATCATAAGTTCCCATACCCGGTTTCATCATTTTTGACAGGGTATCTTTTTCTGAGTGCTCAGGAGCAATTTTTAAAAGGCCGCCAACGTGGTGAGTTACCAGCTCTCGTACATATTCTGGGTCTTCAACTGCTAGGTCGTAACGCAAGCCTGAGGCGATGGATACTGTGTGAATGCCTTCTACTGCTCTGGTTTTACGGTATAACTGAGTGGTTGGACTGTGGTCAGTATTAAGATTTGAACAGATTGTGGGGTACACACAAGACAGTTTACGACATGATGCTTGGATTTCGTCGTCCTTGCAGTTCAAGGTATACATGTTTGAAGTGGGGCCGCCAAGATCCGAAATATGGCCAGTAAACCCTGGTACTTTTGCCTTGATATCTTCGATTTCATTCAAGATGGATTCATGTGAGCGAGATTGAATCACACGACCTTCATGCTCTGTAATCGAGCAAAAGGTACAGCCGCCAAAACAACCGCGCATGATATTGATTGAGGTTTTGATCATGTCATAGGCAGGAATGCGGGCTTTTTGGTACTTAGGGTGCGGAACGCGAGCATAAGGTAAATCGAATACGCCATCCATTTCCGGTGTTTCTAGAGGAATTGGTGGCGGGTTAACCCAGATTTCTTTTTTGCCGTGTTTTTGAATCAAGGCGCGTGCGTTGTGTGGGTTTGACTCAAGGTGCAAAATACGTGAAGTATGCGCGTACAACACAGGGTCTTTCGAGACCTTTTCGAAAGAAGGGATGCGGATATAAGTCTTATCTGGGTCAAGCTTTTCGCCACGCCGTAAAGGCGCAGGAATGACTCGAATCGGCATCACATCACTGTCCTTTTCGTCTTTAGTTTGACACTTGCCTTCAGGAATGTATTCGTAAGGGCTGTAGATTTTCTCGACCTTACCAGGCCAATCAACGCGTGTTGAGTCTATTTCGGTAAAACCACCTGGAGGCGTGTCCCTGATAATGGTCGTACCACGAATATTGGTTAATTCTTTCATGGTTTTTCCCATCGCGAGCTCATGGGTTACATCAATGATTGCTCGTTCTGCGTTACCATAAAGTAGGATGTCAGCAGTAGAATCTATCAGTACAGAACGGCGTACTTCATTGCTCCAGTAATCGTATTGGGCAATACGTCTTAGGCTGGCCTCTATACCGCCGATCATCACGGGCACATCTTGGAACGCTTCTTTACAGCGTTGAGAATAGACTATCACTGCACGATCTGGGCGTTTTCCACCCGCGCCATAGGGTGTGTAGGCGTCGTCGTTACGAACTTTTAAATCCGCTGTGTAACGATTTATCAAGGAGTCCATGTTGCCAGCGGTGACACCAAAGTACAGGTTAGGGCGACCTAGGCGTTTGAAATCTTCTGCGTTACGCCAATCTGGCTGGTCGATAATACCTACACGGTAGCCTTGAGCTTCCAATAAACGCCCCATTACCGCCATGCCAAAGCTTGGGTGATCCACATAAGCATCACCAGTAACAATGATAACGTCACAACTATCCCAGCCTAATGTGTCCATCTCTTCACGAGAGGTTGGCAAAAAGGGTGAAACACCGTAACACTCGGCCCAATATGGTGGGTAAGAAAAGAGCTGTTTGGCGGTTTTATGTCGTTTGATCATTAGCTACTCTTGGTATCGGCGACTGGGCGATGGCATTGTCAAATGCCTAGTGTGAGATACATGGTTTATCGGTAAAAAATCGAGCGTTATTATCCCAGAAAAACAGTCAAGTATATAGCTCAATCAATATCGACTAACGCTTGGTGTTTTTAGGGAGTAATACGCCATACTGTTTCATTGAAAAATTGATAGTTACCTTCTTTATATTGTGGGTTAGTTTGTGCTAAATCTTCGGAGGCTATTTTTTGAATGTTATTTCCCCACATGGTCATAACGCTTTGCTCATCGACCGAAAATGGTGGGCCTTGTTTGTCGCCTTCGTAATGTAAAGAGATTAGCAGTGTTGAAGCGGTTGGAGAGAGTCTTGATAAGGTGTGAGCGACATAATCCGCTCGTTTTGACTCCGGCATAGCGACCATGGCTGCTCGGTCATAGCAGGCATCAAAATTATCCTCGCTGAAGAGAAAATAATCGCCTTCTACGATGCGTAATGGCAAGTCGAGAACAGTATGGATTTTCAACTCACCTTCTTGGTGGGTTTCGTAGGACAAATCGTTATCGCCTAAAAACTGTACCACTGCCAGAGAGGAAAGCTCAACGCCCGTAACCTGATAGCCTTGTTCTGCTAGCCAAATCATGTCATTTGATTTGCCACATAAGGGCACAAGAACTTGGCTTCTTTGAGGGAGTATTGGCCAAAACTCGATAAGGCGTGGATGGACCCCCTCTTTATGGAAACCAATTTGACCTGCTTTCCAGCGATCTAACCAGAATTCATTTGTAATCATGGTTGCCTCATTAAAATCTGCTATTTTAAATGTTTAAGCTTTCTTTTGTTATCTTCTAGATTCAATATTAAAGTACACAGTATAGACATAGACGGAACTTTTACAGTGCCCATTTCGTCTAGTTTTACCTACAGATTACTTCATTTTTAGGTCGGAATTGTTATGACTTTAGAAAACGCTCCAAATCACATCCAGCTCGCTGTAGATTTAATCGAATTGCTCGAAACAAATGATGTTGAACCTAAAGTTGCGGTTGATGCTTTGGTTTTGGTGTTAAAGGACTTCCAAAGTAAACTCGACGTTAAGGTAGACCCATTAGAAAAGAAATAGTTTACTTAGATTTGGTTGTTTTATCGCAAACGAAAGTAATAAAAAATGTTCCTTTGGGTCAAGCGAATTGCTGTTTTGGCAGTGGCACGGAAAATGTGAGGTAGTAGCATGTCGGTAAAACCAAATATGCAGTTGATGGCTTCTTATAACCAATGGATGAACCGAGCCATTTATCAAGCCGCTACTCAATTAGAGGATGCGGACCTTAGAGAAGATAAAGGGGCTTTCTTTAGGTCGATATTGGGAACCCTCAATCATAATATAGTAGGCGATATTATTTGGTTAAAACGCTTTGCTGATCATTTCACTACATTGTTTTGTCTTGATGGTGTTCGTACCTTAGAGAGGCCTGCTCGTTTAGACAGTGAGCTTTATGCAGATTTTAACGATTTGCAAGACATGCGTTTTCACTTGGATTTAGTAATCATAGAAATGATAGATGACCTCACCGATGGGATGCTTGCTTCACTGTTATTGTATAAAAACACCAAGGGTATTGCTCATTCACAATGTTTTGCTTTGGTTCTGCAGCACTTTTTTAATCATCAAACGCACCATAGAGGGCAAATAACCACTTTGCTGTCTCAAATGGGCCTTGATGTGGGAGCGACGGATTTAATTTTGACGATTCCGAACCAAATAGAACTGTGACCTCTTCAGTTTTGCCCCTATTCAAAGTATGAATCGGTATAATGTGCGAAATTTTTGTAGACGAGATGTATTTTGCACACACTTGCCCAACTTTGCAGTGGAGAGTTAAAGGGAATTACCCGACTTCAACTGTCTGAAAATCTAACCGAATTCCCATCTGATATTTTTGATCTTGCTGATAGCTTAGAAATTTTAGACCTGTCAAATAATGCGTTGAGTGAGTTGCCTGATGACTTGCCTCGCCTGACAAAATTGCGCATTTTATTCTGTTCGAATAATCGCTTTACTAAATTGCCAGAGGTTTTAGGGCAATGCCAAAATTTAGAAATGATAGGCTTTAAAAGCAACCAAATTTCTACTGTCTCTGAGGCATCTTTACCTGAGATTACTCGCTGGTTAATTTTGACAGACAATCAAGTGACATCATTGCCAGAAAAAATAGGTCAGCTGAAACGATTGCAAAAACTGGCCTTGGCGGGTAATCGTTTAACTTCTCTTCCTGCCGCCATGTCGAATTGTCAGAATCTTGAATTGATTCGTTTATCTGCTAATCAGCTGAAAACATTTCCTGATGTATTATTAGGCTTACCTCGTTTGGCTTGGTTGGCTTTTTCTGGCAACCCTTTTTGCACTGAGCGAGATACCCATCCCGAATTTAGAAGGGTTCAATCTAAAGACTTAGCTTGGCATCAGGTGCTTGGTCAGGGAGCCTCGGGTGTGATTTCTAAAGCCAGTTGGAGACATAATCAATACGCTTTTCCTGACCCTATTGCGGTGAAGGTGTTTAAAGGGGAGGTAACCAGCGACGGGTATCCGGAAGATGAGCTTGATGCTTGCCTCACAACGGGCAGCCATCCTAACTTGGTAAAGCCTTTAGCGAAAATCACAGAACAAGATTGCTCAGCTTTAGTGATGGAGTTGATCCCTGACAACTATACTAATTTAGGGCAACCGCCGAGCTTGGTCTCTTGTACCAGAGATACTTTTACCCAAGGGCAGTCTTTTTCAATTAATCAGATTGAAGTTATTATCCAGCAAATGGACAGCCTCGTAGAGCATTTTAGCGAGCGTTGCATAAGTCATGGTGATTTATATGCTCATAATGTACTGATTAATAAAGAAGATCATATATTGTTTGGCGATTTCGGTGCGGCTTCTAAATATGGTCATCTTACTGATAAGCAAAAACAAGGCATTAAAATGATAGAAAGGCGAGCGTTGGCCTTTTTTATTGATGATATGTTGGGCTTATGCATGGAAGAAGATAGAGCGGGTGGGCTTTATCAAACATTGAGTACTCGTCGGTTGAATTAGCCAACTCGTTGTAAATAAAAATCCCCTCTAATCATTAGAATAGAGGGGATTGCCGCTGTTTAAATTAAGTTTTAATTACAGTGCTTTGGCGTTCTCTGTTAGTTGGATTGCCTGATCGCAAGCATTTGCAAGCTCAATGCCTTTTTTCACAAAGTGGTGGCTAAAGTAATTTTTATGCTCGTCATGTTCGTGAAAATTATGGGGCGTGAGTACGGCAGTTAGTACTGGTACTTCCGTTTCCAATTGAACTTGCATTAAGGCACTGCAAACGGTTTGTGCCACAAAGTCATGACGATAAATACCACCATCCACGACCAATGCACTGGCAGCAATGGCGTCGTATTTTCCGCTTTTTGCTAATAGTTTCGCTTGTAGCGGAATTTCATAGGCACCCGGTACGGAAATGGTATCGATCAAGGACTCGTTGTAGCCACGAGAAATGAGTTCGTTTTTAAAACTTTTTACGGCGTTCATAACGATTTCTTCATGCCAAGCTGCATGAAAAATAGCAATACGTTTTGTTGCTGGTGTGAAATCAATGTGATTCGTTGAGCTCTGATTCATTGTAAATTCCTAAATAAAAGGTGAATCAGGGCGAACGGGCAGGCAAATATGCCATACTTAATGGCATACCTTTTACACGGAATAGCTGTATAGATACAACTCCGCTTGAGGTTTTGTCTGACACGCTCTCTATCATCCGGACTATCACCGTCGGCTCTGGAGTTACACCAGATCTGCTGACCCCATCAGGAAGAATCCCAATGGGCGCTCGCGGGCTTAGAAATAATATTTCCTTACCGCCGGTGGGGAGTTTCACCCCGCCCCGAGAACGAAATCGAAATATTCGATAGGGCGAAATATACGTGTTTTTGCTGGTGGATGTCAAAGCTTCATAGAGATATAAAGGTTGCCTCTCTTTTTTTGTTCTTTTCATTGATTCTGGACAAATGGCCTATAGAATAATCTGCTTGTCATATCGAAGTATATTGGGTGACTGTGTACGAAAGGAGCTTTATGTTAATGATAAAAATAACAAAAACTGGTTTCCAAAGTGTGCTTTTAAGTTCTGTTTTTTTAGGTTTGGTATCTTGTGGAACATCACAACATACTGATTTTTTAAATGAATTAGAGAATGAATCTGCGCTTGAAGAAGTTGAACAGACCAATGCGGCTTATTATTCATGTGATCAAAAGCCTTTGGTGGTTTATTTTCACGGCGATAAGGCAAATATTTTTTGGCAGCAAAAAAACTATCATCTTACTCAAGTTACAGGTGAATCTGGATCTCTGTTTTTGGGCGAAGAATTGTCATTTTGGGTGCAAGGTGGGCATGGTAGATTAGAGTTTTATAATATGGCTAACTTTAGGTGCCAGCTGCTTCATATAGAGTCCTGACCTGAGTAAATCTCACGTTAAGCCTTAGTGTTTTCATCACTCAAATACACAATCCGTGTACAATACTTGCCATTCGCGCCGTAGGGCGCTCGACTGTATGTAGAGACTGAATGAGCAAGTTATTTGTAATGGGCATGGGCCCAGGTGATTTGGGCTTAGTGGCGCCCAATGCGACAAAAGCCTTAAGCGCGTGTAGCGATTGGGTGGCTTATGGCTATTATCTGGATTTATTGGGGGAATTGAGCGAAGGCAAGACCTTCCACGATTTGCCTTTGGGTGAAGAGATCGGTCGCGCTCGTTTAGCGCTGTCTCTTGCGGCACAAGGTAAGGCCACGGCGCTCATTTCCAGTGGTGATATTGGTATTTATGCCATGGCCACCTTGGTGTTTGAATTACTGGATTTACAGCTACAGGGCAAAGAAAACCACCCTGAATGGTTGGATGTTGAGATTGAAGTCATCCCCGGTATTTCAGCCATGCAAGCCGGAGCAAGCCGAGTCGGTGCTATGCTAGGGCACGATTTTTGTACCATCTCCCTTTCTGATTTATTAACCCCTTGGGAAACCATAGACAAACGACTCCATGCTTGTGGTGCGGGGGATTTTGTTGTGTCTTTTTATAATCCAGTGTCGAAAAAACGTGACTGGCAGCTTAATCATGCCCGTGATGTGTTGTTGCAATATCGACCAGCGAGCACGCCTGTGATGATAGGTCGCCAGCTCACCCGCCCAGAAGAGGAGATTACCTTTACGACATTGGGCGAATTGGACGCGAAAGACGTGGATATGTTCACCATGGTGAGTGTCGGGAACGCCGATACCAAGCATATAGTGAATGGCGAGAAGCATTGGATTTATACGCCACGTGGTTATTCAAAAAAACTTTAGGTTCTATAGAGCTGATTAAGAGAAAAATATGACAGTTTACTTTATCGGTGCCGGCCCTGGTGATCCTGATTTAATGACGGTGAAAGCGGTAAAAACCATCGAGCGTTGTGCGGTGATTCTTTATGCTGGCTCCCTCATTCCAACACAAGTGATCGACAGTGTAAGGGGCACGGCGGAAGCGATTTACGATACCGCTGAAATGAATCTTGATGAAACCACGGCGGTGATAGAAAAAGCCGCGAAAGAAGGCAAAGATGTCGCCCGTTTACAGTCTGGTGACCCTGCTTTGTATGGTGCCATAGGTGAACAAATCCGTCGTTTAGAATCGCTTGATATTGATTATGAAGTCATCCCCGGTGTGAGCGCCGTAGCGGCATCGGCAGCATTGCTGAAAAAAGAGCTGACGCTTTCCGGTGTATCGCAAACCGTGATTATGACTCGCTATGAAGGCAAAACCCCTTTCCCAGAAAGAGAGCGTTTACCGGCATTGGCACAAAGCGGTGCGACCTTGGCGATTCATCTTGGAATCACGCGAATTCATAAAATAGTCGATGAACTGATCCCCCATTATGGCGAAGATTGCCCAGTGGCGGTGTGCTATCGTACCAGCTGGCCAGATCAGGATTATGTGGTGGGCACTTTGGCGGATATTGTGGCGAAAGTGAGAGAGAAAAAATTCACTCGTACCAGTTTGATATTGGTCGGGAAAGTACTGGATACGGATGATTTTGATGATTCTTATTTGTATGACAAAGGGCAAGCTCATATTTTCCGAAAAATACACAAGCCTAAAAAGGATTAACCCATGCAATTAAATAAAATACCGACAACGATTGTGACTGGCTTTTTAGGAAGCGGTAAAACCACTTTGCTTTCTAATGTTTTGAAGCAAGCCGCAGGCAAACGTATCGCTGTGATTGTGAATGAGTTTGGTGAACTAGACATCGACTCTGATTTATTACGTTCTTGTCCATTAGATTGTCCAGAAGACGAGCAAGACTCAGGTTCGCGCGGTGACGATGGTTTTTATGAACTGGCTAATGGTTGCATCTGTTGCACCGTGGAAGAAGAGTTTTTACCTGTGATGGAACAGCTTGTGGCCCGTCGTGATGACATTGACCACATTTTGATTGAAACCAGTGGTCTGGCCTTGCCAAAGCCTTTGGTTCAAGCGTTTAACTGGCCGGGCATTAAAGAATATTGCACCGTGGATGCGGTGATTACTGTTGTTGATGGTGCGGCGGTTGCAGCGGGGCGTTTCGCTCATGATGAAGGTAAAGTACAAGCCCAACGTGAAGCCGACGAAAGCCTTGATCACGATCCGAGTTTACAAGAATTATTAGATGATCAACTTAGTGCCGCTGATTTGGTTGTGGTCACTAAAAACGATTTATTAGATGAAGAGTCTCGTACTCGTGTTCAAAAAGTCATCGCCCACGAAGTACCAAGTTCAGTAAAAACTGTTTATATCGAAAATGGTGAAGCGGCATTAGACGTTTTGCTTGGCATTGATGCCGCGTCGGAAACTCGTATCAACGACATACATAATCATCATGATCATCACCATGCCCATGGAGAACATCATGACCACGCCCATGACCATTTCGATTCGTTTGTGGTGAAGTTGGGTGAAGTACAATCGGACTTGCTCGAAGAAACCTTGAATCTGCTGGTGGAGAAATACAATATTTTCCGAGTAAAGGGGTTTGCTGCGGTTCATGGTAAGCCAATGCGCCAAGTGTTTCAGGTGGTTGGTTCCCGTGTAGAGCGCCATTTTGATCGCTTGTGGTTACCAGAAGACATTCGTCAAACTCAATTGGTCTTTATTGGTAAAGGCATTGATAAAGAGGTCGTAGAAGGCGCATTGAACGACGCTCTTAGCGCTTAATTAGGAAACCATGGTAGGGGAAAGAGTTAAGTGCATTTGCTGGCGGCTAAACCGGGTGGATTTGTTGACGACGAAGGCATTGTCGATTTAGGACAAAGCCCGGCGGACATTGTGGTTTTGGCCGCGGCGGATTCGGTTTTGGGGGCGTTAGGCAGTGCCCTTGATCAATTATCCGAAGCGCACACCTTGCCCAGTGTGCGCCTCGCCAATTGGATGCAGTTGGTGAAACCTGCCGCTTATGATCTGTATGAACATAAGGTGCTAGAGTACGCCAAAGTGATTGTGGTGTCTTTGCTCGGTGGTGAACATTATTGGGCCTACGGATTTGCGCAATTACAGGCTTGGTCTCAAGCCAAAGCAGGTCGAACCTTAATTCTAGTGCCCGGTGATGACACGCCAGACCCCGCATTGATGCAAGCCTCTACTTGCCAAATGGAAGACGCCCATCGAGTATGGCGCTATTTCCGTGAAAGCGGTCAGCGTAACAGTGAACAGTTTTTTCTCTTTTTAGCCTCTGAGTTTTTTCAATGCCAGTTTGATTGGCAAGAGCCCGCCCCTTTACCCAGTGCCTTGATCTACCATCAAGGTCATGCTTCTAGCTTGAATGAATGGAAACACTATTATCAGCCGGCATTGGCGGCTCAGCCTGTGGTGCTGGTGGTGTTTTATCGTTCCCATTTACAAAGCGGTAATACGGCCATGTTTGATGGTTTGCTAGACATTATTGAGCAAGAAGGTTTGGTGCCTTTGGCCATTGCCGTGAGTTCTCTAAAAGACGATGTGTCTGTGGGCTTAATTGAAACGCTGGCGGAACAAACCAATGCTAAGGTGATTTTGAACACCACAGGGTTTGCGGCCAATCGAGTGGGCAGCCCTGATCTTGCTTCTGAGCCGACGGATTTTCAGTCGGCCTTTGCCTCGCCGATTCCTGTGTTACAGCTTGTTTTATCTGGCAGTACCCAAGAAGACTGGCAGGAACAAAGCCAAGGTTTGCGTAGCCGAGATGTGGCCATGCAAATTGTGTTGCCAGAGATGGATGGCCGCATTATTACCCGCGCTGTCAGTTTTAAAGCCCTGAGTCATTATAATGAAGCCGCCCAAGTGGATTTGGTCCGTTACGAGCTTCACCCAGAACGGGCGATATTTGTTGCCCAATTGGCCAAACGTTATGCAATTTTGGCCAGTAAGAAAAATGCCGAAAAGCGCGTTGCGTTTGTGTTGGCGAATTACCCAACCAAAGATGGCCGTATTGGGAATGGGGTTGGGTTGGATACGCCTGCGTCTACGGTGAGTTTGCTCAAAGCATTAGAGCGGGAGGGGTATCCGATTAGCGATATTCCAGAACAGGGCAATGCCTTGATTGAAGCATTACTGGGGGCGGTCACCAACAACCCCAACACCTTGCACGAAAGAGGCTGTTGGCAAAGTTTGTCACTGGAAGATTATCTCCAGTATTTTTACCAGTTGCCGTTGGCATGCCAAACGGCGGTTTGGGATCGCTGGGGGCCACCAGAAGACGATCATAAATGCCGAGAACAAAACGGTCAGCGGCGCATTATGTTGGCAGGCATTCGCCTTGGGGAGACTTTCGTTGGTATTCAGCCAGCCCGTGGTTTTAACCTTGATCTTGCGGCGAATTACCATGACCCTGACCTGATTCCACCGCATAGCTATTTGGCTTTTTACTTTTGGCTTCGCCATGTTTATAAGGTTGATGCGTTTGTGCATGTTGGCAAACATGGCAACTTAGAATGGTTGCCGGGAAAAGGCACGGCTTTATCGGATCTGTGTTGGCCGGACATTGCCCTTGGCCCTATGCCGAATTTTTACCCTTTTATTGTTAATGATCCGGGGGAAGGGGCACAAGCTAAGCGACGTACTCAGGCGACGATTATTGACCATCTGATGCCACCGATGACTCGCGCTGAAACTTACGGTGATATGGCGGATTTAGAAAATCTAGTCGATGAATATTACCAAGCCATGGGTATGGATGTGCGTCGGGAAACCTGGCTGCGCGAGCAAATTCTCAAGAAAGTCCAAGAGTCCCATTTGCTTGAAGAGCTCACTGGCGTAACGAGTAAGGGGACGGAATCGGTTGATGATGATTTGGTCTTGGAAGAATTGGATACGTATTTGTGTGAGATAAAAGAGGCACAAATTCGCCATGGTTTGCACCGCCTTGGGGAGCTGCCTGAAGAGGATAAGTTGGCCGACACGCTGGTGGCTTTGCTGCGTTTGCCTCGGGGTAATGACTCGACAAGTCAGGGCATATTGCATGCTTTGGTGGACGATTTTGCGCTTCATCAAGCGGATTTCGACCCTATGTTAAGCGTTAGAACGCCTTGGTTAGGGGCGAAGCCTGCGCGGTTATTGTCTTTGAGTGATGCGGATTGGCGAACCCATGCGGACACCAAAGAACGCCTTGAATTGTTTGCCAAACAATTGGTTTTAGTCCATTTGATTCAAGGCCAGTCGGTTGATGAATTAGCCAACACTTTGCCACAAACGGCGATACTCTTATCTCACGCGAAAGTGACTTTAATGGCAGCATTGGAAAAAAGTGCTGAGGATGAAATTCAAGCGGTATTAAAAGGTTTGGCGGGTGGTTTTATTCCACCGGGGCCAAGTGGTGCGCCAACCCGTGGGCGTTTGGATACCTTGCCGACAGGACGTAATTTTTTCTCTGTGGATAATCGAGCCATTCCGTCACCTGCGGCGTGGGCCATTGGTCAAAAATCCGCTGAAGCTTTGATCCAGCGACATTTGCAAGAACATGGGGATTACCCAAAAGATTTAGGTTTGTCCGTGTGGGGCACGGCGACCATGCGAACGGGCGGTGATGATATTGCCCAAGCATTCGCATTAATGGGGGTTCGGCCTATTTGGGCACCGGGCTCGAATCGAGTGACGGACTTTGAGATTCTGTCGTGTATGCAGCTTGGTCGCCCTAGGGTGGATGTGACGCTACGCGTATCGGGTTTTTTCCGTGATGCTTTTGCCAATGTGATGCGCCTTTATGATTCGGCGGTGCAGGCAATAGCCGAGTATTCTGAACCGGGTAATGGCAATGTGATTCGGGCTAATGTACAAGCCAGAAAGCAGCGTTTATTAGACCAAGGGATGGAAGAAGAGCAAGCTAATCGACAAGCGTCGTATCGAGTGTTTGGTAGTAAACCCGGGGCGTATGGGGCAGGCTTGCAAGGTTTGATCGATGAACGCTGTTGGGATACCAAGGCGGATTTGGCTGAGGCCTATGTTAATTGGGGGGGCTATGCGTATGATGGCCGTTATTTGTCATCAGACAGTCAGTCATCAGGTGATTCAGCGTCAGGGAATCAAGATGGTGTCGAGGCGAAGTCCGCTTTTATTGAACGCTTGTCTCAATTGGATGCGGTGGTGCAGAACCAAGACAATCGTGAACACGATATTTTGGATTCGGATGATTACTATCAGTTCCAAGGGGGCATGACGAATGCGGTGACGGCCTTTAGTGGGCAAGCGCCGAGTGTTTATCATAGCGATCACTCGAACCCTAGTGCACCGAAGATTCGTACCCTAAAAGAAGAGCTGAATCGGGTGGTGCGGTCTCGGGTGTTGAACCCCAAATGGATTGACGCCATGCAAACCCATGGCTATAAAGGCGCGTTTGAAATGACGGCCACGGTGGATTATTTATTTGCCTACGATGCCACTACGGATTTAGTAGCGGATTATCAATATGAGCAGGTTACGGATCGTTTATTGCTCGATCCAGACAATCAAGCGTTTATGCGCGATAATAACCCCCATGCGTTGGAAGAGATGGGGGAACGTCTTTTAGAGGCGATTCAACGGGGCATGTGGCAAAATGCCGATGGCCATCGTGAAAAAATTCAATCCTTGTTGCTTGATTTAGATCAGCAACAGGAGCAAGGGCAGTGATCTACCATGAAGAATTCAATACAGAAAACTTGGGCAGAAGTTTGCTGAGATTACCATACATGACGGATGACGATCAGAGTCGATAAGAAGAGAGAAACAATGAGTGATACAAGACCAGTCAAAAAACAGGGCATTATGATTTGTGGCCACGGTAGCCGTGATAAAGATGCAGAACGTGAATTTGGCTTAGTGGCAAAAGGATTAAAAGAACGCTTTCCAGATTTGCCTGTGGAATATGGCTTTTTGGAATTTTCGGCTCCGAATATTCATATGGGATTAAACAGTTTGTTGGCCCAAGGGGTGGAAGAAATTTATGCGGTGCCGGGGATGCTTTTTGCAGCGACTCATGCCAAGAACGATATTCCTTCTGTATTGACGACGTATGAAGAAAAGAACCAAGGTCTTCATGTTACTTATGGTCGTGAATTAGGTTTGCAAGACGACATGATTGAAGCTTTCCAAGCGCGTATTTATGAGTCTCTTGGGCTGGACCCTGTTAACCCACCAGAAAACCTTTATGACACCTTATTGGTGGTGGTGGGCCGTGGTACATCGGATACCTCTGCCAATGCTGAAGCGGCCAAACTAACCCGCATTGTGAGTGAAAATATGGGCTTTGGTTGGTCTGATACTGTGTACTCTGGTGTGACTTATCCATCCGTTGGTGTGGGCTTAGAGAACCTCATGAAGCTGGGTTACAAGCGTATTGTGGTGGCGCCTTATTTCTTGTTCACAGGCCGACTCATTAAGCGTATTCAAGGCTATGTGGATAAAGTCGCACAGGCGAACCCTGAGATTGAGTTTATCCAAACGCCTTATTTAAGTGACCACCCACGAGTGATTGATGCGTTTCAAAACCGTGTGGAAGAGATCATGCAGGGGGAATTGCAAACGGGTGAAGAAACACTAATGAACTCCTTTAAACGTCGTCTTGCCGCTGGGGAGGTGGATGTTCACCATCATCATGCTGAATTTGTTGATCCGCAGGATGATACACAAGGTTTGTCTGAGTCTGATCATAGTCACTCCCATGATGATCATAGCCATGGGCATTCCCATAGCCACGATCATTCTCATAGCCATTCCCATGATGATCATAGCCACGACCATTCTCACTCCCATAGCCATGGGCACAGTCATGGTGTGTACAAACACATAGGCCACCCAATGGGGCCGAGAACCATGATAGGTGAAGGGGTATGTTGTTGTTTCATGGGGCAATTTACCGAAGAAATTCTTGAAGAAGAAAAACATCGTATCGATGGGGATTGTACGAAAACCGCATTGGCCCACTGAAGTGGTTTAATAAATCTGTACCAATCGATAGGTGTTAAAATCTACCCATTGATAGGGTAAATAGATTATGAACAGAAGAAACTTTAGTTCTGAATTTTAAATAGAGTCTGCCTGTTTGGTACTTGATCAGAGCTATAACATCAGTGAGGATTGCCACTCTGTTGGCATTGCTGAAACAGTATTCCTACACTGGATTACTCAACTGAAGCAGGAACGCCAAGGTGACATTTCCTTTGATAGTAAAGCTTTAACTCCAGAACAGTAAAAAAACCAAGAATTAGACGCTAAAATTAAATGAATAGAACGGCAGAAAGAAATTCTAAAAAGCTACTGCTTTCTTAATGTCGGGCGCAATGAAACCTTCATTCTAATGGACCATTTCAAAGATGACTTGAGAAGTAAAAAGAAACTTTATAGACTGCATAGAGAATTAGTTTACTCCGCTCGCTAATTTTCTATGCAGTCTGTACTTTTTTAAGAGCTGCCCAAAGCTAGGATAAACTGCATTTTTTGGGGGGAATTGATGTGAAATCTATAATAGCTTAGGTGTATCCCTTTTTATGAATAGCTTAAAAGCGCTTTCAAAATTAGCAAAAACGTATAATGTTTTTATTGCAATTTCGGTCCTTTTAAGTTTACTTGCTTTTGCCTTTCAAACATCTAGGTTTAATTGTAAAGAGTTAGACATCATTTCCATGGCTCGCGATGGTAATTTACTCGTCCATGCTTTGGGAGGGGAGCTTAAGCTTGATAAGACGAAGGGCACATTTTCAGTACATTGTGATGCTAGATTGAGTAAAAATAGAGACATATGTGGTCTTACATTTAGGGTTACTTCAGATAAAGCACTTGGTGTTTCTTTAGAAAGTTTCAGTGAACTTCATACACATGTAATAACCAAGTCTACCCTTCCTAATTATAATCAAAGAACTCGAGTTGTTATTAAAAGCTTGATTGACCCTGAGATAGTTAAATCTATCAAGTCTATTCAATCAGACAAGCACAAATATCATGCTGTTAGAGTACAGGGTAATGGTGATCTTATTATTCCTCTATCCCGGTTTAGGGTAGAAACCTGGTGGGAAGATGAGAATAATGTTCCTTTCGAACTCTCAGATGTTAATGTGAAGTCTGTTGTGAATATCGAATTTTTTGTTAATGAAATACCATTAAAAGCATCTGGAATATACAGCATAGATGTCTCTCAACTCATGCTGTTTGGTAAAATGGTAAAAGAGGCTGAATTTTATAAAACGCTTTCTTTGTTTTGGTTATTAATCGCAGGCGGTATGCTTTTTCGCTTCTTATACTCACAATTTCTCGCTTATAACAAGTTCAAAAAACAAGCGCTTAATGATCCATACTGCTCATTATTAAATACTTTTGGTTTTAAAATTCACTATGCTGATTTAGTAGGGAAAAATGCGACTGTATATCGTATTCGTATTACTAATTGGCATAACTTGGTCCAGCATTTTGGGCTTGGTATTGCACATGACTTACTTCAAGAAGTAGTAAAGAGAAGCCAACTTATCTTTTCCTCAAAATTTTTTTTAGGCTCCCGGTTAGCCAATGATGAGCTGGTATTTATTAAGAAGGGAGAGCGTTTTTCAAATGATAATGAAGCGGCTTTTCTAGAGGTTTTCTTGTCGCCTATTACGGTTCCTGAACTAGGAGACCTGTGCTTAGATATTAAGGTAGGGGTTAGTTCGGAAAAAAAATTGCCTAGGAATAGGAAGGAAGTACTTGAACGTGCAGCGCTGTCGATACAAGCGATTTTACATGAAAATATGAATCTACAAATTTACAGTAGTGAAGTTGGTCGTATAGCGGAAAATAAAGTACATATAGAAAGTCGGATAAAATTGGCTTTGGAGAAAGATGCCTTTAATTTACTTTATATGCCTATTTTTGACTCTTCAGCGAATAAAATAGTCGGGGTAGAAGCATTATTACGCTGTACTTTTCCAGATTTGAATGCCCTTTCGCCTGAGGTTTATATTTCTATTGCGGAAGAAACAGGCCTTATTCGTGATATAGATTTAATGGTGATTGAAAAAGCGCTAAAAGACTTTTCTATGGCAGGGTTTGATGAAGATTTTGAATTGTCTGTTAATATTTCTTCAAAAGAATTACTGGATACTTCCTTTGTTAGTCATTTTGAACGGCTGGTTAATAACAGTGGCGTGTCAGCAGAGCGCTTATGTATTGAAGTGACTGAAACTTTCTTATTAGATATTGACCCAGTTTCTATTAAGACGATTGAAAAAATTAGGGCGATAGGCTGTAAAGTTTCTTTGGATGATTTTGGTACAGGCTATACGTCTTTTCAACAGCTGGTGCATTTCCCAGTTGATGAAATTAAAATAGATCGAAGTTTTGTTAATGAAATAGGAAAGGCAGGCTACGATGCCATTATTAACTCCCTTCTCTCAATTGCTTCTGCATATAAATATAAAGTAGTGGCAGAAGGTGTTGAAAATATAGAGGTGTATCAGTCTTTATTGAAGAAAGGCTGTAGTTTGTTCCAGGGATATTATATTTCTAAACCGGTACCATTAGCAGAAATTATCCCGCTAGGAAAAAGAATTTCGGAAGAAGGTTTGTAATATTTCCGGAGAGGAGTGGAAGAGGCCTCTTCTACTCCTTTTGCTCATTATAAAGTTAAATGCGATTAAGCAATTCTGTTTTTTTCGAGTCGTATTCACTTTCAGAAATAGCACCCGCATCCTTGAGTTTGGCTAGCTTTTCTATTATCTGCAAGGTCTCATCGACGGACAATAGGCTAGGAATGCCAGTGTTTACTTGGGGGACATCATTGTCTTGAAGGCTATTTTGTATTGTGTTTTGCGTTGGTTCAGCAAAATTATTCTGTGGTGTTGATGCAATACCTGCCCCTGAAATTATAGGTAAGCTGTGCACGGCAATCGTGCCATATTGGCTACTAAAGGTAAGAGAGTCGTTATTACCTTGTTGCTGACTTACTCCACCTATATTGTTGTCTAAGGTATCATATACCGTGACTTGATTATTAAACTCAACGGCTAAACGATTTGGAAACACAGCATAGCGGGTGTTGTTTTGTGCGCCACTGCTAAAGGGTTGGCCTAAGTCGCTTGGCCACCATTGACTGCTTCCAGGTGTTCCAGCAGGAATAGGAATAAAGACTTGTAGGCTGGCAAGACCATGAGCAAGATCATTACACAAGTTATCTACCGTCATTTTTAAACCATGGTTAAACATATCACCCACCATGGTCATGCCACCGCGCATCCATTGACCTGAACCGCCCAGCTCCGAGCAATTAAACTGTGCCATGCTGCCAGATCCGTTATTGACAGAAATTAGCATATGCATGACGGCATCGTAACTGAGGTTGTATTTAGCGCTGAGACTATTGACGAGTTGTTGCCCGTCTTGAGTAAGGTTTTGCATAGTTATTGCTCTCTAAAATAAGTGGATGGACGGAGAGCTGGTCTCTTACAATAGGCGATTGTTGGCTTATTTTGAGAGGTGGTCAGCATCGTGCTGATGTGCAGGTTCCGTAATGCGCGCAGTCTACCATAATGCTGATGAACAAAATGCGGCTAAATCGTTTATTTTTCAAACAATTATTGTTGGCTTTATTTAACCAAGAAAAAGCGCTTAATGCTTTTAATAAATAACCCTGCTCTAATCTAACAAAGCAGGGTTATGGGTAACATATTGGAGGAATTAAAGAGTGAAAGGGCGGTCGCCGTCTTCGTCTTTAATGCGAGTTGGTAGGCCCATGTCGTTTAGCAAACCTAGGAAAGGTTTCGGGTCGAGTTGTTCGACATTGCGCATTTCTTTTGCGTCCCATATGCCATTGGCCACAAGGATGGCTGCGGCAACGGGTGGTACGCCTGCCGTGTAAGAAATACCTTGGCTGCCCACTTCGTTATACGCTTCTTTGTGGTCGGCCACGTTGTAGATGAACACTTCTTTGTCTTTGCCGTCTTTTTTGCCTTTGACCACATCGCCAATGCAGGTTTTACCTGTGTATTCAGGGGCCAAGGAAGAAGGGTCTGGAAGCACTGCTTTGACGACTTTTAACGGTACGACTTCTAAGCCTTCTGCGGTGGTGACAGGTTGCTCCGACAGTAGACCTAAGTTTTTCAAGACAGTGAACACGTTGATATAGTGCTCACCAAAGCCCATCCAAAAGCGTACGTTTGGCACGTCTAGGTTTTGTGACAGTGAGTGAACTTCATCATGGCCTGTCATGTAGGTGGTTTGAGAGCCGACAACTGGCAGGTCGTCAGTACGGCTTATTTCAAACATTTTGTTGGTTTGCCATGCGCTGTTTTGCCAAGAGTAGACGCGACCGGTAAATTCACGGAAGTTGATCTCTGGATCGAAGTTAGTGGCGAAATATTTGCCATGGCTACCCGCGTTTACGTCGATAATGTCGATAGAGTCAACAGAATCTAGGTGGTCGTTGTAAGCCAATGCAGCATAAGCATTGACCACACCCGGATCAAAGCCGACACCCAAAATAGCGGTGATGCCTTTTTCTTTGCAGGCGTCACGGCGTTTCCATTCGTAGTTAGCGTACCAAGGTGGGTTTTCGCAAATTTTAGCGGGGTCTTCATGAATGGCGGTGTCTAGGTAAGCGGCACCCGTTTCCATGCAGGCTTCTAGGACAGACATGTTAACGAATGCCGAGCCAACGTTAATCACGATTTGTGATTCTGTTTCTTGAATCAGTTTAATAGTAGCCGGTATATCAAGAGCATTAAGGGCGAATGCTTGAATGCGACCCTCAACTTTCATGCTACCTTTTTCGAGGACACTGGATACAATATCGTCGCATTTATCGACGCTGCGTGAAGCAATTGCGATATTGCCCAGTGTATCGTTGTGTTGGGCGCATTTGTGGGCTACGACTCTAGCCACGCCTCCGCCGCCTATGATTAGGACATTTTTTTTCATGGTTTAGTTCTCTCTAAAAAATTCAATAGCCTTCGGCTAATTAAGATAAATTCTGTTCAAAATCCTGATAATCAAACTCTCTTACCAGTTCGATATTGCCATCTAGTTGTCGTATGGCAATGGAGGGCATTTTCACACCGTTAAACCAGTTTTTCTTCACCATGGTATAGCCCGCCGCGTCTTGGAAAGAGAGTCGGTCGCCAACGTCTAGTGCGTTATCAAATTTGAATTCGCCAAAAATATCGCCAGCTAAACAAGATTTACCACATACCATGTATTCATGGTCACCTTCGCAAGGAGCCATTTTGGCATTTTCACGATAAATCAGTAGATCGAGCATGTGAGCTTCGATGGAACTGTCGACAATGGCTAGATTTTTGCCATTGAAGAGGGTGTCTAATACTGTGACTTCCAATGTGGTGCTATTGGTGATCGCCGCTTCGCCGGGTTCTAAATACACCTGTATATTGTATGTCTCTGAAAAGGCTTTTAGGCGTTGGCAAAAACGATCCAATGGATAGCCTTCGCCCGTAAAATGAATACCGCCACCAAGACTGACCCATTTTACTTTTTGGATAAGGTGACCAAAGCGTTCTTCTATTAGTGTTAACATTTCATCGAACCGTTCGAAGCTATTGTTCTCGCAGTTGTTATGGAACATAAAGCCGGAGATATCATGGATGACAGTTTCAATCTTTTCTGGGTTCCATTCGCCAAGGCGGCTAAATGGACGAGCAGGATCGGCGATGATGAATTCAGAGGTACTGACTTGTGGGTTTACTCGTAAACCGCGAATGGTGTTTGCGCTTTGGTTTTTAAAGCGATTGAGCTGGCTTATAGAGTTAAAGATGATTTTGTCGCTGTTTTCGAGTACTTCGGCAACTTCATCATCAGCATAGGCTACACTGTAGGCGTGAGTTTCTCCTTGGAACTTGCGCTTGCCAAGTTTAACCTCATATAGCGAAGAAGACGTGGTTCCATCCATGTACTCTTGCATTAAGTCAAACACAGACCAAGTAGCAAAACATTTAAGTGCCAGTAATGACTTGGCTCCAGAATGCTGGCGCACGTAAGCAATCTTTTCTAAATTCTTTAAAAGATTGGCTTTATCAATGAGGTAATAGGGCGTCTGGATCATGGCAAGCTGTCCGAATTTTAAAGGCGTGTATTCTAGTGCAAAGCTAGGGGTATTTTCTAGCTCTATAAGGCCATTCTATCGTGCTTTTGATGACACTTTATAGTGGGCACGGAGACATAGGGCTTGAGATATAAAATGACGGGTCTACAATGCAGGCAGATTTAAGTGTCGCGGCTTATTAATAGTATATAAGGAACATCTTAGTATGTTGATTTTGGTTATCGGGTTAGTAATCTTTTTTAGTCTGCATTCCGTCAGGATGTTAATGCCAAACTGGCGAGAGTCAAGTATGGCGCGTCATGGTGTGATGCGCTGGCGTATGCGTTATGGATTGATCACTTTATTAGCGGGCGCTTTTATTGTGATGGGCTTTATCCAGATGCGAGCATCACCTATTTGGTTGTGGTTCCCGCCTATTTGGACTTATCACCTGGCTGCCTTAATTATGCTTTTATCACTTTTTTTTGTGGGCTCTGCCATAGTGCCAAAAACCACAATGAAACGAAAACTGGGCTACCCTCTGTTAATTGCTATAAAGCTTTGGGCTTTTGCACATCTAATTAGCAATGGCTCTTTAGCGGATGTGATGGTTTTCGGTAGTTTTTTGATATGGTCTATTGCTTGTTTTGCCGTTTATCGTCGTCGTGACAGAAAAGCCGGTGTTGTTTATGATGATTTTGATGAATCCAGTATTCCGTTTAACTTAGCAGCGTTTGTTTTCACTATGCTTTCTTGGTTTGCTATTGTTTTCTTTCTTCATCTGGCGGTTATTGGTGTTTCGCCACTGATGTAATGTCTTTGATTCGTTAAAATCAAAAACGCCCTGTTAGAGTATGCTAACAGGGCGTTTTCGTTTGCAGTGAGACCTTTCCACGACGACTGTGCTTGCCAATATTTTGTTAAAAACAGACTAAAATTACTCCTTTATAACCCATAAACGCGGCTTTGGCATCCTCGGCAATGGCTCCTGCATTGCCCTATTAACCACATCCGTGTGGCTATGCATCGTCTTAACACTTACATCCATGTAAGTGTTTGCTTTTTCGTCTATTTTTGCCTTGTCTTGGTATCGCTCGTGACTTAGTGCAAAGGTCTCACTGTATTTGGATTATGTTCTGAAGTTGTTGATGTGTTTTATTAAGTCATCGGCTAGGGTTTTTAGTTCTTCGGCGCGGGAAGCACTTTCAGAAGCAAGCACGACCAGTGCAGAGGAGCCCTGTTGGATGTCTGCTGTATTCTGGTTAACTTCCGCAGTAACGCTGGTTTGTTCCTCTGTCGCGGTCGCGATTTGTGCAGCGCGATCATTGATGGTGGTTACTGATTGCTGAATCTTATCTAGACTCAATTTTGCTTCGTTAACATCCTCGACACTGCCTTCTGCCTTATCATGACTGAGCTGGATTTTTGCCACTGCATCCTTAGTAGTGCTTTGCAGGGCTTCAATCATTTTTTGGATTTCTTCAATAGAGCTGTAAGTACGTTGTGATAATACGCGTACTTCGTCGGCCACCACGGCGAACCCTCGGCCTTGTTCACCGGCGCGTGCAGCTTCAATGGCGGCGTTTAATGCGAGTAAGTTAGTTTGTTCTGCAATGCCGGAAATGGTCGTTAAAATGGCATTAATACCATCGGCGTTATTACTGACACTATTAATAACCTCGGCGACGCCTTGAATGTCTTCAGCGAGAGCTCGGATACTGTCTTGACTTTTTAATACCTGATTTTGGCCTATATTACTGGCCGCTACTGTTTCATCGGCGTTATTGGCGGTATTCGTAGCGTTACCTGCAATTTCTTGAGTGGCTAGTGACATTTCATGTATCGCCGTGGCCACCATAGAAATATTGTGCTGTTGCTCCTCCAGTTTTAATGCACTCTCTTGAGAAGAGTCATGGGCGGCATTAGCTTGACCGGATAGGTCATGACCAATTTTTTTTAAGTGTGTAATGGTTCCCTGTAGCAGCGCGACGAATTGGTTGAAATTGTCGACGAGTACGGCAATTTCATCTTTAGAACTGACGATTAGACGCTGGGTTAAGTCTCCGTCTCCTTCGGCAATCTGTTTCATACTATCTGACACACGGCGCAAGTCTCTCAATAAATAGCGCGTTACCTGCATAACGATGAGAGAAGCTAATATCAGCAGCACAATAACAGCGATGACTATACTGGTGCCGAGATTAATGAGTGGTGCATCTAGAATGTTTTTATTCATCATTAAACCCAGCACCCATGGGCTATTTTGTATTTGGCTAGCGTACATATAGGTATTGCTATCACCAAGCATGAGCTCGGTGAATTTGGCATTCTGACGCACATCGCTAAAAAAGTTTTTATTTAGGGTTGGAGATAACTCCACTGCGTCTTTTAGAATGAGGTCTTTTTGTGGGTGAGCAATGATTTTTCCTGCTCCGTCAAAGAGTGTGCTATAGCCATCACCCAACACATTCATCGCGGTAATTTTACCTAATAAATCATCTAGAAATACCAGGCCGCCAATAGCACCTTTGAATTCCCCGTTAATAATAATAGGTTCTACAAAGGTCATAGATAACTTTTTGGTTGAGGAGGAAATATAAGGATTGGTGACATAAGCTGTTTTCTTCGCCTTGGCGTCTTTATACCACCCACGAACACGAGGGTCATAGCCCGCACTATTAAGGGACGGGTCATGGCGATACATGGCACCATTTTCTAGCCCTAAAAAGGTCATTCCAAAACTCAGACTGCCTTGGGCTTGTTGAAGAATGTTGAGAACATCCTGTTCATTGACGTTAGGAGCTGCTTGAAGAGAGGCTTCTAGCTTTTCTCTGACGGTAGTCATTGTAGTGCTGCGATCATCAGACCAACTATTAATGTAGGTCGAAATAGCGTCAGCTTGAGAACTGGCTTCAGACTTTATGCGAGTGTTGCTGGAGTTAGTGAAATCATAAAAGGACACCCCTCCGACGCCAATGGCAATGATGATGGCGACAATGATGGCTTGTAACATGATTTTCGACTGTAGTGAGAGGTGCATAAAGTGCTCCAATGTTGGATGTTTTTGTCCACTATTTTTTGAAGTATAGTGCAAGACGCGCTCTAGATTTTTTGAACTAATAGACTCTAACAACTAAAATAGTATTTTCCTGTTAATTTTTTGTAACAAGAGCGAACGGTTGCCACTGTAGGCTGACAGTTTTTTTGTCTCTGTGCTATTGTCCGCGTCCTTTTTATTGTTAATGAATTGATAGGTAAAGCAAGATGATTTGCGGTTTCGATTATGGAACGTCCAATTGCGCGTTAGGTGTATCTCAGGGCTCGAATGTTCAATTGGTAACACTAGAAGGAAATCATACTTTTTTACCCTCGACTGTCTATGCTCTAGATCGTGACTTAATAACCGAGTCCGTAGGGCGAAATATACAGGAACAACAGGCTAAAAAAGCCTTTGTGGAATCTCGTCGTAATGCTTTAACTCGTGCGCAACGAGCGCGTTATGAAGAAGATATTGATGATAATGATCAGGTCTTATTTTTTGGCCGCGAAGCTTTTGAAGAGTACTTCCAATGGCCTGAAGATGGCTATTTTGTAAAATCCCCTAAATCCTTTCTAGGCGGCACAGGCTTGCGCACCGAGCACATCAATTTCTTTGAAGATGTAGTCGCCGCTATGATGCAAAACATCAAGCAAAGAGCAGAAAAACAACTCGGAGAAGAGATTACCCATACGGTGATTGGTCGTCCTGTTAACTTCCAAGGGATTGATGCCGAAGCCAGTAACCGTCAAGCGTTAGAAATACTGACAGCCGCAGGTAAACGAGCGGGCTTCAAAGAGATTGAGTTTTTATACGAGCCGATTGCTGCAGGTTTGGATTTTGAGGCGAAGCTCATCGAAAACAAAACCGTACTGGTGGTGGATATTGGTGGTGGTACAACAGACTGTGCCATGGTCCGAATGGGGCCAGAATATGTGGTTAAAGACGATAGGAGCCATGATTTTTTAGGTCATACCGGTGAGCGAGTCGGAGGGAATGATTTAGATATCCGTATTGCAGGTAAGCATTTAATGCCTTTATTCGGCATGGATTCTACTCTGAAAAACGGTTTGCCCATGCCAACGCAAATGTATTGGAATGCGGTGACGACCAATGATGTATCGGCCATTGCGACCTTTAATAGTATGGAAACTCGTAATCAAATAGAGCAATTACGTTTAGACGCGAGTGAACCGAAATTGATTGAACGTTTTCTGCTTATGAGGGAAGAAAAGCAGAATTATCATATTGTGAGAAATGCAGAGGAAGCTAAAATCGCGCTGTCTGAGATCATCGATCATAGGGTGCTGATGGATTATATTGAAGCAGGTTTAGAGACATCCATTACCCGCGAGGCTCTGGCAAAATCGATTGAGCCGCCATTAGAAAGAATGCTACAGCTAATGACATCCGTTATTGAGCAAGCGGGAGAACAGCCTGATTTGATCTATATGACAGGTGGTTCGGCGAAATCCCCCGTAATACGTGATGCAATACAGCAATGTATAGGAAATATTCCTGTTTTAGATGGTGATCACTTTGGTAGTGTCGCGGCTGGGCTAACGGTTTGGTCACAGCGGGTTTTTAGGTGAATCATTGTTAGCCTAGACTCAATCGATGGTTAACTAAGGCGTGATCAATAGGTCGTTGGTGTTTTTCCGTTTTCCAGTGAAAATGGGAAAAATAAGAGAAATTACACTATAACGTCTTTTTATTAAATTAGCCCGTGGTAAAGTTTTCTGGAATTGGCCTGTTTAATAATACAAGAGCTGACAATCTTTAAATTTGAGTGGATGCAGAATGGTTAACCAACAATTGGTACGGGGTAAGACTAAAACAGTGAGGAGCATGATAAGAAAATATCTTTTAGGTCTTTTTTTGTTGTCTGGAGGGCAGGCTTATGCTGTTGAGTACTTTTTTTCAGCGACCTTAGATAACGATCTTTTTGTTGGTGAGGACAGTGGTTACACGAATGGCATTTATTTTTCACTTTACGATGTCTACGGGCAGGGTGACCCATTAAAGAAGCCAAGTATATGGGTGTGGCCTCTGATGTGGAGCATGCCGAGTGGATCAACTTACGGCATAGTTAATGTTAATAGCTTAGGTCAGGTTTTAACAACGGCTGAGGACATATCACAAGTTAACCCTCCTGAAGGCTCTTTACCTTATTCTGGTTTGCTAAATTATACTAATGCCTATATTAAAATTGGCTCCAATTATGCGGATTGGGTAAGTACCTCTGTGGGATTGGTAGGACCCAAAGCAAAGGGTGAGCAAACGCAAAAAGCAGTTCATAAAGCAATTGGAGCTAAAGAGCCAAAGGGTTGGGATACCCAATTAAAAAATGAAGTTGTGTTTGGCTTTTCTCGCGGTCGTGCTTTGCGTGTTTTGGCATCCAGTTCGGATACATTTGATGTCGTAGCGGGTGGACAGATTGCGGTAGGAACGCTAAGAAGTGGGGCTAATGCTGGATTTATGTTGCGAGTTGGGCAGAATCTACAGGAGTCCTATTCAACGGTCTTGTTAGCCAATGCTAGGGCTTCTAATCCGATTGCGGTAAATAATGGTTGGTTTGCTTATGCTGGCGTCCTATTGAATTATGATGCCAATAGCATTTTTACTGACGGGAATACTTTTCGGGATAGCCGTTCTATAGATTATGATCATACCTACAACGTATTTACAACGGGATTGAGTTATTCTCTTGGAGGGCATGGCGCCATTACTTTCGCGTACAATACGTCATTTAACAAAAGAGACGAAGTGGATACCAATAATAGTATTCAAACTGAGAAGCTTAATCGCTATGGGACGTTAACTATAGCATGGCAACTTTAAATGGCTTGTATCTCGGTGTTAATGTATTCGAGTGTTTTTTAAGAAAATTAGAGGAAGATAATGTTTAGTCATGTGGTATTAGGGTCGAATGATGTAGACGCATCAAAAGTATTTTATGATGCGATTTTAGGGGCTTTAGGTCATCAGTCTGGCGTTATAGACCCTAAAGGGCGTGCTCTTTATTGGACAGATAGTGGCGTTCTTATTATCACCAAACCTATTAATGGTGAGCTTGCTACTTTTGGGAATGGCAGTACGTTTGGATTTTCGGCTAAATCAACGGATGAAGTTGATGCCTGGCACGCAGCAGGGGTAGCAAATGGTGGAACCAGTTGTGAAGATGCGCCGGGTATTCGAGAGGGCAACGGCAGAAAGCTATATTTGGCTTATTTGCGTGATCCATCAGGCAATAAAATTTGCTCAGTGTTTGAAATTAAATAATAGGTCTCAACAGATTAAAAACTAAAAAGCCAGACACTTAATAAAGTGTCTGGCTTTTTTATCGGTATTTTGCGTTGTGTTGTTTAAAGATTAAGCCGCAGAAGTAGCTTGTACCGTGTTTGAATATTTCTTATGACCAATTACGAAAATGACTAAGAAGATCGCTAGTCCAATTAATTGAATCCACAAGTCAAGCTTTGGCCAGAGCATCATTCCTGAGGCAATCAGCACGAGCAAGCGTGGAAGAATTGACAATTTATCTTCTAGGTAACCTTCCATTGCTGCTACCAAAGCATACATACCAAAGATGGCAAAAATAGTAAGGCGTAGTAGCGTTTCTGCGTCGCCACCAATCAATGGCGTATAGGCCATTAGAAGCGGTACGATATAGAGGCCTTTTGCCAATTTCCAAGCCGTTACGCCAGTCCTCATCGGTGGGGTCTTAGCAATGGCGGCAGCGGCAAAAGCAGTGAGACAAACTGGCGGTGTGACGTTACTATCTTGAGATAGCCAAAAAATGATCATATGGGCTGTTACTAGAATCATAGCGACGCTTTCAGCGCCTAAGGCTTGATTCATCAGCATGCTTTTAAAGTCACCTGGAATTTGAGCTAGCAGAGCAGCGGCTTGATCCATTGACATTCCTTGCGCTAAAGCCGTGAGAGCGGATGGGTCAGCCAACATGAAAACGGCGCTTGCTGCCTGCGGTAAGGTTCCCGAAGCCATCATTTCCAGTAGTTGGCTTTCTGCGATAAGGTTGAATAAGGCTGGAGCCGATAAGGTGCCTAGTACGATATAAGACGCAGTAACAGGTAACCCCATTCCCAAAATGAGAGAGGCGATAGCCACTAATAGTATTGTGAAGAAAAGACTTCCTCCCGCCCAATCGGTAATGAGCAATGAAAAAGTATTGCCAACCCCAGTGGTGCTGATGACGTTAACCACTAAACCTATACCTACTAATAGCACAGCAGTAGTCGACATGTTTTTCGCGCCTTGCGCCATGGCATCCAAAATAGCCGTAGGCCCCATACGGTGTTCTTTGGATAACCAAGAGGACACTATAACCGCGAGCACGCTTAGTCCTGCTGCATAGGTTGGTGTGAAGCCTTGAATTAATAGGGTGACTAATACCGCAAGGGGGACAATGTGATGCCAGCCTTCTTTTAATACTTGAGTAATAGATATGCCATTGTCTTCTGTCGCGATGACTTTACTGCGCTTGGCTTCAACTCGTACGAAGAACCCGACAGATAAGAAATATAGTAAAGCAGGAATGGCGGCAACACTGATAATGGTGACATAGGATACTTGTGTATAAGACGCCATAATGAATGCACCAGCGCCCATCACCGGAGGCATGAGTTGTCCGCCAGTTGAGGCGGCGGCTTCAATACCTGCGGCAAAGCGAGCAGGGAAGCCAGCTTTACGCATTAAAGGGATGGTTATGACACCAGTAGAAACGGTATTAGCAACGGAGGAACCGGAGACAGAACCCATGAGTCCTGAGCCTAGTACAGCAACAAAGCCTGGTCCGCCAATCATCTTGCTAGCGAGAGTGCGCGATAGGGCGATGATAAAATCGCCAGCGCCGGATTTGACTAAGAATGCGCCAAATAGAATGAACATGAAGACGAAGCTCCATGAAATTCTAGAGATAGATCCAAACATACCATCGGTACTAAAGAAGCTACGATATAAAAGCGTCTCAACACTTAATCCTGGGAAGGAAAATGCACCGCCTATCCATTTCCCCCAGAGTACAACATAGGTCAGCGCGACGATAATCAGCAAGGGAATAAACCAACCGCTGGTGCGGCGAATTAATTCTAGAGCGAGTAAAATGCTAATCGAGGAGACGATCCAATCTCCAGTATCAAACGTCACTCCTCTTGCGTAGAGCGCATCTTCAAAAAAGACAATGTAAAGCACCATGCCGACTAGTGCGATGACAATCAAGGCATCACATATTAAAGCAACTTTACTGTCTCGCCATTTTGGGTTAGCTGGAATTAATAATGCGCATAAGGTGCCGAAGCCAGCGAAATGGAAGGCCGAAACCCAAAGCTCGGGAAGGGTGCCGATGGTATTGATATAGATGTGCGCGACGGCTAGGAAAATAGAAATAGCAAACACAAAACGATTGAGCCTAGAGCTGGATCGGTGTTTGGTTTCGAAGTCGTCAAGGTTGATTTCGTTGTCTGTAGGCGTTGGTGAGTGAGATAAAGCGTTCATGGAACAGCTACCTTTCTTTTGTACTGTATAGGGCGGTGGGGTGTGAGATGAAAGCAGTAAAAAAGCACCGTAATATCAGTACGGTGCTTTTTAGCGCGGTAGCTAGTTACTTTGCTATTAAGCGAGCTGGGATTTCAATGCCTTGCTCACGATAGTATTTAGCAGCACCTGGGTGCAGTGGTACTGGAAGGCCAGCAATGGCTTTTTCAATAGACATCACTGCTGTCGCTTTATGAATCGCGCTTAAATACCCTAGGTTCTCATAAATGGATTTTGTTAGCTGGTAAACGTCTTCATCAGAAAGGTCTGCGCGAGCCGCTAGGAAGTTAGGTTGAGCGATGGTATTGATTGCTTTTGTTTGACCTGGGTAGGTATTGGCTGGAATCACATAACGAGTCCACAAATTGTAGCCGCCATTAGCGTCTTTCATTTGCTTATCCGTTAAATCCAGAACGGTCACTTTATCGCCCATGGAAGCATAGAGGCGAGTAACCGCACTAACAGGAACGCCTGCTGGTGTGTTCATGCCATCAATATTACCATTTTGCATCGCATCTGCGCTGGCTCCATAGCCCATGTAAGCAAGGTTGAATTTATCCGGGGTAATCTTTAAGCCATTAAGAAGTTGGCGACCAGAACCTTCTGTTCCTGAGTTCTTTTTACCAATCGAGAACTTATTACCGCTGCCTTCTAAGCCTTTTAAATCAGCAACGGTTCCTGTTTTAGCGAGATCAGACTTAAGCACAAAGTGTTCTACGTTCTGCCATAACATGGAAATAGAGCGTAGTTCAGTTTGTTTCCCAGAGCTCTTAAGTGGACCTTCACCATTCCATGCCCAAGCACCATATAGGCCTTGTAGAATGGCGAATTGAGCTTGGTTCTCGCGTAGTAATTTGATGTTTTCACCGGATCCCGCAGAACTGATAGCGGATAATGACAGGCCAAATTTAGGTTCGAGTTTAATTTTGCTTAATGTGGCAATCGCAACACCAACGGGGTAATAAGTACCACCAGTAGAAGCGGTTGCTAGAATGTAGTTACGGTTATCGGCAGCGCTTACATTGGTTGCTGATAAAGCAATAGCTGCAGCGGTTGCGCTAGAAAGAATGGCTTTGGTGACAAATCCCAATTTCATATTATTTTTCTCCGTTAATTAGGTTTTTTGATCAATGTATCTTATAGCTAATTTCGTGCCATAATCATATCTTAATGATTTAAAAGGGTATTTTTTTGTTTTTATGCTCCTCCTGTCTTTAATTTACTCTAATGGGCTATTTTTTGCTGATGGTTAGCTTATACCTATAGGCAGAAAATTGCTCATTATCAAAGGTAGCGCTATTCAATGACTGACGTGTTATTTTGATGGATAAGTTTTTGTGGTGAGCAAGATTTTGCCTATGGCTGGTGGAGAAGATTGGATGAAGCAGGATTATGATATCCGGGTTGTGTTGTTTGATTTAGGCAATGTTTTGGTGGATTTAGGGAGTATTGCCGAAATGCATACTATGCTGAATACCCATGGGGAAGAATCAGACGTTTGGCGTAAGTGGTTGCGTTCTCCTACCGTGGCAGCATTTGATTCGGGGCAGATTTCCTTTGATGAATTTGCTGAGCGTTTGCCCAAAGAGGTCGGTAGTCATTTATCAAAAGAGGCCTTTAAAGCCTCTTTTAAAGCTTGGCCAAAGGGACTTTTTGAGGGGGCGCTGGCGCTGGTCTCTGCAGTTAAACCCGAGTATCACAGGGCGATATTGTCGAATACCAATGCCGCCCATTGGGAGCGTTTGATGGATGAGATGGGACTTGCTGGGCATTTTCACAGTTATTACGCTTCTCACTTGGTCGGTTTGGTGAAACCTGATAGAGCAATTTATGATCATGTTTTAGATCAATTACAGATTGCTCCTGAACAGATACTATTCATTGATGATAATCAGTTGAATATTGATACGGCCAATGAGCTGGGTATGCAGGCCTATAGAGTGAAAGGGATAGTTGAAGCACGTACTGTGCTTGATGAATATGGGGTGTTATCGAGCTAGTATGGATAGTGATAACACAGAGGGAGCTGTGCGCAGTCTTAAGGCTGTAATATTATTTAATCTAGGGAGGTGAGATGAGTTTTTCTGATGGAAAATTTGCAGATATCTATTCACGGGTGCGACCGACGTATCCGGCTGAGCTTTACTATTGGTTATCCCAACAGGTAAGTTCACCCGGAGTCGCGTGGGATTGTGGTTGTGGAACGGGTCAGGCTTCTGTCGACTTGGCTGCTTATTTTGAAAAAGTAGAAGCTTCCGATATTTGTGAATCTCAAATAGCAAAAGCAACACCTCACCGTAAAATTCATTATCAGGTGTCTCCTGCTGAGCATACGCCGTATCCAGATGATTATTTTGATGTCATCTGTGTTGCTCATGCGATTCACTGGTTTGATTTAGAAGCATTTTGGCAAGAGGTTTGTCGAGTACTTAAACCCGGCGGTATTTTTGTTTGCTGGGGTTATAACGGGTTAGAGGTTGGAGAGCTAGAAGACAAAGCCATTACTGAACAGGTCATGCCATATCTGAAGGATTATTGGCCTCCTCAAAATGCATTGTTATGGAATGATTATAAAGACATTAAGTTTCCTTTTACACCTTTGGAAGTGCCATCTTTTGAACTAACTTGCTCATGGTCATTGACCCAAATGCTTGATTTTATTCGCTCTTGGTCTGCTTCTCAATTACGCATAGAAGATTGTGGTGATGGCTTTCTATCCGAAGCGGATGCTATTCTTCGTGCTGTTTGGGCCGAGCCTACTAAGAAGAGAGACATTCGATTACCTTTTTTTGTGAAAGCAGGTCGAGTGGTTTAAATCTTCTCTTTTTTTAAGACTAAAGTGGAATAGATTGAAGAGCTTAAAACGCTGATAGTTAATTGAGGGAAGGTAGCAATAAGTTCTCTTGTTTCAGTATCCTAATAATAAATTTAACAATGGAGCGGGTTATGACATCGTTATATAGCGCAACCTCAAATGAGGCAGCAAAAAATGCAAATGTAAGCCAAGAAGAGTTTGAAAGACGCTATCAAGAGTCGATTACAAATCCAGATACTTTTTGGGGGAAAGAAGGGCTGCGTTTAGATTGGTTTACACCTTATACCAAGGTTAAAAATACCTCCTTTCAGCGAGGGGATGTCAGTATTAAATGGTTTGAAGATGGTGAACTTAATGTGGCGTACAATTGTATTGACCGTCATTTAGCAACCTCTGCTAATAAAGTTGCCTATTACTGTGAAGGCGATGTAGAGAGCTCTGAAAAGGTCGCCATTACCTATCAAACATTACATGATGAAGTTGGCCGTTTGGCTAATCTATTGAAACGTCAAGGTATTAAAAAAGGCGATCGAGTCGCTATTTATATGCCAATGATTCCTCAAGCCGTCTATAGCATGTTGGCCTGTGCTCGTATTGGTGCCATTCATTCTGTGATTTTTGGCGGTTTTTCGGCCCATGCTATTGCAGATCGTCTTAACGATTGTGGTGTTAAATTAGTTATTACTGCGGATGAAGGTCGCCGAGCGGGTAATACGATTCCTCTTAAGCATAATGTTGATATGGCATTAGATAATAATGCTTGCCCTACGGTTGAAACCGTCTTGGTGTATCGTTATACACAAAAAGATGTGCCTTGGTTTGACGGTCGAGATTTAGATTGGCAATCGGCTGCTAAGCAAGAAAGTACCGAATGTCCTGCGCAAGCAATGAAGGCAGAAGACCCGCTTTTTATTCTTTATACTTCTGGCTCTACTGGTAAGCCAAAAGGCGTCGTTCATACGACAGGCGGTTATTTAGTTTATGCCGCTATGACCCATGAGTTGGTGTTTGACCTAAAACCTGATGATGTGTACTGGTGTGCTGCTGATGTAGGCTGGATCACCGGTCATAGCTATATGGTTTATGGTCCGTTAGCTAACTGTACGACGAGTATCTTATTTGAGGGTGTTCCGACTTTTCCAGACTCCGGTCGAATTGGCCGCGTAGTGGATAAATTTAACGTCACTATCTTGTATACCGCTCCAACGGCTATTCGCGCTTTGATGTCAAAAGGTGAGGAAGCTTTCAGTTCGAGTAAGCGTGACTCATTACGTATACTTGGCAGCGTAGGAGAGCCAATCAATCCAGAGGCTTGGACTTGGTATTATAATAAAATAGGTAATGCTTCTTGCCCGATTGTCGACACTTGGTGGCAAACCGAGACGGGTGGCATGATGATGACGCCACGAATTGTACAGCCTGATATTAAGCCGGGGTCTTGTACTGGGCCTTTATTCGGTGTGCAGCCAGCACTGGTTGATGCACAAGGGACGTTACTGGATGCTCAAGGGGTACAGGTAGATGGTGGCTTGGTCATTACCGACTCTTGGCCGGGGCAAGCTCGTACTGTATATGGTGATCATGAGCGTTTTGAACAGACTTATTTTAGCACCTTTGATGGTATGTACTTTACCGGAGATGGGGCATCACGGGATGCAGATGGTCATTACTGGATTACTGGCCGTATGGATGATGTATTAAATGTTTCTGGCCACCGTTTAGGCACAGCTGAAATTGAAAGTGCGCTGGTGGCTCACCCTTCTGTCGCTGAAGCAGCCATTGTTGGTTATCCCCACGATATTAAAGGGCAGGGGATTTATGTTTATGTCAGTGCGATTGCTGGGGTAACACCAGATGAAGAACTGACCAAATCTTTGAAGCAGTTTGTGCGTCAAGAAATAGGTCCTATTGCCACACCCGACTTAATTCAATGGGCAAGTAAAGGTCTGCCAAAAACGCGCTCCGGTAAAATAATGCGCCGCATTTTGAGAAAAATTGCCGCTAACGAACATGATCAATTAGGGGACACAAGCACACTAGCGGATCCAAGTGTGGTTGATGATTTGATCGAGAACCGTTTAAATGTATGACATCTTATACCTTGTTAAAGGATAGGCAATGATTTCACTTGTTATTGCAGATGATCATCCCTTATTCCGTAGTGCGCTAAGTGGCGCACTACGGTCTGAAATAAACGGTATTGTGATAGTTGAAGCTTATGACCTAGATTCGACTTTGCAAGCTTTAGAGAGCGTTAACGATCTTGATTTGCTACTACTGGATTTAAATATGCCGGGCAGTGGTGACTTGTATGGTTTAATTCGAATACGTAAAGACTTTCCAGATGTGCCTGTGGCCGTTATTTCAGGCAGTGAAGATAGTGTTATGGTGGCCAAGGTAATAGATGCTGGCGCATTGGGCTTTATTCCAAAAACCAGTGAACCTGCTACCTATGTGCAAGCCATTAACGCTATTCTTGCTGGCGACATCTGGTTGCCAGAAGGTCTTAAAACAGAAATTGCCAATCACCCTAAACCGGACTTGTCTATGCAGCATAGAGTGGCGGAATTAACGCCTCAACAGTACAAGGTTTTGTGTTATCTACATGAAGGGTTATTGAATAAGCAGATTGCTTATGAATTATCGATTTCTGAGGCAACGGTCAAGGCTCACATTACTGCTATATTTCGCAAACTTGAGATTAATAACCGTACACAGGCAGTATTAGTAGCAAGTGAGTTGAAATTGCAAATGATGGCCTCTACTTAGTTTTTTCGTTTTCTGAACGGTGTTCATTACATTGGCAAGGGGGAACCGGATCCATTCCTCCCTCGTGCCAAGGGTGGCACTTTGACAGCCTTTTTAAGCCTAAATAAACTCCCTTTATTACCCCAAAGCGTTCAATGGCTTGAATCATGTACTGAGAGCAGCTGGGATAAAATCGACAGTTATTACCTAACAAGGGACTGATAATTAGCTGATAGCCTCTTACGAGTAAAATAAAAAAACGTTGCATCATAATAAAGTTGTTCGTTAGCGATGGGGTGCTGCCATTCTTGTGTATAAAATAGTATCTATTTGGTATTGTACAGAAAACCTAAGAAAGAACGTATTTTATGTCTGATCGTCACCTTACTCTTGATGCGACGCAAGTTGTTGCTTACCAGGGCGAACCTGGAGCTTATTCTCACCTTGCTTGTAAACATACCTTTCCTGATTTGATGAGTGTTCACTGTGCTACCTTTGTGGATGCTTTACAGATGGTGGAAAGGGGCGACGCCTATTACGCCATGATCCCCGTTGAGAACTCGACCGCAGGTCGAGTTGAGGAAATTTATAGGGAGTTAAGACGCACGCAATTGTATGTGGTGAAAGAGCATTTTGAGCCAGTAAATCATTGCTTGATAGCAAGACATTCAATGACGATAGATCAAGTTACTCGAGTCGGTAGCCATCCTCAAGCGCTGGCCCAATGTGATACAAATATTAAGGCTTTAGGGGCTAAAAGTGTGGATATGTATGACACGGCTGGTGCGGCAAAACACATTGCTGAAGTCGACGAACCGGGATTGGCGGTTATCTCATCGGAATTAGCCGCCGAACTTTATGGTTTACATGTTCTTAAAACTCATTTTAACGACAGAGAAGGGAATACCACCCGTTTTTTGGTTTTTTCGCAGCAACAAAAAATGCCGATTTATGACGAGTTCACAACTTACATTACTTCTTTTATGTTTCGTGTGCGTAATATTCCAGCGGCGTTATATAAAGCAATGGGCGGTTTTGCGACAAATGGTATCAACATGTTGAAACTAGAAAGCTATATGGTGAATGGCCATTTTACTGCGACACAATTCTATGTGGATGTCGAAGCCCATTTTCAAGATCCAGCCATGCAGAGAGCATTGGAGGAGTTGCGCTTCTTTTCTGAGGATGTACGCATGTTGGGAACCTATTACGCGGATGAATTTCGCTTACAGCAAGGCTGAGTGTATCCTTTTAGGTAGGGGCCTTATTTGTTTAAAAAACGTCTCACTAGGCTGGTAAAAGGTACGGGTTTTTCAGCATGGAGCCAATGGCCTGTATCGGGGATCATTTTGAAGCTGGCATTGGGGAAGAGGCTCATGATGCTTTGCTGATAATCTGCGATGATGTAGTCAGAGTTTTCACCTTTAATGAAAAGTGTCGGCGTATTAATTGGTTTGTTGATTTCGGGTTTCTTCAAGATAGTTTGATAGCTATTCGCGATGTTTTCTCGAGCAATGCCCAGTTTAAAACCTCGTTCATTGCGCTCTAGGTTTTTTAGTAAAAACTGTCTAATGGGAGCGCTGGGTTCGTATTCGCTTAATAGTCTATCCGCTTGTTGGCGAGATTGAATATCTGCCTCATCAATGGTTTTTAAACCTTCAAAAATTTTAGTGTGACTTGCTTGATAATCAACAGGTGACATATCTGCAATAATAAGTTTGCTAACCTGATCTGTCGCTTGTGCTGCTATTTGCATGGCTACCTTTCCACCCATGGAATGACCCAAAAGAGAAAAATGAGTGATGCCAGCTTGTTTTGTCCACTCAAGAATGGCATTTGCCATATTAGGGTAAGTGGCATTTATCATAGGGGCTGATTTGCCATGGTTGGGAAGGTCTATGCAATAGACGGTAACGTCTTTACTTAAGGTCTGGGCGATGGAGTGCCAGTTATCCGCATTACCAAATAAACCATGGATAACAATAAGATTAGGGCCAGAGGAACCATATTGCTTTGCGTGTATCATAATGACCTTATTGGTAAATATTGTAGATGGCTATTGTAACAAGTTGCTAGTTTCTCGTCTTGTTAGAAAGTAGTCTGCTTATCCATTTCGTTGTTAGGTAAAGGTTTCATTATGTTGGATCGGTTCTTTATTAAACATCTTAAGCAGCCCTTGCATAGAGTGGCTTTACAGCTAGATGAAAGAGGGGTGAAGGCCAATCATGTGACGATTGTTGGCTTTGTCTTGGGCATGCTTTGCATACCGGCTTTAGCTCAACAGAGTTATGGTTTTGCGCTCTTCTTTATTGTCATAAACCGATTAATGGATGGTCTAGATGGCGCAGTGGCAAGGGTTCAAGAACCGACGGATTTGGGTGGCTATTTAGATATTACGCTAGATTTTATTTTTTATTCGGCGGTGATTTTTGGCTTTGCCTTAGCTGATTCTACTCAGAATGCGTTAGCAGCGAGTTTTTTAATTTTCTCCTTTATGGGCACAGGTAGTAGCTTTTTAGCTTTTGCCATTATGGCTGAAAAGCGAAAGATAGAACGTTTAGAGTACGGTAAAAAGTCCTTGTATTTTTTGGGGGGACTAGCAGAAGGTACAGAAACGATTGTGTTTTTAGTGGTTATTTGCCTAATACCTGAGCACTTTTCGCTTTTAGCTTATGTGTTTGGAGGGATTTGTTGGATAACAACGGCAACCCGGATTTATGCGGGTTACCGTACACTTAGTTAGCAACCGTTAGTTGGCAAAAAAGGCAATCTCAATGTCGCTTTTTACGATAGCGCAGCAGGCGAGTAGGTAACCGCTTTGTACCCACGCGAGAGGTTCAGAAGGGTAGCTCACATGGCCCCATAATAATTTTATGGAGCAAGAAGAGCAGTAGCCTTCACGGCACTGGTACTCAACATGAATGCCAGCTCGCTCAAGTTGAGCCAATAAGGGTTCATCTTCAGTCACTAGGATTTGCTGTTTACCTAGCAGTACCCGATGAACCTTCTCTGATCGTTGCAGCGAGGTCTGTTTAGAGGTCGAAGTCATCAAAGTCAGAGTCATCCAAGCTATTATCAGTTTGTCCAACTAGATAAGAACTGATTTCGGCTTCTTGAGGCGCTACCTGTACGTTATCGCTGACTAACCAAGCATTAATCCAAGGAATTGGGTTATGTTTCGTCTCGAAGTGGGTATCAAGCCCAACGGCTTGCATACGTACGTTAGTAATATATTCGACATATTGACCTAAGATTTCGGCGTTTAGCCCTATCATTGAGCCATCTTTGAACAGATAGGTTGCCCATTCTTTCTCTTGTTGGGCTGCTTCAATAAAGATGTTACGCATATTTTCTTTGCATTCTGCTGCAATCGTAGCCATTTCAGGGTCATCCTTGCCGGATGCCATTAGATTTAGCATATGTTGAGTGCCAGTAAGGTGTAGGGCTTCATCACGGGCAATCAGTTTGATGATCTTGGCGTTGCCTTCCATTAGTGTGCGTTCTGCAAAACCGAAACTACAAGCAAAACTGACGTAAAAACGTACGGCCTCTAAAACATTGACTGAAGCGACTGTGAGGTAGAGGGCTTTTTTCAATGCTTTCATTGAAATTTCAATATCGCCTTTACCTGGAATGTTGAAAGTGCCCAATCCCATAGTGTTGTAAATATTGACCATTTCAATCAGTTGGTCATAGTACTTAGAGACACTGTCCGCCCGCTTGGTAATTTCTTTGTTGGTGACGATATCGTCAAAAATGACCGTTGGGTCGTTGACGATGTTACGAATAATATGAGTATAAGAGCGACTATGAATGGTTTCGCTGAAAGACCAGGTTTCTATCCAGGTCTCTAGTTCAGGCAAAGAGACAATAGGCAGTAGGGCGACGTTTGGTGAGCGGCCTTGCACACTGTCTAGTAGGGTTTGGTATTTTAGGTTGCTTAAGAATATGTGTTGTTCATGTTCTTCTAATCTTTGGAAGTCTTTACGATCTGTTGATAGGTCAACTTCTTCTGGTCGCCAGAAAAAAGACAATTGTTTTTCGATCAGTTTTTCAAAGATGGGGTGCTTTTGCTGATCATAGCGAGCAACGTTGACGTTTTCACCAAAGAACATAGGTTCTTTTGTACTATCGAAGTGTTTTCGGTTAAAAGTCGAGTAACTCATTTCTCAGGATATTCCTCAAAAGCGTAAGAGATTCTTCTTGGGAGAAGGTCTTAGGTATTAATCGTTTTTCAATAGAGGGTTAAACGTAGCAAAGCCTCATTTGAAGGAGGCTTTGCTTTATTTAAATAACCCGCTGGCTATATTTTACAAGCGCCGCCAGCACAATCGTCCATGTCTTCTTGCTTATCATCAGCACCATCGCGGGTGTTGTGGTAGTAAAGTGTTTTGACACCTAACTTATAAGCCGTTAGCAAATCCTTCAGAATAATTTTCATTGGGACTTTTTGTGATTCGAATTTTTGTGGATCGTAGTTGGTGTTGGCAGAGATTGCTTGGTCGACAAACTTTTGCATGATACCGACTAGCTGTAGATAGCCATCATTAGATGGAATGGTCCAAAGTAGCTCGTAGTTGTCTTTTAGACGTTCAAACTCTGGCACAACTTGCTTTAAAATACCGTCTTTACTGGCCTTAACAGAAACAAAACCACGTGGAGGTTCAATGCCGTTAGTTGCGTTGCTAATCTGAGAGGACGTTTCAGATGGCATCAAGGCCGTGAGCGTTGAGTTACGTAAGCCATGCTCAACGATGTCACTACGTAGGGTTTCCCAATCCAAGAAGAGTTCATTAGACACTATACTGTCGATTTCGCTCTTATAAGAGTCGATGGGTAAGATGCCTTTTGAATAGGTTGTCTCATTGAAAGCCAAGCAAGGTCCAAGTTCTTTAGACAGTTTATTAGAGGCTTTCAATAAGTAGTATTGAATGGCTTCAAAGGTTTTATGAGTGAGTGCGTTAGCACTACCATCAGAGTATTTCACGCCATTCTTCGCTAGGTAATAAGCGTAGTTGATTACTCCGACTCCTAGAGTACGACGCATTTCTGTTGCGCGTTGTGCGGCTGGAATTGGGTAATTTTGATAATCTAGCAAAGCATCTAGGGCGCGAACGACTAGCTCGGATAACTCTTCTAGTTCATCTAGGCTTTCAAGAGCACCAAGGTTAAAGGCAGACAGGGTGCAAAGGGCGATTTCTCCTTCTGGATCGTCAACACGGTTTAACGGCTTAGTAGGAAGCGCAATCTCTAGGCACAGGTTGCTTTGTTTGACAGGGGCTACCGCAGGGTCAAACGGACTGTGAGTATTACAGTGATCGACGTTTTGTAGGTAGATGCGGCCTGTGCTAGCGCGTTCAGAAGCAAACAAAGTGAAAAGCTCGGAGGCTTTAATGGTTTGCTTACGAATAGAATCATCTTGTTCATACAAGGTATATAAACGATCAAACTCTTCTTGGTCGGCAAAGAAAGCATCGTATAGGCCGGGAACATCCGATGGGCTGAAGAGAGTGATGTTGCCGCCCTTAATCAAGCGTTGATACATCAAACGGTTAAATTGTACGCCGTAATCTAGGTGGCGAACGCGGTTTTCTTCAACACCACGGTTGTTTTTAAGTACCAACAGACTTTCTACTTCAAGGTGCCATATTGGGTAAAAAACAGTGGCAGCGCCACCACGGACACCACCTTGAGAACAACTTTTTACCGCTGTTTGGAAGTGTTTGTAGAATGGAATGCAGCCAGTGTGGAAGGCTTCTCCGCCGCGAATTGGGCTGCCTAAAGCTCGAATCGCTCCTGCATTCACGCCGATTCCCGCACGTTGACTCACATACTTAACAATGGCGCTGGATGTAGCGTTAATCGAATCTAAAGAGTCACCACATTCAATGAGTACACAGCTACTGAATTGGCGTGTTGGGGTACGGATACCTGACATGATAGGCGTCGGCAAAGACAGCTTGAACTGAGACGCCGCATCGTAGAAACGACGGATAAGATCCAGTCTGGTGGTTTTGTCGTAGCCGGCAAACAAACAAGCGGCAACAAGGATATAAATAAACTGAGGGCTTTCGTAGATTTCACCTGTGACTCGGTTTTGTACCAAGTATTTACCTTCTAACTGCTTTACTGCCGCATAGGAGAAGTTCATATCACGGGAATGATCGATAAAGCTGTTTAGTTGGTCAAAGTCTTCAACAGAATAATCTTTCAGCAAGTGCTCATCATAACGGCCCTGCTCAACAAGGTTTTGCACATGTTTATGTAAGTGAGGAGGTTCAAAATCACCAAAGGCTTTTTTGCGTAAATGGAAGATGGCAAGACGAGCAGACAGGTATTGGTAATCTGGTGTGTTTTCAGATATCAAATCAGCAGCAGATTTGATTAAGGTCTCGTGTATGTCGGTAGTTCGGATACCTTCAAAAAACTGAATTTGTGCTTTTAACTCAACTTGGGAAACAGAGACATTGTCGAGACCTTCAGCGGCCCAAGTAATGACTTTATGAATCTTTTCAAGATTGATGTTTTCGGTCGTACCGTTACGCTTAGTAACTGTGAGAGTACTCATGCCTTAAGTTCCCGTCCGTGCTTTGTAAGAAAAGAGGTGTTTTTACTGTATCTAGTGTTTGTTTGTCTATCAACATACTACATATAGTGTGTTGGCAGATAATATGTAACGAACAATAGAGCGCATTTAGGTGAAAATCAAGGCTTGAATTTCGCTCTAAAATAGGCTCGGAGTAGGTATCTAAGTGGTTACTTACTTTGTTCGCCTTAAGAAGCGTAAGCTTGACAATAGGCAAGTTCAGAATGCCTATTTAAGGAATTTTTAATTCGTTTTTTTATGTAAAAAAACGATAAGTTGGCATGCTCAAAAATGGATCAAGAGAAATGTGTTAGCACCATTTTGACAGAGGCCACTAAAGTAAACAAAAAGACTTGATGCATCAAGTAGATAGGTAAAGCATGTCGCCCCATAAAGGTCATTATTCTGATAAAAAAGTGATTCGGAATGGGGCATTTATGCCAATTTAGATAACCCAGTAATGGACCAATCAAAACAACGCCAACCCAAGGAAAAGGAAACAGAATGTCCAAAGTACGTTGTGGTAAATGGATGTATTGACTGATGGTGGTAAAGGCATGGGGGAAGTGCAGCCAACTGCTGGTGTGGTAAATAACTAGAATACTGGCTCCAATTAAGGCCGATAAAATTGGTTTGTGGGCAAGTGGTCTAACAAGCAGTGAGGCAATAAAAATAAAATGCAGTATGCCGAAATAGATCCATTGTTCGGGGATGGCTAAGTAGGTGGCTAATGAGATTGCCACAGCGGAAAAAAAAAGTTTTGCATCACGTTGCCACCAAGCGCGTTTTTTTGAGCTGCCGAGAGTGAGATAGGCAGACCAGCCCACGGCACTTAAAAAAAGCGTTAGAATGATGCTTCGAAATGCAACCCAGAATGGGTCGTATATGGAGTAGTCCATAAAGCCAAAATTCAATAAATCCCAGCAAAAATGAAACACTATCATTAATAAAACTGCAGTGCCTCGATAAACATCTAAGAACGCACTGCGTTTTTTGGTGGAGACATTGTCGATAATTGGCATTGGAGCTCGAAATGAATGATTAGAGGGATATTCGGCCATCATACCGATACTCATTTTCGAGCTCAAGCTAACAAGGGGTTATGCTAGCGTTGTTTTAGGGGGTATTTATGGTTTGTTAGGAAGCGTCGCATCAAGAGCGAAAGAATTAGCCTGATCTTACGCAGTTGTTATGCAACCTATTACATAACAACTAGGCTCGATAAGACTTTATTTAGCTATGCTTAAGGGGCTTTACGGGTTCTAATCCAGTTATGTTCTTTTTGGGTATAACAAAGTCTGTCATGTAAACGGCTTGGCCTCCCTTGCCAAAATTCAATGAAATTTGGCTTGAGAAGGTAACCGCCCCAGTTGTCTGGGCAGGGGACTTCTTGATCTACAAAAGCCTGCTCTTGTTGCTCGAATGCCTCTTTTAAAACGTCACGACTGGCTATTTCAGCGCTTTGCTTTGAAGTTCGTGCCGCTAATTGACTGGCTCTTGGACGACTGGCGAAATAGCTTGTTGATACCTCTCGAGAGACTTTTTCTATTCTGCCTTCGATACGGATTTGACGAGATAGGGCGGGCCAAAAGAAGGTCATGCTGGCTTTATTATTGAGGGCGAGTTGTTGGCCTTTTTCGCTATCGTAATTAGTGAAAAAGGAGAAGCCAGCCTCATTACGTTGTTTTAACAGCACCACTCTTGAGTGTGGTTGACCGTCTGCATCGACACTGCTTAATACCATAGCCGTTGGATCATCGGGGCAAGAGTCAATTGCTTTATCTAACCAAGTATCGAACAAGGCTAAAGGGTCTAGTCCTGCAGTGTCTTCTAGAAGATCATCGAATTGATAGTCTCGGCGGATAGAGTGAAGGTCTCGGTTCATGATTAAATCCGGTAAGTGGTTGTGGTCATGACTTTAGATACTTGAGTCATGATTGACATGATGGGTTTTGGAAACACATAACCGCCTGAATTTAAGGCAGCTTGTTTATGCTTAGCTTCGTCAATATGCATTTGAGTTAAGACGGCTTTGCTCTTTTCATCTTGTATTGGTAAAGCCATCATATGTTTTTCAAGGTGTACGCATACCTGATCTTCTGTTGCTGCCACAAAGCCTAAACTTAATTTATCGCTAATGAGGCCCGCGCCTGCACCAATTATAAAAGATGCACTATAAAAAAGAGGGTTAAATAGGCTTGGTTTACTACCCAAATCATAAAGGCGTTGTTCGCACCAGACTAAATGGTCGATCTCTTCTTGAGCGGCATGTTCCATTTCTTCTCTAACGGATTCGAGTTTAGCTGTGCTTGCCTGCCCTGCATACAGTGCTTGGGCGCACACTTCTCCAGTATGGTTGATTCTCATCAAGCCTGAGGCATGTTGGCGCTCTGCTTGATCTAACTCTGCTCCTGCAAGTGAATCTGCAGGAGAAGGGCGTGATGCTTGGGCGGCATGGGGCACTAGTGTTTGTAAGGCCCGATCAAGTTGTAGTATGGCTTTATCAATAAAAGAGATCACTTTGTTTCCTTAGGTTTAACCTGGTGGCCAAGTCATTGAGCGGCCGCCTAGTACGTGCATGTGGATATGGTAGACAGTTTGACCACCCATTTCATTACAGTTCATGACTACTCGATAACCTGCCTCACTGATGCCTTTTTGCTTGGCTACTTTAGCGGCGATTATTTGTAGTTTTCCGACTACTGGTGCGTCTTCATCCGTGAGGTCATTTAAGGTGCTAATGTGGCGCTTAGGGATCACCAGAAAATGAGAGGGGGCAGCTGGCATAATATCTTCAAAGGCAATCACATCATCATCTTCGTATAACAGGGTAGCTGGAATATCACCATTAACCAGTTTGCAAAATATACAGTCCATACGGCTTCCTTATTGAGTATTATTCAAGGTTTGATAAAGTGCTTCAAGGTTCTTTCTGCAAAGGATTGATCCGCGACAAGGTTGATGTACTCTTTAAGCGATCACCTTTACGAATCAGCATAGATAGAAGGGATTCCAACTTATCGTTAATCTCTGAACTAGCAAGTAACTCATCGAAGCCAAGCGTTCTAGCATAATCCCGTGACATTTTAACATTTTCAGTAACCAGTAAGCACTGATCTTCTACTTGCATTAGAGGGCGAACTTTTTGTTGAGTGATGTGTGGTATATGGCCGCCGTTATCAAAGATCAAAATCATAGCCCCTAAGCTACGTTTTTCTGGGTTTTCTAAGTAGTTCAATAGGGCATCTAAGCTAGTAAAATGCTCAATACGACTAGATCGGTTTTGCAGTAAACTTAACGTTTGTTGGAGAGCATGGTCTTCTTGTCCAAACACAATCATTTCGTAATGGTTTTGCTGCATCGCGTCATTTTTTAGATGGCGTATATGGGAGCGTATTGGTATTTGAATATTAAAACGACGCAGCTGGTGGTTTGATAAAAGATCTGCTTTTCCGTCTAAGTGACGTATTAATAGGGAAATATAGCTTAGACCAAGGTCGAAGCTTTCCTCATTAATATGGATACGAGAAGGCAGTGGCTGACAGTTGATTTCTAAATAGGTAAGACCGTCTCGGTATAGTTCATGTCGTTTGATATCAATCGCTAGTGCTTGATCGGTAAAGTGTTTGAATTCTTGCATAATAACTTGAAGAAGGTGCTGTAGGATCTCAGCATTTTGTAGAATCTCAACATGGTCTGTTTTACTTAAATTCAGTTCAATCAATGTGTTGTCTTGGTCCAGACTTTGAAAATTTTCATAAGCTTTATCAATCAAATCATTTAAGAAAATAGGGAATTTTTGTTCGATATCATGCCTGTCTTTAAGGCTGCCAATGTAATCGATTCGTTCCGTTAGACTTTTTAAATTGTTCGTTGCAACAAGGCTGTTTTTTAGTAGTAGGTCGGAGTCCTGAGGCAGGGCGTTTTTTTCGATATGGGATAAGCCACCGTTAATGACATTGATTTGACGTCGTAGACGGCTTGATAGATCTGAGAGTAGGTCAATGTTTTCGGTTTTTGAGTAATGACTAATCGTCTCTGGATAGCCTTTTCGTGGCGGTGTTGTTTGCGCGATCATACCAAGGAAGTGGGTTACAGCTTCTATCAGAATGGCTGTTGTTAGCCCCCATTGTAACCAAGTCATATTGGCAATAATGCCATAATTCACCATTAGCCAGATTGTATAGCCAGTAAATAGTGACAGTCGAGCCATGAGGTAATAACCAGAAAAAGGAATGGATTTAATGGCGGCGGCGATGGCAAGTATCGTTAATAGTATGAGAGAGAAAAAAGCGATGCTCGATAAAAATAGAGGGTCGAAAAAGTCAGGAGCTAAGGCGAAAAAGAATGCTAGCAACATATCAGCTATGCCGACAGCAATGAGTAATTTATCGAATCTTGGAAAATAGTGCTTTGAATTTAGGTAGAGTCTAGAAAAGAGCACTAATGCTGCTGTGCATGCAAGGGATGTGAAGTTGTAGATTCGTTCCTGTAAATTAAGTTCATTAGGTAAAAATTGTCCTAATCGGCCATGGAATGCAAGGTGGAGCATGATAATACCGATGATCACGACACCATAGAGTAAGTACATAGGGTGAGATGTTCTGATGAAGAAGAACACGTTGCTTAGGAAAAGTACAAATAAGGTTCCTATTAATAGCCCTGTCAGTGCAAAACTTTTTTGTGAATCAACACTCAACTGGGAAAATGTTTTTATCGATATTTCCGCGTTAATGGGGAAATAAGAAGATAGCCTAATGTAAATGGTGAATACAGGTGGGGCATTGCTTGGTAGAGGGAATAAGAAGTTTGGATTTTCAATCAATCTGTTTGAATAGGGTCTAGCTTCTCCTAGCTTTGCTTGAATTTGATCTTGATACAGAGTGGGTAAGTAAACATCTAGATACTGAAGCCTAGGAGAATTAACTTCGAGTAATACAGGCATAGTTTGGCTGGTTCTAACCGCAATTTCGGTACGTATCCAGATGTTGCCTTGTATTATTCCGAGCTGTAAGAAATCCTTGTTGATAGGAAGAAAGCGTTTTGCATATTTTTCGGAAGTGACGGCATCAAATGAGAGTTCGCTTTTGTTATCAATAAGATAAAAGCCACTTTGACCAATATTAAAGCTACTATTGCTATCATCGATAATGGCAATACGATCTGCGCTCCATGCGAGATTGGAAGTCGTTAATAAAAAAAGTAAAATTAGTCGATAAAACAAAACACTAGCCCAAACCCATTAGAAGTGAGGCTATCATTATTAACTAGATAGGGTATCGAATGCTATACACAATTTTAGTCGAGTATTATGTGTGGTTCAGTCTCTTATTGTTAGCCATTACTTGGTGGGCGAGACGCGCAAATCCAAAGCTGCGCACCAACCTACTATATGGCTATGGACTGATAGCCGCATTAGGTTTTTTATTATCCTTTGATTGGGTGGCCGGTGTTATTTTTGGTTTGCTGGTATTGGAGTTTGGGCGTTTGTTCAAAGCTTGGTTAGATAAAAAAGAGCAGCAGCTTAAGGGCTAGTATTGCATTCAAGACTTTGGCTCTGACCTTCGTCATAAAAGTAAAAAGGCCTCAACTGAAGTGAGGCCTTTGTTATCTACGAATAGATTGAGATAGATGACTTATTTTTGCTCGCGAGCAATGGCGCGGTGGCCAATGTCGGTACGGAAGTAAACCTTATCCCAAGAAAGCCCATCAACCACTTGGTAAGCACCAGCTTGTGCTTCTGCTACGCTATCGCCAAGAGAAACCGCACAAAGTACGCGTCCGCCATTGGTAACCACTTGGCCGTCTTTCATGGCAGTACCTGCTTGAAAGACTTTTTGATGGGCTGGAAGTGTCATTTGCAAGCCAGAAATCACATCGCCTTTTACATAATCAGCAGGGTAACCGCCAGCAGCCAACACAACCCCTAAGCTAGCGCGGGGATCCCAGTCAGCTTCAATGCTATCCAACTTGCCATTAACGGCAGCTAAACACATTTCAGCTAAGTCGGAGCGCAGGCGCATCATGATAGGTTGTGTTTCTGGATCACCAAAACGGCAGTTATATTCAAGCACTTTTGGAGTGCCATCAGCCGCAACCATGACACCAGCATACAAGAAACCACGGTAGCGATTACCTTCATCATTCATGCCTTTTACCGTTGGCATGATGACTTCATTCATAATGCGATCATGAATTTCAGGTGTGACAACGGGTGCTGGAGAGTAAGCCCCCATGCCTCCGGTATTTGGCCCTTTATCACCATTGTCACGGGCTTTGTGGTCTTGGCTGGTGGCCATTGGTAAAACCGTTTCACCATCCACCATGCAAATAAAGCTCGCTTCTTCACCGACTAAAAATTCTTCAATGACAACGCGACTACCGGCATCTCCAAAAGCATTGCCTTGCAGCATGTCTTCTACAGCGGCAATGGCTTCTGCTTCCGTTTCGGCCAAGATAACGCCTTTACCAGCGGCTAAACCGTCGGCTTTAACAACGATGGGAGCGCCTTGTTGTTTGATATAAGCCACAGCTGGAGCAATTTCAGTGAAATTAGCATAAGCGCCAGTTGGGATTTGATGGCGGGCAAGGAAGTCCTTGGTGAAAGCCTTAGAGCCTTCAAGCTGCGCTGCGTCGGCGGTTGGGCCAAAGATAGCTAACCCGGCTTTTTCAAAGGCATCCACAACACCAATAACCAGTGGTGCTTCTGGGCCGACGATAGTCAAATCGATGCTTTCTTTTTTTGCAAAAGCGACAAGTTCAGCAACGTCAGTGACACCGATGTTAACGTTTTCAACCTTGTTTTCCATCGCTGAGCCAGCGTTACCTGGGGCAACAAAAACAATATCTACATCTTTTGATTCTGCCGTCTTCCATGCTAAAGCATGTTCACGGCCACCGTTACCAATAATAAGAATTTTCATTGTTTGTTCATCCTATATAGCTAAGCTTAATGACGATGTTATTAGTGGCGGAAGTGGCGCATGCCAGTAAATACCATGGCCATACCGGCTTCATTTGCTGCCGCAATGACTTCTTCGTCACGCATAGAGCCTCCAGGTTGGATGACTGCGGTAATGCCAGCTTTAGCTGCAGCGTCGATACCATCACGGAATGGGAAGAAGGCGTCAGATGCCATTACTGACCCTATTACTTCTAGGTTTTCGTCGGCGGCTTTAATGCCTGCAATTTTTGCACTGTATACGCGGCTCATTTGACCAGCGCCCACACCAATCGTTTGCTCTGCTTTGGCGTAGACAATAGCATTTGATTTAACGAATTTGGCGACTTTCCAGGCAAATAGTAAATCGGTTAACTCGGCTTCGCTTGGTTGGCGCTTAGAGACGATTTTTAAATCATCCCGTGTAATTAAACCATCATCACGATCTTGTACTAGTAGGCCACCATTAACACGTTTGAAGTCTAGGGCTGCTGATTTTTCCGTTGACCACTGACCACACTCAAGTAGGCGAACATTTTGTTTGGCTGCCACTATCGCGGCGGCTTCTTTGCTGACGCTTGGCGCAATGATAACTTCAACGAACTGACGATCAACAATAGCTTGCGCTGTTGGTGCGTCTAGTTCTTGGTTGAAAGCAATGATACCGCCAAATGCAGAGGTTGGATCCGTTTGGAAAGCAAGATCATAAGCGGCTAGTTGAGAAGCGGCAGTTGCTACACCACATGGGTTGGCATGCTTAACAATCACACAAGCAGGCTTGTCGAAGCTTTTAACGCACTCAAGGGCAGCATCAGTATCGGCAATGTTATTGTAGGACAGGGCTTTGCCTTGAATTTGCTTCGCTGTACTAATGGATGCTTCTTGTGGGTTGGCTTCTACATAAAAAGCGGCTTTTTGGTGAGGGTTTTCGCCGTAACGCATTTCTTCTTGCTTATTGAATTGCAGATTAAAAGTACGTGCGAAATCTTCGCTACCACCCTTGACCTTTTTACCTAGGAAGTTAGCAATAGCACCATCGTAGTGAGAAGTGTGCTCGAAGGCCTTTACTGCAAGGTCAAAGCGTTGCTCAAGCGTTAGGCCGCCATCATTGTTAAGGGCTGCTAAGATCTCCTCATAGTTGGATGGGGAGACCACGATAGCGACATCTTTATGGTTTTTGGCAGCAGAGCGAACCATGGTTGGCCCACCGATATCGATGTTTTCAATGGCCATTGGCAAATCACAATCAGGGCGTTCAATGGTCGCTTCGAATGGGTAAAGGTTAACCACCACCATATCAATTTGATCAATGCCGTGTTCTTCCATGATAGCGCCATCGATGTCGCGACGACCCAGAATGCCACCATGAATTTTAGGGTGTAAGGTTTTTACACGTCCGTCCATCATTTCAGGAAAACCTGTGTAATCGGATACTTCTGTTGCCTTAACGTTATTATCCAATAAAAGGCGGTAGGTACCACCAGTCGAAAGGATCTCAACGCCTTTAGTCGTTAGTTCGCGAGCGAATTCGACTATGCCTGTTTTGTCGGAAACACTGATTAGAGCGCGTTTGATTGGAGTGACTGTGTTTTGATTTGCCATCATGGTTCTCACAATATTTTTAGAGCTGGTTTAACAAGGGGAAGTTAAAACGAAAAAAGGGCGTATTCGCCCTTTTTCCTGTTTGCTATAGCATGCCGTATTGCTTTAGCTTTTTGCGCAGTGTGCCTCGGTTTAGGCCGAGGATGGATGACGCTTTTGTTTGATTATCTTTTGTATAGCTCATTACAGACTCTAGCAAAGGTGCCTCAACCTCAGCTAATACTAACTGATATAAATCAGTGGCAGGTTGTCCATCAAGATGAGTGAAATAGTTTTGTAATGCTTTTTCAACATTGCCACGAAGAGTTTGTGACTGTTCTGAAGAAGCCGCTTGAAATGTTGGAGTATTAGTTTGTTCTACCACAGAATGACCTTCTAGTTTAAAGCTAACCATTTATTAGTGCTTATTGATAGAATCCAAATCGCCTATTGGCTTTTTCAATTCTTTCTTTAAGAGCCTAAGTACAAGGTTTGTTTGCCTATTGGCAAACAAAAAATTCGTCTAATTGATCGAGTTGCTGCTGCGTATTATCAATACGATTAAACAAGCTACGAAATTGTGTTTTATCCGCTAACGTTTGCAAATACCAACCAACGTGTTTGCGAGCTATACGCACACCAAGGTAATCACCATAAAATTGGTGCAAGGCTTTTACATGGTTGGTAACCATCTGTCTTACCTCTGATAAAGAGGGTGGAGCTAACAATTCATTTGTCTGCAAATAGTGATTGATTTCCCGGAATATCCATGGACGACCTTGTGCCGCTCGTCCGATCATGATGCCATCAGCGTTCGTATAGTCTTTAACATATTTGGCTGATGGCGCATCTTTGATGTCCCCATTTGCAAAAATAGGAATGCTCAAATGATGTTTGATTTCCGCGATGGTGTCGTATTCCGCGTGACCTTGGAATTTACATTCCCGTGTTCGTCCGTGAATGGCTAATGCTTGGATGCCAATATTTTCTGCCATCTTGGCAATGGTAAGGCCATTTTTTTGATCTTGACTCCAACCTGTACGAATTTTTAACGTAACAGGCACAGAGACACTATTCACAACAGATTCTAGTATTTCACGAACCAGAGCTTCGTCTTTAAGCAGCGCAGAGCCAGCGGCTTTATTGCATACTTTTTTGGCAGGGCAACCCATATTGATATCGATGATTTGTGCGCCTAATTCAACATTTTGTTGAGCGGCTTCAGCCATCATTATAGGGTCGCCTCCAGCGATTTGAACGGACCTTGGTGAGACTTCCATATCGTGTATTAAACGATGGCGGCTTTTTGTCGAGTTCCATAGGCGAACGTCCGAGGTGACCATCTCGGAGACCACCAAACCGGCTCCTTGATCATGGCAAAGGCGGCGAAAAGGCAAATCAGTCACGCCTGCCATAGGGGCAAGTATCACTGGTTTGTCAACGCAATATGGGCCAATAGCAAATGCCATGATGTTCCTGAATACTGAATCGAATGTTAAAGATCGGCGACAGTGTCGAGCGGGCGTGAATAATACCTAGGCAAGCGTTGTTTTTGAAGTCTTGACAGACTAAAAATTGACTATTTTTTGTTCTTTTTTTGTCCTAAGTCCTAAAAGAGCCCATCGCAAAAGCCAGTAAACAAAGATAAGGCAAAAAACAATGACTAGAAGAGGGCCGTTAGATGGGGGCAATGTCAGGGCGACGCAGGATGTCTAGCCAGCGTTATCTTATTAAATACGTATTTTGAATCGATTTTTAACACAGTTTTATTGAGCAAAGTCGTTTTGGGTGATCTTTAGTAAGAACGCGTGTCTGTTGGAAAAGCTCTAAGCTGATGTGTTACTGCACGGGCTCCAGGGTCTTGGATAGGAATGACCAAGTGGATTGGAGTATTGGGCGGCATATAGGTGATATCAAGAAAATCCTTATGCAGATAACTGCTGGGAGCAAAGAGTCTAGCGGCGACTGGTGCGCCATTGAGGTCAAAGAATTCCAATGCAATTTTAGGCATAGGCTGTGAAAAGGGGGTGGTGTTAGTAATGATGGCATTAACCAGCAGAGTATTAGGTATTGATGGATGGCTTTGTACTCGTACATTTTGAATGCTAATGGCACTGACATCTTCGAACCTAGGCAGGTTACAGCCTGAGTAGGTACAGATTGTTCGGTAAATTGCTCTGAAATTGGTAGAGCGACTACCTTGATCGAAAAAGTGCTCGGCTACTTGGCTAGCCAATACGATTAATCCCAGAAGTGTGCCCAATGTCCATAACCAGCGTAAAGGGTGTTGCTTCGAAGTCTTGTTTTCATCGAGTAACGGCGCGAGGTTATCTTGGGCAGATAGTTGCTCAAGAATGGTGTGCTGGCTTTCTCTATTCGAAGGGCGAGCTTGCTCCGAAGCTGATTGGGCTAAGGAGTGCAGTGCAACCATATAATCTGGTTCAGGCTCAGGTGCTTTTTTTGGGGTTCTATAAGCTGTGGGAGCCGTTTTTGCTTCTTTATGTATAGGTAGAGGGCTGGAGGTTGAATTAAGTGCTGCTTCTACCTCTGCAAGTTCTACTTCCCAAGGCGCAGGTTCTTCTATTTTTCTATTTTCTTGAGAGGGGGTTACTTGAGCATCGTCTTGAGATTTAGTTTGACCGGGCGAAGTTAAATCGTCGTCCTTGAATAAGGTATGCAGCCATTCTGGATTAATGTCGTCCTGACTGACAGGAGCGAGGCGAGTATCAAATTGAGCATTGCTGTCTGTCTTGTTAGTCTTTTTGGCTGACTCGGAAGCCGGTGTCGCCTCTTCTCTTGTTGTGGCTTGTGTCTGTTTTTCGTTATTTTTGGCTTGTTTCTCGTTGATCGCTTTTTGTGCATCAAAGATATGGAAGCATTGACCGCATCGCACTTTCCCCTTGGCCATGCTCAATGCTTCGTCGCTGACACGAAATGCAGTGGAACATTTTGGACAACGTGTGATTAAGCTATTAGCCATTTGGGGTGTGCCTTCCTTCTAAATTCTATGCTGTATGAGTGACAATATTACGCAAATTTGGTGCCGACAATACGAACCCATTCTTCTTTTTCGGTTATGGAGTCTAGGGTAAACCACTCTTGGTATGCATCAAGTACTTCTTTTGCTTGATTTGCCAATATACCAGAAAGTGCCAGCTGCCCCCCTGTTTTAACAAGGGCAGAAATGGTTGGTGCCAATTGGGCGAGTGGACCAGCCAAAATGTTTGCCACTACAATATCTGCCTGTAGATCAGATTCATAAGGCGGTAGTTTTACCTCGATGCGGTTTGCTTCTATATTGTTTCGCTCAGCGTTTGCCTGTGTCGCTTGAACGGCTTGCGGGTCAATATCGATACCCACCATATTATTCGCGCCCAGTAATAGCCCAGCAATACCAAGAATGCCAGAGCCACAGCCATAGTCTATGATGGTTTTGTTGTTGCAATCGATTGAATCTAGCCATTGCAAGCACAGGGCTGTCGTCGGATGAGTACCTGTACCAAAAGCGAGACCTGGGTCGAGCATTAGGGTAATGGCATTTTCATCCGGTACTTCGCGCCAGCTTGGGCAAACCCAGAGGCGTTCACCAAATTGAATGGGATGGTAGTTGTCCATCCACTCTCTTTCCCAGTCTTTATCTTCAAGAATTTCTATTTTCAAATCAATGTTTGTTGCACCCAACGACTCGGCCTTTTGTTGAACGGCTGAGCGAATGTGTTCTATATCAGCATCGGCCTCAAAGAGACCTGTGAGCTTGGTATTATTCCATAATGGCGTGGTGTTGAGCTCAGGCTCGTATACTGGATCATCATGAACATCTTCGAAGGTGACAACCATGGCGCCGCATTCAAGCAATGTGTCTTCGAAAGCGGGAATGTGATCAGGTGTCGTATGGATACGTATTTGAAGCCAAGGCATAAATGGAGTCCAACTATAAACAAACAGGGAATAGGATAGCGAAGCTTGGGATGGTACGCGAGTAGAAATAATTGTCTCTAGCGATTTAACGTATCGCTAGAGACAAAACAAAAGCTTAATGGCGGATGATTACAAGCCGAGCTTTTTCTCCAAATAATGGATATTTACACCACCAGCAATGAAGTTGGCATCATTCGCTAGGTCTTTCTGGAGATCAATATTGGTTTTGATTCCATCAATGAAAGTCTCATCTAGCGCACCAGATAGGCGTTTTAGTGCAGCGGTACGGTCTGGAGCATGACAAATGATTTTAGCAATCATAGAATCATAAGTCGGTGGAACCGAGTAACCACTGTATAAATGAGAGTCGACACGAACACCCATACCACCTGGCGCGTGGAAGTAATCCACTTTACCCGGGCTTGGCATGAAGGTTTTAGAGTCTTCTGCATTGATACGAGCTTCAACCGCGTGACCGTTTAGCTTAATGTCTTCCTGTTTTAATGACAGTGGAAGGCCGCTAGCAATACGTAGCTGCTCTTTTACTATGTCCACACCCGTAACCATTTCGGTTACCGGATGCTCTACCTGAACACGAGTATTCATTTCGATAAAGTAGAAACCACCATCTTCATACAAGAACTCAAAGGTACCTGCGCCACGGTAATTGATTTTGATACAAGCATCGACACAGGCTTTAAGACAAGCTTGGCGAGAAGTTTCATCCAGCATTGGCGCTGGTGCTTCTTCTAATACTTTTTGATGGCGACGTTGTAATGAACAGTCACGATCATAAAGGTGAACCGCATTGCCTTGGCCATCCGCCAGTACTTGAACTTCAACGTGGCGAGGGTTTTGTAGGAATTTCTCCATGTAAACCGTGCTGTCACCGAAGTAAGAACCCGCTTCAGACTGGGTAATACTGATTGATTTAAGTAGGCTGGCTTCGTTGTGAACCACACGCATACCACGGCCACCACCACCTGCGGCGGCTTTGACGATTACTGGGAAACCGATTTCTTGGGCAACCCGTAGACATTCATCTGGGTCGCTTGGTACAGGGCCATTGGAACCAGGAACGGTTGGTACGCCTGCTTCTTTCATCGCTTTGATTGCAGAAACCTTGTCACCCATTAGGCGAATGGTTTCGGCTTTCGGGCCGATGAAAGCAAAACCAGAGTTTTCAACTTGTTCCGCAAAGTCCGCATTTTCTGCAAGAAAACCGTAGCCCGGATGAATGGCTGAGGTGTCTGTGATTTCTGCCGCACTAATAATGGCAGGAATGTTTAAATAGCTTTGTGCGGAAGGGTTCGGTCCAATACAGATGGACTCGTCTGCTAGGCGAACGTGAAGTAGGTCGCGGTCAATTTTAGAGTGAACCGCAACGGTTTTGATACCGAGTTCTTTACACGCACGTAAAATACGTAACGCGATTTCGCCTCGGTTAGCAATCAATACCTTATCAAGCATGATGAAACCTATTGATGTGAATTAAATGATGGAAACAAGTGGCTGATCAAATTCGACTGGTTCGCCGTCTTCAACAAGAATAGCGCCAATGGTGCCGGCTTTATCGGCTTCAATTTGGTTCATCATTTTCATTGCTTCAACAATACAAATCGTGTCGCCAACATTAACCTTTTGTCCAACTTCAACAAAAGACTTAGCACCTGGTGCAGAAGATTTGTAATAAGTGCCGACCATAGGTGAGTTCACTGTATGGCCTGTTACTGCGGCTGGCGCTTCTGGAGTGGCAGCAGGCGCTGCTTGAGGCGCTGGTGCAGCAGGGGCGGCAACCATTTGTGGTGCCATTTGAACTGGAGCACCACCTCGGCTGATACGAACCGCTTCTTCACCTTCCTTGATTTCGATCTCGTAGACGTTGGATTCTTCCAAAAGCTCGATCAATTTTTTAATTTTACGAATGTCCATGATTACTCTCTTCTTGTCAGTATCAGTTTCCCAATGAGTTAAAACGTCACTGGTCTTTTATAATTTGGGCGCGCTGTGAAAATTGCTTTATGGCAAAGCTGGCGCTTAAAACAAACCAAAGCTTTCCTATAATTAAAAATGTGAAAGCCCGTAAAGCGAAATTATCAATAAAAAGCGGGATATTGTCCAGTTTTGCTGTGAAAAAACATGAAAACATCATCTATGGTCAAAAAACAATCTCTTGTAAACCCTTTGTTTTTTTCTGTTGGTTTTATGGCTCGCCAATAAGCTTAAGCCTATTGATTACCTGATTTTTGTTGGGTTCACCGATTAAAGTAAGCTCTTTTCTCTCTTTCCCTTGAGGGTCTAAAAAGACTAAAGATGGAGGCCCAAATAGATTGAACTTGGCCATAAATGCTTGGTTATCGGCTGAATTCTTGGTGACATCGACCCTAACAAGTCTTACTTGATTAAGTAGAGGAGATACGTCAGGGGCGCGAAATACCTCGTCTTCGAGAATCTTACAGCTGATACACCAGTCAGCATAAAGGTCTAATACAATGGGTCTAGTATCTGCTTGATCGATTAAGGCTTGTAGCTCATCCAGACTGGTGATGTTGGCATTAAATAAGTTTTGTTGTGTACTGTTTGCTGAAGAGAAGAGTTTGCTTAAGGGAACTAATGGTTTTGTACCACCTGCCGCCGCACCTGCAAATTCGATAATGCCGATGGCAAAGCAAGCGAGTGCTAAAAACCAGCGCACTGGATGCGATGAGCAGGAATAGGCTCGATGAATAAAGTAACCACTGATGGCAAAGGCCAATCCTCCCCAAAGAAACAGATGACTACTGGCTGGTAACCAGCGGGTAATCAGCCAAATGGCGACACCAAGCAAACCAAATCCCATGAGGGTTTTGATGTCGGTTAACCATTCGCCGTTCTTCGGTAAAATTCTTGGGCCAAACAGACCAACCATAAGCAAGGGTATTCCCATGCCTAAGGCCATGATAAATAACATCAAAGCACCATAACCAGCATGACCTTGGCTACTAATATAAAGCAGAATGCCAGCGAGGGGGGCTGAAATACAGGGTGAAACGACCAGTGTAGAAAAGACACCTGCTAGGAAAGTACTAAGACTGGATTTCCACGGTGAGCTAGATATATTTGCTGATGCTTGCAGGCGGCTTTGCCAAGCGCTGGGCAGGTGTAATTCATAGACACCGAACATGGCTAAAGCGAGAGCGACAAATAGCGCAGCACTGATGACAAGTAATATGGGGTTTTGTAGCTGGGCTTGTAAATTTAGCTGGGAACCAAATGTCCCGACCAATGCTCCAATGGCAGCATAGGTGAATGCCATGCCGAGTACATAGATCAGGCTGTAGTAAAAGGAGCCAAGTTTTGAATCTCGTGTACCTACAACGATAGCGCTGACGATAGGCACCATGGGTAAAACACAGGGGGTGAATGACAACAGTAGGCCAAGGCCGAAAATAGTCGCCAAGCTTGTCCATAAATTGGCTGAGCTAAGAAGTTGGCTTACATGGCTTGCTTCCGAGGGAGAAAGCTTGAACCCTGTGGCATTGTTTTCTATAGCCTTTTCTGCCGGTATTGTTGTGGAAGCAGGCGGTGGTGGAACGGTAAACTGGATAGGCGACTTTTGCGGAGGATAGCAAAGGCCTTTGTCTGCACAGCCTTGATACGACAGAATGGCATTGATCTTAGTGCCAGCAGGTAAGTTTATATCGTAATAAATGGCTAGGCTAAGTTGATGACGATAAACGGTGACCTGACCGTAATACTCATCTGTGTTTGTTTCTCCAGAAGGAAAAGGCGCAAAATGTAATTTATTGGCCTGTTCGCCAGAGAGAGAGAACTGTTTTTGGTATAAATAATAACCTTCGCTGATTAACCACTTTGCTGTTATTTTCCCCTCTTGAGGGGAAGAAACAGACAGTTGAAAGGCTTGGTCAGCCGATAAAAATTCTGGTGTATCAAAACTGCTTGCTGGGGCGAAAGTGAAAGCATAGGCCGCATGTTGAATGAAAAACAAAAGCAGTAGAACAGTTAGGCGCATAGTTATCTTCGATAAAAGAGTGGGACGTGAGCTTTGTATAGGCAATAAACTTGATAATAGCCATTCCATCGCGTCGGAAGCAGATATAGACTAGCAATCCACCTTAAAGTTTCCAATCATAAGAGGCTAAATTGACTAAAAAAGCAGTAAGTATCGTATTTTTTGCCCTTTTTATGACAGGCTGCCAAGGGAATTTTCAGTCAGTTGATCCCATTCAACCTGAGGTGACTGATGAGACACCAGCTGTCGCACAAGAGCCTGAAACGGTTGATGTCGATGGATCTAAACCTGAGGTAAACAGCACATCTGCTGAAGAAAATGCACCTGACGCTAAAATGAAAAGCTCAGAACCTATTGTCAAAAAACAGCTGACAAGCGCACAAAAAATTACTCAACGACTTATTAAACAAGGTGATCAAGCATTAGCGGCGAAACGCTTGCTCACTCCTGAAGATGATAATGCTAATTTATATTTTCAAGCGGCATTAGGGCGTGAACCGGGTAATTTTGAAGCCATCCATGGCATTGCCTCTATTGTCGATTTATATACCCAGTGGGCTTGGGAAGCAGCACGCTCGAGAAGTTACTCAGCGGCGGCGCGTTATCTTGAACTTGCTCGCTTTGTTAATCCCGAAGATGCTCTAATAGTCGAAGTGTCGTCCCGTATCAAAGATTTACGTTCGCAGCGTGAGCAAAGAAGAAAAAAGGTCACGAAGAAAAAGCAACCAAAAGAGCTAAAGGAAGGGCAATATTTGTTGCCGAAAAACCTTTTTAGTTTAAGTGAAGATGAGATAATCGCCAAAATTCAGCCTATTATAGATGAGGTGATTCAAACGAAAGATTCGCTTGCCATCTATTGGTCAAATGATAAAGAGGCTCGCTTGATTTATCAGATCATCAACAGCCGAGTTGAAGATTTTCGTGTGCGTGGGATGATTTATCATCGGGCGGATTACATGGTGGAATTACAACAGGATTAAGGTATGTCAAAGATATCTGAACTAATAGATAAACTGCAACTTTTCAGAACCAATACTAACTTTTCCGGCGCCGGAAAAACCGCCTTGGCGGTTGTGCTGGTATTAGTGATATTACTTACCATTCTTGGAATGTATTGGAGTAATGAGCCGGATCAATTTGATGTGGTGGCGACAGCAAAAGAGAAAGCTGCTGAGCAAGGTTATTTGAATAACAGTAAAAAACTGGCTGTCGGTTACACCACAGCAAGTACGTTGCATTCTTTGGTGGAAACCTTATTAGATAAGCCGGGTGGTTTCATTACCAATGACATCATGCCGCCGGGTGTCTTTATGGATAATATGCCAGCATGGGAATTTGGTGTTTTAGTACAAGCCCGTGATTTGGCCAGAGCTTTTCGTAAAGAATTCAGCCGCTCCCAGTCCCAGTCCACGGAAGATGTGAACCTGAAAATTGCCGAGCCACAGTTTAACTTTGACAATAAAAGCTGGGCTTTTCCCTCCAGTGAAAGTGAATATCGCCGTGGCAACAAAGAACTAATGGAATATCTGGATCGCCTTGCTGGTGCATCAGGGGAAAAAGCGCAATTCTATGCCCGTGCAGATAATCTCTCTGATTGGTTATCAGATATCAGCACGCGCTTAGGCAGTTTGTCCCAGAGCCTATCTGCTAGTGTGATTAGCGAGGATAGTGAAGCCACAAACGACGCCAATAGCCGTTCTTATGTACGTACGCCTTGGACAAAAATTGATGATGTTTTCTATGAAGCCCGTGGTGCCAGTTGGGCATTGATTCATATTTTGCGTGCTGTGGAAGTGGATTTTTACTTCACCCTAGAAGACAAAAATGCCCTAGTAAGCTTGCGCCAGATCATTCGTGAATTAGAAGCGACCCAAGAAACCGTATGGGCACCTATGATTCTTAATGGCAGTGGTTTCGGCGTATTGGCTAACCACTCTTTGGTAATGGCCTCTTATATTTCTCGTGCTAACGCTGCGATCATTGATCTACGTCGTTTGCTTGAACAGGGTTAGCATTACTTTATGCCACTCCAACATGGCCGGAGCATTCGTCACGCAGTGTTAGACGATGCTCCGGCGATACTGTCGGTATTTCAATCCTGCAATCTATTTTTCTCTCCCCGCCACCGGCAAGACCATATTAGCCTGATTGAAGTGATGGACTGGTTAGAAAACGTCACAGATAAACACCCCATGCTGGTACTTGAGCAACAGGGTAATCTCATCGCTTGGTGCTCTATTGAACCTTTTTACGGTTTACCTGCCTTCGATAGCGCTTGTGAAATTAGCCTTTACGTCTCGCCTACCTATCAAAGAAGCGGCGTTGGTAGAGATTTATTTCACCATCTTGAAGCACAGCGAAAAGTACTCGGATTCACCCACCTAGTTGCCTACATTTATGCCAGCAACCTAGAGAGCCAAGGTTTCTTCCAACGCCAAGGCTTTGATGAATGGGGCGTATTGCCGAATATTGCGCAAAACGAGGGCATCACAGAAGACGTTTATCTTCTAGGACGAGAGTTTTAGTTCTTTCTTTAATCTTTGGCTTCCATTCAAACGCTTTGTATTCATCGACTTTATTCCACTCTGTTGAGCGTGTAACTTTTGCCCGCTGTTTCATTCAGGAAAGTACAAAAATAACCAAAAGAGATCTTGTCGGATTTTCAGCCCAAACGTGTCATCTGTTTGTTTAGCGTTACGTTAGGCTAGACGCTCGATATCGTAAGGCATGAATGAAGTGATTTTGATAAGAGAAAGGTTATTTTAACGGGCTTTGAAACTCTGAGGCGTCGCGCAATCAGGATTGCGACTAGGTAAGCGGTAGGTTCGAGCAGGAATGTCATTTTGCTTTTGTGGCTGAAGAAGGTGCCGTTAGGTTATTCATTTATATCAAAGGGTTTAGCAGAACTGCGTGAAAGCTTGAGTGATGTTTCATAGTTTCGTATGGAAAAATTCATTTTATGAATATCGTCATATATGCTCATTTCCTATAAAATTCCCCTCGCAATACCTTTAAGGAAATAAGCACAATAAAAGAAGGCAAGATTATGGCGATCTCTGAAAATATTACCCGCGCGATTGAAGAACTTTCTCAAATTTTTGGTGATAGGTTACACACTTCTCAGTCGGTACGCAGCCATCATGGGCAGGATGAATCATGGCATGAAGGGGCGTTGCCAGATGCAGTCTTAATGGCCCATGAAACAGAAGACGTGGTAAAGGCGGTGAAAATTTGTGCAACTTACCAAATGCCGATTGTGGCTTTTGGGGCGGGTTCATCGGTGGAAGGTCAGGTGATTCCAACTCAAGGTGGGCTATGTATCAACTTCACCGAAATGAACAAGGTCCTTGAGATTAGAAGCGAAGATTTTGATGTCAGTGTGCAGCCGGGCGTCACTCGTAAGCAGCTGAATATGGAGCTGCGTCATCAGGGACTAATGTTTCCTGTTGATCCGGGTGCCAATGCGACAATCGGTGGCATGACAGCAACTCGGGCCAGCGGCACAACCAGTGTGCGCTACGGTACCATGGAAGATAATGTGGTTTCGCTGACGGTGGTTACCGCAGATGGGCGGGTGATTAAAACCGCTCAACGTGCGCGTAAATCCTCGGCTGGCTATGATTTAACCCATTTGTTTGTTGGCTCAGAAGGGACGCTTGGCATTATTACCGAGATTACATTGCGTTTGTATCCTATTCCCGAAGCCATTTCTTCTGCGGTGGCGTCCTTTCCGGATATGGAATCCGCTATTAACGCCGTCATCACTACCTTGATGTATGGTGTGCCGATTGCACGTATTGAGTTGTTGGATGGGCTGACGATTGAAGCGGTAAACACCTATTTAAAAAGTACACATGCGGTCAAGCCTACCTTATTTTTAGAATTCCATGGCAGTGAAGTATCAGTTAAAGAGCAAGCCGAAACGGTTGGCGGTATCTGTGCAGAATTCGACAGCGCAGACTTTATTTGGAAGACCTTAGAAGAAGATCGCAATGCTCTTTGGGAAGCTCGCCATAATGGGGCTCTGGCGGTAATGGCCATGCGACCGGGTGCAGAGCTTTTGGCCACAGATGTTTGTGTGCCTATTTCAAGGCTGGCTGAGATGATTGAAAAATCCCAACAATACCTTGAAGACGATGGTATTTATGGCCCCTTGATGGGCCATGTTGGCGATGGTAATTTCCATTTCGTGATCCCTGTTGATCGGACCAATACCGAAGAGTTCGCCAAGATAAAAGCCTTTTGTGCGAGGCTAGCTGCGGATGCCATTGCTATGGATGGTACCTGCACTGGGGAACATGGAATCGGATTGGGTAAACAATCTTTGTTGACGGAAGAACTAGGGGAGTGTGTGGATTATATGCGCTTGATCAAACAGTCTTTTGATCCAAACAATATTATGAACCCTGGAAAAATATTTTCTCTTACTGCGTCGTAACGGCATGGTTAAAAAAGGGGTCTCAGGTTATGGACCTTGAGAGCCCTTTTTATGTGGTCAGTTTCTAACAGTGCCCCATTGCTTTTCTACTGGTCATTTGAAGCACCCCGAACACTCCCACCAGGATGGCAACAGCACTTGTTGTCAATATTCCGCCGATGGTCGTAATCCAAACTTCTGCAAGCATTAATGCCACAGAGGCGATAACCCACAAACAGTCGCCCACTGAAAAATACAATATAAGGTGTTTTTTAGGCAGTGGAATCCTTGAAGCCCAAACGAGATGAAGACCATTCACTACCAATAAAATGCCTAGAATCAATAGATAGAGTGGAGGCGCTGCTAACTCGCCGCCTAAGAAAGTGGCCACTAGATTAGCTTGTAGGGTAAACAAAACTCCAAAGACTAAACAGCTGACTGCGTTCGCACGCATGATATTTTTCAGGTTTAACATAATTGCCTCTTCTATGTATACTTGGTTGACATAAAACATAATCGTCGAGCAAATATATGTCAACTAGGTTTACAAAAAGAGGGGTTCCCATGATGGAATCTCAATCCTTGCAGCTCATGCAAAGTACATCTCGATTAAATGATGTTATGACTAAATACATTGCTCAGCGTTTGGTTGAAAAAGGTTATACGTCGCTCACGCCATCATACCTTTCCTTTCTTAGTGTTCTTGAGTGTGGTGTTAACTACGGATCGGAAATCGCTCGAAGTTTAGACGTGACAAGGCAAATGGTCGCAAAGACGGTGAAGGAGCTCAGCCGTTTAGGGTACCTTGATCAAAAAGAGGGGGCTGGTAAGCAAAAGGAAATTCACTTTACAGAAGCAGGCGAATATCTCATGTCAGATGCTAGGAAGTTATTGGCTGAAGTCGATGACGTTCTTTTTAAGTATTCAGAGTCCAACAAACCAGAAAAAATAATGAGTGAAATGAATGTCATCGCTGATGCTATAAATGACAAACTACATACATAATAGGCATGTTCAAAACCGCCCAACAGAGTGGAATAAAGCTGGTGAATCAAGGCGTTTGAATGAGCGTTGTGTTATTAGTAATTAATAAATAACTCAGAGTTAAGCGAATTCAAAGGAGAGCCATATGAAACGAGTTACTGGTATTGGTGGTATTTTTTTCAAGGCAAAGGATGCTCCTACAATGCATGCTTGGTACAAGCGTCACCTAGGTATCGATGTTCAAGAATGGGGAGGGGCGGCATTTAACTCGACAGACTCGGATGGTAAGCCCATAGGCGGAACAACTATCTGGTCGGTTGGTTCGGAAGAGGGAGATCAATTTGCCCCCAGTAATTCCTCTTTCATGATTAACTACCGTGTAGATGATCTTTACGCCTTGGTCGCAGCGCTTAAAGACGAAGGGTGTAACGTTTTGGACAAGATTGACGACTCTGAATATGGGAAGTTTGCTTGGGTTATCGACCCTGAGGGTAATAAGGTGGAGTTATGGCAGCCGCCTGCTGGACAATAAAATGTGCTATTGATACGGAAATAGGCTCTTAAGTGAGTGTTAGAAAACAAGCTTGGGCGAAAATGTATCGAGAGGGTTTGTAGTAATGGCTTTTGATGAAGGACTTGCTGAAAGAGTAAGGGGCTGCTTCACTTCTAGAAATGATGTGGTAGAAAAGAAAATGTTTGGTGGCCTGTGTTTTATGGTCTCTGATCACATGTGTTGTGGAATTGTAGGCGATACATTGATGGGGCGAGTCGGCCCAGATAATTATGAAGAATGCCTTAACCGAGAACATGTGAGTAAAATGGATTTTACTGGTAAATCTATGAAGGGCATGATTTATGTCTCTGCTGAAGGTGTAGCAGAAGATGAAACCCTACAGTATTGGGTTGGCTTATGTTTAAGTTTTGTCACTAGGTTACCTCCTAAAAAGCCGAAATAAATGCCTTTTCACCTTTTATATTCATAAAATAAAGGAAGCGAAAAGGCAGTTCTCCGTCTTCTACTAGGGAAGATAAAACTCATGGTTCAAAGCATTTGAATGGAGCCCAATGCAATTTAGGTCAAAAAGAGAAGGTTTTGCGCTAGCTTTTAACGTGATACTTCTCATCCACGGCATTAATCGCTTTCACATTTCCCGCTGAACGGCCATTCTCATCGAAGACTTCTTGTAAAAATGCGTCGGCAATGGATTTTGCCAGCTCTGGGCCTATTACGCGGGCGCCCATGGTAATGATCTGGGCATTGTTAGAGAGGGCTGCGCGTTGGGCTGAATAGGTGTCATGGGTGAGGGCTGCTCGAATACCAGGTACTTTACTGGCTGAGATAGAGACACCAATACCAGTCCCGCAAATTAAGATGGCTTTGTCGTATTTTCCATCGAGTATGGCATTGGCAACACGATCCGCAATGTCGGCGTAAAAATCATCCGCGCCTTTTTCGGTTCTAGAAACATTTTCTACCGTGAATTTGTCACTTAGATGTTCGGTCAATGCAGCGGCTAATCCTTCGCCAACACTGTCTCCTGCGATTGCAATTTTCATAATTCACCTCTTGTTATTGTTCAATTGAATTAATGACGGTTAGACATTTATTTAAAATGCTGATGTAGCCATTTACATCCCAAGCTGATCGGCCAATAAATAGGCCATCTATGTTTTTATGGGCAATGAGTTTTTCACAGTTGTCTTGATTAACAGAGCCGCCATAAAGACAGGGAAGCCGTTGACCGAGTAGTTCAAATGTGAGGGCTATAATTTCCCCTTGGCGCAAATTTGCGTACTCCGGTGAAGCCGGAATACCGTGCTCGCCGATCGCCCAAATCGGTTCGTAAGCAAATAGTATCGGGGCTTGTTTTTGCTCTTCTGTAATAAGGTATTGCAAGGCCCCTTTGACTTGCTCTGCAAGGAAGTGAGCGGCATTGCCGCTTTCCTTATCTGCTAAGGTTTCGCCAATACAGATCAGCGGAATTAAGCCATGATGAATAGCCGCTGCGACTTTACGGCCTACGGTTTCATTGCTTTCAGCGAAAAACTCTCTTCTTTCTGAGTGTCCCAGTTCGACCAGATCCAGTTGAGCATCTTTTAGCATCAGAGGTGAGATTTCTCCGGTCCAGGCTCCATTTTCAGCCCAATGCATGTTTTGCGCGCCGACTTTTACTGCCGAGCCATAGAGAGTTTGTTTAACTTGATGAATGAGTGGAAAAGGAGGGATAACAAATCGCTGAATACGTGGATCGGCATTGGGCTCATCCACCAGAAGTGCCTTAGAAAAAGACATGGCTTCTTCTAGGGTTTTATTCATTTTCCAACTTGTTCCTATCCAAAACGGCTTCTTATTATTCATATCTTTTCCAATTACTGTGTCATGGGGAGATGGGATAGATAGCTGAAATTGATTCATCAACATAATCAACTTTTCGCCATTATGATTGAATTTAATCATAAAAAGCAACAAATCAAATGAATTTAAAATTATTGTTGATTATTTGTAATCTTTTGATTATTTTGGATAGGTGTTGTTTGACAATGTATAGAAGACAGTTTTTTGCTGCTTCGTAGCAAAAATAGCAATGTCCGAAAAAATAATAAGAAGGGATAGGCTTTGGAAACAAACAGAGAACTCGCGTTTTATGGTGACGACTTCACTGGCTCAACTGACGTACTTGAAAGTTTAAGTCTATGTGGGAAAAAAGCCGTGCTATGGATGCGTATCCCAACAGAAGATGAACTGAAACGCTTTTCCGACTATGACTGTATTGGTCTTGCAGGGATCAGTCGAAGTAAAGACCCTCAGTGGATGTCTGAAAACCTTCCTAGAATATATCAATTTCTAAAATCGGTTAACGGTAAATATATTCATTATAAAGTGTGCTCAACGTTTGATTCGGGCCTTCATAAGGGAAATATTGCTAAAGCCACACAAATTGGTATTGCAGAACTTTCGCCAAGTTGGACCTCAATTGTGGTTGGTAGTCCAAAGATCAAGCGCTATGTCTGTTTTAGCGAGTTGTTCGCTGACTTTGAAGGTTCTACTTACCGGATTGATCGCCACCCAGTAATGGGAAACCATCCTGCCACTCCCATGCATGAAGCGAATCTTCTTAAACACATGCAGCAACTTGGAGGTGTCGAATGTGCCTCTGTTGATTTACCTATGTACAGCAATGGCAGGGCAAGCTCGCAGCTTGAAAGTTTCATAGCGGATAAAAAAGTGGTGGTGTTTGATTCTTATGATGAAGCGACCCATTCCGCAGCAGGTAAACTGATTCGGGATTTTAGCCAGAAGGGGGTTCATTTCAGTGTATCGTCTTCCGGTTTTGAGGATGCGCTCTATAGCGATACGAAAATAACAAACACGACTAAGATACAAGCCACTGATAAGCTTTTGGCTCTGTCAGGCAGTTGCTCGCCGACCACGTCAAATCAAATTCAGTTTGCTGTTGATCGTGGTTTTGTTCCCTTCTTGTTGGATCTTGAAAAGGTCTGCGATTCCACTCTTCGTCCATCCTACTTAAAGGAGGTCGTTGATTTTTGCTTAGCACTTCTTGCTAAAAATAGATCGCCTTTGGTGTATTCCTCACTTGGTTCACCGAAAGAAGATCAAGCTCTTTTGCCGAGTCAATGTGTCAATTTTGACCGTGTTCTAGGGCAGTTTTTAGGGCAGGTTGCGTTACAGGTCGTGCAAGAAAAAGCCATCAATAGGCTGGCCGTCGCAGGGGGAGACACCTCTGGATATTGCATTCAAACTTTAGGCTTAGACGCCATGACTTTTATTGCGCCACTTTATCCCGGTGTTCCCTTATGCCGTGCCCATTCTAATGATGTGAGTGTCGATGGACTAGAAATAGCTCTCAAAGGTGGGCAAATGGGTGCTACTGATTTTTTCGTTCGACTTCTTACAGGCGTAAATAATCATGGATAGATTTGATGTTACCTATCGTATTCAAAGTGATAGTCCACTTGCTCTGGTGGCAGATAAAATTTGCAATGATCAAACAACGGGCACCTTTACCAAGATTCCTGAGGTTTCAACGCAATTATTTAGTCACTTTGGGGCCAACATAGTTCGCATTGATGAAGTGTTTGATCCAGCTATAAAGCAGTATCAGGGAATCATCATCATCTCCTTTCCTGTTGATCTATCTGGTTATGACTTGTCTGCCATTTTTACTATTGCCTGTGGCGGTGTTTCTTCCATTAAGCAGATTAAAGCCCTGACTATTGAAGATATAGAATTTAGTACAGAATTTATAACGCACTTTAAAGGCCCTAAATTTGGCATAGAAGGAACCTATCAAAAGCTCGGTATTAAGAGTGGTCCGGTTATTGGTGGCATCCTAAAACCCAATATTGGCATAACACCATCCGATAGCGCTCAGCTAGTGGACCAACTTATTGAAGCGGATATTGATTTCATTAAGGACGATGAAAAGTTGCAAAGCCCGCCTTACTCTCACGTTAAAGAGCGCATCGACAGCATTATGCCCATCGTTGATCAATGGCAGCAGAAAGCCGGTAAGAAGGTGATTTATGCCTTTAATATTTGCCATTCAGACATTGGCGAAATAGAGCGTAATCATGATTATCTAATGAGCAAAGGTGGTGATGCGGCGGTTATCAATGTTAATCAAATTGGTATTTGTGGACTCGATACCATCAATAAATTCAGTGGGGTGATTTTGCATGCCCATACCAATGGCTTAGGGTTCAATGAACGCAGCGATTGGGGGATTTGTTTTCACGTTTGGCAAAAAATATGGCGTCTATTGGGCATTGATCATTTACAGATTAATGGCATCGATGGCAAATATTGGCAGGATAATGATGCCGTTATAGAAGCCTATCAATCTTGTATTTCTCCTTTAGGGAAGCTAGCCAAAACATTACCTGTATTTTGCTCAGGCCAATGGGGAGGGCAGGTGCCTGAAACCTATCGGCGAACGAATCAAGCGACAGAACTTATGTATCTCGGCGGTGGCGGTATTCATGGCCATCCGATGGGACCTCAAGGTGGCGTGAAAGCCATTCGACAAGCTTGGGATGCGTGCTTCGCTAATCAGACCTTAGATAGCTATGCCTTGACTCATAAAGAGTTAGCTCAAGCTCTTGCGTTCTTTTCTAATAATCAAAAATAACAATGATGGAGTAGTTATGACAACAATATCTCTAATTGGTGCTGGCGGAAAAATGGGCATGCGCCTATCAAAAAATTTGCTTTCTTCAGGTTACCAAGTAAACCATGTTGAGATCAGTGAAGTTGGTCGGAAAAATTTGAAAGAACAGCTCGGTGTGACAGCCATTGGCCCAGAGCAACAAGCAGCAGCGTTGCAAGAATCAGATGCTGTTATTCTCGCTGTTCCTGATACCTTGATCGGTAAAATTAGCGCACAAGTATGCGAGCATTTAAAGGCGGGTACCATGCTCATTGTGCTCGATGCCGCCGCGCCATTTGCTGGTCACCTTCCTGATCGCGATGATTTGGTGTATTTCGTTACCCACCCTTGTCATCCGGTGATTTTTAACAAAGAGCTTAATGAAGAGTCATTGAATGATCATTTTGGTGGTCTCCATGCCAAGCAGAGTGTGGTGTCGACTTTGTTACAAGGGCCTGATTCTTCATGGGATCTAGGGGAAGATATCGCTAAAACCATTTATGCCCCAATCAAAAGTTCCTACCGTGTCACCCTGCATCAAATGGCCATGTTAGAACCCGGCTTATCTGAAACCGTCTGCGCTACTTTATTAACCGCCATGCGTCAGGGGATGGATGAAGTGGTTGCCGCTGGTGTGCCTTATGACTGTGCTCGTGACTTTCTACTTGGACATATGAATATTTTATCCGCGGTGATCTTCGATGAAGTCGATGGACAGTTCTCGGATGCCTGTAATAAAGCCATTGATAATGGTCTAGGCAAGCTGCTCTATCCAGATTGGAAAAAAGTTTTTAATAAAGATGAGTTGGCACATAGCATCCAACTCATTACCTAATGCACAGATAAAGATCTCTAAAACAACAATAAGTAAAAATGCAAAGGAAACTATGATGAATATAATAAAGACAAAAATCATTCAATGTGCAGCGTTAGCGACTCTGGCTCTTTCACCACTCGCGCTTGAGGCGAAAACAATCAACCTTGCTTTCACCCAGACCATGGACTCTCAATACGGTGCGGCTGCTTTAGCGTTTAAATCTGAACTGGAAAAACGTAGCAACCATGAGTTCGAAGTCGACCTAAAGCCAGCGGGGGCGTTGGGAGGAGAGCGAGAAGTGGTGGAAAGTCTGCAATTAGGCATTATTGAGATGACTATATCTTCCACCGGTCCTTTAGGTAATTTTGATAAAGATGTTTATCTATTTGATTTCCCCTATGTCTTTGAAAGCTATGGTCATGCCCATCGTGTTTTAGACAGTGACATAGGAAAAGGTATTCTAAACGGTCTGTCAGACCATCAGATAAAAGGCTTGGCGTGGGGAGAAAATGGCTTCCGCCAGCTTACGTATAATGGTTCTCCTATCCTGAAACCAGAAGATTTAAAAGGAGGGAAAATCCGCACCATGGAAAACTGGGTTCATCTTGCCACCTTTAATGCCCTAGGTGCTTCTCCTATCCCCATGTCATGGACTGAAGTGTTTACAGCACTTCAGCAAGGCACGATCGATGGTCAAGAGAACCCCATTAACCTTGCTGTGACCTCTAAACTCTATGAGGTGCAAAAACAAGCGTCAATGACCCAGCATCTATACAGTCCTGCTGTTATCGCGTTGTCACAGAATTATTGGGAGGGGTTAAATTCTGACGAGAAAAAATGGTTTCAAGAGTCGGCCGATATCGCGTCTGATGTGATGCGAAAGTCACGAGCCAAGCTCGAAAGCGAAGCCTTTGATGAATTGACCAAAAGAGGCATGGCTATTCACAAAGTAGACATCGCTCCCTTTGTGAAAGCGACTGAGGAAGTGAGACATTCACTGGCGACCGAAATGGGCTTCACTGAAAAACTGGCTGAAATTAAAGCAATGAAATAATAAAAGATAAGGTTAGGGGAGTTAGCACGGTCAGTGTTAGCTCCCTAGTCTGAGGGCATTAATATGACAACATTTATTATGAAACTTAGCCGGTTTCTGAACAATTCCGCTCTAAATGTTTCTGCGGTACTTATCGGACTGATAGCGCTGTTGGTTTTTTATCAGGTTATTACGCGCTTTATATTCGGCTCGCCATCGGCTTGGTCGGAAATTTCTGCTCGCCTGATGATGGTGTGGATGGTTTATATCTCCATGGGATGTGTGTTCAGCCGTGGCAGTATGATTACTATTCGTTTTTTTGTAGAAATCCTACCGGACTCATTAGGGTTATGGGTAAAGCGTGGGGTTACCTTGGTTGTGCTGGCCTTTCTTGCCGTGCTGATATGGTACGGCTGGGAAATTGCAACAAGGGTCAAAAATCAAAATGTGTCCATGCTCAATATATCGGCTTTCTGGCTTTATATTAGTATTCCAATTGGTGCTGTTCTTACTATTCCGTCCTTACTGGCGTGGCATCTATTGAATGTCGAAAACCAAACTCAGTCTGATGACCTTATCATTACTAAAAGCCTAGAGGTCTAGTCATGCCAACCGCGATTATGTCACTACTTATTGCCTTTATTACACTCTCAGTTCCCATCGCCGTCGCCATTGTGATTGCCTCAGCGATAGGGCTTTATTTTTTTAGTAATCTGCCATTGATTATTATTCCCCAACGTATGTTTATTGGCCTCGACAGTTTCCCATTGATGGCAGTACCACTGTTTATTCTGGCCGGTAATATAATGGGGCAAGGAGGTGTATCAAAACGATTGGTTACATTTGCTAAATCCCTAGTCGGTAATATTCAAGGTGGTCTTGCCATTTCCTGCGTTATCACCAGTATGATATTTGCCGCTGTGTCAGGGTCAAGTGTGGCGACAACCTATGCTGTCGGTGCTATTTTACTCCCCGCTATGATAATGCATGGTTATCCAAAACCGATGGCGACGGCCATTCAGGCGTCCTCTGCGAACTTAGGCATAGTGATACCGCCTTCCGTGCCATTAATTATGTATGGAGTCAGTACCAATACTTCTATAGGAAAGCTTTTCCTCGCGGCCATAGGGCCAGGTTTGCTGATGGGGCTGGCTCTGATTATCATGGTCATGCTGTGGTGTGTGTTCACTGGACATGGCAAAAACGATGCCACTGACCGTCAAGGTTTACTGTCTTCCTCTAAAGATGCATTGCTTGCCCTATTGATGCCAACCATGATTTTGGGTGGGATTTACGGTGGTGTTTTCACTCCCACAGAAGCTTCTGCCATCGCGGTTATTTATGGCTTAATACTGGGATTGTTTGTTTATAAGGAAATTACCTTCAAAGACATTCCTAAAATTTTGAAAGGCTCAGTGATATCCACGTCCTCTGTGATGCTGATTATTGCCGCCGCTTCGTTACTTAGCTTTTTGGTCAGCCGGTCTGATTTACCTCAGCTACTTTCGGCTTTTGCGACAGATAATTTTGCGACAAAATTGCAGTTTTTCTTTGCGGTCAATTTACTGCTTTTAGTCATTGGTATGTTTGTCGAAACATCCGCTTCTATCTTATTGTTGGCACCGATACTGGCCCCCATTGCTGTCATCTATGGCATTGATCCCATTCACTTCGGTGTGGTGATGGTCGTCAACTTAGCCATTGGTATGTTTACTCCTCCGCTCGGTGTCACCTTGTTTGCTGCCAGTCAGGTCGCCGGCATACAAGTGGAAAAAGTCATATTGGCCACGTTAGTTCCGTTAGCAACTTTGCTCTGTTGTTTGGTTGTTATTACAATATTCCCTTCTATTACGCTATTCTGGGTGAATTCGTGACCATTTATTTAATCAAGGCCGACAAAATTAATGAAAAAACAGCAACGTTATAAAGAAATCGTCGATTACTTGAAGGATACCAATCTAGCCACAGTGGAAGAGCTGGTGAATACGGTGAATGTGTCCCCTGCGACGATTCGAAGAGACCTTATTGACCTTGAAAACCAAGGCGTGGTTAGAAGAACCCATGGCGGTGTCGCGCTGAATAATTTTGTTGCCACACAACTTTCTGTACAGGAAAAAAACGCGCTGTTTAGAGAGGAAAAAAAGAGAATTGCTCAAGCCGTGGCAAAGCGAGTAGAAGCGGGTAACTCTATTATTTTAGATGCGGGTACGACCGCCATGGAGATAGCCAAGAACATTACCCATCTTCCTTTGAGAGTGATTACGCCAGATTTAAGAATTGCTCTGTTTTTAAGTGAATTCAAACAAATTGAGGTAACTATGTTTGGTGGCGAAATTGATAACGCCAGCCAATCTTGTGTAGGGGAGCATGCTCGTAAACTGCTCCACTCGATACACACTGATATTGCTTTCATTAGTTGTAATTTTTGGAGTTTCGAATACGGTGTCACCACACCTAAAGAGGCAAAAACGGCCTTGAAAATTGATATGATAAAATGCGCAAAAGAAAGTATTTTAATCGCTGACAGCAGTAAATACGGCAGTTTTTCTTTATTTAAAGTGGCTGGGTTAGACGAATTTTCTGAAGTGTATACGGACAGTGAAATACCAATAGAAGCAAAGGAACGGTTAGTCCATATCAATGGTAAATTACATATTGTGTGATAACAGGACTAATTAGATTTAAGCATAGTACAAACAGATAACCCCATCCTAACCTTCCCCTTGAAGAAAGGGGAAGGGATTTTCTGATTTGTAGACGTTACCTTTTGTCCTTGAGCGCTAAATAGGAAGGGATTTAGCCCCATTGCTACATGGGCTCAAACACCGAGCCTAAGCTTGGAACAAATAACTTATTGTACATGCGGCTAGCATAGTCATCTGTCATAGAGGCCATGTAGTCACAGATAATACGCAGTCCATCCTCGCTTCTCTCTTCGGTTGCTTTGCGCCATTCACTGGCGATTTCGCTAGGTAGAAGTCGATTCGGATCAGCGGAATAGGCTTCGAACATTTCTAACAGCATTTGCTGACCTTTATAGACCAACATTTGTACCTCGGGGCGTTTGATAATGTGCTGCATTTCAAACTGTTTTAATAGGTTTAATGCCTGACGCTGACCTTCAGGTAAACCCAGTTGAAAACGTAATAGCGGGTGTTCGAAACGTGAATTTTCGACGACACAGCAAGAGGTCACAAACCAGCTGACTAGGCTGCCAATGGCTTCTTTTCGTAGGTGACTTTTGCGGCTAAAGAGTTGTGTGCGTATGTCGTTGAGGTTTTCTATCAGATAAGGCGAGGCAAGCGCAGCGAGCTTAGGTTCTAGGTATTCGAGCCACATGTCTTTGGTCACCATACCAAGTACGATGGCATCCTCTAAATCATGAACACCATAGGCAATGTCATCGGCCAGATCCATGATGCTGGTATCGAAACTGGCGTGGGTCGCTTTCGCATGTTTTCCAGCGTTTTCACGCAAGGTTTGTTGTAAGGCTTTTTTATCTGCTGGGCTAAAGGGTTCTAGGATCCAATTAAGTAATTCTTCTTCCTCTTGGTAAACGCATTTTGGCGGGGCCCAGCTGGCGGCTTTAAACTGGCGGAAACTGCTTGGTTTTTCTGGGTAGGGGGCGACGACATCATTGTGTAAAACCGGGTATTTAAGAATCCCTAATAAGCTGCGTCTGGTGACGTCCATGCCATAGGTAGGAGAATAAGAGCCGCGTTTTCCTAAAATACGTAATGATTGTGCGTTACCTTCAAAACCGCCATTGGCTTGCATCATATAGTTAAGGGCTATTTCGCCACCATGGCCAAATGGAGGATGGCCTATGTCATGGCTAAGACACACAGTTTCGATTAAGGCGTCGTCTGCTAGCCATGGTTGAAAAGGCGCATCGACTGGGGAGCTATGTTTTAGTTGATGAACAATGGCGCTGCCAATTTGTGCAACCTCTAAAGAATGAGTGAGTCGAGTTCGGCTGTAATCATTTTGGCGAATGGCAAGGATTTGTGTTTTTGACTGTAGGCGACGAAATGCTGCGCTATGGATAATACGTGCTTTATCGCGTTGGTAAGGGGTGCGGTAATCGTTTATACGGGATTCTTTAGGGCCAGATTGCCTTTCATGCCAAGGTGACATTTCATATTGCGCGTTTGTCATGCTCATCATCTACTTATGTTGGACTTAGGGCTGTGATCGCTCAGTCTTTCATTAAAACACGATATAGGTCAATGTTTGTAAAAAAAGCCTTAGGCATAATGGAGCCACTATAAGGAATTTTTATGCTAAATACACAACATCTCTTAACCTTTAAAACCTTAGTGGAAGTGGGCAGCTTTACGCGCACAGCCAAGTTGCTCGGGCTAACTCAACCTGCGGTGAGTCAACATATTCAAAAGCTGGAAGCGAAGCTTGATGGGTCTCTGTTGATTCGCCATGGCCGTTCTACAGAAATGACTGAGGCAGGCAAGGTGCTGTATAAATACGTCAAAGAATTGGAACTTTGTTACGAGGCGTTTATGGTGGCATGGTCAGCGAACTTGGTTGAAAAACCTGACTATGAGGATATGAAACAAGCAGCAGATAAATAAAAACGACTGATAACAGTATCAGCCGTTTTTGAGTGGTTATTTGGTTTGCCTCTACTGCTGGGTAGTGGGGATCAGGTTGCCAATGTGTAGCCCACATTCCTTATGTTCAGACTCTTCCCACCACCAACGACCTTCACGCTCATGTTGATTCGGTAAGACTGCACGGGTGCAAGGTTCACAACCAATACTGGTAAAGCCTTTTGCGTGCAGTTCGTTGTAGGGCACATCAAACATTTTAATGTAGTTCCACACGTCTTCAGAAGACCAGTTTGCCAGTGGGTTGAACTTGAAAAGGTCTTTCTCATCTGTGCTAAAGGCACTGTCTTTTTCTGCAAACTCAAGCACATTACGAGTGCCGGGGCTTTGGTCCTTACGCTGTCCCGTAATCCAGGCATCGAGCGTGGCGAGTTTGCGCTTAAGGGGTTGTACTTTACGAACGCCGCAGCATTCTTTATGGCCGTCCTCGAAAAAACTGAATAAGCCTTTTTCTTTGGTGAAGTTTTCCAGTGTTTCACGGTGTGGCGATAAAATATCAATGTCTATTTTATAGTGCTTACGCACTTGCTCCATGAAACGATAAGTCTCTGGGTGTAAACGACCAGTATCTAGGGAGAAGACGTGCACGTCTTTCTTGGCTTTTACAGCCATATCAATGAGGATAACGTCTTCCGCACCACTAAAAGAAATAGCGATATTATCGAATGCTTTCATGGCGTTATGGATGATTTTTTGGGCTTCGTCTGGTTTATTGTTGGCAATAAAAGACGTTAGATCAAATGCAGACATAAGGTTATTCAGCCTGTTCTAAGTTACGTTGGCTGTACCATAGCAAGTTGTGAGAATGAAGGAAAATACGAAACAACGCTAACCTTATAGCCAAGAGCTTGGGTTTTATGAAAGGACCTAGCGGATATGTTTGGCGAGGGTTTGGTAAAGGCCAAACAAAATACCTGCCGTCACGCCCCAAATACGAATGTCTTGGTACTCCACCTCAAAATAGCCACGGGTGGCTTTGTTTAATTTTGTCTCTTTAAAGCGATAGTTGCGTGGGTCAAGTAGATGTTTAAGGGGCACCCAATGTACCGATTTTACTTCTTCCTCACATAGACTAAGCTCGCTCCTACGGGTCATTTCAGCAATGATGGGTTTAATGCAAAACCCTGAAATCGTGCAATATTCACCCAGTTCCCCTAATAGATCAAAGCAATCTGGAGCGAGGCCGACTTCTTCGAGGGTTTCACGCAAGGCTGTGTATTGAATACTAGCGTCGTCTGGGTCGTGCTTACCGCCGGGAAAAGCGATTTGCCCTGGGTGATTACGCATGTGCAAGGCCCGTTGCGTCAGGAGTACATACAGCTCACCGTCCTTTGGTTCATGCCAAATAGGGATAAGTACGGCGGCGGAGCGGTATTCCAGATCATAACCACTGGGGAACATTTCTTCGTCAGGATTATGAATGGGTTTGTCGTAGGGTGTTTTGTCTAGGGCTGCGCGAATCTCATCTAAGCTGATGTTAATAGGAGGGGCGTTTAAAAATTGCGCTATATCCGGCATGGTAAGGTCTACTTCATAAAGTCCTGTTCTAGAGTATGGGTCAGTTTACCCACTTTGGTAAAGGTTTCTTGGTATTCTTCCTCACATTTTGAGTCAGCAACCAAACCACCGCCAGCCCAACAATGTAGATTACCTTGGTCCGCTACCAAGGTACGAATAGTGATACTGGAGTCCATTTGTCCATTCGTACTGAAATACGCAATAGAACCGCAATACGCTGACCGTTCATGGGGTTCTAATTCATCAATAATCTGCATAGCGCGTATTTTAGGGGCACCAGTAATCGAGCCACCGGGAAAGCTGGAGTGAAAAACACGAATGGCTTGATCTGCTTGATCAATCCGACCTTCCACCGTCGAAACCAGATGATGGACATTAGCATAGCTTTCCAAGGCAAATAAAGAAGGGACATTAATACTGCCGGTCAGACAGGTTTTGCCTAAGTCATTACGCAGCAAATCAACAATCATTAGGTTTTCTGCACGATCCTTGGGGGAAGCGAGTAGCCAGTCTGCATTGGCTTTGTCTTCTGCTGGGGTGTTGCCCCGACCAATGGTGCCTTTGATGGGTTTGGATTCCACACGCCCCTGATCACACAATAGAAAGCGTTCTGGTGAATGGCTAAGCAGGCTTTGATCATCTGTTAGCTCTAGGTAAGCAGAAAACGGCGTCGGGCACACTTTTCGTAAAGCTTGATACGCAACAAAGGTATCCCCTTGATATTGACTGGAAAAGCGCTGGGCGAGATTAACCTGATAACAGTCCCCAGACTGAATATAGTCTTGTACTTGAGTAAATTTAGCAGCGTATTCATTGGCGCTCATATTAGAAGAAAACGTGCTGAGTAGAGTGAAACCGTTGGTTGCTTTGTGTGCATTCGAGGGGGGATGAGATAGACGTTTAATGATGTCGTCTTCTTCCGCTGGTGTGCACCAAGGGGTGATCACCAATTGGGTCGTTTTATCTTGATGGCAACTGATAACAGCCCAAGCATAAAGCCCGACATTTAACGTATCCAAGCGTATATCGTGTTCCACCGTATCGGGGAGCTCTTCGACAAAATGGCCACCTTCATAGCCGTAATACCCCAATAAACCACCTGTAAAAGGCAAGTCCTTCGGTGCGTTTTTCGCCCATTCTTCCTGTGTAATCAAACTCATTAATTCATTGAGTAAGGCCATAGGGTTATCGCCGTTTGTGGCGGATTCAGGCAGTTGGTAAAGCGGTGCATTACGCCAATGAATGAGCGTGTTATTTTGCTTTGGGTGAATACGAGCCACAGGGTTGGCTACTAAAATATCGTAGCGAGTATCGGAAAAATGCTCGTGGTTACTATCCAGCAAGGCTGGGTAAGGCAAACTGCGTAGCGCTGAAAAAAAAGACAATAATGACGTCTGATAAGGAAGGTCTATCAGTTTGATGTCTGACATGTTGTATAAATACCTAGTAACATTTAAAGCGGCGAAATAAAGCCGATTATTGTATTCTCTTCATTGGCTTTCTCACAGGATATTTACCAGTGTCAGACGTTTTTTTTCTATCTTTACCGAGTGCGCGCCTTGCCTATCGTCTTTATGAAAACCCGAACGCTCAAACGGATGCGTCTTGTTTGCTCCTCCATGGGGCCGGAGTGGCAGGAGAAATCACCTATTCACCTATGTTGGAATATTTTACCCAGTGGCGTTGGATGCTGGTCCCAGATCTAAAAGGCATGGGAGACTCGTTTCATCATCATGGTGAAGAGGCTGCCGTCTCTATTAATGAATTGACCGCTGAAGTAGAAGCCTTACTGGAACATCTTAACTGGCTGGATTTTGATCTGGTGGCTTATTCCTTAGGCGGGCTGGTGGCGCTTAACTTGAATTATCGACGTAACCAGCAAGGCAAGGAAAAAGTTAAAATGGCATTACTAGAGCCAGCTTCTTTGGACAGGGAAGAGCTATCTACCCTGATGGAAGTGCGACTGAAATATCGCCATGCTTCCAAGTTAATTCGTGATACCGGTGATGTTGAGCTGGGCGTTGCTTGCTTTATGGACGGCGTTTCACCGAATCGACGCAAGCATCCGGTGGCAGAAGCCACCACCCAGTCACGTCTTGCCCATCGTCCTTTTGGGTTTGCCTATGCGCTGGATGCGGTGACGGATCATGTGGAAGTGATGGCCGAGCAACCGGATTTACGACAATCTATGATCGAAGCCTCCGACGAGGTGTTTTTATTGTCTGGCGAATTAAGCCACGAAGGGCTAAGGCAGCATTATGACTTGCTCAGCCAGCAATACGAAAACTGGCATCATAAAACCATGAGCGCTTGCGATCACTCTTTGCCGTTTCAAAAGCCAAGGCAAATTGCCAACCACATTAATAAGTGGTTTCATAAAAGCGGATTATTTACAGCATAAGAAGGTGTTGTCATAAAAAGAGGAGCGGACAGGAAGTCTACTCCATAAAACGAAACAAGGAGGTGTTCCATGGACCATCAATCTGGTTTCTCTCTGCTTGAGCTAATCTGTGTATTAGCCATCCTGAGCATTCTTGCCTATGTTGGCTCGTCCCAATTACTGACTGTGAGCCAAGATAGTAAAGATAAAAAATCCCTCACAGCGGATATCAAAGCCCTGTCTGAAGCTTTGCTACAAGCACGACAACTGGCGGTTGCCAGTGGTGAAGAGAGCTTTGTTTGTGGTGGTGATAACTGTTCTGGTAATTGGTCTTCTGGCCTTCGTCTTTACCAAGCGAGCCGCGATTTGGGCGAAGAAAAAGAATATCGTCAAATTACCTTTGAAGCCCCTCTGCAAGTCAGCTGGCGTGGTTTTCCTGCCAATAAAAAGCAAATCGAATATCAACCTAACGGTTTGTCTGGCTATCAAAATGGTACTTTTCTGTTCTGTTTAGGTCGATGGCAAGGAAGCTTAGTTCTCAATCAAAGTGGGCGTTTTTATATTGCAGATACGAGACGCCAAGAGGGGGAGGATTGCCTATGACCTCGCATGCTTCATTCTCTCTCCTAACGCAAAAGTCGCAAACGGGTTGGATCATGGTGGAAATGGTTCTCTGTTTGGCTCTTTTGGCGGTGGTTTTGCATTTGGCGCAACGGCAGAGCGCAAACCAATGGCAATCCATACAAGTGGCTGAGCAGCAGCGCCAATACCGAGAAAGCCAATATAAACAAGCACAAATGAAAAGCTTAACTGGGTCCGATAACGGGTTGAATGGCGATAATACAACCAATAAAGCGGATTACCCAAGTTGCCAGTTATGTACGGGTGATGACCTGATTAAATGGTTTAATGCGGCACAAGGTGCTGGTACGAACCTGATTGATAGGTAAGCCGCTGATGACATACTCATTACCACTTTTACGTGGCAGCCTGTTATTAGAATTGTTGGTGGCCATTCTGCTGTTGTCTTTGATCTTGCCCTTTGTGGTAACGGCGACAGCACGTTTGCATGAGCGTTATCAGTTAGCACAAACCTATTTAGAACAGCACAAGGTAAAAAATGCCATTGAAGAACATTTTCGTTCCCAGTGGTCGCGTCTTGTGCCTGCCAACTGTTGTGATGATGAAACCCTCTTTTTGACGATCCAATCGGGTCATTCGGTTCCTAGCCGCCTTTCTAAACGACCACTCTCTGCTCAGTCGGATTGGCTGAAAGGCAGTGATTATGGCCTTTGCCGAACCAGTGTAACTATTACGACGAACCCATTAGAAACTGGATTGAGCTGTCATTGGAAAGCGGGTAATAGGGTGAGCTTTTCTAGTTGTGATGCACGTTATCAAGGACAGGTCCTTAGTGTTTCGTCTAGCAGAACAAAAATTGAACTGATGGACGAAGCCGCGCTGGGTCAAAGTGGTATTTTAGCCAGTGAAGACGCTTTTTATTGGTACCTTGGAGAAGGAAAGAATGGTCAAAATGCCCTGTGGCGCACACCGGAAGGCAGTGGCAATTCGTTGGAGCTATGGGCTGGTTTAGAGCGTTTATCTATCTTCCCTTTATTGGATAACGACAAGGACGGCTTGGTGGATGCAATTGATAGCCGTTATGGGGATTTTAGTCTGCAAACCTTACGTGGTTTATGGGTGGAATACCTTTATGAATTGAGCGATTGCGCCATTAATCCAAATGCTAAACAGGCGCCTCAACGAAACCGAGAATATCGCTCGATGCGTGGTGACACATGGCACTACCAAGCGCCTTGTCAAGGCGTCGGTAACCACATTATTGTGCTTAAGGGCAAGTCGTTATGAATCGAGGTTGGATCTCCTTGCCTATCATAGCCCTATTATTGGGTGTTTCAGCGTTGTCGATGACGTATCAGAAAAGCCAACTTGTCTCTTATAAGTGGCTGGGACAATTAAAGAATATTGAAGAGGAAAACCAGTTTCAGCGGGACTTTGAACTGGCGTTTGTTGAATCGCCTAATTTTACGACAGCAATAGACAGCGAATGTATGGGCTTTTGTCCATTAGCAGCACAGCAAGGTCACCAAGAAAAAGCGTGGCAGCGCGGTTCACAAGTGATGCGTTATCAATGGCATCGATATACGCTCAATGGCGAAGGCGCTGAAAATTATGACCCTAATCGTCAAAGCGAAGTGTCATATCGGCTTTGTGCTACCGACAACCAGCATCAGTATCAATGCTGGTGGTGGCGAGACAGTACGCTGCTGAGTAATGGTTGGGTTAGTTTTTCTGATTAAAGGCTTTTAAATGCTCAGCACTGCAAAAAGGGCGAGCATCTTGGTCGTGAATAGCGTGTGAGCGAGGGGTCAGCGTTTGGCATTCTTCACAACGCACCATGGTTTCTTGGGCATCACTTTTCGCAGAGGAATCTGCTTTTTTATCTTCAATAGGCTTTTTTGCCTTCTTGAAAGCGAGAAATTGGCGGTATAACCACCAGCCAATAAAGAAAATAGCAATAAAAACGATCAAACGGACGATCATATACTTTACCTATGTAGGGTAATTCCAGACAATAACGGCATATTCTAACAGAGTTAACGAGATAGCAACTGTATGACATTGAGATTAGCAATGGCGCAACTAGATATGCTAGTTGGCGACATAACAAAAAACACCCAAGCTGTGATCGATGCGGCCCATAAAGCCCGTGATGAAGAACGCGCAGATGTGATTGTTTTTCCTGAATTGACCCTCACAGGTTATCCTCCAGAAGATCTGTTATTACGCCCTAGTTTAGACCAGCGCATTGAATCCGCGTTGGCACGTATTCTTGCCGAAATAAAAGACATTCACGTGGTGCTAGGTTACCCGCGCCGCATTGATGGTGAATTGTTCAACTGTGCGGGGGTAATTTATCAAGGCAAGATATTAGGCGAATACGCTAAACAGAAACTGCCGAACTTTTTGGTATTTGATGACAAACGTTATTTTAGCGAAGGTCGAGACGCCTGCATTGTCGATATCAAAGGTACCAAAGTGGGTTTAAGTATTTGTGAAGATATTTGGCACTCAGAACCCAGCGAGCAAGCGAAAGCCGCCGGGGCGGAATTAATCTTGAACCTCAATGCTTCCCCTTACCACATCGAAAAAATGGGCGAGCGTGAAGCCTTATTGCATAAACGCGCTACTGAAGTCAGCTTACCCATTGTCTATGTAAATTACATGGGCGCTCAAGACGAGTTGGTATATGAAGGTGGCTCTTTCGTCGTTAACGCCAAAGGCGAAAAAGTCAGCCAAGCCCCTTGGTTTGAAGCCGACCTATATTGCGTCGACATGATCGTAGATGAAAGCCAAGCGAACAAAGTAGAACCGGTTGCTGGTGCCATTGCTCCGGCGTTGGGTGTGGAAGCCAGCGTTTACCAAGCCATGGTACTTGGCCTGCGCGACTACATCGAAAAGAACCGTTTTAAAGGCATAGTACTGGGCCTGAGTGGCGGCATAGATTCCGCTTTGTCTCTTGCTGTGGCGGTCGATGCCATTGGCGCAGACCGCGTGCAAGCGGTGATGATGCCCTACACCTACACCTCTTCCATTAGCCTGCACGATGCGGAAGAAGAAGCGAACTTGCTCGGCGTGAAATACAGCGTATTACCGATAGAATCTATGGTCGGTGCTTTTACCGACGTACTCGCCCCAGAATTTGAAGGCTACGCCAAAGACACCACAGAAGAAAACTTACAAGCCCGTACCCGTGGCGTTGCCCTAATGGCGATTTCTAACAAAAAAGGCCTGATGGTGCTGACGACCGGTAACAAGAGCGAAATGGCCGTGGGTTACGCAACCCTCTACGGCGACATGGTGGGGGGCTATTCAGTATTGAAAGACGTCTTTAAAACCCTCGTTTTCAAACTGTGCCGATACCGCAACACTCTAGGTTACGTTATCCCTGAACGTGTTATTACTCGTCCACCTTCCGCCGAACTGGCACCCGATCAAAAAGACGAAGACTCCTTACCGAGCTACGACATTCTTGATCAGATCCTGCACATGTATATCGAACAAGACCTGAGTGCCGAAGCCATACTCGCCACCCACCAATTTGACCGCGACACGGTTTATCGAGTACTTCGTTTAGTCGATGTTAACGAATACAAACGTCGCCAAGCGCCGACTGGCGTGCGTGTTACGGCACGAGGCTTTGGACGAGATCGTCGTTATCCGCTTACGAATGGCTGGCACATCGGGGAATAGGGCGCTTTTGTAAAAGCTTTCAAAACTTTGTTTTGTTTTTTTGTGTTCCATTTAAATGCTTTGAGACATGAATTTTATTCCGCCCTGCTGGGCGTGGGCTTTGTCCCTTCCCCTTGTCTTTGTTACCTGAATTAAAGAGTAAGGGGAAGGCGGAGGATGGGGTTATTCTCTTCTCTAGTTTCCATTCTAACGCTTTGTATTCGTCAGCTTTTATTCCGCTCTGCTGAGCGGGTAACTTTTTTCAATCGATAAAAAAGTAACCAAAAAATCTTTTGTCGGACTTTCAGCCCAAAACGTGTCATTGGCTTTGTTTAACATGATTTTTAGCACAACGATGTTTTACGTAAGGTGTTGATGTGATTTCTTTGTTGCGGGAAGTCAGTTGTTATAGAGGCTCGGAAACACCATAAGGTCGCGCAATCACTTTCTTGTATTGAAAAGTGCGTCGAACGCCGTTTGTCTGGGTCGAAAGTCGGTAAGACCTCAGAGCTTTGGCCCTGAAAATCTGGGCTTTTTTCCCTCCCCTTGTGTCTTTGAAGGGGAGATACCATCTTTCTAATCAAGCCTTTTTAGTCAT